>NZ_JBEZYC010000006.1:0-130004 GCF_040638345.1 Kribbella sp. NPDC026611
CGACGACCCGTCGACCTTCGCCCGGGTGGCGACCACGCTGCTGAAAGGACTCGAGCAACATCCATCGATCCGGCTCATCGTCATCGGCGGAACCGTGGAGATCAGCCCTGGCGTGGTCATGGCCGACCAGGCCCAGCAGATGCGTGCTGATCTGGAGAAGATCGGACTGCCGGGCGACTATATGGTCGCGGTCGAGGGACACCGGGCCGCGCTGAACACCTATCGCGTCTCCAACCGGCTCTGGACCTATCTCAGCCCGCCGGAGTATGCCTACCCCGGCGAACGCACAGGCCGCTTCCGGCTCGGTGGGGACCAACTGCTCACCGACTCGAACGGCCAGAGCCGCATCTCCTTCGAAGACCTCGCAGTCGCAGTGATCGACGAGGCCGAGCTGCCAACTCACACTCAACGGCGATTCACCGTCGCCTACTAGCAGTGGCGATCTCGGTGCTCAGGCCGCCCGCCGGGTGCAGCTGGAAGCCCTACTTTTGTGCGGCTTTCAGCTCCTCCGTGTGCTCACCGAGCCACGTTGCGAACGACTGCAGGTTCGGGTGCAGCTCGCGGACCTTGGCCAGGTCGCGGTCGCCGGTGAAGCGGGCGTTGTTTTCGGCGTAGTACTGGAACATGTTGGCCATTTCGACGGCGGTGGGGAAGCCGTAGGTGCGGAACTCGTCCCAGGTGGGGGGTTGGTAGGTGACGGGCTCGCCGAGGGCTTCGGTGAGGGCGGCGGCGTACTCGTCGCCGGTCAGGTGGTCGCCGGCGATGCTGACGGTTTCGCCGATCAGGTCGGGGTGCTTGAAGATCTCCAGGGCGGTGCGGCCGATGTCCTCGGAGGCGACGCCGGACAAGGGCTTGTCGGCCATCGGCATCGAGATCGTCAGCTTGCCGTCGGCGCCGCGGGTCGGGCCCATCGCGTTCAGGAACGCGTCGAAGTAGAATGTGGTCCGCAGGAACGTCGTCGGTACGCCGTACTTCGTGAACAGCTCGTCCGCCTCGCCCTTCGCGTCGAAGTGCGGGACCTTGTAGCGCCCGTCGTCCAGGCTCGGTACGTCGTCGCGCTCGCCGAAGAACTGCCGGGTGTCCTCGAGCGTCGACCAGATCACGTGCTTCACCCCGGCGTCGCGGGCGGCCTGCGCGGCGATGTCGGCCTGCGCCAGCTCCATCTCGGCGCGGGTCCGGGCGGCCTCCTCCTCGGGTGTCCGCTTGACCCAGTAGTCCGTCACGACGAACGCGCCGTACACGCCGTCGAACGCGGCTCGCACGCTGGCCTCGTCGTCGAGGTCGGCCGTGACCACCTCGGCGCCGGCCGCGGCCAGCTCCTTGGCCTTGGCCGAGTTCGCGTTCCGGGTCAGCGCCCGGACGGCGAACTCGCCGGACCGATCGGCCAGGATCGCGCGGACCAGGCCGCCACCCTGCGCCCCGGTCGCACCGACGACGGCGATCAGCTTCTTCTCACTCATAACAGAACTCCCGGAAGAGATTGAGTTGATGTGTCAACTCGTCCGAGAGTACTCCGTCGGGTTGATGTGTCAACCCGACCCGGTAGGATGGGTCTCGTGAGCAAGGAACCGTGGCTCGACGACGACGAGCAGAAGGCGTGGCGCAGCTATCTGCTGATGAACCGGACCCTGGAGACGCATCTCGAGCGGCACCTCCAGCGGGAGTTCGGCCTGTCCAAGTCGGACTTCGAGATCCTGGTCAACCTGTCCGAGTCGCAGTCCGGCCGGATGCGCGCCTTCGAGCTGAGTCGCGCGACGCAGTGGGAGAAGAGCCGGCTGTCGCACCACCTCAGCCGGATGGAGAAGCGCGGCCTGATCCGCAAGGAGTCCTGCGAGGCCCGCTACCCCGAGATCGCGATCACCGAGGAGGGTATGGCCGCGATCAAGGAATGCGCTCCGGCGCACGCGGCCCGGGTCCGCGAGTTCTTCGTGGACGTCTTCGGCCCCGACCGGCTGGCCGTCCTCGGCGAGGTCTCCGACGAGATCGTCGAAACCATCACCGCGCACTGCGACAACGACTGCCCACCCGAGGTCAGCGGTCAAAGCTGAACACCCCGTCCACTGTTCTCAGAGAGCTTTCAGGAAGACTTGACGGTCGCTTGATCTTCTCTTGGAGTGGGGCTTAGAGGGCTCGGGCGAGGGTGATTGCATGATCACCCCACAGGCATCCCAGTCACATCGGCGGAGCTGGTTGCGGCGCGCGTCGGCCGCCGCGATCGCGATCGCGACCGCGGTCCTCGGCCTCGGCGCCACCGGCATCTCGGTCGCGGTCGCGTCCAAGCACTCGAGCTCCGGTACGACGGCAACGTCGACCAGCTCGGACGACAACGGGTCCAGCAGCTCCAGCTCCAGCTCCGACGACGACTCGAGCGGCTTGGGTACGGCGGACTCCGGCTCGAGCTCGCAAGGCGGGAGCAACGGGTCATGAGTGCCTCCCGGACCTGGTCCGCCTGGAGCTGCACCGTCCGGTTGACCGTCGACGACCCCGCCGTACTGGGAGCAGCATGCGCCGAGCTCGAGGCGCTGATGGACCGCGTCGACAAGGCCGCCAGCCGCTTCCGTCCGGACTCCGAGCTGTCCCGGGTGAACGCTCGCCCCGGCGCGCTGATCCCGGTCTCCCGCCTGCTCGTCGACCTCGTCGACGTCAGCCTCGTCGCCGCACAGATGAGTGGCGGAGCGGTCGACCCGACCGTGGGCTCGGCGGTGATCGCCGCCGGCTACGACGCGGACATCGAAGAGGTACGGCGCCGCTTCCCGCAACCACCGGCTGAGCCGAAGCCGGTCGCCGGCTGGCAGCAGGTACGGCTCAACCGGAAGCTGGCGCTCCTCGGCGTACCCGAGCACGCTGCCCTCGACCTGGGCGCCACTGCTAAGGCCTGGACGGCGGACCGCGCCGCCAACGTGATCAGCAAGCGCTACGGCTGCGCAGTACTCGTCGAGATCGGCGGAGACCTCCGCGCTGCCGGCCAACCGGCCGAGCCGTGGGTCATCACGGTCGCGGAGCGCGCCGGCGAACCGGGTGTGAAGGTGACGCTCGCCCACGGCGGCCTGACCACCTCGACGCGGACGGTACGGCGCTGGCAGACCCCGACCGGCTACGCGCACCACGTGATCGACCCGCGCACCGGCCGCCCGGCCGAAGGCCCGTACCGCACCGCCTCCGTCTGGGCGCCCACCGCAGTACGCGCCAACACCTTCAGTACTGCGCTGGTCGCGACCGGCGAGGCTGCGCTCGGCCGGCTGAAGCTGGCTGGTCACCCGGCCCGGCTGATCGCCGACGACGGCGAGATCACCGAGTTGTCCGGCTGGCCAGCAGCAAGCAGGGCCGCCTGATGACGCTGTGGTACCTGGCCCGCGCCGCCGGCGTGGTCACGATGATCATGTTCACGGTCTCAGCAGCCCTGGGCATGGTCATGTCGCGTATCCGGCGGCCGGAGACTCGCTTCTGGCTGCAGTACGTCCACCGCTCGGCCGCAGTCACCGGCTTGATCCTCCTGGCCACCCACCTGGTCGCGGTGATCTCGGACAGCTACGTCAACATCGGTCTCTCGGTCCTGGCTTGGCCGTTCAGTTCTGGCTATAGGCCCTTCGCCATGGCCCTCGGTGCACTCGCCCTCTACAGCCTTGTACTAGCAGCAGTGGTCGGCGCAGCCCGCGGCCGTCTGGCCAGCTTTGAGACCTTCACCAAGTACTGGCGCAAGCTGCACATCGCGGCGTCGGTCGGCTGGCTCCTGTCCATCGGACACGCTCTGCTCGCCGGCACCGACCGCAGTACGCCGTGGATGCTCGCCATCACCGTCGCCTGTCTGACCGCCGTCGGAGCCGCCGGCGCGTACCGCCTGAACGCCGCGCCCGCTTGGAGGACCCAGTGAGAACCATCGAAGCCACCAGGGTGATCGGTGAGGCCAGAGTGCTCGCCGGCCTCGACCAGGGCCGCCTGGACCGCCAGCGTCACCTCTGGATCCACGGAGCGCCGCCCAGCCTGACCCGCGCGCAGTACACCGAGCTGGCCGAAGCCGTCGGTCTCCGAGGACGCGGTGGTGCCGCCTTCCCGGTCGCACTGAAGCTGAAGGACCTCCCGAACCGCGGTATCGAAGCAATAGTGGTCAACGGCTCGGAGAGCGAGCCGGTGAGCCGCAAGGACCGCCTGCTGCTTACCCAGTCGCCCCACCTCGTGCTGGATGGCGCGGTCGGTCTGGCTCACGCACTGGGAGCACCGCACGTGCTGCTCGCCATCCACGACGCCGCCGCGGCCACCTCGGTGCGCGAAGCGTTGATGGAACGCGACGACCGCTTGGCGGTCGAAGTGAGCGACACCCCGGGCCGGTTCGTCGCAGGGGAGGCCCGGGCCGTGCTCAGCGCGCTGGAGGGCGGTCCTGCCGTTCCACCTGGACGACGGGTGCTGCCGACGCGCAAGGGGTACCACCGGCGGCCGACGTTCCTGTCGAACGTGGAGACATTCGCGCAGCTCGCAGTACTCGCGCGGCTCGGGTCCCGCGGGTTCAGCAGCACCGGGCTGTCGAGCGAGCCGGGCACGCAGCTGCTCACGATCGACGGCGCCGTCCAGCGGCCAGGGGTGATCGAGACGCCGACCGGCGTACCTCTGGACACCGTGCTGCAGTTCGCGGGTGCGGAGCCCGGCCCGGTCCTGCTCGGTGGGTACCACGGCCGCTGGCTGCCGCAGACCGACGGGCTGACGCTCCAGCGACCGGAGGTGTCCGCTGGCATCGTCCTGGCGCTCGGCACCGACACCTGCCCGCTCGGCGAGGTTCAGCGGGTTGCCGAATGGCTGGCGAGTCAGTCGGCCGGCCAGTGCGGACCGTGTGTCTTTGGTCTCCCTTCCCTCGCCCACGACTTCGCCCGGATCGTCAGAGGGGAGCCGTCGGACGCCAAGCGGCACCTCATGCTCGTCTCCGGCCGAGGCGCCTGCGCCCACCCCGACGGTACGGCGCGGTTCCTGGCCTCGGCGCTCGCCGTCTTCGGTGACGACGTACGGCGGCACGCTGCTGGAGGCTGCGGCCGACCGGTTCTGGGCGTCCTTCCGCTACCTGGAGGTGCCTGGTGAACAAGGTGGAGATCGACTGGACCCGCTGCGACGGGCACGGCCTCTGCGCCACCCTGCTGCCCGACGACATCACCCTCGACGAGTGGGGTTTCCCGGTCCTCCGGGGCCGCGAAATCACCGGCCGTGAGCTACCGGATGCACGCCGCGCAGTCCTCGCCTGCCCAGCCCTGGCTCTCCGCCTCACCGATAAAGGACGTGTGTGATGGCTCCACGCCTACTGCGCGGCACTCGGCACGGCACCTCGCCGCACTGGAGCAAAGGCCACGATGAAACCACATCGAGGCCTTCACTCCAGCACGCCGAGGCACCGCACCGAGCACCTGCTCGCTACGGCGTGGAGCCACCACACACGTCCTAGTGACAGCCCCGTCCCGACACCACACCAGTGACAAAGGTGGACTAATCTCTGAGTGACCGCACAACGTCGTGCGGTCCGGCGGGAGCGACGCCGACGTCATGTGTGGAGACGGTGGGGAATGCAGAGCAAGCTGGACGTCCAGAAGGCCGATGTGCTGGCCAAGGCGGTGGCCGCGGGAACTCACGGGCACGACAAGTCGGTGGACCCGGACAAGCTGAAAACGTTCCTCGAGCAGTACTACCGGCACGTGGCCGCCGAGGACGTCGCCGAGCGTCAGCCGAGCGACTGCCTGGGCGCCGCGCGGCACCACTACAAGACCGCGATGTCCCGTCCGCAGGGGACGGCGAAGGTGCATGTCTTCACCCCGACCCTGCAGGAGCACGGCTGGTCGGCCGGCGGCCGGACCGTGATCGAGATCGTCATCGACGACATGCCGTTCCTGGTCGACAGCGCCTCGATGGCGATCACCGACCACAACCTCGAGCTCCAGCTGCTGATCCACCCGCAGTTCGTGGTCCGCCGCGACATGGCCGGCACCCTCCAGGAGGTCCTGGACGACAGCGCGGCCGCCGATGGGCACGACCTGGTCCGGGAGAGCTGGATGCACCTCGAGGTCGAGCGCATCCCCGACGTCGCCGAGCACCGCACCCTCGAGCAGGAGCTGCAGAAGGTCCTCAACGACGTCCGCGAGGCGGTCGAGGACTGGCCGAAGATGCACGAGAAGGCCGTCTCCATCGCCGCGAGCCTGGACGCCGCCAACCTCCCGGTCGGCGAGAGCGAGGTCGAGGAGGCCCGCGAGCTGCTGGAGTGGCTCGCCGACGAGCACTTCACCTTCCTCGGCTACCGCGAGTACGACTTCACCATGGAGGGCGAGCAGGGCATCCTGCGCGGCCGACCCGGGACCGGGCTGGGCATCCTCCGGCCGGACCCGAAGCCGGGTTCGGGCAAGCTGCCGCCGGAGGTGAGCGCGAAGGCGCAGGAGCGCAAGCTGCTCATCCTGACCAAGGCCAACTCCCGGTCCACCGTGCACCGGTCGACGTACCTCGACTACGTCGGCATCAAGCAGTTCGACGAGCAGGGCGAGCCGGTGCGCGAGTGCCGGTTCATCGGTCTGCTCTCGTCGACGGCGTACACCGAGAGCGTCATGCAGGTGCCTGTGCTGCGGCGCAAGGCGCTGGAGCTGTTCCGGCTGACCGGCTTCGACCCGAACAGCCACAGCGGCAAGGGCCTGCTCGACGTACTGGAGACGTACCCGCGCGACGAGCTGCTGCAGGCTCCGGTGGAGGACCTGCTGCCGATCGTGCAGTCCGTGCTGCACCTGCAGGAGCGGCGCGCGGTCAAGCTGTTCGTACGGCGTGACGTCTACAACCGGTACCTGTCCTGCCTGGTGTACCTGCCACGCGACCGCTACACGACCGCGGTCCGGCTGAAGATGCAGCAGATCCTCAAGGACGCCATCGGCGCCGAGTCGGTGACCTACGCGGCCTACGTGACCGAGTCCGTGCTCGCGCGCGTGCACTTCGTCGTCCGGATGAAGCAGGGCGAGACCGTCGGTGAGTACGACGCGGACCTGCTCGAGCAGCAGGTCATCGAGGCGACCCGCGCCTGGCAGGACGACTTCGCCGCGGCCCTGCACGCGCAAGGCGGCGACGTGGCGGTGACCAGGTTGGCGGCCCGGTACGGTCAGGCGTTCCCCGAGGCGTACAAGGAGGACTTCGACGCGCGCGTCGCGGTCAACGACGTCCACGTGCTCGAGAGCCTGCCGGCGGAGAACGGGCTTGCCATGTCGCTCTACAGCCCGCTCGACGAGGAGTGGGAGGGTGAGCGCCGGTTCAAGGTCTTCCGGACCGGGTCGCCGCTGTCGCTCTCGCAGGTGCTGCCGCACCTGTCGTCGATGGGCGTCGAGGTGATCGACGAGCGGCCGTACGAGATCCGCTGCGAGGACGGCGCGATGGCGTACATCTACGACTTCGGTCTGAAGGCGCCGGAGAACACCGACGAGCGCGAGGAGCTGCGCCGCCTGTTCTCCGAGACGTTCCGGGCGGTCTGGGAGGGCCGAGCCGAGTCCGACAAGCTCAACGCGCTGGTACTGCGGGGCAGCCTGAGCTGGCGGCAGGTGTCGATCCTGCGCGCGTACCAGCGTTACATCCGCCAGGGCGGGACGCCGTTCAGCCAGGACTACATCGAGAACACGTTCCTCAACCACGTCGACGTGGCCGGTCTGCTGGTCCAGCTCTTCGAGGCCAGCTTCGACCCGGCCCGCGGCTCGGCCGACGACCCGGACCGGACCGCGCAGTGCGACCTGCTGGAGAAGGAGATCCTGGCCGCGCTCGACACCGTGCAGAGCCTGGACGAGGACCGGATCCTGCGGTCGTACCTGACCGTGATGAAGGCGACGCTGCGGACGAACTACTTCCAGCCGGGTCCGGACGGGCAGCCGCGGTCGTACATCTCGCTCAAGCTCGAGCCGAAGGCGATCCCGGACCTGCCGCAGCCGCGGCCGGCGTACGAGATCTTCGTGTACTCGCCGCGGGTCGAGGGTGTGCACCTGCGGTTCGGCGCGGTCGCTCGTGGTGGGCTGCGCTGGTCGGACCGCCGGGAGGACTTCCGGACCGAGGTGCTCGGGCTGGTCAAGGCGCAGATGGTGAAGAACTCGGTGATCGTGCCGGTCGGCGCGAAGGGCGGGTTCTACGCCAAGCAGCTGCCGGACCCGTCGGTGGACCGGGACGCGTGGCTGGCCGAGGGCATCGCGTCGTACAAGACGTTCATCTCCGGGCTGCTGGACATCACCGACAACATCGTCGCCGGTGAGATCGTGCCGCCGCGTGACGTGGTGCGGTACGACGGTGACGATGCGTATCTCGTGGTCGCGGCGGACAAGGGGACGGCGACGTTCTCCGATATCGCGAACGGGGTCGCGAAAGAGTACGGCTTCTGGCTCGGCGACGCGTTCGCGTCCGGTGGCTCGGTCGGGTACGACCACAAGGCGATGGGCATCACCGCGCGTGGGGCGTGGGAGTCGGTGCGGCGGCACTTCCGGGAGATGGGCCACGACTGCCAGAGCGAGGACTTCACGGTCGTCGGCGTGGGTGACATGTCCGGTGACGTGTTCGGCAATGGGATGCTGCTCTCGGAGCACATCCGGCTGGTGGCCGCCTTCGACCACCGGCACATCTTCCTGGACCCGGAGCCGGACGCCGCCACCTCGTTCGTGGAGCGGAAGCGGCTGTTCGAGCTGCCGCGGTCGTCGTGGGCGGACTACGACGCGTCGCTGATCTCAGCCGGCGGCGGGATCTACCCGCGGACCGACAAGGCGATCCCGATCTCGGCCGAGGTCCGTTCCGCGCTCGGCATCGAGAGCACTACGCCGACGATGACGCCGGCCGAGCTGATGAACGCGATCCTCAAGGCGCCGGTCGACCTGTTCTGGAACGGCGGCATCGGCACCTACGTGAAGTCGACGAGCGAGTCGAACGGCGATGTCGGCGACAAGGCGAACGACGCGATCCGGGTCAACGGCAGCGAACTGCGCGCGCGTGCGGTCGGTGAGGGCGGCAACCTTGGCTTCACCCAGCTCGGCCGGATCGAGTACGCCGCGGCCGGTGGGCGGATCAACACCGACTTCATCGACAACGTGGCCGGGGTGGACACCTCGGACCACGAGGTCAACATCAAGATCCTGCTCGACAAGGTGGTCGCGGACGGCGACCTGACCGAGAAGCAGCGCAACGACATCATCGCGTCGATGACCGACGAGGTCGGGGCGCTGGTGCTGAAGAGCAACTACCGGCAGAACATCGCGCTGGCGAACGCGACCGCGCAGGCGCCGGCGCTGCTGCACGTCCACCAGGACTGGGTGCGGCGGCTAGAGAAGCAGCGCCTGCTCGACCGCGAGCTGGAGTTCCTGCCGAGTGTCAGCGAGTTCAAGCGGCGCAAGGCCGAGGGCCGGGGGCTGACCTCGCCGGAGCTGTCGGTGCTGATCGCGTACTCGAAGATCGTGATGGAAGCCGAGCTGCTGAAGACGACGCTGCCGGACGACTCGTTCCTGAAGCACAAGCTCGCTTCGTACTTCCCGAAGGCGATCCAGGAGCGGTTCCCGGACCAGGTGCAGAGCCACCAGTTGCGGCGGGAGATCATCACCACGCAGGTCGTGAACGAGTTCGTGAACACGTCCGGCATCACGGCGTTCCACCGGCTCTCGCTGGAGACCGGCGGGACGGTCGAGGACGTCGTCCGCGCGAACCTCGCGGCGTCGCGGATCTTCGCGCAGCCAGAGCTGCTGGCGCGGAACGCCGAGCTGGACAACATCGTGGACGCCGCGACGCAGACCGGGATGCGGCTGGAGACGCGCACGCTGGTCGAGCGGGCGACCCGCTGGCTGGTGTCGAACCGGCGGCCACCGGTCGACATCGCGGAGCTGATCGAGTTCTTCGGTCCTGGGATCGCGAAGCTCTCGACGGCGCTTCCGGAGGTACTGCGGGGTCGCGAGCTGGCGTTGTTCGAGCAGCGTCGGGAGGCGCTGGTCCGGAAGGGTGTCGCCGAGGACTTCGCGTCCCGGATCGCGGTGCTGCCGCCGGCCTATGCCGGGCTGGGGATCGTGGAGACCGCGTCCCGTGACGACATCGACATCCTCGAGGTAGCGAAGGTGCACTTCGCCCTGGGCGAGCGCCTGCAGCTGGGCGTCTTCCTGGAGCGCATCGTCGGCCTGCCACGCACGGACCGCTGGCAGACGATGGCCCGCGCAGCCCTCCGGGACGACCTCCACGCCGTCCACGCGCGGCTGACTCGCCAGGTCCTAGCCACGACCGACGCGACTGCCGACCCGGAGGAGCGCGTCATCGCCTGGCAGGACCAAAACGCGACGGCCCTGGCCCGAGCCGCCACCATGCTCGAGGAGATCGTGGAAACCGAGGGCCCGGAGCTCGCGCACCTCTCCGTAGGCCTGCGTCTGGTCCGCACTCTGATCGCCAACCAGGCCTGATCAGCCGAGGCAGCTGGGTGGCCTGGTCGGTCACCCAGCTCGGGTCAGCGTTCGGAGACGACTACGTCTACTGAGTACTGGTCGGCGCGGTAGCAGTGGTTGCCGTACTCGACGGGGGAGCCGTCGGCGGCGTAGGCGGAGCGGGTCATGGTGACGAGGGGCTCGGCCTTGGACATGTGGAGGGTACGGCGTTCTTCGGCAGTGGCGTTGCGGGCGCCTATGCGTTGGCGGGCGACCGTGGGGCGGATACCGCGAGCTCGTAGGACCGCGTAGAGGCCGTCTTTCGTCAGGGCTTCTGGGGTGAGGTCGTTGAGTGCCGGGGGCAACCAGTTGCGCATGATGGCCAGCGGTACGTCGTCGGCGTACCGCAGTCGGACGATCGACACAAGCGGGGTCCCCGGCGGCAGCTCCAGCACGGCTGCGGCTCGATCGTCCTGTGCTTCACAGTCGAGCGAGATCACCTCGGTCCGCGGCGTACGCCCTTCGCGCTCGAGGTCGTCGTACAGGCTCGTGAGCTCGGCCCGGCGATGCACCATCTGGTTCGCCACGGTGGTGCCGATGCCGCGGCGGCGTACCAGCAGGCCCTGGTTGACCAGCTCGGAGATCGCCCTCCGGACCGTCGGCCGGGACAGGCTGAGCCGGTCCGACATGCCGATCTCGTTCTCGAACGGGTCGCCGGGCCGCAGCCGCCCGTCCGTGATGGCGGCGGTCAGCTGCTCGGCCAGTTGGTGGTAGAGCGGCACCGGGCTGGTGCGATCGAGCTGGATCGGGACCGCGGTCATGGCGGGATGTTACAACGTGAGTGTATGTATGTCCCGACGTGAGAATGTGTTAACAAACTATTGACACCCCCGCAGGCGCCGGGAAAGCTGACGGTCAACCAGCGCGCCGCGATGCTGTGGCGCGCTCACGGTCGAGAGAGGCAGCGCGGATGCGGATCGGGTTGGTCGGGGTCGGGCGGATCGGCGCATTCCACGCCGCGACGCTGAAGGGTTTGCCGGCGGTGGATCAGGTGGTCGTCGCCGACGCGGACCCCGGGCGGGCCGAGGTGGTCGCGAAGGAGCTGGGGCTGGAGTACGCCGCGGACGTGCCGGCGCTGCTCGACTCCGGGGTCGACGGATTCGTGATCGCGGCGGCGACGTCCGCGCACGCCGGGCTGATCGAGGCAGGGCTGGCGGCCGGCGTACCGACGTTCTGCGAGAAGCCGGTCGCGCTCGACCTCGAGGAGACTTCGCGAGTGGTGGCCCTGGTCGAGGGTTCGACTGTCCCGGTACACATCGGCTTCCAACGACGGTTCGACGCCGGCTATCAGGCCGCGCGGGAAGCCGTTGCGACGGGTGAGCTCGGCTTCGTGCACCACGTGCGGGCGAACACGAACGACGCGTTCCCGCCGCATCAGTCGTACATCCCGCAGAGCGGCGGCTTCTTCCGCGACTGCACGGTCCACGACTTCGACATCATCCGGTACGTAACTGGCCGCGAGGTCGTCAGCGTGTACGCCGCCGGCGCGAACCGCGGCGAGGCGTTCTTCGGCGAGTACGGCGACGTCGACTCCGCGGCCGCGCTGCTGACGCTCGACGACAGCACGTTCGTGGCCGTCAGCGGGACGCGGTACAACGGCGCGGGCCACGACGTACGGATGGAGCTGCACGGCAGCCTCGGCTCGATCGCCGTCGGGCTCGACTCGCACACTGCGCTGCGATCGGCCGAGCCCGGGGTCGCGTTTCCGGACGGGCAGCCGCACATGACGTTCATGGACCGCTTCCAGCCGGCGTACGTGGCCGAGCTGACCGCGTTCACCGAGGTGGTCGCGGGAACGCGCGAGGTGCCGTGCACCGTGCGGGACGCGCTGGCCGCCTTCCGGATCGCGGAGGCTTGTGAGCTGTCGCGGCACGAGAACCGGCTGGTCACGCTGGACGAGATCGCCTGACGTTGTTGTCTTTCTGTGCTGAGGAGAGCTGAGGAGACTGTCTGATGACTGAGCTTGTGCACCGGATCGCCGGCGCGCCGATCTCGTGGGGAGTCTGCGAGGTCCCGGGGTGGGGCTACCAGTACGACGCCGAGACGGTCCTTGCCGAGATGCGCGCCGTCGGGCTGGCCGCGACCGAGTTCGGACCGGACGGGTTCCTGCCGGACGACCCGGCGGACAAGGCCAAAACCCTTGCCGACGTGGGCCTTCGGGCCGTCGGCGGCTTCATCCCGGTCGTCCTGCACGACCCGTCGCACGATCCTGGGCCTGAGGTCGCTTCGGCTCTCGAGGGTTTCGTCGCCGCCGGCGCGACGACGCTCGTACTCGCGGCCGCGACCGGCCAGAACGGGTACGACGACCGCCCGGTGCTCGACGAATCCGGGTGGGCCACGCTCCTGGGCAACCTCGACAAGCTCGCCTCGCTGGCGGCCGCCCGCGGGATCCTTGCGACCGTCCACCCGCACGTCGGCACGATGGTCGAGAACGCTGCCGACGTGGACCGGGTGCTGTCTGGCTCGAGCATCGGGCTCACCCTCGACACCGGCCACCTGCTGATCGGCGGCGTCGACCCGGTCGCGCTGACGGTCGCGCACACCTCGCGCATCCGCCACACGCACCTGAAGGACGTCGACGCCTCGTGGGCTCGCCGGGTGCAGAGCGGGGAGGTGACGTACACCGACGCCGTGCGGGACGGGATGTACCGTCCGTTGGGCGGTGGCGACATCGACATCCGGACGATCGTGAGCACGCTGGAGCAGTCGGGCTATGACGGTTGGTACGTGCTGGAGCAGGACACCATCCTCCCGGACCGCCCGTCCGACGAGGGCCCGGTGGTCGACGTACGCGTCAGCATCGCTCACCTGCACGAGATAGCAAACTCCCTCCGATGAAGGTCTTTCAGTTCTCCGGCGTGGCCGGGGACGGACGGAGGATCGCGGGGACGAGTGCGAACCTCTGGTGTGCTTGCGTGGGGGTTGTTGGCTCGGTGCTGATGGATGAGGTGGACTGATGGTGGACGACGTACTGACGATCGGGCGGATCGGGGTGGACCTGTACCCGTTGCAGCTCGGGACGCACCTCGAGGACGTGACGTCGTTCGGGAAGTTCCTCGGCGGGAGCGCGACGAACGTGGCGGTCGCGGCGGCACGGCACGGACGGAAGTCGGCTGTCATCAGCCGCACCGGGAACGACCCGTTCGGAACGTTCATCCACCGCACGCTGGGTGAGCTCGGCGTCGACGACCGGTTCGTGTCTCCGGTGGACGGGCTGCCGACGCCGATCACGTTCTGCGAGATCTTCCCGCCGGACAACTTCCCCTTGTACTTCTACCGTTTCCCGAAGGCGCCCGACCTCGTCATCAACCCCGAAGAGCTCGACCTGGACGCGATCCGCGACGCGCGCATCTACTGGTCCACCGTCACCGGCCTGTCCGCCGAACCCTCCCGCTCCGCCCACTTCGCGGCCTGGGAAGCGCGCGGACGGAAGCCGATCACGGTGCTCGATCTGGACTACCGGCCGATGTTCTGGGCGGATCCGAGCGAGGCTCACGAGCAGGTCTCGCGGGCGTTGGAGTACTGCACGGTTGCTGTGGGCAACCGTGAGGAGTGCGAGGTGGCCGTCGGCGAGACCGATCCGGACAAGGCGGCGCAGGCGCTGCTCGACCGCGGACTCGACCTCGCCGTCGTGAAGCAGGGACCGCGCGGGACGCTTGCTCGCACGCGCGACGAGCGGGTGGAGGTGCCGCCGTTCCCGGTCGAGGTGGTCAACGGGCTTGGGGCTGGTGACGGCTTCGGTGGTGCTCTGTGCCACGGGCTCCTCTCCGGCTGGCCGCTGGAGAAGATCATCCGCTTCGCAAACACCGCCGGCGCAATCGTCGCCTCCCGCCTCGAATGCTCCACCGCCATGCCAACTACCGAAGAAGTCCTCTCCCAACTGGGAGGCCCCTCATGACCAGACGCACCCCCGACCCGTATCCCGAAGAAGCCCGCCCAATCCCCATCCACCGCCCCACCCCAGAAGAAACTGCTCGGCCCGGCCCGGCTGACTCGGCGGTAGTTGGCCGCCAAGCGGGCGCGGATGAGCCGACGGTGATTGCCCGGCAAGCCGGCGTGGACGACCCGAGGGTGGTTGCTCGGACGGCTGGTCCCGACGATGCCACGGAGGTTGCGTACCGGCCCGGGCCGGATGACTCGACGGTGATTGGTCGCCAAGCGGGCGCGGATGAGCCGACGGTGATTGCCCGGCAAGCCGGCGTGGACGACCCGCGGGTGATTGGTCGTCAGGTGGGTGCGGATGAGCCGACGGTTGTTGCGCGGTCGGCGGGGATTGGCGCAGGTGGGCATCTGAGGGGCGGCGCGGACGAGGTCCTTCAGGCGGGACCGAACGATGCCACGATCCTGCACGTACGTCCGAGCGATCCCACAGTCGCCGCCCACCGACAGGCTCCAGTCGAATCGGCTGGTACGGCGGTTGCGACGCACCAGCCCGTAGTCGGCCCGGACGAACCGACCGTGTTCGTACAGCAGGCAGGGTCTGCGGGCGCCGGTGGACAAGCACTCGTCGGCGCGGACGACCCAACCGGCGGCTACCCGGTCCTCGGTGCGGACGACATCGGCGCGGATGATCCGACGGGTGGCTATCCGGTGGTTGGTGCGGGTGGCCTCGGTGCGGATGAGCCTGCCGGCGACTACCCGGTGCGCGGTGCAGATGGCGTTGGTCCGGATGACCCGACCGGTGGCTACCCGGTGCCGGGTGCGGACGAGTCGGCGGGTCGTGGTGAGCTGGATGATGGTGGCGAGCCGACGGTTGAGTCGGCGCAGCAGGTGGGTGGTCGGACGCCGGACTCGGCTGATGGTCAGTCGACGGTGATCGCCGACCTGGACCTCCCCGCCGAACAGCCCGCAGCTGACCTGCAGACCCACGAGACCGAACAGGCCCGGCAGGCGCAGCAGACGTACCAGCCCGAGCGGGCAGAGCAGGCTGAGCAGGCATACGGCGGCCAGCAGGCGCAGCAGGTCGAGGCGGCGCAGGAGGTCCGGGAGGTCGCGGCGGTTCGGCAGGGGGAGGGCCTACGGCAGGGCCAGCAGGGCGAGGTGGGTCGGCAGGGCGTGGGGGCTGGGTGGCAGGGGACGGGTGAGGGTGGGGAGTTGGGGTTTGGTGGGGTGGGGTGGGATGGGTTTTCGGTGCGGTTGGGGGAGTTGACTGAGGTTCGGGTTCGGCATCCGGAGCGGGTGGCTGAGGGGTGGTTGCAGCGGCGGACTCGGGCGTTGGTGGGGGATGATGGGCGGCTGTTGATCGTGGCTGCGGATCATCCGGCGCGGGGTGCGCTGGGGGTGCGGGGTGATCGGATGGCTATGGGGCGGCGGTCGGAGCTGATTGCTCGGCTGGTGATCGCCTTGCAGCGGCCGGGTGTGGACGGCGTGCTGGCTACTCCGGATGTGCTGGAAGACCTCCTGTTGCTGGGAGCGTTGGAAGGCAAAGTCGTCATCGGTTCGATGAACCGCGGCGGCCTCCAAGGGGCTGCGTTCGAGTTGGATGATCGGTTCACCGCCTACCGGTCCGCGGACGAGATCGCCGCGCGCCGGCTCGACGGCGGGAAGATGCTGACCAGGATCGACCTCGGCGATCCAGGCACCGTCGTGACCCTGGAGAGCGCCGCCGCAGCCGTGACCGGGCTCGCCGAGCACAAGCTGATGGCGATGGTCGAACCGTTCTGGTCGACGCGCACCGAGGACGGGCGGGTCACCAACCTGCTCGATCCTGACTCGGTGATCAAGTCCATCCACGTCGCCTCCGGGCTCGGCGCGACCAGCGCTTACACCTGGCTCAAGCTGCCGGTCGTCGACGACCTGGAACGGGTGATGGAGGCAACGACCCTCCCGACCCTTCTGCTCGGCGGCGATCCGACGGTCGCGCCCGAGGCCACCTACGCCACGTGGGGCAAGGCGCTCACCATCCCCTCGGTCCGCGGCCTGGTCGTCGGTCGCGCGCTGCTCTTCCCACCGGACGGCGACGTCGCGTCGGCCGTCGACCACGCCGCCGCGCTCGTCCATGGAGGCACCGAATGACTGAATGGTTCCGTCCCGCTGGTACCGCGGCGCACGGCGGCTTCGAGGTGGCGGTCCGGCCAGGAGAGCAGGACTGGCACCACACGGGCTTGCTGGTGCGGACGCTTCGTCCGGGCCAGTCGATTGAGTTGGACACCGGTGCATGTGAGTACCTCGTGCTTCCGTTGAGTGGGTCTGCGGAGGTGATCGTCGACGGCGAGACGGTCCCGCTGGGCGGTCGTGCGGACGTCTTCGCCGGCCCGACCGACTTCGCGTACGTCCCGCGGAACACCACCGTCGCGGTCACCAGCGCAGGTGGAGCGCGCATCGCGTTTCCGCATGCGAAGGCGGACGGAGATTTCCTGTTCCGGCGGATCGGCGTCGAGAACGTGGAAACCGAGCTGCGCGGCGCCGGTGTCGCCTCCCGGCAGGTCCGGAACTTCGGTACGCCGGGAGTCCTCGACGCCGACTCGATCATCGCCTGCGAGGTGCTCACCCCGGCCGGCAACTGGTCGTCGTACCCGCCGCACAAGCACGACGAGCACCGGCCGGGCAAGGAGAGTGTGCTCGAGGAGATCTACTACTTCGAGCTGCAGCTGTCCGACGACGTACCGGAAGGTGTCAAGGGCAACGATCCGATCGGGTACCAGCGGGTCTACGGGACCGAGGACCGGCCGATCGACGTACTCGCGGAGGTCCGCAGCGGCGATCTGGTCCTGGTACCGCACGGTTGGCATGGTCCGGCAATGGCGCCTCCTGGCTATGACATGTACTACCTGAACGTGATGGCCGGCCCGGGCAGCGAACGTCAGTGGCTGATCACCGACGATCCACAGCACGCGTGGGTCCGGGAACTCTGGCAAACCCAGCAGATCGACTCTCGCCTACCTTTCGGAGGGGAAGACTCATGACGGTGCGTCTCACGGTCGCGCAGGCCCTGGTGCGATTCCTGAGCGTCCAGTACTCCGAACGCGACGGCCAACGGCAGCGCCTGTTCGCCGGCTGCCTCGGCATCTTCGGTCACGGCAACGTCGCCGGTCTCGGACAGGCCCTGTTGCAGGCCGAGCTCGAGGACCCGGAGAAGCTGCCGTACATCCTGGCGCGCAACGAGCAGGCCATGGTGCACACCGCGGCCGCCTTCGCCCGCACCCGCGACCGGCTCCAGGCCTACGCCTGCACGGCAAGCGTCGGTCCGGGGTCGACCAACATGGTGACCGGCGCGGCGCTCGCGACGATCAATCGGCTACCGGTGCTGATCCTCCCTTCGGATGTGTTCGCTACCCGGGTGGCCACGCCGGTCCTGCAGGAGCTGGAGAGCTTCACCGCCGGCGACATCTCGGTGAACGACGCCTTCCGCCCGGTCTCGAAGTACTTCGACCGGGTCTGGCGGCCCGAGCAGTTGCCGTCGGCACTCATGAACGCGATGCGGGTGCTGACCGACCCGGTCGAGACCGGTGCGGTCACCCTGGCCCTGCCGCAGGACGTGCAGGCCGAAGCCTACGACTGGCCGGACGAGCTCTTCACTGAGCGCACCTGGTACGTCGCACGACCCTTGCCCGAGGCATCAATTGTCGAGAAGGCGGCAGAGCTGCTACGGTCCGCGCACCGCCCGTTGATCGTCGCGGGCGGCGGCGTCCACTACTCCGCCGCCGAGGAAGCGCTGCGCGAGTTCGCCGAGCGCACCGGCATCCCGGTCGCGGAAACCCAAGCAGGTAAGGGATCGCTCCGCTACGACCACCCGCAGTCGGTGGGCGCGGTCGGCTCGACCGGGACCACGGCAGCCAACGCTCTGGCCCGGGACGCCGACGTCGTGATCGGTGTCGGGACGCGCTACAGCGACTTCACGACGGCGTCGCGGACCGCCTTCCAGAACAGCGAAGTACGGTTCCTCAACATCAACGTGGCGCGCTTCGACGGTGGTAAACATGCCGGCCTCCCGGTCGTCGCGGATGCACGGGAAGCCCTTGTTTCCTTGGGCTCCGCGCTCGGCGGTTGGTCTGTTGACGCCAAGTACACCGCCACGGCCACGGACCTCGCAAGGAACTGGGACGGAACTGTCCACGCAACTTACAGCCCTCCGGCCGAGGTGACGGCGAAGCTGGCCGACGGAGTGCTCACCCAGGGCCAGGTTCTCGGTGCCGTCAACGAATTGTCGGCGCCGTCTGATGTGGTGGTGTGTGCGGCCGGTTCGATGCCCGGCGACCTGCACAAACTCTGGCGGACCAGAGATCCGAAGGGATACCACGTCGAGTATGGCTACTCCTGCATGGGTTACGAGATCGCCGGCGGCCTCGGTGTCCGCCTCGGCGCGCCCGATCGCGACGTGTTCGTCCTGGTCGGCGACGGGTCGTACCTGATGATGTCCAGCGAGCTCGCGACCGCGGTCCAGGAGAACCTCAAGATCATCGTGGTTCTCGTCCAGAACCACGGCTTCGCGTCGATCGGTGCCCTGTCGGAGTCGCTCGGTTCGCAGCGCTTCGGGACGGCGTACCGCAAGCGCACCGGCGACGGGCGGCTCGACGGCGACTACCTCCCGGTCGACCTGGCGGCGAATGTGCGCAGCTTCGGCCTGGAGGTGATCGACGTCCGCAGCCGCGAAGAGCTGGAGAAGGCGATTCACACCGCGAAGGCGGCGACCGGTCCGATCGCGATCCACGTCACCACGGATCCGCTGATCGGCGGCCCGGACAGCGACTCGTGGTGGGACGTCCCGGTCAGCGAGGTCTCCGAGCTGCATTCCACCCAGTCCGCCGCGGCGTCCTACGAGGCGAGCAAGAAGGCTCAGCGCCCGTACCTGGCTCCCGCTGAGGGGGACCGCTGATGGGCAAGGTCAGCATCGGTACCGCGCCGGACTCGTGGGGAGTCTGGTTCGCCGACGACCCCAAGCAGACCCCCTGGACCCGGTTCCTCGACGAGGTCCAGACGGCCGGCTACACCAAGATCGAGCTCGGTCCGTACGGCTACTTGCCAACCGATCCGGTTCGGTTGAAGGACGAGCTGGATCAGCGCGGCCTCACGATGACTGCTGGCACGACGTTCGAACACGTGCATCGCCCCGGCGGGCTGGAGTCGACCTGGCAGGACGTCTTCGAGACGGCCGAGCTGACGGCCGCGATGGGCGCCAAGCACCTGGTTGTCATGCCTTCGATGTGGCGTGGCGAGATCGTCGAGGAGCGCTTCGACCACCAGGGGCAGGCTGAGCACGGTCGCGCGGTGACCGAGCTGGGTCGCCGGCTGGCGGAGGAGTTCGGGCTGCAGACGCAGTACCACCCGCACGCGGACGGGCACGTGGACACGCAGGACACCGTCGAGCGCTTCCTCGAGGAGACCGACAGCGCGTTCGTGAACCTGTGCCTCGACACCGGCCACATCAGCTACTGCCGCGGCGACAACCTCGAGCTGATCCGGAAGTACCCGGACCGGATCCGGTACGTGCACCTCAAACAGGTCGACCCGAAGATCCTCGACGAGGTCGAGGCGGAGGGCCTGAGCATGGACGAGGCGGTACGGCGAGGCGTGATGTGCGAGCCGCCGAACGGCGTACCCGATCTGCCGCCGGTGCTGGACGCGCTGGCCGGGCTCGACGTGGACCTGTTCGCGATCGTGGAGCAGGACATGTACCCGTGCCCACCCGACGTACCGCTGCCGATCGCGGAGCGGACTTTGGCCTATCTGAACTCGCACGGGGGTGGCGGATCGAGATGACGGCCACGGGAGTATGACACTCTCTGGTCCCACGCAACTCCGCGGAGTGGCCGCGGTTTCCCTGAAAGGCTGGTTGAGTCATGGTTCGGTGGCAGAGGAAGGTCGTGGCCGGTGCCACGGCGCTGGTGCTCGCCGCGGCACTGGCCGCGTGCAGCTCCTCCGGGGGCAAGCAGAAGGAGGAGAGCTCCAGCGGCAGCGGCGGGGGCGTCGCCGACACCCCGAAGATGAAGGTCGCCCTGATCACCCACTCGGGGCCTGGTGACACCTTCTGGGACATCGTCCGCCGCGGCGCCGAGGCGGCCGCGAAGAAGGACAACATCGAGCTGCAGTACTCCGCCGACCCGGACGGCGCCGCCCAGGCGAACCTGGTGCAGACTGCGATCGACTCCAAGGTCGACGGCATCGCGGTGACGCTGAACAAGCCCGACGCGGTGATCCCGAACGTGAAGAAGGCGATCGCGGCCGGGATCCCGGTGACCGTCCTCAACGGCGGCCTGGACCAGTGGAAGAGCAGTGGCGCGATCGGGTACTTCGGTCAGGACGAGCGGATCGCCGGCCAGGCGACCGGCGAGAAGCTGAAGCAGCTCGGCGCCAAGAAGGTCCTCTGCGTGATCCACGAGCAGGGCAACGTCAGCCTGGAGGCCCGCTGCCAGGGCATCAAGGACAAGTTCGGCAACGTCGAGAACGTGAACGTCAACGGTACCGACCAGCCGGGCACGCAGGCGACACTGACCTCGAAGCTGCAGCAGGACAAGACGGCAGACTACGTCGTCGCGCTGAACGCCGGGATCGCGCTGACCGCGGTGACGGCGGCCAAGGACGCCGGCTCCGCGGCCAAGGTCGGCAGCTTCGACATGAGCAAGGAGATGGCCAAGGCGGTCCAGGACGGCACCGTGCAGTTCGCCGTCGACCAGCAGCCGTACCTGCAGGGTTACCTGGCCGTCGACGCGCTCTGGCTCTACAAGAACAACGGCGACACCATTGGCGGTGGCGAGGCCACGCTGACCGGGCCTGCCTTCATCGACAAGTCCAACATCGCGGCAGTGCAGAAGTACGCCGAATCCGGAACGCGCTGAGGTAGACCATGGCATCGACCATCACCTCACCCGTCTCGGCGGACGACCGCGTCTCGGCCCGGTCCCTCGGTGCCCGGCTGCTCAGCCGGCCCGAGATCGGATCGCTGGTCGGCGCGGCCGTCATCCTGGTGTTCTTCCTGATCGCCGCGCCGCCGTTCCGCGACATCAACAACACCGGCACGATCCTGTACCAGGCCGCCCTGATCGGTGTGATGGCGGTGCCGGTCTCGCTGTTGATGATCGGCGGCGAGTTCGACCTCTCGGCCGGCGTCGCGGTGACGACGTCCGGCCTGACCGCCGGCCTGTTCGCCTACCAGTTCAGCCTCAACGTCTGGGCCGGCATCGTGGTCGCCCTGGTGTTCTCGCTGGCGATCGGGGCGTTCAACGGCTGGCTGCTGATGCGGACCGGCCTGCCCAGCTTCCTGGTGACGCTGGGCACGTTCTTCATCCTGCAGGGCCTCAACATCGCGGTCACCCGGCTCGCGTCCGGCGCCGTCGCGTCGAACTCGATCAGCGACATGGACGGGTTCTCCGGGGCGAAGGCGATCTTCGCCTCGGAGTTCAAGCTCGGCGGCGTGACGATCAAGATCATCGTCGTCTGGTGGATCGCGTTCGTCGCGCTCGCCGCGTGGGTGCTGCTCAAGACCCAGATCGGCAACTGGATCTTCGCGGTCGGCGGCGACGCGGCGGCGGCCCGCGCGGTCGGCGTACCGGTCCGGAAGGTGAAGATCGGGCTGTTCATGGCGGTCGGGTTCTTCGCCTGGTTCACCGGTATGCAGCTGCTGTTCGTGCAGAACGGTGTGGTCCAGTCCGGGGAAGGTGTCGGGAAGGAGTTCCTGTACATCATCGCCGCGGTCGTCGGCGGGTGCCTGCTCACCGGCGGTTACGGGTCCGTGGTCGGCGGGGCGGTCGGCGCGCTGATCTTCGGCATGGTCCAGCTGGGCGTCGTCTACGCCGGCTGGAACCCGGACTGGTTCAAGGCCTTCCTGGGCGCGATGTTGCTGCTGGCAACCATTGTCAACCTGGTCGTGAAGAAGCGGGCGGAGGCGCGATGACCACCACGGAGACGTTCGCCGACGAGGCGTCCGCGAGCCCGAACTCGCCGATCGTCCTGCTCGAGGACGTCGGCAAGAGCTACGGCAATGTCCAGGCGCTGCGCGGGGTGTCCCTGGCGGTGCGGCAGGGCGAGATCACCTGCGTGCTCGGCGACAACGGCGCGGGCAAGTCGACGCTGATCAAGATCATCGCCGGCTTACACGACTACACCGCGGGCAGGATGTCGGTGAACGGCGAGGAGCGGCACTTCGGCTCGCCGCGCGAGTCGCTCGACGCCGGTATCGCGACGGTCTACCAAGACCTCGCGCTCGCGCCGCTGATGTCGGTCTGGCGGAACTTCTTCCTCGGCAACGAGATCACCAAGGGACCGTTCCGGCAGCTGGACGCGGCGGCGATGAAGCGGATCGCGCAGGAGGAGCTGACCAAGATGGGGATCTCGATCCCCAACCTGGAGCAGCCGGTCGGGACGCTCTCGGGCGGTCAGCGGCAGTGCGTCGCGATCGCTCGGGCGATCCACTTCGGTGCGAAGGTGCTGATCCTCGACGAGCCGACCGCTGCCCTCGGCGTGAACCAGTCCGGCGTGGTGCTGAAGTACGTCGTGAAAGCGCGGGACGCCGGGATCGGGGTCATCTTCATCACCCACAACCCGCACCACGCGTATCTCGTCGGCAACCACTTCGTCGTACTGAAGCTCGGCCGGGTCGCACTGGATACGCACCGGGCCGACATCACGCTCGAGCAGCTGACGACGGAGATGGCCGGCGGCTCCGAGCTGGAGGCGTTGAGTCACGAGTTGAGGGGTGTCAACCCCGCGATGGTTGTCGACGCACCGGTGCAAGATGAGGTGGGGGAGAAGGAGGGGACGTGAGCGAGCTGCGGGTTGGGGTGGTCGGCGTCGGGATCATGGGCGCCGACCACGCGGAGCGGGTGGCCAGGCAGACGTCCGGGGCCCGGCTGGTGGCGGTGTCGGACCCGGACACGGCCCGAGCCGAGGCCCTGGCGGCTCGACTCTCCGGTACGGCGGGAGCCTCGGGCGCGGCGGGCTTCGGGGGTGCGCCGGGTAACGGACCGGTCCGGGTCATCAACGATCCGCTGGAGCTGATTGCGGCGGCGGACGTCGACGCGGTGATCCTGGCGTCGCCGGGCTTCGCGCACGCGGAACAGCTGTTCGCGTGTCTCGAGCACGGGAAGCCGGTGCTCTGCGAGAAGCCGCTGACCATGGACGCGGCGTCGGCGCTGCAGGTGGTCGAGGCCGAGCACAAGGTCGGCCGGCAGCTGATCCAGGTCGGGTTCATGCGCCGCTTCGACCCGGAGTACGCCGAGCTGAAGCAGCTGCTCGACTCCGGCGAGCTCGGGCGGACGCTGCTCCTGCACAACGTGCACCGCAACCAGTCCGCGCCACCGGGATTCCGCAGCGAGATGATCGTCCGGGACTCGATGGTGCACGAGGTCGACATCGCCCGCTGGCTGCTCGATGCGGAAATCACCCAGATCACTGTGCAGGCTCCGAAGCCGAGCAGCCTGGTCGACGACGGCGTACGGGATCCCCAGCTCGCGGTCTTCCAGTTGGCGAACGGGACGATGGCCGACGTGGAGGTGTTCGTGAACTTCCAGGTCGGGTACGAGGTCCGATGTGAGGCGGTCGCCGAGCGCGGCAGCGCGACCATCGGGCTGGGATCCGGCGTGTTCACCCGGGCCGACGGGCAGTGGGGTGGCGCGATGCCGGCGGACTTCCGGGTGCGGTTCGCCCGGGCGTACGACATCGAAGTACAGCGGTGGGTCGACGCCACGGTCCGTGGCGAGATCGACGGGCCGACCGCCTGGGACGGGTACGCCGCGGCGGCGGTTTGCGAAGCCGGTATCGAGTCGCTGACCAGCGGGCGGCCGGTGGACGTGACGCTCGCGGACAAGGACGAGGTCCTCGGATGACAGAACTGCAGGTCGAGGTAGTGAGGAAGGCATCGTGAGCACTGACATCAAGCGGATCACCCACCTGGTCGGCGGCGGGTCCTGGACCGGCGTCGCCGAGCGGACCAGCAAGGTCTACAACCCGGCGACCGGGCAGGTCACCGGCGAGCTCGACCTGGCCTCGGCCGCCACCGTCGACGAGGTCGTCAAGGTGGCTCACGACGCGTCGAAGGAGTGGGCCGGCACGTCGCTGACCAAGCGGACCCAGATTCTGTTCAAGTACCGCGAGCTGGTGAACCAGCACAAGGAAGAGATCGCCGCGATCATCACCGCCGAGCACGGCAAGGTGCTGTCCGACGCGGTCGGCGAGGTGACCCGCGGGCTCGAGGTGATCGAGTTCGCCTGCGGCATCCCGCATCTGCTCAAGGGCGGCTACAGCGAGGGCGTCTCGACCAACGTCGACGTGTACTCGATCCGCCAGCCGCTCGGCGTCAGCGCGGTGATCTCGCCGTTCAACTTCCCGGCCATGGTGCCGATGTGGTTCGTGCCGATCGCGGTTGCCTGCGGCAACAGTGTGGTGATCAAGCCGTCCGAGAAGGACCCGTCCGCGGCGAACGCGATGGCCGAGCTGTGGAAGGAAGCCGGGCTGCCGGACGGCGTCGTGAACGTCCTGCACGGCGACAAGGAGGCGGTCGACCGGCTGCTCGAACACCCCGACATCAAGTCGGTCTCGTTCGTCGGCTCGACGCCGATCGCGCGGTACGTGTACGAGCGCGGTACGGCGAACGGCAAGCGGGTGCAGGCGCTCGGCGGCGCGAAGAACCACATGATCGTCCTGCCGGACGCGGACCTCGACCTGGCCGCGGATGCGGCCGTCAACGCCGGCTTCGGGTCGGCGGGTGAGCGGTGCATGGCGATCTCCGCGCTGGTCGCGGTCGAGCCGGTCGCCGACGAGCTGATCGGCAAGATCAAGGACCGGATGGCGAAGCTCCGCACCGGCGACGGGACCCGTGGGTGCGACATGGGCCCGCTGGTCACGGGCCAGCACAGGGACAAGGTCGCCGGGTACGTCGAGGCCGGGGTTGAGGCGGGTGCCGAGCTGGTGGTCGACGGGCGGGCCGGGGAGTTCGACGGCGCGGACGACGGCTTCTGGCTGGGCCCGACGCTGTTCGACAAGGTCACGCCGGAGATGTCGATCTACACCGACGAGATCTTCGGCCCGGTGCTGTCGGTCGTGCGGACCACGTCGTACGACGCGGCGCTCGAGCTGGTGAACTCGAACCCGTACGGCAACGGGACGGCGATCTTCACCAACGACGGCGGCGCGGCGCGACGGTTCCAGAACGAGGTCGAGGTCGGCATGGTCGGGATCAACGTGCCGATCCCGGTGCCGATGGCGTACTACTCGTTCGGCGGCTGGAAGAATTCGCTGTTCGGCGACACCCACGCGCACGGTGCCGAGGGTGTGCACTTCTTCACCCGCGGCAAGGTCGTCACGTCCCGCTGGCTCGACCCGTCCCACGGCGGTATCAACCTGGGCTTCCCGACGCACGACTGAGCGAGCGAGACCCGCCGCGCCTACTTCACGCGGCGAGTCTCGTACGCCCACATGGCGATCTCGACCCGGTTCCGGGCGCCGATCTTCCCCATCACCGCAGTGATGTGGGTCTTCACGGTGCTGAGGCTGATGTGGAGATCGCCGGCGATCTCGGCGTTCGTCCGGCCGCCGGCCACCGCGGTCAGTACCTGCTCCTCGCGGCTGGTGAGCGGATCGATCGGCTGAACCGGCGCCCGGTCGCTGGGCAGATCGGAGAAGGCCGCGAGCAGCCGTGCGGTGATTCGCGGCGCGATCAGCGCATCACCGTTGGCCGCGGCGTGGATCGCCTGCACCAGCAGCTCGGGTCCCGCGTCCTTGAGCAGGAATCCGCGGGCGCCTGCCTTCAGCGCGCCGTACACGTACTCGTCCAGGTCGAAGGTGGTGATCACCACCACCGCCATCGGGTCGTCGACACCGGGACCGGCGAGCGCGCGGGTCGCCTCGATCCCGTCCATCCCGGGCATCCTGATGTCGAACAGGCACACGTCAGGCCGAAGCCGGCGGGCGAGCTCCAGCGCCTCCCGTCCGTCGGCCGCAGTACCGGCCACCTCGATCCCCGGCTGCGCGCCGAGAATCATCGCCAACCCGGTGCGGACGAGGTCCTGATCATCGGCGATGAGGACCCGGATCGTCATCGGCCGCCTGCCTTTCGCGGCAGGATCACGTCGACGGTCCACCCCTGGTCGAGACCCGGCCCAGCGACGAGCGAGCCGCCGAGCAGGGTCGCCCGCTCGGTCATCCCGACCAGGCCGTATCCAGGCGCGTTCCTGGGCAGCGCACTCGCTTCCCCGTCGTCGCGCACGGTCAGCCGTACGGCGTCCCCGTCCGCCGACACTCGTACGTCGATCCGCGTCGCCTGCCGCGCATGCCGTACGGCGTTCGTGATCGACTCCTGCGTGATCCGGTAGATCGCCCCGCCGAGCGCCGGTCCGAGATCGTCGAGGTCACCCGACAGGTCTACGTTGACCCGCGGATCGCCGCTGCGAGCGAGCCGCTCCAGGTCGGCCACCCCCGGCTGCGGGACCAGCGCCGCGGCCGTGTCGTCACGCAGTACGCCGACCATCGTCCGCATCTCGGCGAGCGTCCGGGTTCCCTCCGCCTCGATCACGACCAGCGCGTCGAGTGCGGCCTCGGGGCTGGCGGCCGCGACGGCGCGGCCTGCCTGCGCGCGGATGACGATGGCCGAGACGTGGTGCGCGACCGTGTCGTGCAGCTCGCGGGCCAGTTGCTCGCGCTCCCGGAGCCGGACCTGGTCCAGCTCGCGGGTCCGGGCGGTCGACCGGTAGCGGATCGCGGCTCCGAGGGTGGCCGGGGAGAGCAAGAACATGCTGCCGGCGACGGCTTCGCCGTACCCAGGGAAGTCGCTGACGAGTCCCAGGATCAACGCGACGAGGATGATCACCAGGCCGATGCCGATCTCGCGGCCGGATCCCCAGCGCACGAGGGAGTACGGCAGCAGGACCACGCAGATCATCGAGCTCAGCCCGAAGGATCCGGCACCGGTGATCAGGGCCGCGATGTTGATCGCGATCAGGACGCCGAACACCCCCGCGACCACAGCCAGTGGATGGGTACGCCGCCACGGCAGCGCGCAGACGACGGCCACCGCAAGCACGATCGCCAGGGGTTTCCAGACCAGGTTGGTGCGGAACACGGCCTCGGCGGCGATCGCCGCCAGCAGCCCCGCGACCAGGACCCAGTCGCGCCACACCCGCCGCGGCGGATGGGGCACACGCGGCTCGGCGAGGAGCGAGCGAACGTCGGTTCTGACCATGCCCACAGCGTAGGGACTCCGACAGCTCGGCGGATCGGCTCAAAGTACGGGACGCGGTTCGGACCATCGGCCAGGAAAAGACCGCCTGATCGACCGAGGTGAGGGCCGACCCCTCGCCAGCACGATGAAGCAACTCGTGCTGAAGGAGATTGTGATGAGGTCGAACCTGTACAAACTGGGCCGGTACGCTGCACGCCGGCCGTGGGTGGTCATCGGGGCATGGCTGGTGCTGGCGGCGATAGTGGTCGCCGCGTCCGGTGCGTTTGGCAAGAAGCTCGAAGAGTCGTTCGGGGCACCGGGCGTCGATTCGCAGTACGCAACCGACCTGCTGTCGGCCGCCGGGGCCGACCAGGCCGGGCTGACCGCAGAGGTCGTTGTGACCCCGCGGGACCACAATGCGCCGCTGACCGTGCCGGCCATGGAGCAGGTGCGGTCGGTGGCCGCTGCACTGCCGCATGTGCTCGGAGTGAGTCATCCGGTCTTCTCGGCCGACGGCCGCGTCGGTCTGATCCGGCTGCAGTACCCGGTGCTCGACAAACTCGATCCGAGCGATCTGGACGCGGTGAAGACGCTGGCGACGCTTGACTCGCCCCTGCGGATCGAGCTCGGCGGCGACTTGTTCTACGCGTTCGAGCAAGGCCAGACCGGCGTCGGTGAGCTGGTCGGTCTGCTCGTGGCCGTGGTCGTACTGCTACTCGCCTTCGGCTCTGTCATCGCCATGGGTCTTCCGATCGGGATGGCGCTGCTCGGCCTCGCGCTGAGTGTCAGTTCGCTGTCGCTGGTGACCTACCTGGTCGAGCTGCCGACCTGGGCGCCGGTGCTCGGCAGCATGGTCGGTCTCGGGGTTGGCATCGACTACGCACTGATCGTCGTCACCCGGCACCGCGAGTTCCTCGCCAGTGGGATGAGCGTCGAGGAGTCGGTCGGCCAGGCTGTGGCTACCGCAGGTCGGGCTGTCTTGTTCGCCGGCGGCACGGTGGTGGTCGCGATTCTCGGGCTGGCTGTGGCCGGCGTGCCGTTCATGACCGCTGGTGGCATCGCCATCTCGTTGATCGTGCTGGTCATGGTGCTCGCCTCGCTGACGCTACTGCCGGCCTTCCTAGGCCTTGCCGGTCCGTGGATCAACCGCCTCCGGGTACGGCGCATGCCCGCTGCCGCCGGTCTGGGCTGGCAGCGCTGGGCCCGGCACGTCTCGAGGCACGCGGCCGCGTACGCCGTCGCCGCTACGGTCCTGCTGCTGGCGCTCGCAGCGCCAGTGTTCGCGCTGAGGGTCGGTACGCCGGACGCGGGCACGCTTCCAGCGCAGCGGACCGAGCGCCGCGCGTACGACCTGGTCGCCGCTGGATTCGGCGCTGGTAGCAACGGTCCGCTGGTGGTTGCGGTCGACATCTCGAAGGATCGCGGAGTCGTGCAGCCGCTGTTCGATGCGGTGACTGCCGATCCGGGGATCGCGTCGGTCGCGCCTCCTGAGGTCAACACGGCCGCGGGCGTGGCGACGCTGATCGCCGTACCGACGACGGGCCCGCAGGACGACGCCACGATGACCACAGTGAAGCGGCTCCGCTCCGAGGTATTTCCCGCAGTACTGCGCAACAGTCCGGCCAAGGCCCACGTCGGCGGTCAGACGGCGACGCTGGCCGACGTCGGCGCGAAGGTCAACGACCGGCTGCTCTGGTTCATCGGCGCGGTGATCCTGCTGTCGGTCCTGCTGCTGGCGATCGTCTTCCGGTCGGTCGTCGTACCGCTCAAGGCCGCGCTGATGAACCTGCTCAGTATCGGCGCCTCGTTCGGCGTCATGGTGATGGTCTTCGAGTGGGGCTGGGGCGGGCGTCTGATCGGCCTCGAGTCGACCATCCCGGTGCAGCCCTTCATCCCGATGTTCATGTTCGCCGTGGTCTTCGGGCTGTCGATGGACTACGAGGTCTTCCTGCTCACCCGGGTGCGTGAGGAGTACCTGCGAACCGGCGACACCACCACGTCGGTGGTCCACGGCCTGGCCGGCACCGGCCGCGTCATCACCTCCGCGGCGCTGATCATGATCGCGGTCTTCGTGAGCTTCGGCCTCGGCGACGACCCAACCACGAAGATGTTCGGCCTCGGCCTAGCCGTCGCCGTACTCATCGACGCGACCATCGTCCGCCTGATCCTCGTCCCAGCCCTGATGAAACTCCTCGGCCGAGCCAACTGGTGGTTCCCCCGCCGCCTGAGCCCGCAACGGTAGGGGCTTGTGCCCGCAGGCGCCGCTTGGGTACCTTCAAGGGGCGCGTGAGGGCGCACCGAGACTCGCCGAAAGGCTGGAAGCCACCTCAATTCCTTTGCTGAGTGCGGTTGTCGACGCTCTCTTGATGCCCGTGCGAGTCCGGGCGCGAGAGGAGCGTTGTGAAGCTGCTGCCAGATCGACCGAGTATCGAGTTCCTGCGCAAAGAGGCCAAGGATCTGTTGGGCGCGCTGCGAGAAGCCGCGCCGGAGGCGTCGCTGGCGGATGCGCAGCGGGCACTGGCCGGGGAGTACGGGCTGCGGGACTGGCCCGCGTTGAAGGCTGAGGTCGAGCGCCGGCTCGCAGTGTTGCCCACGGCACCTAGTGGGCTCGCTGTCGAGCTGGCGCGGGCGTTCGGGCTGGGACAGGTGACTGGGCCGGCACGCGCGGTTTCGTTCACCGCGATGGGTCGGTGCTGGGAGCTCAGCACCGATCGCGGACGCTGGCTTGCGGTCACGGTGTTCGACTGGATCACGGAAGAGCAGGCGGCGCTGGGCGGGCGCCTGCGGGACGCAGCTGTTGGCGCGGGCATCGTGGCTCCGGTCGCTCACAAGAGCCCTGCAGGGCGGGTGATCGAGACCGTGCGGGGTGAGAACTGGCGGGTGAACGAGTGGCTCGAGGTCGGGCCGACGCCGGCGTTGCCGGTGTCCGCCGCGCTGGCGAGGCGGCTCGGGTCGATCTACGGGACGCTGCACTCGTTGGAGCTTCCGAGTGAGACGCCGATGAACCCGTACCACGTTTGGCGACGGGAGGAATCCGGGTGGTACCAGCTACGGGACCGGGCACGAGCTGCCGGGAAGCCGTGGGCTGGGCGTCTCGACGAGGTGCTGCCGCTGTGGTTCGACCTGCAGACGATCGAGACCGATGTCGACGCTGCGGCGCTGATGCTCTGCAACAGCAATATCAACCCGACGCACGTGCGACAGGGGCGGGACGGCGAGCTGGTCCTGATGGAGTGGGACTTCGCGGGGTCGATGACGCCGGAGCTCGAGCTCGGGTCGGCGTTGACGCAGTGGGTGATGCGGCCGGCGGTCAACCCGCGGGCGATCGTGGCGTTCCGGGACGGGTACGGCGCGGTCCGGGAGTGGCCGAAGCTCCGGCTGGAGTCCTTCGGCGTGGCGATCACCGGGTGGCTGAACTGGGCGCACAACTCGATCTGCGAGGCGATCAGCCCGGAGGACGCCGATCATGCGGAGTTCGCGGAGCGGGAGGCCGTCGGGGTGCTCGAGCGACCGATGACCCGGGCTGGGCTGGAGCAGGTGCTCGACGTCTAGGTGAGTGCGGCGGTCAGGGCGGCGGCAGCCGCGTCGGGTAGGGCGCCGTGGAGGAGCTCTGTGCGGTGTACGAGGCGTGGCGTGGTCACGGGGATGGTGGCCACGCCGCGTGTCGTGACTGATGCCGGGAGTACGGCGAGGCCGTGGCCGGCGGCGATCAGGGTGAGCAGGGTGTGGAGGTCTGTGCCGGTGTAGGTGAAGGCGCAGCGGAACGCGTCCGAGTCGGTGGCGGCGCGGAGGGTGGTCAGCGGGGCGGCGACGTCCGGTGCGTCGATCCAGCGGGCGTCTGCAAGGTCGTGCAGAGACAGTCCAGTCCTGCTGGCCAGCGGATGGTTGTTGGGCAGGGCTACGGCTAGCGGTTGGTGGGTCAGCGCGGTGGTGCGGAGAGGGACGGCGAGGTTGAGCGGGTCGCTGGGTGCGGCCACGCCGTCGACCAGTCCCAAGGAGAAGGAGCCGTCCGCTACGCCGGCCACCACTGCGTCGCGGGGGCAGACGGTCAGGTGGACGTCGGTTCCGGGGTGGAGCCGCCTCACAACAGCTAACGCTTTCGCTACGTCGCTGAGGGGAGTGATGGCCACGATGAGGGTGGTGGGGAGCGTGGCTGCGAGGCGTTGGAGGTCGGCTCGGGCTGTTGAGATGCGGAGGAGGATGGGAGCGGCGTGTTCCAGCAGGCGCCTGCCGGCGGGAGTGGGAGTTACTGGGCGGCGGTGGAGGAGTTGGGTGCCTAGGTCTGCTTCCAGGGCGGCTATGTGTTGAGAGACGGCTGACTGGGTGTAGCCGAGGTGGGTGGCGGCGGCCGAGAAGGAGGCATGTTCGGCGACGGTGACAAAGGTGCGGAGCAGATGGGGATCCACGGGATCAGTGTTGCTTATGGACCATGCAGAGATCATCGTTGGCGCTGATCACAGCCTGTCCCCGACGATGATGGCATGACGGCTTACATTGCGCTGGTAGGGGATCGATCCCCGCACGTGAGGTCGCACAACCGGGTCCCTGGTCTGCTGGAGAGGATGCGGGAACGCGACCAGCTCGACCTCGACGTGTACTGGGTGGCGACCAATGAGGTCGACGATGCGCTGAAGAGCTTCGACGGCATCTGGGTCCTGCCCGGCAGCCCGTACCGCAGCGAGTCCGGCGCCATCGCAGCCATCCAGACGGCCCGCGAGCACCAGATCCCGTTCCTCGGCACCTGCGGCGGCTTCCAGCACGCGATGCTCGAGTTCGCGCGGAACAAGGCCGGCGCACTCCAGGTCCAGCACGGCGAGACCACACCGGACGCCGACGACCTCCTGATCGTCCCGCTCGCCTGCTCGCTCGACGGGCACGAGGGCGCGATCAACGTCGTACCCGACACGCGAGCAGCCCAGCTGCTGGGCGCAGAGCGTTCAATGGAGCGCTACCACTGCAGCTACGGCCTCGACAGCTCACGTCTGGAGCTGCTGACCGAGCACGGCATGGTGTTCAGCGGGTATGACGACGACAACGACGCGCGGATCGCCGAACTACCAGACCACCCGTTCTACCTCGCCAGCCTGTTCCAGCCGGAGCTGTCCGGCGATGGCACGCGCCCACACCCGTTCGTCCAGGCGTTCGCGCGCGCCGCCGCCGACCACAGCTGTCAGATCGTCGAGGTTGGCCGGACTGACATCCCAGCGGCCAGGTAGCACGCGTCGATCAGTTCCATCGTCGCTACCGCGTCGTCGGCATCTGTCAGCACCGGAGCGCCGTTGCGCACCGCACCGGCGAACGCGTCCAGTTGGTACGCGTACGACGTCCGCGTGCCCAGGTGTTCGACCCAGGTGTCTTCCTTGGTTGTGACCCGCACTCTGTCGTCCTGGTGCGGCAGCACGAAGAAGGGGGCGAACGCCTCGCCTCGGCTGCCGACCACCTTCAGGCTGAACTCGAACTCCTCCGAGCCCATGCTGGTCCGCACGGTGCCGGTGACGCCATCAGGGAACTCCAGAGTCGCGTTGAGCCACTCGTCCACACCAGGCATGCGCTTCCGCTCGCCGGCGCGGGCGCTGACTACCTTCGGCGCGCCACCGGCGTACTGCGCGAACATGCGCTGTGCATGCAGCGCGTAGCAGCCCACGTCCATCACCGCACCGCCGGCGAGCGACAGGGACCAGCGCGGGTCGTTGTCGGGCGGCGGGCCCATCACCATCGTCGCCTCGACGTGCTGCAGGTCGCCGAGCTCACCCTTGGCGACCAGCTCCAGCATCCGCCGCATCACCGGGTGGTACGGGTAGTGGAACGCCTCCATGAACACCAGCCCGGACTCCCGCACGGCGTCCCGGACCTGCACCGCCTCGGCAGCGTTCGCGGCCGAGGGCTTCTCGCTCAGCACGTGTTTGCCCGCGGCAAGGGCGCGCAGGTTCCACGGAGCGTGCAGCCCGTTCGGCAGCGGGTTGTAGACGGCCTCGATCTCCGGGTCGTCCAGCACGTCCTGGTACGACGCGTGCACGCGCTCGACGCCGTGCTCTGCGGCGAAGGCCTCGGCGCGGCCGGCGTCCCGCGCGGCGACCGCGACCAGCCGGGCGCCGGTCAGCTTGGCCGGCGCGACCAGGGCCCGGTCCGAGATCCGGGCGGCACCGAGAATCCCGATCCGCAGCGGTTCCATGCCATCTCCTTCGGTCGGCCGTAAAACAGGGGAACGCGCCATCCTGCCTGACGATCGGCCCATCGGGACACCGCTTGCCCGTGATCCGGACCGGGTTCACCGAACGTTCACGCGTTCCTGACGGCAATCTGACGGCATCCTGACACCGCAGCAGGTTGATCGATCCAACTGCGGTCAGTAACACAGGGATCTGATCAAATCGGGTTCCCGGGTCGACTGGAACAGGCCGAGGCTTCAGGATGTCCGCATGAGTACCGTCCAGGTCCGGGTCGATCGGAACAGCCGTACGCCGTTGCACGTGCAGTTGGCGCAGCAGCTCGAAGCGGCGATCCAGGGCGGTGAACTGCCGGTCGGCTCGCGGCTGAGCAACGAGGTGGACCTGGCCGAGGCGTACGGGCTGAGCCGGCCGACGGTCCGGCAGGCGATCGCCCGCCTGGTCGACCAGGGCCTGCTGGTCCGCAAGCGCGGCGTCGGCACCCAGGTCGTGGGCAACTCCGGCCAGGTACGGCGCTCCCTCGAGCTCACCAGCCTGTACGACGACCTCGCCGCGGCGCATCGCAAGCCGGAGACCGACGTACTGCGCTTCGGTATCTCGCCCGCGACCGCAGAGGTCGCCACTGCACTCCAGTGCGAGCTAGGCGATCGGGTACTGCGTCTGGAGCGCCTACGCCGGGCGGATGGCGAACCGCTGGCGATCATGCGCAACTGGCTACCGCCAGAGCTCCTGGAGACGGACCCAGCCACCCTGGCCGAACGTGGTCTCTACCAACTGCTCCGGGCCGAGGGCGTGCGCCTCAAGGTTGCGCACCAAACCATCTCCGCCATCCCAGCGTCACCAGAGCACGCACGTCTGCTCGCCGAGGAGCCAGGTGCGCCCCTCCTTGCCACCAACCGCATCACGTACGACGACCACGGACAGCCGGTCGAGTACGGCTCACACCTCTACCGCGCCAGCCGCTACGCCTTCGAGCACACCCTCGTGCACCGCTAAGCAGGCACCGCTAATCAGGCGGGTACACCCACAGCTTGCTGCGGGCGATCTGCGTCAGCTGGGCGACCGACAAGATCGGCTGCGGCCGCGTGTGCTCGACACCGTCGTCCTTCGGTGCGTTGTAGTTGCTGATACTGATCTGCCGGCCGTCCGGGTAGAACAGCTCGACGGTTGCGACGCGGACGCCGTACGGGTGCTTCTCGTAGGGGAACACTGGCAGGTTGTAGGCGACGTACACCGTGCCGTCCGGCTCGACTTTGCAGGTGCCCGGAGGCGATCCGTTGCAACTGGTGTTGGGCTCCACGGTCATCAGGCTGAGCGTGAGCATCGTCGCACCGCGGCCGTCGTGGAGCATGGCCGTCAGGATCCCGTCGGTCGTAGTGCCGCCGGACACGTGCACACCCGCAGGCAAGAGCTCTGCGAGGGTCGCCAGGGGCCCACGCGGACGTGGGTGGACTGGAGCAGTAGTGCGCGTGGAGGCCGGTGCCACGTCGCCGCTCGCGGTGTGCTGGAGCAGCTGAGTGCCACCCGCAACAACCGCCAGTACGGCGAATGCGCCGGACAGGCCTGCCAGCACCGCCCGGCGGCGGCGCAGGACCTTGCCGCGCCGAATGCCTCGGGCGACGAGCTCCAACGTGGGTGCGTCGACGTCGGCGGCAGCCTGGCGCATCCGGTCGGCGAGGGTGTCATGTAGGTCAGTCATCGGAGTGCTCCCGGATCAGAGGGCGGCCAAGTGGACGGCTTCGTCGCCCAGCACCGCGCGGAGGCGGTCCAGGGCTCGTGACGTCCGCGTTCTGATCGCACCGGCGTTCTTGCCCAGGTCACGGGCGACCTGGTCCGGACTGCGGTCCTCGAAGTACCGCAGCACCAGCACGGCTCGGTCGAGCGGCGCCAGCTCGGCCAGCGCCTGCATCAGGGACAGACGGAGCTCGTGGTCGTCCGGTCGGTACTCACGCTCCGGAGTCGAGGCCACTGGACGCTCGGTGGAGCTCTTCCGGCGCCGCTGGGAGATGTAGGTGCGAGCCAGCACGGTCTGTGCGTAGGCGGCCGGGTTCTCGGTCTGTTCGACCCGCCGCCAGGCCCGGTACAGCTTGGCCAGCGTTTCCTGGACCAGGTCCTCGGCCAGGTGGTGCTCACCGGCCAGCAGCCAGGCAGTGCGGTACAGCTGCGGTGTTCGCGCCTTCGCGAACTCTTCGAAGTCCAGCGTCGCCCGTGTCAAAGCCACCCTCCCGAACCGTGACCGATGCAGCTCCATCCGGTTCGACGCCGTGAGCGGCGAAGTTGTTACACCTCGGTTGTCCACAGGCGGCCGGAGTCGGGTGGCGCCGATGCCCGGCGGTTGAAAGGATGGTCGCGCATGGTGACCAGACGGTCGCCGGACGCGACACCCACGGGGAGATCGATGACAGCCGACAGACTCGACGCGCGACGGTCGGGCTGGGACGGCGCGGTCGAGCTGATCGACGCACAGGTGCGTGACGTGGTCCGGCGCGAGGGCATCGACCCGCTCCGCGATCCCGGTGCGGTGGACGCGATCGTCGCGCTGGTCGTGAAGGAATACGACGAGCGCAGCCTGACGGGAGTGGTGCCGCCGATCGGCGACCTGGCGGCGGTCAGCCGGGAGGTGCACGACCGGGTCGCGGGCTTCGGGCCCCTGCAGCGGTACCTCGACGACCCGGCGGTCGAGGAGATCTGGATCAACGAACCGAGCCGGGTGTTCATCGCCCGCGAGGGCCGGCACGAGCTGACCACGACCGTGCTGACCGAGGAGGAGGTCAGCGACCTGGTCGAGCGGATGCTCAAGACCACCGGCCGCCGGATCGACGTGTCCCAGCCGTTCACCGACGCGCGTCTGCCGGACGGCAGCCGGGTGCACATCGTGCTCGGCGGCATCACCCAGCGGTACGCCGCGATCAACATCCGGAAGTTCACCGTCCGGGCGACCCGGCTGAGCGACCTGGTCCAGCTCGGGTCACTGACGCCGCACGCGGCCGCGGTACTCGAGGCGTCCGTTGCCGTCGGCCTCAATGTATTGGTCTCCGGCGGCACGCAGGCCGGCAAGACCACGATGCTGAACGCGCTGGCCGGTTCGATCCCGGGCAGCGAGCGGGTGATCAGCTGCGAGGAAGTCTTCGAGATCAAGCTGCCGATCCCCGACTGGGTGTCGATGCAGACCCGGCAGGCCGGGCTCGAGGGCACTGGCGAGGTCCGGCTGCGCGACCTGGTGAAGGAGTCGCTGCGGATGCGGCCGTCCCGGCTGATCGTCGGCGAGGTTCGCGGCGAGGAGTGCCTGGATCTCCTGCTGGCGTTGAACAGTGGCTTGCCCGGCATGTGCACGATCCATGCCAACTCGGCGCGCGAGGCGCTGACCAAGATGTGCACGCTGCCGTTGCTGGCCGGTGAGAACATCGGCTCCCGGTTCGTGCTGCCGACCGTGGCGGGCTGCGTCGACATCGTCGTTCACCTGGGGATCGCGGCGGACGGACACCGGCGGGTGCGGGAGATCGTGGCGGTCACCGGGCGGGTCGAGGAGCAGGCGATGGAGACCGAGACGCTGTTCGGGACCGTCGACGGATATCTCCGCAGGGCCGAAGGGCATCTGCCGCACCCGGAGCGTTTCCAGCAAGCTGGGTACAACGTGGCCGGCCTGCTCACCGAGTTGCCGAGGGGGCCGGGCTGATGGGTCTCCTGCTCGGGCTGTTCTTCGGGATCGGGCTGCTGCTGATCATCGCGACGTTCGTCGCACCGGCCGACGCTGAGGCCGTCAAAGAGAGTCGCCTGCGCGCGAAGAGCCGGGAGTTGCTCGCGAGCGCAGGCATCGAAGGGATCACGCCGGGTGCGTTCATCGGCGCCTGCGTGATCACCGGTCTGGCCGGGTTCCTGCTCATGTTCCTGGTCTCCAAGGCGTGGCCGGTCGGCATCGTCTTCGGGCTGATGGCGGGCTGGATGCCGATCGCGTTGGTGCGCAGCAGGGCCCGGAAGCGGTTGGCGGAGTTCCGCGAGCTGTGGCCGGACGTAGTGGACAACATCGCCTCCGCGGTGCGTGCGGGTCTTTCGCTGTCCGAGGCGTTGGCGCAGGTGGGCGAGCGGGGGCCGGCTTCGCTACGGGAGCCGTTCCGCCGGTTCGGCGCGGACTACGCGTCCACTGGACGGTTCGCCGAGTCGCTCGATCGCCTGAAGGCTCGCCTCGCGGATCCGGTCGGCGACCGGGTGGTCGAGGCGCTGCGGATCGCGCGTGAGGTCGGCGGTGGCGACCTCGGCCGGTTGCTGCGTTCGTTGTCGAGCTTCCTGCGCGACGACGCGCGGACACGGTCCGAGCTCGAGTCCCGGCAGTCCTGGTCGGTGAACGGTGCTCGCGTCGCGGTCGCGGCGCCGTGGCTCGTCCTGGCGTTGTTGTCGTTCCAGGGCGATGTGATCCAGCGCTACAACTCGCCGCTGGGTGCCTTGATCATCGGCGTGGGCGCGTTGGTCTGTGTCGTCGCGTACCGGGTGATGTTGCGGATCGGCCGGTTGCCCGAGCCCGAGCGGGTGCTGCGATGAGCCCAGTGCTGATCGGTGCCTTCGTCGGCGCGCTGTTCGGCGCAGGCCTGCTGCTCGTCGTACTGCGGTTGCCGTTCCTGCGGAAGCCGACGATGGACGAGCGGATTTCGCCGTACCTGCGCGATCTCGGGGTGCCGGACGTGTTCGTCGGCGTGGTGGACTCGCGGTCGCCGTTCGCCGCGATCCTGCGGCTGTTTGGTCCGTCGCTGCGGTCGGCCGCGCAACGGCTGGAGCGGATCCTCGGTGGCGCGAACAGCATCCGCCGGCGGTTGCTGCGAGCCGGTCTGGAGCGGACGGTCGAGGAGTTCCGGATCGAGCAGCTGTTGTGGGGGACTCTGGCGTTCGGTGCCGGTCTCGTGGTGTCGGTGGTCGTCCTGACGTTCGGCGCCGGCGACCCGATCGGGATGCTGATGTTCTGCGCGATCTTCGGTGTGGTCGGAGTCCTTGGCCGCGACACCTACCTCACCGCGCAGGTGCAGCGTCGCGAGCGTCGGCTGCTTGCTGAGCTGCCAACGGTGGCCGAGCTGCTGGCCCTGTCGGTTGCCGCCGGTGAGGGTCCGGCTGCCGCGCTCGACCGGGTGACCAAGTCGTGCCGGGGCGAGCTGGCCGACGAGCTGAAACGGGTCCTGGCCGAGACCAGGGCGGGGGAGACACTCGTCCGCGCGCTCGACGCGCTGGCGGACCGCACGGGGTTGCTCGCGCTGTCGCGTTTCGCGGACGGTCTGGCGGTGGCGCTCGAGCGCGGCACGCCGCTGGCCGACGTACTGCGGGCGCAGGCCGGCGATATCCGTGAGGCGGGGCGGCGCGAGCTGATCGAGTCCGGCGCGCGCCGGGAAGTAGCCATGATGGTCCCGGTCATCTTCCTGGTGCTGCCGGTCACCATCGCCTTCGCCTTCTACCCGGGCGCTGTCGGAATCCGGCTGATCGCCGGATGAACTGAGGAGAGGTTCCGATGTCCTTGCTAATGACCAGAATGTTCCTGGGCGTGCTGCTGAAGCCGCGCCCGGCCGGGCGGGAGCGCGGCGACGTGCCCGGCTGGGTGCTGATCACCGTGATGACGGCCGGTCTGGTCGTCGCGATCTGGAAGCTGGCCGGCGACCAGCTCGCCGACATGCTGAAGACGGCGCTGAGCACGGTCTCGAACAAGTAGCCGATGCGGGCGCGCGTGGAGCGGGGCTCAGCGGTCGTCGACTTCGTCCTGGTGTCGACGCTCGTGGTTCCGTTGTTCCTCGGCATCCTGCAGGTCGGCCTGTTCCTGTACGTGCGGAACACCGTGACCGCCGCGGCCTCGGAGGGTGCGGCGTACGCAGCGGTGATCAACCGGACTCCGGCCGACGGCGAGGCGCGGACGCGCGAGCTGATCAGTGGGGTCGTCCGTGACCAGCTGATCGATGACGTCGCGGCGGAGGAGACCGACATCGACGGGCAGCCCGGGGTCGAGGTTGCGGTGCACGCGCACATGCCGCCGCTCGGGCTCTGGGGGCCCGGAATCTCTTTCACCGTTGAAGGACACGCGGTGAAGGAGACGGGTCAGTGAGGCGCCGGCTGGACGAGCGCGGGAGTGCGGTGGTCGAGTTCTCCTGGCTGGCGATCCTGCTGATGGTGCCGTTGGTCTACGTCATGCTCGCGGTGTTCGACGTCCAGCGAGCGTCGTACGGCGCGACCGCGGCGACCCGCGCGGCCGGGCGGGCGTTCATCATCGTGCCGGACGGGGTGTCCGAGGACGAAGCGCGGGCACGGGCATTCGCGGCCGCTCAATTGGCGATGCAAGACCAAGGCCTCCCACTCAGCCCGGGCCAGCTGAGCATCACCTGCAACCCGGCGTGCCTACAGCCCGGCTCGACCGTGACGGTCACGCTCGACACCGAAGTACGGCTGCCGCTCATCCCCGACGCGCTCGGCGGTGAGCCGCCGGCGATCCATCTCAGCGCCTCACACACCGAGTCGTACGGCGACTACCGGCAAGCCAAGGGCACCGGATGAGGAGGCTTCGGGACGAGGGCGGTCAGCTGACCGTGATGATCATCGGATTCACGTTCGTGATCGTGCTGATGATCGTCGTGGTCACCGACATCTCGAAGGTCTTCCTGGTCCGCCGCGACCTGGACGCGACCGCCGACGGCGCGGTCCTCGCCGCCGCCAACGGCCTCGCCGCCGTCTACGCCCAACCGGCCGGCGGCAACGCCGTCCTCGATCCGGACCAGGCCCGCCGACTGACCGCGGACTACCTCAACGAGGTTGCCGCCAGCAACCGTTTCGACGGCCTGAACTGGTCTGCCGACGTCGACGGTACAACGGTCACCGTCCGCCTCACCTCCACCGTCGAGCTCCCGTTCCACCCCCCTGGTTTCCAGCAATCCACCGACATCGCCGCCGAATCCGCAGCCGTCGTCCCCATCCGCTGACATCGAATGCGCCATACGAAGCCGCCGGAGATGGGCAAACCTAGGCGAACAGGTCTGGGTTGTTGGTTAGCCAGGTGGTGAAGGAGCGGGCGGTGTGGCCGGTGAGGAGTTCGACGCCGGGTTCGATTGGTTGCGGTGTGCCGACGCGGGACGCCCAGTAGGCCATCAGCGTGTCGAATTGGCCGGCGTCCCGCAGGCCCAGTTCCGATCGGGCCTGTTCGGGCGTGAGCTCGACCGCCTCGATCGGGACTCCGGTCGTCGAGGTGATGAGGCCGATCTGGTGCCGGCGCGTCATCGACTCGGGTCCGGTGAGCGGGTACGCGCGGCCGTCGTGGCCGTTGCCCGGACCGTCGAGCAGCACCCGGAGCGCGGCGTCGGCGATGTCGAGCTCGTGGATCGGCGCCTCCTCGGCGTCGAGGTACGGCAGCCGAATCTGACCGGTCTGCCGGACCTGGTACGACCAGTACTTCGCGTTGCTCATGAAGGCACCGGGCTGCAGCCGCGTAGTCGCGTACGACCCGGCGGTGACCACTCGCTCGGCCCGCGCGTGCGGATCCTCGGGACCGTCGGCGGCGGACAGCGACGACAGCATGACGACCTGCTTCACGCCAGCCGTCTCGGCGGCGGCGACAAAGGCGGGCGTCAACGAGTGGTCGGCGTACAGGAAGACCTGGCTGATGTCGCGGAGTGCAGGGCCCGGATCGGTGACGTCGTACGGCACCGCACCAGGCAAGTCCGACGGCTCGCGGCTGGCGATGCGGACGTCCTGGCCAGCGGCGATCAAGCCGGCAGTGACGGCGCGGGCGATCTTGCCGCGGCCGCCGGTGACGAGAATAGTCATTGGATGTGCTCCAAAAATGTAGTGACTACAAGATTGGAATCAGTAAAGCAGATGCCCTACGGTGTGGCAATGGAGCTCGGGCGCCGGGAGCGCAAGAAGCTGGAGACGCGGCGGCAGATCTCGGACGTCGCGACCCGGTTGTTCCTCGAGCGCGGGTTCGACACGGTCACGGTCGCGGAGGTCGCGCGGGCCGCGGATGTCGCCGTACAGACCGTGTTCAACCACTTCCCGGCCAAGGAGGACCTGTTCTTCGACGAGACGGGCTGGTGGGTCGGTCCGGCCAAGGCGATCCGTGAGGCGCCGGCCGACGCCGACCCGGTCGACGTGCTCGAAGCGCACTATCTGGCCGAGACCCGAAAGCGGTTCGCGGTCGGGCATCTGGCCACCTGGAAGCAGTTCTCCCGGACGATCGAGGGCAGCGAGGCGTTGCTGGCGCGGCGCCGGCAGACGGCTGAGCAGCTGGAGACGATGCTGACCGAGGCGCTGGACGAACGCTCGCCCGATCACCTGCGCAACCGGCTGACGGCTGCTTTGTACGCCGCGGCGCAGAAGGTGCTCGAAGCCGAGTTGATGCGCAACCTGCCCGACGACGCCTCGCCGCAGCAGCTCAGAGCGGGCCAGGACGACCTGGAGAAGGCCGTCGCCGAGGTTTTTGCCGTTCTTCGTCGAGGTCTCCGCTGAGGTACGCTGTTTCGTTGTGGCTGGACTGGATTTTGACGCGGAGCTCAAGCAGCTCGATGCGACGTTGACCTCGATCGAGAAAGTGATGGATCTCCCCGCCCTGCGCAAGGAGATCGCGGAGCTCGGTGAGGCCGTCGCTGCGCCTGACCTGTGGGACGACCAGGCGAACGCGCAGAAGGTGACGTCGCGACTTTCCAGCCTGCAGTCCGACGTCGAGCGGGTCTCCGGGCTGCGCAGCCGGATCGACGACCTCGGCGTGCTGATCGAGCTGAGCCGCGAGGAGAACGACGCGGACAGCCTGGCCGAGGCGGAGAAGGAGCTCGGCTCGCTGGCCAAGTCGATCCAGTCGCTCGAGGTCCGCACGCTGCTCTCCGGCGAGTACGACGAACGCGAGGCGCTGGTGACGATCCGCTCCGGCGCGGGTGGCGTGGACGCCGCCGACTTCGCCGAGATGCTGCAGCGGATGTACCTGCGCTGGGCCGAGCGGCACGGGTACCCGACCGAGGTCTACGACACGTCGTACGCCGAAGAGGCCGGGATCAAGTCGACCACGTTCGGGGTCAAGGCGCCGTACGCGTACGGCACGCTGAGTGTCGAGTCGGGAACGCACCGGCTGGTGCGGATCTCGCCGTTCGACAACCAGGGCCGCCGGCAGACGTCGTTCGCCGCGGTCGAGGTCGTCCCGGTGCTGGAGCAGACCGACGAGATCGACGTACCGGAAGAAGAGCTGCGGATCGACGTGTACCGGTCGTCCGGTCCGGGTGGGCAGAGCGTCAACACCACCGACTCCGCGGTCCGGATCACCCACCTCCCGACCGGCACGGTGGTCTCCTGCCAGAACGAGAAGTCCCAGCTGCAGAACAAGGCCAGCGCGATGGTCATCCTGAAGGCCAAGCTGCTCGCGCTGAAGAAGGCCGAGGAGCGGGCCCAGCTGGACGCGCTGCGCGGGGACGTCGCGGGCTCGTGGGGTGACCAGATGCGGTCGTACGTCCTGCACCCGTACCAGATGGTGAAGGACCTGCGGACGCAGTACGAGTCCGGTAACACGTCCGGAGTCTTCGACGGTGAGATCGACGAGTTCATCGAAGCCGGCATCCGCTGGCGCCGGACCGGCCAGACGGTTGCCGAGCAGAACTGAGCTGCGGGCCGACTGCGGTAGGTGCTTCGGCCTCTGCTGCGTCGCCCTGACCTTCAGCAGGTCGGCGGACTTCGCGATCGACAAGCCCGCCGGCGAGGCGTGCCCGAACCTTAGCGATGACTTCCGCTGCACGATCCACAACCGGCTGCGGTCTCAAGGCTTCCAGGGCTGCACGGTCTATGACTGCTTCGGCGCCGGGCAATCCCTGTCGGAGCGGGCAGGGAAGAGCTGGCGCGAGCAGCCGGGCGCGGAGATGTTTGCCGCCCTGCCGATCCTCCGCCAACTCCACGAACTCCTCTGGTACCTCGCCGAGGTGCTCGAGCACGACCAGAGCGACGACGTGTACGCAGCGATCGCGCGCGTCGAGAACGTGAGCCGTACGGCGGATCTGTCGGAAGTGGACGTCAACGCTGAGCGGGCCGTGGTCAACGTCCTGCTGCTGCGGACAAGCGAGAAGGTCCGCGGGACGAGCGGGAAGGACCGTCGCGGCGCCGATCTGATCGGCAAGAAGCTGAGAGACCTGCGCAAGGCGAACCTTCGTGGTGCCTACCTGATCGCGGCCGACCTGCGCGGTGCTGACCTCCGCCAGGCGGACCTGATCGGCGCCGACCTGCGCGACGCCGACTTGTGCGGTGCCGACCTCACCGGCGCGCTCTTCCTCACCCAGTCACAGGTGAACGCGGCCCGCGGCGACCGGTTCACCAAGCTCCCGGCCGCCGTGGAACGCCCCGCGCACTGGCTAGAGCTGTAGCGTCACGTACCGCGTGGCGCCGGCCGCACCGGTGACGTCGATCGTCACGTCGGCGCCCAGCAGCGTGCGGCGGACCGTGACGCCGTCATCCGCACTCGTCAGCCGCGCGCCGGGCGCCAGCAGTTGCAGGCGGAGCGAGGTCGCGAGCTGGGTCGGGTCCGAGACCCCGAGCTCCACGGTCCGGCCGTGGATTTGCCGGATCACCGAGCACGGGTTGTGCGCGACGATGCCGCCGATCTGGTCAGGCTCCCAGAAGTTCGCCAGCGTCAACCCCAGCCCGAGATGCGCCACCGCCTGCCGCTTCGCGCTGTTGCCAAGCACCAGCATGCCCGGGTCACGCGACAGGGCCTTGGTCTGAGCGGCGGTGGCACCCGGCGCCAGCAGGTAGCTGTAGGAGGCTGCTGAAGGGTCGACCCCGTGGTCCAGCCACATCGTCAGGTACCGCCGGGTGATCGCGCCGGTCGGCCCACCGGTGTTGATGTCCCGCCACGCCCCGGTCCGAGCCTCCCGCAGCAGCTTCACCTCTGCACCGCTCGGAAAGACATACCCTCCGACACCATCCAGGTGAGCCCACCGAGCATCGCTTACCGTCTCCGAGTCACCGAGTCCTGGGACCCGCGCCACGCCGTCGACCGTGAGTACATTCGTCCCACCACTGTGCAGATTCCGGTTCTCCACCCACGGTTTCGACCGGATAGCCGCTGCTCCCGGTGATCCCCGCACCAAGCGCCACGACGTACGAGTCGAAGCAGAACCACGACTTCCGCGCCCGCATCGGCGAGCTGGGCCCCTGCAGGTCCTGGCCCACCGCGGCGTACCCGTCGAGCGTGCTACCGCCCACCCAACTGCTGGTCGGCCGGGCGGCACCCCATTCACCACCCGCCTTCGGTGCGAGCGGCAACTTGTCGACGGTGATGCCCGGCAGTCGGTAGCGATCCACGGTCGGCCAGAAAACGTCGGCAAACTGCCCGTTGTCGTGGTCGTAGAGGTACGTCATCCCGGACCCGGCGTGCCACCCCTGGTCGTTCTCGCCGTTTCCGCACTCGTAGTGCGCGATCCGCCGGCTGGCCATCGAGATCGAGTACGCCCAACCGGACCGCCGATGCACCGACCGATCCATGCTCGCGAACAACGTGTGCCCGTCGACCTCGGCGAGCGGCGTCACGCCGGACAGGGACTTGATCAGCGCCACTCGCGGAATGCTTGCCCCTGACAACATGCTCCCGAACGTGTCCCGCTGCAACCAGCCCGCGACCGCGGCCCGCCAAGGTCCGGCCAGGGACGCGTCCACTCCCGCAGCGAGCCGGAGGATCGCCTCGGCAGCGGTGTAGCCGTCGTCGTGGTCGGAGCTGTTGTACCGGGACACCGCACGCCCACGGACGAAGTCCATCATCCGCAGATCGTGGACGACCGGCAGGTACGTCTTGGCGACCGAGTCGAACAGGATCTGCCGCTTCGGGTCCGTCACGGCCCACGGCGAGTCCGCCAGCAGAGCGAGGAGCTTCCCGATCCCACTGAGCAGGACGTGACCGTACGTCCCGGTGTAAGCAACCCACGTGTGCTGGATGAACGAGCCGTCGCGGTAGAACCCGTCGCCGGTGGTCACGTACTGCCAGACGTCGCTCAGCCCGTCCCGTGCATGCACGAGCTTCGCCTCGTCCTCGGTGATCAGCGAGCGCACGATGACGGCCTGGGTGAGGTCGACGCGGTTGGCTCCGGTGGATACGACCGCGCGGGCCGGCGGGAACATGTAGTACGGGTCCGGGACGAAGTGGTCGATCGCGGCGCAGTACCGCTGCCGGGCCTCGACCGGGAGTTCGTCGTACAGCAGGACCATGATGTTGGCGAGCGGGCGGGTCGCGCCGATCTCCCACGACCACCAGTTGCCGAACTCGGCCTGGGCCGGGTTGTAGATCAGCTGGTCCATCGACTCCAGTGCTGCCTGGATGTCGGCGAGCAGGCTCGCGCTGGAGTGGTACTGCGAACCCGGCGTCGCCCAGGCGGTCGCGAGCTGCTCGAGCCGGACATAGGTGTTCGCGACCGACGGATCCGCGCTGAGCGGGTAGTCGGTGAAGACCTGCCGGCGGCCGGCCGAGCGGTCCAGCTTCGCCAGGGCGGCGGTCACGCCGTTGTCGAGGCGGGTCAACGCGGCGGCGAAGTCAGGGTCGGTCGGGTCGAGTACGGCGCCACCGGTGAGGGCGGCGGCCCACTTGGCGCGCAGCGCGACGAAGTCGGCGGGAGCAGCGAAGGCTCGGTCCAGCGAGAGGGTCATAGCGGCGGCGGTAGCGGTCGAGGCGGCCAGGAACGTCCTGCGTTTCATGATGTCTCCTGCAGTGGCGGCGGAAGCACTGAGGGCTGATGACGAATGAGTCTGTGCCAAGTCATTCCCTTGGTCAACAGATTCATGCGAATGAATTTCCGGATTCATCCCGGTAGAGTCTGCGCCGTGACTGAGATCGCGCGGGGTCAGAAGGCGCGGTACCTGGCCGCCGAGCTGCGGCGCGGGATCGCGGAGCTGCGCTGGCCGGGCGGCAAGCTGCCGACCGAGCAGCAGCTCGCCACCGAGCAGGGCGTCAGCCTGAACACGGTCCGTCGCGCCGTCGACCTTCTGGTCCAGGACGGGCTCGTCTATCGCCGCCAGGGCTCCGGCATGTACATCGCGAGCCAGAAGACAGGCCCGCTGATCGGCGTCGCCGTCCCGTCGATGACGTACTACTTCCCGCGGATTATCGTCGGGATCGAACGCGCGCTGGCCGAGCAAGGCGCCCAGATGCTGCTCCGCAGCACCGAGTGGAGCCCAGCGGAGACCAGGCTGGCGATCGACGGGCTGATCAACGCTGGTGTGGCGGGGCTGATCGTCGCGCCGGACACGGCCGACTTCGAGGAGGTGGATCTCCCCGTGGTGCTCGTGGAGCGCGGCCTGGAGGACCCAGCCACCCTGCACGAGTTCGTCGGCACCAACCACGCCGCCGGCGCCCGCCTGGCGCTGACGCACCTGAGAGCCCTCGGTCACACCCGCATCGCCTACCTGGAACGCTCCAGCCCCCACACAGCGCCTCAGGTCAGCGCAGGGCTGGGTGATGTGCCGGTGCTGCGCCGCACTCTGGATCGCTGGACAGCGGCGGACGCGGAGGCGTTCCTGGCCGACGTACTGCGTGAGCGGGTCACGGCGGTAATCTGCTTCGCCGATCGCGAGGCCAACCTGTTCCTCAACGTCGCGCTGGCCCAGGGCATCGACGTACCGGGCCAGCTGTCCGTCGTCAGCTACGACGACGAGATCGCCGAGCTGTCCGACGTACCGCTGACCGCGGTGTCGCCGGTAAAGCTCGAGGTCGGCCGGCGCGCAGTCGACGTACTCCGGGCCCGTCTCGCGGACCCGGAGTCACCCCGCCGGCAGGAGTCGCTCGTACCGCGGCTGGTCGTCCGCGCATCAACCGGACCAGCAAGCTAGCGTCGGAGCAGGTTCGTCACCGGCGCCATGAGCAGGGAGATCGCAGCGATGCCCAGCGCTACTGCAGCGAGCGCACTTCCCTGTCCCCAGGACGTACCGGCCAGTGCCAGGAACGCCGTGCCGACCGTGGCCGCACCCAGGCCGATGGCCGTCTGCTGGCTGGTCAGCAGGATGCCGCTACCCAGGCCGGCTTGAGTCGGTGGCACCTGCCCGACGACAACGCCGATCAGTGGCACCATGACCAGCCCTGCGCCCACACCACCCACCAGCAGCGGCGCACCGATGGTGATCGGGTTGACGTGCGGCCACAGTGTCAGTGCGACGACACCTAGCAGGGCGTACCCGACCGCCTGCACCAGCCAGCCGCGGATGATGAGCCCAGCGCCGTACTTCTGCTGCAGCTTCGGTCCATAGATCGAGGTGATGAGGAACCCCACCGCCAACGGCAGCAGGCTCAGGCCGCCTTCCAGCGGAGACATGTGCGCTTCGCCTTGCGTAGCGAGCGCGAAGCAGAACATGAAGCCACCGAAGGTGCTGAAGAACGCCACAGCCAGCAGCAGGCCGATCCGCATCGGCTGCAGCCGCAGGACCGACGGCGGGATCAGTGGTGCATGTCCGGAGCGCTCAGCCCGGCGCTGGTGTACACCGAGCAGTGCGGTCGCCGGGATGACGGCAACCAGGCTCAGCCACGTCCAGAGCGGCCAGCCGAGTGGACGGCCCTCGGTGAGCGGCAGAAGCAGCAGCACGAGCGTCAGCGCCAGCAGGGCTGCGCCGACGAAGTCCACCCGGTGCGCCTTCTCGGCCTTGTTCTCGGGCAGGACCCGGAGCGCGACGACGAGCGCGATGATGCCGACCGGGACGAAGAACAGGAACACCGAGCGCCAGCCGAGGCCGAACAGGTTGGCCTCGATCAGCACCCCGCCGAGGATCTGGCCGAGCGCGGCGCCGACACCGTTCGCCACCCCGAACATCGCCATCCCGCGAGCGCGGTGCCGGCCGGTCAGGAGGCTGGTGATCGACGCCAGCACCTGCGGGGTGATCGCGGCTCCCGCGACGCCCTGCAGCGCCCGGGCGGCGAGCAGTACGCCGATCGTCGGCGCGATCGCGCAGATCAGCGCGGTCACGGTGAAGCCGGCGACGCCGATCAGGAACAGCCGGCGGCGGCCGAAGCTGTCGCCGAGCCGGCCGCCGACCACGAGCAGGGTGGCGACCGCGATGCCGTAGCAGCCGACGACGAGCTGGAGCTGACCGGCGTTCGCGTGCAGGTCGACAGCGATCGCCGGGAGCGAGACGTTGATCATGAAGAAGGAGATCATCGGCAGCAGCGAGCCGAAGAGAAGGGTCGTGAGGGCCACCGGTCCCAGGCCCGTCGCGGCTCGCGACGGGGCGGCGACCGGCGGGGAGATGGCTTGGGCCTGGTCTGTCATGGGACCAGCGTGTGGCCGATCCGACCCTGGTGGTGAGAGCCTGGTTATCCTATTACTGACACCACCTGGCACCCGGGTAGCTCCCGCGTCATGATGGCACCATGACCACCCTCCCAGCCAGCACCGACAAGATCGCTGAGGTCGCTGAGGAGTCGCAGCGCGACGGGGCCGCGCAGCAGCGGGAGCTGGGCGTGTTCCTCCGCAGCCGCCGCGAGCGGATCCGGCCGGACGAGGTCGGCTTCGCGCCGGGCGGACGACGCCGTACGCCGGGTCTCCGCCGGGAGGAGGTCGCGCTGCTCGCCGGAGTCGGAGTCACCTGGTACACCTGGCTCGAGCAGGGCCGCGACATCAACGTGTCGGCGCAGGTCCTGGACGCGATCGCGAACGCGCTGCGCTTCGACCGGCAGGAGCGCAATCACCTGTTCCGGCTGGCAGGGCTGCGCCTGGGCCCGGCGCCGGGAGCCTGTACGGCGCTGCCGCCGACGGTCCAGAAGACGCTCGACGCGGTCTCGCCGTACCCGGCGCTGGTGATGAACGACCGGTACGACATCCTCGCGTTCAACGAGGCCTACTGCAAAGTGGTGCTCGACCTGAAGCAGGTCCCGGTCGAGGAGCGGAACCTGCTCTGGCTGAACTTCGTCTCCGACGAGTGGAAGTGCAGCTTCGTCGATGCGGAGAGCACCAAGCTGCACATGGTGGCGGCGTTCCGGTCGGCGTCCGCGGACCACCTCGGCGAGGCGATGTGGCAGGAGCTGATCCAGGGCCTGCTGAGCAGCTCGCCGTACTTCGCCGAGCTCTGGGAGCGGTACGAGGTGGCCGCGCCGAGCACCCGGACCAAGGTGCTCGAGATCGACGGGACGGGGATCCTCCGGATCGACCCGATCAACCTGTGGCTGTCGCAGCTCGGACCGCTCCGGGTCACCATCTACACGGCGTTCGACGAGGAGACCGAAGCCAAACTCCGGCACCTCGTCGACGCAAGGTGATCAGGCCGTGTCACGGGACGGCCAGGCGGCTTTCAAGGTCTGCAGGGTGACGGCGATCGCCGGGCGGCGGGAGGTCGTCGTGCGCCAGACGGCGTACAGCCGGCGGCTCGGCGCGGGCTGCAGCGGTATGACGACGACGCCGTCGGGGACCGGGCCGCGGCCGAGACGCGGGAGCAGGCCGATCCCGAGGCCGCGGGCGAGCATCGCGAGCTGGGTCTGGTACTCCGCGACCGAATAGGCGACGTCCGGTTCGACACCGGCGCGGCGCATCGTGCGCAGCAACCATTCGTGGCAGATGGATCCGGCCACCTGGCAGATCCAGCGCTCACCGACCAGGTCCTCGGCGCGGACGAACTCTTTGCCGGCCAGGCGATGCGCCGCCGGAACCAGGACATCGGCAGGGTCCGAACCGAGCTTCGCCCGGGACAGGCCGTCCGGCAGGATCAGTGGGGTGTTGTGCCAGTCGTGGACGATGGCGATGTCGACCTCGCCCCGGTTGACCGCGGCAACGGCCTCGAACGGATCGGTCTCGATCATCCGGACGTCGAGATCCTGGTAGTCCTGCAGCCTGGTCAAGGCCGAAGGCAACAGTCCGCGGGCGGCCGTGGGGAAGGCCGCCAGCCTCAGCGTCCCGATCGGCTGTCCGCGGTGTTCCTCCAGAGTGAGCTCGGCGTCCTCGACCAGCTCGAGAATCCGGGCCGCCGTGCCGGCGAGCTGCTGCGCGGCGTCGGTGAGCGCGATGCCGCGGCCCTGCTTCTCGATCAGTGTGGTCCGGGTCTCGCGCTCCAGTTTGGCGAGCTGCTGCGAGACCGCCGAGGGGGTGTAGCCGAGGACCTCGGCCGCGCGGTTGACGGATCCGTACTGCGCGACCGCGTGCAGGGCGCGCAGCCGACCGAGATCAATCATGTAGCACTCCTACATCGATAGCAGTAGAAACCGGTGCTGGTCCTTAAGTGTACGGCGCCACACACTGGAGCGCATGAAGCCTCGTGACCTGCTCCTCGCCCTCGCGGTCGTGATCGTCTGGGGGATCAACTTCGTCGTGATCGAGGTCGGTCTGGAAGGCGTTCCACCGCTGCTGCTGTCCGCGCTGCGGTTCTTCCTCGCCGCTGTCCCGGCGATCTTCCTGCTCGGCAAACCGCGAGTGCCGTGGCGGTACGTCATTGGCGTCGGGCTCGCGCTCGGCGTCGCGAAGTTCGGTCTGCTCTTCATCGCGATGGATCACGGCGTCCCGGCCGGGCTGGCGTCGCTCGTGCTGCAGTCGCAGGTGATCTTCACTGTCCTGTTCGCGATCGCCGTACTGCGCGAGCGGCCGCGGCCGGCTCAGCTCACCGGCATCGTGATCGCCTGCGTCGGCCTGGCGTTGATCATCCTGGAGGGCGAGCTCGCCACGCCCGTCGGTGCGCTGCTGCTCGTGATCGCCGCAGCGGTCTTCTGGGGCATCTCCAACACGATCACCCGGTACGCCAAGCCGCCGGACACGCTGCGCTTCATGGTCTGGGTCAGTGCGGTGGCCGTCGTACCGCTGCTCGTTCTGTCGGCTCTGACCGAGGGGGTGAGCGCCGATCTCGAAGCCCTGCACCAGGTGAGCTTCAGCGAAATCGGTGCCATCGCCTACCTCGCCTACGCCGCCACACTCTTCGGTTTCGGCCTGTGGGGCTACCTGTTGCGGCAGTACGACGCGAGCACGGTCGCGCCGTTCTCGTTGCTGGTCCCGGTGGTCGGCATGGCTGCCGCGTGGGTACTGCGCGGCGAGCGGGTCGGACTGCAGCAGGGGATCGCCGCGGTGCTGATCATCGGCGGTATGGCCTGCACCGTCGTACGACGCCGTCCCCCGCGGAACGAGGTTGCTCACGGTGTAGCCGCCGAGGAAGCGGTTGTCTGAGAGGGGTGTGGCACTGTGGAGGTATGGACGCCGACGTGGTGCGCGCAGTCAACGATCTCACCACCCGCTGGGCGCGGACGCTCCCTTCCGGTGGCAACACTGTGGTGTCCGGGCTCGGCGTTTGGCCGCTGGTCGCGTTGCTGGCGACGGCTGCGGACGAGCCTGGCCGGTCCGAGCTGGCGGCTGCCGCGGGCGTCGACGCATCGAGGGCCGGGCAGGACGCGATCCGGCTGGTCGAGGCGATCGAGGGCTCGGCGGACCTGCACGGCGCGCTGGGCGTGTGGGTGAGTGAACAGCTGAAGCTGGCCGAGTCCTTCGACAGCGTGATGCCGGCGCCGCTGGTCGGGTTGCTGACCGGGAACGTGTCCGTGGACAAGGCGAAGCTCGACGCCTGGGCGGCCGAGCACACCGACGACCTGATTCGGGAGATGCCGGTCGCGCTGAATCCGGACGTGATGCTGGTGCTCGCGTCGGCGCTGATGCTGCGGACGACGTGGGTGCGTCCGTTCACCGAACAGGTCCGGCGGGTGTCCGGTGGTCCGTGGGCCGGGTCGTGGCACTGGCTCGAGCGGACGGACGGCGACCTGGATGCGGTACGGCGGTACGACGACCTGACCGTGGTCACCGTGCGCGGGGATGCGGATGTCGACGTACTGCTCGGGATCGGGTCAGCGGACGTGCTCGCTGGTTTGCTCGCTGCGGCGGCGCGGCCGGATGACGGCGTACCCGGTAGTGAGCTGATCTTGCAGGATCAGCCGGGGCCCGGGCTCAGGATCGGGCAGACCACGTCGGCTCGGCCGGATCTCAAGGTCGCGCTGCCGTCGTTCAGCATCGAGGTCGAGCACGATCTGCTGGAGTCGCCCGCGGAGGTCTTCGGGCTGGGGGCAGTCGCGTCGTCGCCTGGGCTGTTCAGTGCGCTGAGCCCCACGCCGTTGCAGGTCGGGGAGGCCCGGCAGAAGGTGCTGGCGCGGTTCTTCGCGACCGGGTTCGAGGCGGCGGCGGTGACGGCGATGGCGATGACGCGGGCCGCGATGGTCACCAGTCATGAGCGGCGGCTCGAGGTCGTCTTCGACCAGCCGTTCGCGTTCGCCGCCGTACTGCGCGAGTCGCGGCTGCCGATCGTGGCCGGATGGGTGGCGCGGCCTACCGAGCCGGCGTGAACAGGCGGTTGAGCAGCGCGGTCGCTTCATCCACCGCTGCTTGATCGCCGGTCAGCAGGAGGTCGAAGAGGAGACCGCGGGCCGCTGCCAGGCCGAGACGCGCGTACGCCGGTGCTTCGTCGGGCGGGATGCCGGCTCGCACGCAGAGCTCGGTCAGCGGCGGGAGCCAGACGTTGATCAGATCGGCCTTGAGCGCCTCGGTGTGCGGGAGGTCCTGCATCGCGTGGGCGCTGAGCTCGAAGAACAGCGGGCCGTAGATGAGGGTCGCCTCGGTGACCCGTCGCCAGAAGAGCTCGTTCTGCTCTGCCAGCGGCCGATCGGTCTCGGTGATCTCGGCCAGCAGGTCGCGTTGCTGCTGCTCGACGGTGCGGACCACCTCGGCGAGGAGGCCCTCGCGGGAGCCGAAGTGATAGATCAGCATCCGATGGCTGGTACCGACGGCCTGCGCGATGCTGCGCAGGCTGGCGTCGCCGATCCCGTTCTTGGCGAAGTGCTCTACCGCATCACTCAGTAGCGTCTCCCGACTCAACCACGTCCTCGCTTCGCTGCGGGCGCGGCTTCGCCGCGGGACGCTGTGCTTGCTGGAGTGAACTCGCTTCGCTCCTTCACTCGCAGGCCTCCTTCAGCTTCTGGGTCTCGATCGCGATGTAGCGCTTGGTCAGGTTCGCGTACAGCTTGCCGAAGATCCGGCCGAGCGGGCCCTCCTGGATGATCGTGGCGGTCGCGACCGTGCCGTCCGGCGTACCGGTCACGCGGTGGATGCCGGTGGTCCTGATGCCCGGGGCCTTCGAGACCCACTCGAAGTACTCGCCCTCCTTCAGCTCGGTCACCTCCCAGATCGCGACCGGGAGCTTCGGCTGGCGGATGCGGGTCCGGGCGCCGAGATGGATCCGGCCGGCGTCGAGCCGCTCGACCTGGTCGACGGTCGGGGTCCACTCGGGCCACCGCTCGACGTCGCTGAACACCTCCCACACCCGCTCGGGTGCGGCCTGGATCGTGCTCGAGTGATCGAATCTCATGTACCAAATGGTACATCGCCGAAAGGTTGACGCGACAGACGTTTTTGACGGGGTCTTAACCGGCGGCCGGCCGGGTGGGCGGTAGGGTCTGGGGCCATGGCTGACCAGAACGTTCCCGACGTGCAGAACGAGCAGGACCCCGGCGCGAGCACGCAGATGTTCCGCGCCTTCGTCAACGAGGGCGAGGCCGAGACCACCACCGAGCCCAAACTCAACGGCCGGATCCTCGCGATCATCGGCGCAGCGGTCATCCTGATCGCCGTCGTCGCAGCCATCGCCGTCTTCTGACCCGCCCCGCCCCACCCCGTCGCCGGGATCCGTTGACGGGTGTGGGGGAGCGGATGGAGCATGGGGGCTCGGCGACTTGGGAGGTTCCTGTGGCGGAGGTTGTCAGGGCTGCACTCGTTCAGACGTCGTGGACGGGTGACAAGGAGTCCATGATCAAGGCGCACGAGGAGTATGCGCGGCAGGCCGCCGGGCAGGGTGCGCGGGTGATCTGCTTCCAGGAGCTGTTCTACGGGCCCTACTTCTGTCAGGTGCAGGACACGGCGTACTACGAGTACGCGGAGTCGGTGCCGGGCCCCACCACCGAGCGGTTCGCGGCCCTGGCCAAGGAGCTCGGCATGGTGATGGTGCTGCCGGTGTACGAGCAGGAGCAGGCGGGCGTGCTCTACAACACCGCGGCCGTGATCGATGCCGACGGCACCTATCTCGGGAAGTACCGGAAGACGCACATTCCGCAGGTCAAGGGGTTCTGGGAGAAGTTCTACTTCCGCCCGGGCAACCTCGGGTACCCGGTGTTCGACACCGCGGTCGGGCGGATCGGCGTCTACATCTGCTACGACCGGCACTTCCCCGAGGGCTGGCGCGCGCTCGGGCTCGCCGGCGCCAAGATCGTGTTCAACCCGTCCGCCACCAGCCGCGGACTCTCGGCGTACCTGTGGAAGCTCGAGCAGCCCGCCTCCGCGGTCGCCAACGAGTACTTCGTCGGCGCGATCAACCGGGTCGGTATCGAGTCCGACCTCGGCGACAACGACTTCTACGGTACGTCGTACTTCGTCGACCCGGAGGGCAAGTTCGTCGGCGACCCCGGGCACGACCACGATCCGGAGCTGATCGTCCGCGACCTGGACCTCAGCCTGCTGGACACCGTCCGCGACCGCTGGCAGTTCTACCGCGACCGCCGCCCCGACGCCTACGAGGACCTGACCAAGCCGTAAAGGGGGACCAAGGATGTCGTTGCTGGTCAAGGGTGGAACCGTTGTTGGACCGACCGGTACAAGAATCGCGGACGTGCTGATCGAGGGCGAGCGGATCGTCGCGCTCCTCGACCCGTCGTTCACCCCGGCGATCACCGCCGACGAGGTGATCGATGCAGGAGGCAAGTACGTGATCCCGGGCGGGATCGACGCGCACACGCACATGCAGCTGCCGTTCGGCGGTACGGCGGCCAGCGACACGTTCGACACCGGCACCCGCGCCGCGGCGTACGGCGGTACGACGACGATCATCGACTTCGCCGTCCAACGGACCGGTGAGGTCGTCCAGGACGGGCTCGCGGCCTGGCACGCCAAGGCGGACGGCGAGTGCCACATCGACTACGCGTTCCACATGATCCTCGGCGGGGTCGACGCGGACGCGTTGAAGGCGATGGACCAGTTGGTCGCGGACGAGGGCATCACCAGCTTCAAGCTGTTCATGGCCTACCCAGGCGTCTTCTACTCCGACGACGGGCAGATCCTCCGTGCGATGCAGACCGCGCGGGAGAACGGCGCGATGATCATGATGCACGCCGAGAACGGCATCGCCATCGACGTCCTCGTGCAGCAGGCGATCCAGCGTGGCGAGACCGACCCGATCTATCACGGCATCACCCGGCCGACCGCGCTCGAGGCCGAGGCGGTGAACCGCGCGATCGCCCTGGCCGAGGTGGCGAACGACTGCCCGCTCTACATCGTCCACCTGTCCGCGAGCCAGGCGCTCGCCAAGGTCGCCGAGGCTCGGGACCAGGGCCGCAACGTGTTCGCCGAGACGTGCCCGCAGTACCTCTACCTGACGCTGGAGGACCAGCTCGGCGCGCCCGGGTTCGAGGGCGCGAAGTGGGTCTGCTCGACGCCGCTGCGGAGCAAGCACGAGCACCACCAGCGCGATCTCTGGAAGGGTCTTCGGAACAACGACCTCGCGATCGTCTCCACCGACCACTGCCCGTTCTGCATGAAGGACCAGAAGGAGCTCGGCCTCGGCGACTTCTCGAAGATCCCGAACGGGATCGGCGGCGTCGAGCACCGCGTCGACCTGATCTACCAAGGTGTCGTCGACGGCCAGCTGTCGCTGGAGCGCTGGGTCGAGACGATTGCGACCACGCCGGCCCGGATGTTCGGGCTGTACCCGCAGAAGGGCATCATCCAGCCCGGTTCGGACGCCGACCTGGTGATCTACGACCCGGCCGGTACGACCCGGATCGGCGTCGAGACGCACCACATGAACATGGACTACTCGGCGTACGAAGGGGTCGAGATCCAGGGCCGGGTGGGCACGGTGGTGTCGCGCGGCGAGGTCATCGTGGCTGACGGCAACTACCATGGCCACAAGGGCCGCGGCAAGTTCCTCAAGCGCGGCCTGTCGTCGTATCTCATGTAGGGGGATCCGTGGACTTCGGTGTGGTGTTTCAGTGTGATCCGCCCGCGTCCACGGTGGTGGAGCTTGCGGGGAAGGCGGAGGACGCCGGGTTCGGGTACGTGTGGACGTTCGACTCGCACCTGCTCTGGCAGGAGCCGTTCGTCATCTACAGCCAGATCCTGGCGACCACCCGCCGGGTGATCGTCGGGCCGATGGTGACGAACCCGGGGACCCGCGACTGGACCGTGATCGCGTCCCAGTTCGCCACCCTCAACGAGATGTTCGGCAACCGGACGATCTGCGGGATCGGCCGCGGCGACTCGGCCCTGCGCACGCTCGGCGCGCAGCCGGGCACGATCGCGGAGATGAAGCAGTGCGTCGAGGTCGTCCGCTCGCTCGCCCGCGGCGAGACCGTCTCGTACCGCGGCCAGCAGCTCAAGTTCTCCTGGGTCAACGACGGCGCGCTCGACGTCTGGGTCGCGGCGTACGGCCCGAAGGCTCTGCAGGCGACCGGCGAGGTCGGCGACGGCTACATCCTCCAGCTCGCCGACCCCGACATCGCCGCCTGGATGATCGCCGCGGTACGCCGCGCCGCCGAGGAGGCCGGCCGGGACCCGATGGCGATCAAGTTCTGCGTGGCAGCGCCGGCGTACGTCGGTGACGACCTCGCCCACCAGCGCGAGCAGACGAGATGGTTCGGCGGCATGGTCGGCAACCACGTCGCGGACATCGTGGCGCGGTACGGCGCAAGCGGCGCCGTACCCCAGGCCCTCACCGACTACATCGAAGGTCGCAAAGGCTACGACTACGCCGAACACGGCCGCGCCGGCAACACCCACACCGACTTCGTCCCCGACGAGGTGGTCGACCGCTTCTGCATCCTCGGCCCGGTCGAGAACCACCTCGCCCGCCTGGAGGAGCTCAAACAACTCGGCGTGGACCAGTTCGCCGTCTACCTCCAGCACGACGCGAAGGAGGAGACGCTCGCGGCGTACGGCAAGGACATCATCCCGGCGTTCTGAGCCCCTCGGCCGCCCGTGCCAGACGGAGACCTGAGGCAGTCGCCGCGTACACCGTCGCCGGCGGATAGTCCGTGGTGACCGAGCGGGTGAGCAGGCCGGCCGCTTCGAGATCCTTCAAGGTCAGCGTCAGCGCGCGGTTGGAGACCTCAGAGAGCGCTCTCCGCAGCTGAGAGAAGCGTTGCTCGGTGCTGAGCAGGACCAGCGTGGGCAGCGACCATTTCTTCAACCCGACCTCGGTGACGTCCAACTCTTCCAGCAGTTCGATCAGTCGATCGGCGGCCGCGCCCAGCTCGGTGGAGAGCAGCAGGTACTCCGGCCGCAACGGGTGCCCCTTGCCCGGGTTCCGCTCGATCAGCCCGCTCTCGAGCAGGAACGCGAGCGTCCGCCGCAACGACTCCCGACTCACCCCGAGCGTGTGCGTGAGGTTCACGAACCGCCCACCGCGGCCGCGATACAGCTCCGCCAGCACCGGGACGGCCCAGCGGAAGTGGACCAGGCGGGCGAGCGTTGACACGAAAGTAATCCTAGTATAAAAACGAGACTATGGGTGGGATCGAGTACGACGGGCGCGCGGTCTGCGCGCTGGAGGTTTCCGACCTGGAGCGGTCGCTGCAGTGGTACGCGCAGGCGCTCGGCTTCGAGGTCGTGCGCCGGCTGGAGTCCTGGGGCTGGGCCGAGCTGAGCACGCCGCTGCCCGGGATCACGATCGGCCTCGGCGAGGTCGAGCGCCCGACGACCGACGGCGGGGTCGTGGTCACCTTCGGGGTGCGGGACATCGACAGGTCCCGCGCGCACCTGGAGTCGCTGGACACCCGCTTCGACGGCGAGACCCGGCAGATCGGCGAGGACGTCCGCCTCGCGACGTTCTACGACCCGGACGGCAACACCTTCATGCTCTCGCAGCGGCTCGCATGAGCACGCCGCCCCGGCCCGGGATGGAAAGCCTGACCCTGATCCTCCTCCGCCGCCCGGCCACGCCCGCGGGCCTGTCCGAGGCGGAGACCGACCGGATTCAGCAGGCCCACCTGGATTTCCTCGACCGGCTCCGCGCGGACGGCGTGATGGGTGCCGCCGGCCCGTTCCGCGACCACGACGACCAGGTACTGCGGGGTCTGTGCGTCTACCGAACCGGTATCGACGAGGCCCGCCGGCACGCGGCCGACGATCCGGCCGTGCAAGCGGGCCTGCTCGAGGCGGAAGCGATCACCTGGTGGTTCCGTGCCGGCGAGGTTTCACTCACGGGCTCCACGGGAACGCTGCCGGCAGCAGATCGGTGATCGCGACCGATCGCGGTCCGTCGGCCGTCGGCAGCAGGACCCGAATGGCTGGGTGGTAGTCGAACAGGATCTGCCGGTCCCGTCCGCACGGGCCGACCACGCCGCGGTTTTCGTTGCCTACAGCCACGATCGTGGTGAGCTCGCGGGCGCCTTCGGCGCGGGCCCGGCCGAGGGCGACCAGTTCGGCGCAGGGGCCGCCGGTGAAGTGGTACAGGTTGATGCCGGCGTACATCCGGCCGTCGGCACCGCGGACCGCGGCGCCCATCGTGTAGACGCCGTCCGGCCCGTCGGTGTTCGCGTCGACGGTCCGGCGGGCCAGCTCGATCAGCTCGCGGTCGTCGGCTGTCAGCGGTCGGAGGTCCATCAGCCGGTGATTCGCTTCAGCTCGGCCTCGGTGACCTGGCGGACCTTCTTGATCTCGGTCGCGGGGTCGGCGCCGTTGCGGATGATGCGGCCGAGCGCGTCGGAGTACGCCGTACTGGCCTTGGGGGACCAGAGGATCGGGTTCTGGGCGTGGCCGTTCTCGGTGAGCAGCTTGACCGCGTCGGCGGCCGGTCCGGACTTCAGCCTGTCGGCCTTCGCGGCCAGGCTCTGCCGGGCCGGCAGGTGGAAGCCGTAGGACTGCGCGAAGTCGAGCTGGTCGTCGGTCTGGTCGACCCACAGCCACTTCACGAACTTCTTCGCCGCGTCGACGTTCTTCGACTTCGCGTTGACGCAGGCGGCGTATGCGCCGATCGGGACGCTCGGCTTACCGGTGGTCGCGTTCAGCTTCGGCCAGGGGAGGACGCCGAAGTCGTCCTTCAGCGCCTTCTCGATCACCGGCAGCGTCCACAGCCCGGTGAACTGCATCGCGGTCAGGCCCTGCGTGAACGCGGCCGGGTCGGACCAGTCGGTCGGTGCCCCCAGCAACAACACCTTCGCCGCGAACAGCTCACGAAGCTTCGCCAAGGACTCGAACGCCTTGGGGTCGTCGAAGCCGAACTGGTTGTCCGGGGTCAGGTAGTCGAGCCCCGCCGCCCACAACGCCGGTCCGCCGATCACGCCGACGCCCGAGTCGTTGCCGACGAACAGGCCCTTCATCTTGCCGGTGGTCAGCTTCTTCGCGGCGGCGATCAAGTCGTCGACGGTCTGCGGAGGCTGTACGCCGGCCGCGCTGAGCAGGCTCTTCCGGTACACGAGCAGCTGCATGTCGACGACCTGCGGGATCCCGTACAGCTTGCCCTGGTACGACATCCGCTCGATCAGCGCCGGGTTGAAGTCGGCCTTGGCGTCACCCATCAGGTCGGTGAGCTCGACCACCTGACCGGCCTTGATCATGTCGATCGTCGGGCCGTTCGCGTACTCGAACACGTCCGGACCCTGATTGGTCAGCAACGCCGTCGAGGCCTTCTTGTCGTAGTCGCCGGGCGACCACTGGACGGCGACGGTGGCGTCCGGGTAGGCCTTCGCGTACCGCTCGACGGCCTGCTGCGTGCCGGCTTCGCCGTACTGGTGGTACCACTGCTGGAGCGTCGGCTTGTCCCCGCCGCCGCTGGACGTCCGTCCGCTGTTCGAGCCGCACCCGGCCACTGCCATCGCGGCCAGTCCGGCCCCGAACCCGAGCACCTGCCGCCTGCTGATCCCAGCACTCATCACGCCGTCTCCCAGTCCGGCACGGTCCCACAGCCCGTGCCCACCCGACGACCCTACGTCGAGGCCGGTGCCTTCCGGCGGCAATTTCCGCCCAGCGATCCGGGCGGGCAGGTACGGCGGATCAGGCCGGTGCCGGCGCCGTTGTCCCGTTGCCGTTGTCGGGCCGGGCGCCCGCGATCCGGGCGACGCCCGCGTCGGGCTTGCGGCCGGCGCGACGGGCGGCCTCGACGTGCAAGCGGGCCAGCTCGACCGCCTGGCGCGAGACCTTGACGGTCTTCTTCTCAGCCATGGTCACTGTCTCCCTCGACGACCTCGATATCCGCCTCCGCGATATCAGCGTACGCGGCCGGGCCGACGCGGTCGATCGCTACCGCACCGGTCAGCGCGGCGACCAGGTCGTAGTCCTCGGGCTGTAACAACTCCGAGCGCATCAGTGAGCGCAGCGTGACCACACCGGCGTCCGTGCCGCCGTCGGTGCCCTCGAGAATCTGCTCGACCGCCCAGCGCACCATCCGCATCGTCTCCTCGCGGTGCCGCCAGGTGTCGAGCTCGCGGTCCGACTTGCGCACCAGGTACGACCCGAGCATGACGCCACCGAGAGCGAGCAACGGACTCAGCACCGTCATCACGACACCCACGATCGAGATCCAGGTGGGAATCACACAACTCCTCTCGCGCCCGTTCTGTTCGGCAACAGGCGAATGTCGTGGTGATGACCGGCTGATGATGCTACGAAGGAGCATCCCACCCGCCACCGACAGATCGACGTGGACGACCCGTGGACGATCCGTGGACGATCACAGAATGACAAGGAGCGGTGTCACCGTGACGGAGCAACCGGACACCTACGACGTGTTCGTGCAGGGGACTGTCTTCCTCGACATTGTCATGACCGGCCTGGAGTCCGCCCCGACCACCGGCACCGAGATCTTCGCCGAGGGCATGGGTTCCTGCCCCGGCGGCGTGGCCAACTTCGCGATCGCGGCCTCCCGGCTCGGCCTGAGCACCGGCCTGGCCACGGTCTTCGGCGACGACGCGTACGCCGACTTCTGCTGGCGGACCCTCGCCGACCAGGAGGGCGTGGACCTGTCGCACTCGCGCCGGATCGGCCACTGGCACTCGCCGGTGACGATCTCGATGTCGATCGACCGCGACCGGGCGATGGTCACGCACGCGCACGAAGCGCCCGGCGACCCGAGCAAACTGGTCGGTCCCGGGCTGAAGACCCGCTCCGCGATCGTGCCCGTCGCCGAGGACCTGCCCGGTTGGACGCGCGAGGCCCAGCAGTCCGGTGCGCTGTTGTTCGGCGACGTCGGCTGGGACCCGACGGACGAGTGGTCGCCCGCGGTTCTCGACGTACTGGAGGGTTTCCACGCGTTCACCCCGAACGCGGCCGAGGCGATGGCGTACACGCGGACCGACTCGCCGAAGGCCGCGCTGCACAAGCTGGCCGACCGCGTGCCGCTTGCGGTGGTGACGAACGGCGCCTCCGGCGTACTCGCGATCGACTCGGAGACCGGTGAGGAGGAGCAGGTGCCGGCGCTGCCGGTCCGGTCGTACGACCCGACCGGTGCGGGTGACGTCTTCCTGGCGTCGCTGGTGCTTGGAACGCTGCGGGGCTGGCCGCTCGCGCATCGGCTGGCGTTCAGCAACCTGTGCGCGGGGCTCTCGGTCCAGCACTTCGGCGGCTCGCTGGCCGCGCCGGGCTGGGGCGACATCATCGACTGGGTCCGCGACCACAGCCGGCACCGCCCGGGCGACGTCGATCCCGACGTACTCAAGCACTACACGTTCATCGGCGATGTCCTGCCCGAAGGTCCGGTGCCGATCGTCCGGCGGGCCTCGGCGACGATCGCGCGCTTGTCGGACGCGTAGGGGGCTTTCCGGCCGGCGCCTTCGTGCACCGGGTATCGGACGCGGGGGTTCGGTGCGGCAGGTCTGGTCGGCGGCGCGCCGGGGAGCGCCTAGACTGATCGCCGGCCGCTCACGTGGCGTACGGTGCCCTTCGTGGTTACCGTCGCGTCGCTCCCTGTTCCCGACCACGGCCGGATGAACCCGTGATCCGCTTCGAGAATGTGTCCAAGACGTACGAGGGTCAGGCCCGTGCGGCCTTGCTGAACGTCAACGTCGACATCGAGAAAGGCGAGTTCGTCTTCCTGGTCGGTACCTCCGGGTCCGGCAAGTCGACGTTCCTGCGCCTGGTGCTGCGCGAGCAGCGGACGTCCAAGGGCCACATCATGGTGGCCGGCAAGGACCTGAACCGGCTGGCCAGCTGGCGGATCCCGCAGATGCGCCGGCAGATCGGCACCGTCTTCCAGGACTTCCGGCTGCTGCCGAACAAGACCGTGGCGGAGAATGTCGCGTTCGCCCTGCAGGTGATCGGCAAACCGCGCCAGCACATCCGCAAGACCGTGCCCGAAGTACTCGAGCTGGTCGGGCTGGACGGCAAGCAGGACCGGCTGCCGGACGAGCTGTCCGGTGGTGAGCAGCAGCGGGTCGCGATCGCGCGCGCGTTCGTGAACCGCCCGATGATCCTGATCGCCGACGAGCCGACCGGAAACCTGGACCCGGCGACGTCCGAAGGCATCATGAAGCTGCTGGACCGGATCAACCGGACCGGCACCACCGTGGTGATGGCCACCCACGACGTCTCGATCGTGAACCAGATGCGCAAACGCGTCATCGAGCTGGAGAACGGTCATGTCGTCCGTGACGAGTCGCGCGGCGTCTACGGCTACCAGCACTGACGGACAGGGACCTGACGAAGAATGCGTTTGAACTACATCCTCTCGGACCTCGGCATCGGGCTGAAGCGGAACATGTCGATGACGATCGCGGTCGTCGTCACCATCTGGGTCTCGCTGTCGCTGTTCGGCAGCGCGCTGCTCGCCCGCGAGCAGGTCGACCTGATGAAGGGGAACTGGTACGACAAGATCCAGATCTCGGTCTTCCTCTGCACCAAGGACTCCGGCGGCCGCGGCTGCTCGGGCGCCGAGGTGAGCCAGGAGCAGAAGAATCGGATCCAGCAGGTCATCCAGACCAACCCCGACACCGCGCCGGACGGCGTCTTCTCGGAGTCGAAGAAGGAAGCGTTCGACTCGTTCAAGAAGCTGTACAAGGACTCGCCGATCGTCAGCACGGTCACCGAGGACCAGATGCAGGAGTCGTTCCGGGTCAAGCTGAAGGATCCACAGCGCTACCAGAACCTGGTCAGCGCGGTGAGCGGCCTGCCCGGGGTGGACACGGTCCAGGACCTGCGCCAGTACCTCGATCCACTCTTCAAGGCGTTGAACGGGTTGCAAGTCGGGGCCCTGATCGCGGCCGCGCTGCTGCTGGTCGCGGCGCTGATGCAGATCTCGAACACGATCCGGTTGGCGGCGTACGCACGAAGACGAGAGATAGGCATCATGCGCCTGGTGGGCGCCTCGAACTTCTACATCCAGCTGCCGTTCCTGCTGGAGGCGGTGCTGGCCGCCTTGGTGGGCGCGGTCTTTGCCTGCGGCACCCTGTGGGTCGGGGTGTACTTCGTGGTCATGCAGCGGGCCCAGGAGACGTTCCGGGTCTGGCAGTGGGTCGGAGCGACCGAAACCTTCCGCGCCACGCTGATCATGGTCGTGGTCGGCCTGATCCTGGCCGTGATCCCGACATTCCTGACAACGCGGAAATACCTCAAAGTCTGACCCGGGTGCCTTATCGTGCGGTAACAGGAGTAACAGCAGTCACTTCTGTACCGCACAACAACTTCACCCAGAGCAAGGGGTCGACCTGTGGTCCCGCACTTCCCCGGTGCGAACCCGCGTAGGCGGGGGAGCATCAAGCGAGACGACAGCACCGGCACCTCCGCACCGCCGTACCCGCGATCGCGCCCCAGACCGCAGGGCCGGCAGACGGTCGTCGCCGCATGCTGCCTTGTCCTGTCCCTGTCCATCGGAGCAGTGGCGGCGGTCCCGTCCGCGCAGGCGGCGGACCCGGACCCCGCCGCCAAGAAGAAACAGCTCGACTCGCAGATCGGTCAGCAGAAGGCCGACCTCGACGACGCGTCCGACCAGCTCGGCAAGTCCGTTGCCGCCTACAACCAAGCGGTCGTGAAACTCCAGGCTGTGCAGGCGCGGTACGCCGTTGCGCAGGGCAAGCTGGCTGCGGCTCAGGCTGCCGATGCCGTTGCGGCGGGCAAGCTTGCCGCGGCCGAGGCGGCGCTGAAGGTGGCGGTCGCCGATGTCGAGGCGGGCGAGAAGCTGATCGCGGAGAAGCGTTCCGTGGCGGGGCGCGCCGTACGGTCGGCGTACCAGCAGCAGAACAGCCTGGTGGGGCTGTCGATCGTGCTGCGCGGTGCTCAGCCGGCCGATATTGCGACCGGGATGCAGGTGCAGCGGAACGTTTTCGGCATCCAGGGCAACGCGATCACGGCCCTCAACGACGCGCAGGCCGAGCTCTCGAGCAAGCGGGTCAAGGTCGCGGCGGCGGAGACGGACGCCGCGGCGGCTCGTGCCGCGGCTGCTCGGACCGTGCAGGCGGTGACCGAGCTGACCAAGCAGGTCGCGGCGGACAAGGCCGAGGCGGCTGCGGTCACCGCGGTCAAGCTGACGGCGTTCAAGGCTGCGGAGAAGGAGAAGAACTCCGAGCTGGCGCAGTACAACTCGCTGCTGCGGGAGCGGTCCCGGGTCGAGCAGATCCTGATCGCGCGGGCTCGCGCTGAGAAGGCCGCGGCGGCTCGGCGGAAGGCTGCCGAGGAGAAGGCGGAGCGGGAGAAGGCTCGGCGCGAGCATCGGCCGCCGCGGAACATTCCGGAGCCCTCCGATGGTGGCTTGAGCTATCCGGTGAGCAGTTACATCACGTCGCCGTACGGGATGCGGTTCCACCCGGTGCTGCACTACTGGAAGCTGCACGACGGGACGGACTTCCGGGCACCGTGCGGTACGCCGGTCCGCGCCGCGGCCGACGGGGTGGTGACGGACAAGTACTACAACGGTGGTTACGGGAACCGGCTGTTCATTTCACACGGAGTGATGGACGGGGACTCGATCACCACGGTCTACAACCACTTGTCGCGGTACAAGGCGCATGTCGGCGAGCGCGTCTCGCGCGGCGAGATCATCGCGTGGTCCGGGACGACGGGGTACTCCACGGGCTGTCACTTGCACTTCATGGTGTACCAGGACGGCCGCGTGGTTAATCCGATGAAGTGGCTCTGACGTACCTGCGATACTGGTCGAATGGTGAAACAGACCGGCCAGGAGAAGCCGATCGCGCAGAACCGGAAGGCGCGACACGACTACCACATCGAAGACGTGGTGGAGGCCGGTCTGGTGCTGACAGGGACTGAGGTCAAGTCCCTCCGCCAAGGCCGGGCCTCCCTCGTCGACGCGTTCGCCGCCGTCCGGGGGAACGAGCTGTGGCTCCAGGGCATGCACATCCCGGAGTACAAACACGGCACCTGGACCAACCACGAACCCCGCCGTACCCGCAAGCTGTTGTTGCACAAGGACGAACTGGCGAAGCTGATCCGCGCGGTCGAACAGCAGGGCGTCTCCCTGATCCCGCTGTCGCTGTACTTCAAAGACGGCTACGCCAAGGTCGAACTGGCCACCGGCCGCGGCAAGAAGGACTACGACAAACGCCACTCCCTAGCCGAACGCCAAGCCAACCGAGAAGCCCAAAGAGCCCTAACCGACCGAACCCGCCGCGGCTGACAGGGGTTTGCTCAGGGATTGGTCCGGGCTGAACCCGATGGGGTGGGGGGCTGGGGCGGCGCAGAGTGGGGGTATGTCCACTTCAGAGCTGCTGGTGACGCCGGCGCAGCGGGATCGCGCCGTCGAGATCCTGAAAGAGATGTACGCCGACGGCCGGATCGAACACATGGAGTTCGATCTGCGGCTGGAGAAGGCACTGCAGGCGCGCACCCGGGCCGAGCTCAACAGCACGTTCGACGGCCTCGTCTCCCGCCCGGTCCCGACGTACGCCCCCGCTGCCTTCACCCGCCCGGCGCCGCTGCAGCAGTACCAGAGCGACGGCCGCGGGATGGGCACGATCGCGCACTGGCTCGGCTACCCGACCTTCTTCGTCGGCCCGGCGCTCATCGTCGCGACCACCGGCCAGAGGAACCCCGCGGTACGACGGCACGCAGTCGAGGCGCTCAACTTCCAGCTGACCGCGGTCGCTGCGTTCGCTGCGCTTGGCGTGATCACGGGGATCACCCATGGGTTCACCGGATTCCTGTTCCCGATCCTCGGCATCCTGTGGTTCCTCCTCACCGGCATCGGCGGCCTCGCCACAGCGGCCGGCTCCAAGTTCCGCTACCCATTCACCCTCCGCCCGATCAAGTAGCCCCTGCTCTACCCTGGCCGGCTCTGTCTGGCTGGTTCGCCTGTATCTGGTCGCACGGCTTTGCCTGGCTGGGGCGGCTCTAGGCTGGCTGGCATGGATAGTCCGGTGGGGGCGCGGTGGGAGGTTGCGGGGTTCTTGGGGCTGACCGCGGCCACGGGGTTGATCGACGCGGTGAGCTATCTCAAGCTCGGTCATACCTTCGTCGCGAACATGACCGGGAATGTCGTGTTCCTCGGCTTCGCGGTGGATCCGGGGTCGGGGTTCAAGGTGGGGCCGCCGGTGGCGGCGGTGGTGGGGTTCGTGCTCGGCTCGCTGGTCGGCGGCTGGGCGGCGCGGGGGTTGGAATCGCACGCCCGGCGTTGGTTGGGGGTCGTTTTCGGGGTACAGGCGGAGGTTCTCGTCGGGTGCGGGGTGCTGTTCGGCGTCGATGTACTGCATCGCCGCGATGTTCGCCGAGGCCGCGATCGGAGCGCTGATGCTGCGCTCGACGACCGCCTGGGTAATCGCCCTCGCCGGCGTGATCGTCGCCGCATCGGCCCTGATCTTCGTCCTCGCCCCCGCACCGACCGACAGCCCCCAGCCGACCGAGAGCTCGCAGCCAACTGAGACCTCGCCGCCGACTGAGAGTTCGCACGAGCCGACCGCCGGGCCTGCACTGGCCGACTAACGGGCTGGCAACGGCCGGCTGAGTGGGCTGTGATGGGTGGTTGGGGGAATGTCGGGTGCGGGGGATCTGTTGGACCCTGTAGTGTGGATCTTCCACCACCCCTTCGGGGGCGGTGGGAGTTTGACAACTCAACAGGGGGTGAACGGTTTCGACTTTGGACGTTGGTTCCAAGGGAAGCGGGCCGAGGATCCAGGGTTATCTCGTTAACGATCTCTGGAAACCAATAAGTGCCAACATTAAGCGCACTGACGTCGCTCTCGCCGCCTGACGGCCTGAGATAAACGACGGGTCAGCCCGGGGATGCTCCCGCCCCGGTTCCTGGCCTCAGCTAGGGAGCTTGCTGGACTAGCCCGGTCACGGGGTTAGTTCAGGACTTTTACAGTGACTGAGCCTGTCAGCGAGATGTCTGTACAAACGCTGGGGCTGAGAAAAGCGCCATTCAGACTGCGCCCGGAGAAGTCTTGAAACCCCGCCGAAGGACGCGGGTTCGATTCCCGCCACCTCCACCCCTGCATACAGGCCGGTCCCTAGTTGGGGGCCGGCCTTTGTGTGTTCCGGACACCCCTTCCAAGCCGACCAGATTAACAGCCACGGAGCGACCAAGCTAACAGCTACCTGGCGGCCAAACTAACACTTCGCTGCTAGTCTCGGAACCATGGCCATGGTTCCGCAGTCGCCGATCGGGCGCATCCTGCCTCGTCACGCCGAAGCTGCGGTGGCCGATGCGTTGGTTGATACGCGCGTAGTCCTGGTCAACGGAGCGCGCCAGTGTGGCAAGAGCACGCTGGTCGCGCGGATCGGCGGTGAGCGGGGCGCGGAGTGGCGCAGTCTGGACCGGGCTGCGACGCGGCAGGCTGCGACGTACGACCCGACCGAGTTCGTCGCCGAGGCTGGTCCGCTGGTGATCGACGAGGTTCAGCGCGTTCCGGAGCTGCTGCTGGCGATCAAGGAGTCCGTGGACCGCGACCCGCGGCCCGGACGGTTCCTGCTGACCGGATCGGCGCGCGTGCTCGGGCTCCGCGGCTTGCCCGACGCGTTGCCCGGCAGGATGGAGACGATCGAGCTCTGGCCACTGTCGCAAGGCGAGATCGACGAGAAGCCCGACGGGTTCGTCGACGCGGCCTTCGCGCTCGGTCCCCGATTGCACCACGTCTCGTCCGAGAGCCGGAGCGGCTACATCGATCGACTGGTTCGCGGCGGTTTCCCGGAGGCGGTCGCCCGGGTGTCCCGCCGCCGGGAGCGGTTCCTCGACTCGTACGTCTCCGACCTGATCAACCGCGACGTCATCCAGTTGTCCGAGATCGAACGCGGTCCCGAGATGCGCGCGCTGACCAGGCTCGTCGCCGCGAGATCGGGTCAGCTGCTGGTGCCGGCGACCCTGGCCAACGACCTGAGCCTCGCGCAGCCGACTGTCAAGCGTTACCTCGGTCTGCTGGAAGAGGTCTTTCTGATCAAGCGCATTCCGGCCTGGTCCCGGAACCTCAGCAGCCGGGCGATCGGTACGCCGAAGGTCGCCATGGTTGACTCGGCCGTTGCAGCAAGCCTGCTCGGCCTGGATACCGCCAGCCTTCGTCAGCCAGGCGGGCCTTTGGGGCCGTTGCTGGAGGGCTTCGTAGCGATGGAACTGGCTCGCCAGCTCACGTGGTCCGAGCAGCGTGCCGAGCTGTATCACTATCGAACCAAGGACCAGGTCGAGGTTGACATCGTGCTCGAGAACCGCCGCGGGCAGGTGGTCGCGATCGATGTCAAAGCGGCGTCGACGGTCAAGGCGGAAGACTTCCGCGGCCTCCGGCACCTCGCCGACCGCCTCGGCGATGACCTCCAGGTCGGCGTCGTCTTCTACACCGGGCACGAGACGCTGCCCTTCGGCCCACGCTTCCGCGCGGTCCCGATCAGTGCATTGTGGGAGATGCCCGCGCCGTAACCGCCTCGGCCGAACGAGCCCGGCGTCCGGTCAAGCAATCCCTGCTGATTCATCGGGATTGACGATGGGTTGTTGGCGGGGGAGGGTCGGGGGGTGGGTACGGCGGAGCAGGATGCGCGGGGGTTTGCGGAGCTGTTTCGGGAGGCTTATCTGCGGTTTCACCGGCGGGACGGGAAGCGGGCGGAGTTGTCGGGGGCCAGTCGGGCGGTGTTGTTGCACTTGTCGCAGGCGGGGCCGATGACTGTGGGGGAGCTTGCGCTGCATCTGGAGCGGGCGCAGTCGGTGGTGAGTGAGATCGTGAGTCAGCTCGAGGGAAAGGGTGTGCTCGAGCGGGAGCCCGATCCGCAGGACCGGCGGCGGACGCTCGTGTGGTTGACGCCGGAGGGGTTCGCCGTACTGCGGGCCGACCGTGAAGTGCTCAGCATCGACGCGCTCGCCGAAGCGTTCGGTGGGTTGACGGCCGCGGAGCGGGCCGGGCTGCTCACCACCTTGTCCCAGCTGGTCCGATCGAACGGAGCGACACCATGACCACCACGAGTTGCGAGAGCTGCAGTATGCCGATCGAGAGTGGGCGGTACTGCGCCTACTGCGTCGACGCCGACGGAAACCTCCAGGACTTCGACACCCGGTTCGAGTCGATGGTCTCCTGGCAGGCGCGGCGGAATCCGGACGACCCGCGCGCGAAGATCGAGGCCGACACGCTTGCCTACATGGCGACGATGCCGGCCTGGCGCGACCACCCACGGGTCGTGGGTCGGCGCTGACTCTCAGTGAATCACCCCCGAATTTCATGCCAGCGGGAAGTCAGAGCGGTGCCAGTGGCGTTGGAGACAGTGGGGTGTGACTGGGAGGAGTGGGGATGGCGCAGGTGGGGTTCGAGACGGAGCTGGTCGGCGGGGTCGCGGTTGAGAGCGTGGGCGCAGGACCTGGGGTGGTCGTCGTACCCGGGAACAATCGCCGCGCCCACCACTACGACCGCCTGGCCCGCAGCCTGGCCGGGGCACACGCAGTCCACGTGATCGAGCGCCGCGGACGTGGCGCAAGCGGCCCGCAGCGTACGCCGTACAGCGTCGAGGCCGAGGTGGACGACGTACTCGCGGTCCTCGAGCACACCGGGTCGCAGGTCGTGTTCGGACACAGCTACGGCGGCCTGATTGCGCTACACGTCGGGCTGCAGCGACCGTTGGACGCGCTGATCGCGTACGAGCCGGGCGTGAGTATCGGCGGCTCGTTCGACGCCAGCTGGCTGGGCGACTTCGACGCCGAGCTCGGGCGCGGCCGGCACGTGGCGGCGATGGCGACGTTCCTCAAGGGCACCCGGCTGCTTCCGTTCACCGCGACTCCGTTGCTCTGGGCAATCTCCTTGCTGATGCTGCGTGGCCGCGGCGGCCGCGAGACCCGCGACATGATGCCGACGACCCCGGCGGAGATCGCTGAGATCGTCCGCCTCGACTCGGACGGCACCCGGTACGCCGGCATCGCGGCGCGGACCCTGCTCCTCGGCGGCGAGAAGTCACCCGGCTACCTGACCGGCGTCCTCCCGCAGCTCGCGGAGATCGTGCCGAGCGCGGAGTACGCCGTACTCCCCGGCCTCGACCACAACGCCCCCGACGAGAGCGCTCCGGACGCGGTCGCCCAGCAGATCCGCCTCCACCTCGGCCGCATCGAACGCCACGCGCGGACCCACCTACCCAGCTGAACCGGCGATCAGTTCGTCGGAGAGCCGGTGGAGACGCTCGCGGGCGTCACCGTCGTACGCCTGACTGTTGGCGCGCGACTCCCGCAGACCGTTGAAGTAGCGCCCGGACGGGAGGTCGTTGCCTACGACAAGCTGCATGGTCGCGTCGGCGCCCTCGGCAACGGTGCTGGTGGGCCGGGTGCCGGACTCGGTGACCATCGTGGTGTTCATGAACGTAGCTGGGTGCAACGAGTTGACGATCAGGTCGGGCCGTTCGTTGGCCAGGTCAATGGTGAACATGATCTGGGCGAGCTTGCTCTGGCAGTACGCCGCGAAGCCGTCGTACCCGTGCTCCATCATCGGGTCGGCGAAGTCGATCTCGCGCTGGCCGGCGGAGGAAACGTTGACGATGCGCTCGGTGATGCGTGGGAGGAGTAAACGAGTCAGGCGGTAGCCGGCGAGGTAGTTGACGGCGAACCGCAGTTCGATGCCGTCGGCACTCACCTGCCGGCCGGTCCCGGGACGGCCGGCACCGATGCCGGCATTGTTGATCAGGACATCGAGGTCGCCGGTCACTCGGTCGGCCAGCGCGTCGACGTCGCGGAGGCTGGCGAGATCGGCCAGCAGGATCTCGGGATCCGGCCCGCCGGCGGCCAGGATCTCGTCGCGGACCTTCTCGGCTCGGGCCGCGTCGCGGCCATGGATGAGTACACGGGCGTTCTTGCCCAGGCGGAGAGCGAGCTCGCGGCCCAGCCCGTCGGTTGCTCCGGTGATCAGGATCGTCTGCACATCTTCACCGTAGCGAGCGGAAGGTACGGCGCAGGTCGTCGGTCCACTCGGTAGGGATCTCCCACGGGATGAAATGGCCGCCGCGCGGGTGGGCGGAGAGGTTCGTGAGGTTGTACCAGGGCGCGCGATCGCTGGAGCGGAAATGCTCGACGCGCTCCTCGGTGGTGCTGACGCCGGGCGGGTTCTCGTAGCTTACGAGGGTGAGGCCGGTGGGGACCTCGACCTGCGGTTCCCGGTCGTGGGACGGGGTCCACGGGTAGCGGTTGTTGTTGGAGTACGTGCGGATCGAAGTGTCGATCGCGTTGCCCGCCCAGTAGATGGTCGCATGGGTGAGCAGTTCGTCGTCTGTGAACGCTTGATCGCCTTCTGACCACTTGAGCCAGCGTTCGAGCAGCCAGGCGAGCATGCCGGCGGGTGAGTCGGCGAGACCGAAACCGAGCGTGCTCGGGTCGAGCACATGGGTGGCGAGGTGGGAGGCGAAGCGGCGATCGAATTCGATGATTCGATCACGAATGTGCACCGGAAGATCAGGTGGGATCGGATGACCGCCGCTCAGGTCCCAGCCGCGGTCGCCGTTGAACATCGTCAGCTTCTGGCCGGACCCGATGTGGATCCCGTAGAGCTCAGCGGCGTACTTGTGGCCGAGCTGGCCGGTCACCAGCGCGCCGACGTCGCAGCCGGCGGCGGCGTACTTCGGGTAGCCGAGCACGTCCGTCATCAGCTCGTGCCAGACGTCGGCCATCTTCCAGAAGTTCATGTCCGGCCGGGTCGGGGTGGAGAAGCCGAAGCCGGGCAGGGACGGGACGATCACGTCGAAGGCGTCCTGTGGATCACCGCCGTACTGCGCGGGGTCGGCCAGTTGGTCGATTACCTTCGACCAGTGCCAGAACGTCCACGGCCAGCCGTGGCTGAGGATCAGCGGGATCGGGTGCGGGCCGACGCCGGCCTTGGACATGAAGTGCACGGGGACGCCGTTGACGTCGACGCGATGCTGTGAATACGTATTCATCCGTGCCTCGACGGCGCGCCAGTCGTAGCCGTCGGCCCAGTACTCGACAAGCGGCTGCAGGACGGTACGACGTACGCCGTAGTAGCCGTCGTCGTTGCCCGCGTCGCGCGGCCACTTGGTCGCTCGGAGGCGGCGGCGAAGGTCGTCGAGGACCTCGTCGGGGACGTGGATGGGGGTCTGCTTCATTGGCGGTCCTCCGCGGCGATCTCGGTCAGCCGGGTGAGTACGTGGACGGAGCCCGCGAGTACCGCGCGCTCCACGGGGGTGAGTTGATCGACCAGGTCGGTCAGTCGTTTGACGCGGTTCGCGTGTCGGGAGCGGACGATCTCGCGACCGGTGCGGGTGAGCGAGAGCAGCATCGCGCGGCCGTCGGTGGGGTCCGGGCGACGCTGGATCAGGCCGTCCTGTTCGAGTTTCGCGACCAGGCTGGTGAGGGCGGGCTGCTTGAGTTGCTCGGTGGCGAGCAGGTCGGTCAGGCGGAGCGGGCCGCGCCGGCCGAGCGTGTGTAGCACCGACAGCGTCGAGAAGTTGAACCGCCGTACCGACGGCAGCCGGATGAAGATCGTGTTGAAGTCCTCGATCACCGTGGTCAGTCGGTCGACGTCGAGCTCATCGGTCACGCCGCAACAATATCAAAAATCGATGTAAGTCTTCAGGGGGTTGTCCGGTGGATGGAGGTGGGTCGGGGTCAGTTGGTCAGGGGGATGGCGGTGATGGCTACCGCGGTGCTGCCGGACTTGAAGGTCAGGGCGGCGGTGCCGGCGCTGTCCGGGAGTTTGTTCTTGAACGTGATGGTGCCGCGGGCGGTGGCGCCGGCCGCGATTCGGTCCGGCCAGGCGCTCTTGCCGACGTCGGCGCGGAGGGTGGTGCCATCGGCCGCGGTGAAGGTGGAGCCGTTGATCGGAACCGTGACCGCCTGCTTGGCGGTGTTCTTGACTCCGAGCTCGACGCGGGTGAAGTGGCTCGTGTACGTGACGTTCTCGACCGTGAAGGTGAGGGTGCCGGACGGCTTCACGACGGGCTTGACCAGGCGGTCCTCGCCGGACTCGTTGCCGGTCAGGTAGCCGCCGACGTACTCCGCTCCGGCGGTGACCGCGAAACCGCCGACTCCGACGCCGACCAGGACGACCGCGATGGCGATCACGACCGAGACGTCGAGCTTCGAGGGGGTTCGGTCGCGGGGGGAGGCGGCGTCGAGGAGGGCGAGGACCATGGCGCCGACGAGGGCGATGCCTGGCGGTACGAGCCAGCGCAGGGTGCTGCCGGGGCCGTCGGCGAGGAAGGTGCCGACCAGGTTGACGACGATCCCCAGGCCGATGACGATCGCGGCCAGGATCAGCACCCTGAGGAGGCGGACGCTGCCGAAGTCCTCTGAGGCGTCGTCGGCTGCAAAGCGGTCAGCTCCTTGACGACCGCTGGTGTCTCGTCGGGTCTCTGGTCCGAGACGGCTGCTGCCACGCCCGGCGGCGTCGTCGCCTGCCAGGCGGTCGGCGAGGCCTACTGCCTCGAGGCCGTTGGGCTCGCCTTGTCGCTTGGAGCCGCGGCCGTTGCGGCGGTCTGATCCGTTGCCGTCGGGTCCCTCGGGGGTGCGGCGGTCGGTTCCGCGGCGGTCGCTTGCTCGTCGGTCGCCGTTCCGTCGGTCTGCGTTGCGGCGGTCGGTCGGGCCGAGGTCGGGTGCGCCGCGGTCCTGGGTGGGCTCTGGCCAGCCGGCGGATTCGTTCCAGTTGGGTTCGGACTGGTCGAGCTGGGCCGGGTTTTGCCAGGGAGAGCGGGGTGGCTCAGGGTTGTCGGCCGACGGGTACGCAGCCCAGGGCTCCTCAGGCCGCCGGGGCAGGTCCGCCGGCGCGGGTGGCGGCGCCGGCGTCTCCAACGTGTCGAACCGCGGCCCGCCCTCGGGCGCGAACGGGCTCCACTCCCCAGCAGGTGGTACATCGTCTGCCGTCGGTACGCCGATGCGCGGTACGTCGTACCCGTCCTCGCCGGCACGTGGGGTGTCGTACTCGTCCGCGCCTGCACGTGGGGCGAACGGGCTGTCTTCTCGGCTGCTCGCAGGCGGCGCGTCGGCGCCCTGCGCTCCACTGTCGGCCGGCCACGAGTACTCGTCCTGCGCGGACTGGCCGGCGGAGTTGGACGGGGGTGGGGTCCGCGTGTAGGTGGTGGGCGGCGTGGGTGTGCCCGGCGTGCCGGGTGTTCCGGGCGTCCCCGGTGTGCTGGAGCCCGCGGTGGGTGTGCTCGCCATGCCCGAGGTGGGGGCGGGGGGCTCCGGCGTGCCCGGGCTTGTGTGGGGCGCGGGTGGGGTGGGTGTGGTTGGCGTACCTGAGGCTGGGGTGCCTGGGGCTGGGGTAGGTGCGCTTGGTGTGTTGGACCCGGGCGCAGGTGCGCTTGGTGTGCCAGAGCCGGGGGTAGGCGGTGAACCGGGGTCGGGGCTTGGGGCGGGCTGTGCGGCGGGGGCGGGCCGGGAGCCGGAGTCGTGTGCGGGTGGCGCGCTGGAGCTTGGGGTGGACGGCGTACCGGGGGGTGGGGTGGGTGCGTCTGAGCCGGGTGCGGGGGTGGTCGCGGGGGAGGTGGTGAAGGTGAGGATTGAGCGGCCGATGTGGATTCGGTCGTTCGGGGTTAGGGGGGTGGGGGCGGTGAGGCGGCGGCCGTTGAGGCCGGTGCCGTTGCGGGACTCGTCGTGGAGGGTCCAGGTGCTGCCGTCGCGGGTGAGGCGGGCGTGGATGCGGGAGATCTGGTCGTCGGCCGGCAGCCGGACGTCGGCGTTGGAGGCGCGGCCGATGGTGATCGTGTCGGCCCCGGTCGGCAGCGTCCACTGCTGCTCCCCGAGCGACAGCACGAATTCGGTTTCCACTCACACCCCAGATCGCGATCCGTCGCGCCACCCGTGAGGCGTCGCACCCCCGCGGCCGGCCAACCCGTCTGCGCGATTCTGCCATCCACACCGGCTCCGAACCACCCGCCGTTACCCGACCTTTGCAAGCCCGCCCACGCCCGCGACCGTCCGCACTCACCCCCTCACCCGGCGCCCAACCGTGGGTACCAAAGCTCGTCAAACGATTGTTCTACTTCTCCCCACAATCGAGACAAATCTCAGGATCCGGACAGGTTTGTCAGCTCTTTGTAGTCCTGACAACGCGGTCAGTTGTCGTTCCGGTGCCAACGGCACATCCGCGCCTTGTTTGGGGGGTGGTCCGGACATAGTGTCCCTCCGCGCGATCCATCGACCGCGGACAGCTGGGGTCCTGTTCGCAAGCCCAACCGATGGATAGGCCGGAGGTTCCAGGCGGAGTGGTGCACCGCCTGCAGTCCGGCGAGGCGCAACCCGCCCAGCACCAGTCATCTGAAAGGGCCACATCAATGGTCTTGTTTCAGCGTTCCCGAAAGACCGCCGTCGTGCTCGGGGTCACCAGCCTCGCAGCGGCGGCCCTCGCCGGTTTCGGTACGGCGGCCGCCGCACCGAACGCGGCCCCACCGCCGCGGCCCACGCCGGCCCAGTCGAAGGCCTTCGCCGCCAAGTCCGCGTCGTCCCTGGTGGGGAGCAAGCCCGCTGCCCTGCACGCCGGCAAGAACGACAAGTTCGTCGCCAAGCCGGTGATCTCGGAGCAGTCCGGCCTGCAGTACGTCCCGTACGAGCGGACGTTCAAGGGCCTGCCGGTCGTCGGCGGTGACTTCGTTGTCGTCACCGATGCCCGGGGTGCCGTCAAGGCCACCTCGGTCGCGCAGACCACCGCTGTACCGGACCTGGCCACCACGGCCAAGGTCACCGCCGCGGCCGCGCAGAAGACCGCGAACAAGCAGCTGAAGGTGGTCACCGACTCGACCACGCCGACGCTGGCGGTCTACGCGCTCAAGGGCACCCCGAGGCTGGCGTGGCAGTCCCGCGTCTCCGGCCGCAGCGCCACGGAGCCGTCGAGCCTGAGCGTGTACGTCGACGCGCTGAGCGGCAAGGTTCTCGGTACCCAGGAGCACGTGATGGCCGGCAACGGTACGGCGGCGTACAGCGGCCCGAACCCGGTGCACCTGGACACCACGCTGACCGGCAGCACGTACTCGATGAAGGACCCGAACACCACCAACCAGTCCTGCCAGGACGCGGCGAACAACACCACGTTCTCCGGTCCGGACGACAACTGGGGCAACGGCAACGCCACCAGCCGGGAGACCGGCTGCGTCGACGCGCTGTACACGGCCCAGACCGAGCGGCACATGCTGACCGACTGGCTCGGCCGTAACGGCTTCGACGGCAACGGCGGCGGCTGGCCGATCCGCGTCGGTCTGGCCGACGTGAACGCGTACTACGACGGTACGCAGGTGCAGGTCGGCCACAACAACGCCAACCAGTGGATCGGTTCGCTGGACGTTGTCGGCCACGAGCTGGGTCATGGCATCGACGACCACACCCCGGGTGGCATCTCGGGCTCCGGTACGCAGGAGTTCGTCGCCGACACCTTCGGCGCGTCCACCGAGTTCTACAGCAACCAGGCCTCGGCCTACGACCCGCCGGACTTCTACGTCGGTGAAGAGGTCAACCTGGTCGGCCAGGGCCCGATCCGCAACATGTACGACCCGTCGCAGGTCGGCGACCCGAACTGCTACTCGAGCTCGATCCCGGGCTCCGAGGTGCACGCCGCGGCCGGTCCCGGCGACCACTGGTTCGTCCTGGTCTCCCAGGGCAGCGGCGGTTCGCCGAACGTTCCGACCTGCAACAGCTCGTCGGTGACCGGTCTGGGCATCCAGAAGGCCATCAAGATCATGTACAACGCGATGCTGATGAAGACCAGCAGCAGCTCGTACCTGAAGTACCGGACCTGGACCCTGACCGCGGCGAAGAACCTGTACCCGGGCAGCTGCACCGAGTTCAACACCGTCAAGGCGGCGTGGGACGCGGTGAGCGTACCGGCGCAGGCCGGCGACCCGACGTGCTCGGTCTCCGGCGGCGTCACCGTCACCAACCCGGGCAACAAGAGCGCCACGGTCGGTACCGCGATCGCGCCGTTCACGCTGTCGGCCAGCGGCGGCACCGCGCCGTACACCTGGTCCGCCACCGGTCTCCCGGCCGGCATCACCATCGGTTCCTCCACGGGCACCGTGTCCGGTACGCCGACCACCGCCGGCACCTACAACGTGACCGCCACGGCCACCGCGAGTGCGGGCGGATCCGGCAGCACCTCCTTCACCATCACCGTCAGCCCTGTCGGTGGCGGTTGCTCCTCGCCCGGCCAGAAGCTCGGTAACCCGGGCTTCGAGACCGGTTCGGCGGCGCCCTGGTCGGCGTCGGCGGGCGTGATCGACAACAGCGCCGGCGAGGCCGCGCACAGCGGCTCGTGGAAGGCGTGGCTGGACGGATACGGCACGACCCACACGGACACGCTGAGCCAGTCGGTCGCGATTCCGGCCGGTTGCCACGCTGTCCTGTCCTTCTACCTGCACATCGACTCTGCTGAGACGACCACGTCGACGCAGTACGACAAGCTGACGGTGAAGGCGGGCTCGACCACGCTGGCGACGTACTCGAACCTCAACAAGGCGAGTGGCTACTCGCTGAAGTCGTTCGACGTCTCGTCGCTGGCCGGCCAGACGGTGTCGATCAGCTTCACCGGCACCGAGGACGTCTCGCTCCAGACCTCGTTCGTCGTTGACGACACGGGCCTGAACCTGAGCTGACGCTCGACTGAGTAAACCCGGCCGCCACACCCGCGATGGGTGTGGCGGCCGGCTCATTTCGTCAGTTCAGCGTGACGCGTGGTTCGCCGTTGAGGAGGCCGGTGCCGGAGATCGTGCAGGTACCGCCGCGGCTTTGCAGGTAGGTCTGGCGGACGCAGGAGCGGAGGGCCAGCTGACCCCAGTAGCTGGGGTGGAGGGATTCCTGGATGTAGTAGTCGGAGCCGACCGTGGTGACCGTGCGGATCTGGTTGATCCACTCGGTCCGATCGACGGCGGTGGGCTGGGTCCAGGAGGACAGGCCGACCTCTTCGTAGAGGCCGACGGTCTTCTCGCAGAGCCGGCGGCCGTTGAAGGTGGACTGGAGTTCGAGGAGGCGGGCGTTGGTGAGGCCGGACTGGCCGATCGCGGCGCGGACGGTGTTGTTGATGGTCACCAGGGCCGTGCTGTTGGCCCAGTCCGCGTCGGCGTTCCAGAAGCCGCAGCCACCGACGCTCTGCCGGGTGTAACCGCTCTGCCCGTACCGGAAGCCGCTGGCGGCCGGGATCGGCGACGGATACGTCTGCACGACCAGCGTCCACGCGTTGTCGCCGTACCCGGCGTTGCGCATCGCGGTACGGACGTTCTGGAACGCGGTCGCGATCCGGCCGCGGACGGCGGTGACGTTCGCGCTGGTGAAGTTGCTGACCACCGACGAGTCGTCCTTGCAGTAGTCCGGAAACCACGACGGTGACAGCAAGAAGTCCTGCACGCACTGCGTGACGATCGCCGCGAAGTTGAACTCGTTGCCGCCGATCGAGACGACCACCTGCTGCACGTTGTGCCCGGCCGCGAACTGCTGCAGCATCTTCGCCTGGCCGAGGTGGCCGGCGCCGTTGTCGTAGAAGTCGACGCCCGGCTTGAACGTGTCGCCGTCGCTGCTGGCCACCCGGGCGCCGGAGCAGGCCAGGTTGAGTCCGCCGATCCCGCCGCCGATGTACGCCTCGGCCGACAGGCTGCGGTGGCACTTCGGGATCAGCTCGGCGGTATGCGTCGCGTTGTCGTGGTACGCGTGCGCACCGAGCGCGTCGGCCGGAGTCTCGGAGTCGTTCGAGCTGCCGGCCCAGCGACCGGCCTCGCCCGAGATGTAGGAGTCCCCAACGGTGACGACGTACGGCGTCCCGGACCCGGGACCGTCGGCGTGTGCCGGGGTGGCGACCAGGACGAACCCGGTCATGGAGAGCGCAAGGATGACGGAAACTCGACGACTTCTGGGAAGCAGGTTCACCGGAAGGCCTCTCTCGCCGAAGCTACGGTGACCGCACGGCCCCCACCCGATCACCGCTCGGCAAGATACTTCCCAGTAACACCGACAGGTAGACCCAGCGTGCTGACACGTTTGCGCCCTGTCACTGCCGTGTCAGCCCGTGGTCGTCGGTGGTTCACCCGGGAGGTCGAGGGGCTTCGGGTAGCGCTCGTCCCACCAGGTCTGCCAGCGGGCGGCGAGCTCGTCGAGGTCGGTGCTGCCGTAGACCGAGAGGATTGCCATCGAGGCGCCTTCGGGCTTGGCGTCGCTCGGAGGGAGGTGGCTGAGCACGAGCAGGCCGTTGCCCCAGGCGTCGACTGTGACGCCGAGCTGGTGCTCGGAGGTGTACCAGACCTCGGTCTTCACCGGCTCACCGATCAGGTCGACGGTGTCGGCCGGCAGGCCGAGCTCGGTGATCGGGTTGAGGGCGCCGGTGCCCGAGTAGAACAGCGTGTGCCGCTCGTCGCCCGGGTGCCGCTCGATGAAGAAGACGAGCTGGTGGAGGAAGGTGATCCAGCCTTCGGTGATGTCGTCGTAGTACGCATCCCACTCGGGGTTCGTGCCGATCGGCGCCCGGGTCAGCGTGATCTTCGACCCCCCGCCGGCGGGCTCGACGACGAACGTGTCGCCGTTGCCGAGGGTCAGCGTCGTACCGTCCTCGGTCACGTCGGTGAAGTAGATGAGGTCGATCTCCTGCTCCAGGCCGCCCTCGTACTCCCAGCCGTGCCAGTGCCGGATCTTCTCCCGGTCCCGCAACGCGTCCCACACCGCTTCCACCGGAGCGGCCACCGTCACCACGATCTTCATCTCTCTCCCTCGGTACGGCGGGGCGCGGGATGACCGCCCGCGATCAGCCGGTACGGCCGCCCGCTCTCACTGTCGTACTCCGCAACCACTCGCCGCACGGCCTCGGTGAGCGCATCGGTGAACCGGTGGACGTCGCCCGGCTCGGCGAACCGCACCTCGGTCTCGAGCGTGAACGTCAGCAGCCGCTTCCCGTCCGCTTCGGCCGCGCTCTGCATCCGCGCCACGTCCCGGACCGTCCCCGCGGCGACCTCGACCAGGTGCTCGGCGGCGTACTGGTCCTGGATCTGGGTGAACGCGCCGCCGACCACGCCCGGGTCGACGAACAGGCCACTGGACGCACGCAGGATCCGCTCGGTGAACCCACGCCGCTGCCGCTCCTCGACGAGCTCGACCAGCCCGGCCTTCTCCAGCTCGCGCAGGTGGTAGTTGACCCGCTGCCGGGGCAGGTCGAGCGTCGCCGCGAGCTGAGTCGCCGACGCCGGCTCCCGGAGCAGCTCGAGCAGCCGCCGCCTGATCGGCGACAACGCCAGCCGCACCTTCTCGGGCTCGTCGACATACTGCATGCACCCCAATCTCGACTTGACAGAAAAATTTGTCAATACGCCCGAGACCCTGGAGCGATGAAACGATGTGGCCATGGTCGGACTGCAGCTCCCCGTCGGCACCCAGGTGGTGATCCGCGTCGCCGCGCCCGACGATCAGGGCGGTACGGCGCAACGCGGCGCGACCGGGCGGGTCGCGGGCATCACGCCCGACGGCCGGTACGCCGTACGGCTCGTCGACGGTCGGGAAACGACCGCGCGCCGTGACCAGCTGAGCCTGCGAACGGCGTACCAGGACGAGGCGATCGAGCTGGATCAGTCAGACGGCGATCGGCTGGTGCTGGAGCACTCGATCTACGCGGCCGTCGTCGGATCGCGGGCGTTCGGGCTGGACACCGACAACTCCGACACCGATACCCGTGGCGTGTACGTCGCCCCGACCGAGGCGTTCTGGTCGTTGGCCAAGCCGCCGACGCACGTGGACGGCCCGGCGGAGGAGTGGTTCTCCTGGGAGGTCGAGCGGTTCTGCGAGCTCGCGCTGAAGGCCAACCCGAACCTGCTCGAGGTCCTGCACTCACCGCTGGTGGTGCGGCAGACGCCGCTCGGCGAAGAGCTGGTCGGACTGCGGCAGTCCTTCCTCTCGCAGTTGGTGTACCAGACCTACTCTGGCTACGTGCTCAGTCAGTTCAAGAAGCTGGAAGCCGACTTCCGCCGCGACGGCCAGCCGAAGTGGAAGCATGTCATGCACCTGATCCGGCTGTTGCTCGCCGCCCGCAGTCTCTTGCTAGAGGCAACTTTGACTGTTGACGTCGGCCCCCATCGCGATCGTCTGCTCGCGGTGAAGCGCGGCGACCTGCCCTGGGACGAGGTCGAGCGCTGGCGTCTCAGCCTGCACGAGGAGCTGGACAAGGCCTTGCAGCAAACGATCCTCCCGGCCACTCCGGACGTCACGAAGGTCGACCGATGGTTGCGTGAGGTGCGGCGAAGGAGTCTCCGTGACGCGTGACATGCGCCGGCTCGACTACACCGAGCTCCGCGGCATCATGGGCGAGCAACCATATCCGTTGCTCTTCGCAACCGTCTCCGGCGCCCACCTGTATGGGTTCCCGTCCCGCGACTCCGACGTCGACCTCCGTGGCGTCCACGTCCTGCCGGCGGCCGAGGTGGTCGGCCTGCGGACAGGACCCGAGACCCTCGACCGCACCTGGTTCGAGAACGGGGCCGAGGTCGATCTCGTCACCCACGACCTTGCCAAGTTCGCCCGGCTGATGCTGCGCCGCAACGGCTACGTGCTGGAGCAGGTGCTCTCGCCGCTGGTGGTCAGTACGACCGAGGAGCACCAGGAGCTGATCGAGCTTGCGGCCGGCTGCATCACCAAGTGGCATGCGCACCACTACCGCGGGTTCGCGAAGACCCAGTGGGAGTTCTTCCTCAAGACCGGCGAGCTCAAGCCACTGCTCTACACGTTCCGCGTGCTGCTGACCGGTATCAACCTCATGCGCACCGGCGAGGTCCAAGCAGACCTCAGGCAGCTGCTGCAAATCGCGCCGGCCTATCTCCCCGAACTGATGGCCGCCAAGGCGGAGGCCGAACACGCGCCGCTCGACGGCCCGTCGCACGAGCAGTTCGCCGAAGACGTCGCCGCGCTCCAGGCTGTGCTCGACGAGGCCGAAGCGGTGAGCACTCTGCCGGATCGGGCGTCCGCAGAGCCCGGGTTGCACGACTTGCTCGTGCGGACCCGACTCAGCCGCTGACCTGCGGTCTTTTCCTTCGTTGTAGAGAGCCCTAGGCTACTTACTTTACTCCGTGAAGCATTGACATCCGCCGTCCCGGGGTAAATAGTTTCGTCTTGAAATCAATCAGAAAGCGGAGTGAATCAACAATGTCGAACATCGAGGTTCTGCAGCTCCGGTCCGCGTCCGTCAGCCTGGTGCTCGACTGCTCCGGGCCGGCGCTCCCGTCGATCCTGCACTGGGGTGCGGATCTGGGCGAGCTGACCGAGCACGCTCTGCTGGAACTGCGCCGCGGCGCGGGCGCGGTCCAGGACGGCAACGGCCTGGACGACAACCAACCGATCGCGATCATCCCGGAGTACTCCTCCGGCTGGTTCGGCCTCCCGGGCCTGAGCGGCCACCGCGACGGCCAGAACTTCTCCGCGAGCTTCAGCCTCACGAGCGTGGCGCAGACCGCGAACACCGTGCAGGTCGACGCGGTGGACGCCGACGCCGGGCTGGCCCTGAAACTGACGATCGAGCTCACCGACTCCGGCCTGGTCAAGGCCAAGGCCGATCTGACCAACACCGGCAGCACGCCGTACACCGTTGACGGACTGACCCTCGCACTCCCGGTCCCGACCGAAGCGACCGAGCTGCTCGACCTGACCGGACGTCACATCGGCGAGCGGCACCCGCAGCGCCACGCGTTCACCCAAGGCGCGCACCTCCGCGACAATCGCCGCGGCCGCACCGGCGCCGACGCGACCCTGCTGCTGATGGCGGGCACCCCTGGCTTCGGCTTCCGTCACGGCGAGGTCTGGTCGGTCCACACTGCCTGGAGCGGCAACCACCGCTCGTACGCCGAGCGCGGCATGAGCGGGTACGCCGTCATCGGCGGCGGCGAGCTCCTCCTCCCCGGCGAGGGCCGCGTCGAGCCCGAAGATACCTACAGCACCCCGTGGATCTACGGCTCGTACGGCGTCGGCCTCGACGAGGTCTCGCACCGCTTCCACGACTACCTCCGCGCCCGTCCGAACCACCCGCAGACCGCGCGTCCCGTCGTACTCAACACCTGGGAGGCCGTGTACTTCGACCTCGACCTGGACAAGCTGAAGGCGCTCGCGGACGCGGCCGCCGAGGTCGGCGCGGAGCGGTTCGTGCTCGACGACGGCTGGTTCCGTGGCCGCCGCAACGACCACGCCGGCCTGGGCGACTGGTACGTCGACGAGGGGATCTGGCCGAAGGGTCTGCACCCGCTGGTCGACCACGTGAAGAGCCGCGGCCTGCAGTTCGGCCTCTGGGTCGAGCCCGAGATGGTGAACCCGGACTCCGACCTGGCCCGCGAGCACCCGGAGTGGATCCTCGCCACCGGTCACCGGCTGCCGCCGACCGCGCGTCACCAGCAGGGCCTGAACCTCGGCATCCCGGCCGCCTACGACTACATTCTCGAGCGGCTCGACAGCATCCTGAACGAGTACGACATCGCGTACCTGAAGTGGGACCACAACCGCGACTTCGTTGACGGCGGCAACCAGCTCACCGGTACGGCGGGTATCCACGCGCAGACCGCGGCGGTGTACCGGCTGATCGACGAGCTGAAGCGCCGGCACCCGGGCCTGGAGATCGAGTCCTGCTCGTCCGGCGGCGCCCGGGTCGATCTCGGCATCCTGGAGCGCACCGACCGGGTCTGGGGGAGCGACAGCAACGACGCGCTCGAGCGGCAGACGATCCAGCGCTACACGCAGCTCCTGCTGCCGCCGGAGCTGATCGGCTGCCACGTCGGCCCGCCGCGCGCGCACACCACCGGCCGCACCCAGACGCTGGCCTTCCGCGCGACCACCGCGCTGTTCGGCCACTTCGGCATCGAGTGGGACATCGCCTCGGCCAGCCCCGAGGAGCGCGAAGAGCTCAAGGGCTGGGTCGCTCTGCACAAGGAGCTGCGGCCGCTGCTGCACACCGGCCGCGTTGTCCGCGCCGACCGCGGCCCGGAGGACGTCCTCGTGCATGGCGTCGTGGCGCCGGACGGTTCGCGGGCGGTGTTCAGCGTCGTACAGGTCGCGCAGTCGGTGACCTCGGGTGTCGGCCGGGTCAGGCTGCCCGGGCTCGACCCGCAGCGCACCTACCGGATCAGCAAGGTCGCGACACCCGGGCCGGAGTCGCGGTCCGTGGCCTGGCAGGCGGACGGTGGAAGCGTGGAGCTGAACGGCGCCGCCCTCGCCTCGGCCGGCGTACTCATGCCCGTGCAATGGCCCGAGAGCGCGATCTTGCTGGATGTGACTGCGGTCGGGTAAGCCCACCCGGCCGAGTGGACAGAGAAGGAGATCCCCCGTGACCGCCACTACCAACGCACCACCCAACGCAGAACGAAGTCACGGGGGACAGGCCGTGTCGCCGGGGAAGAGGCGCAGCCTGGGAGACCTCAAGGTCGCGATCGTCTTCCTCATCCCGGCCACGATCGGGTTCGTGGTCTTCTACATCTGGCCGACCCTTCGCGGTGCCTACCTGAGCTTCACCGAGTACAGCTTGCTCTCGGCCCCCAGATTCAACGGCCTGGCCAACTACGAGCGGATGGTCCAGGACAGCTTCTTCTGGAACGCGCTCGGCGTCACGGTCGAGTACGTCGTGATCAACATCGGCGTCCAGACCGTGCTCGCGGTCGGGATCGCGATGGTGATGTACCGGCTGACCAAGTCGATCACGGTCCGCGCGGTCATCCTGGCGCCGTACCTGGTGGCGAACGTCGTGGTCGCGCTGGTCTGGTACTGGATGCTCGACTTCCAGGTCGGCATCGTGAACCAGGCGCTCGGCTGGATCGGGATCGACCCGGTCGCGTTCTTCGGCGACTCGCACTGGGCCATCCCGACCGTCGCCGGGATCAACGTCTGGCGGCACATGGGGTACACGGCGCTGCTCGTCTTCGCCGGCCTCCAGACCATCCCGGCGTACGTCTACGAGGCCGCCGAGGTCGACGGGGCGTCGGAGTGGAAATCGTTCTGGCGGATCACGTTGCCGCTGCTCCGGCCTGTTCTGGTGATGGTCCTGGTGGTCACCATGATCGGGTCGTTCCAGATCTTCGACACGGTCGCCGTGACCACGCAGGGCGGTCCGATCAACGCCACGCGGGTCATCTACTACTACATCTACGAACGGGCGTTCACCCGCTTCGACTTCGGGTACGCCTCCGCGATGGCACTCGTGCTGTTCGTGATCCTGGCGGTCGTCTCGCTGGTCCAGCTGCGGCTGCTGCGGGCGCGGGAGAGTGATCTCGCATGAAGCGCGAGCTGACTGTCGGGCGCACGGTCGCCTGGGTCCTGCTGTTCATCCTGCTGATCGTCACGCTGTTCCCGTTCTACTGGATGCTGCGGACGGCGTTCTCCGACAACACGCAGCTGCCCGGTCACCCGAGCTCGCTGCTCCCGGTCGAGTCCACGCTCGGCGCCTTCAAGCGGGTGCTCGGCCTGTCCACGATCGAGGAGGCGCAGGCCCAAGGTGGTTCCGGCGCGGCCGTGAACTTCTGGCTGTACCTGCGGAACTCGTTGGTTGTGGCAACGATCACGACGGCCTGCCAGGTGTTCTTCAGCGCGATGGCGGCGTACGCGTTCGCCCGGCTGCGCTGGCCGGGGCGGGACAAGGTGTTCGCGCTGTTCCTGGCCGCGTTGATGGTGCCACCCATCTTCACCACGCTGCCGAACTTCGTGCTGATCAAGAACCTCGGGCTGCTGAACAGCTTCGCCGGCATCATCCTGCCGGGCGCGTTCATGACGCCGTTCGCGATCTTCTTCCTGCGCCAGTTCTTCCTCGGGATCAACCGGGAGCTGGAGGAGGCGGCGATGATCGACGGCGCCGGGCACCGGCGGATCTTCTTCGGGCTGATCATCCCGATGAGCGGTGCGCCGATCGCGACGCTGGCGATCCTGACCTACATCAACTCGTGGAACGACTACTTCTGGCCGCTGCTCGTCGGTCAGCAGGAGAACGTCCGGGTCCTGACCGTCGCGCTGGGGGTGTTCCGGTCGCAGACGCCGCAGGGCGGACCGGACTGGGCCGGGCTGATGGCGGCGACGCTGATCGCGGCGCTGCCGATGATCATCCTGTTCCTGGCCTTCGCCAAGCGGATCACCAACTCCATCGGCTTCTCCGGGATCAAATGATGACACTGACACGAAGGACCCTGCTGAAGGCAGGACTGGCCGCGCTCGCCGTGCCGTCCGTTGCCGCGTGCAACAACGGCGCCGCGGCGCGGGGTGACGGCGAGATCATCTACTGGCTGTGGGACTCGGCCCAGCTGCCGATGTACACCGAGTGCGCGAAGGTGTTCCACCAGCAGAACCCGCAGTACACCGTGAAGATCGAGCAGTACGGCTGGAACGACTACTGGTCGAAGCTGGTGACCGGGTTCATCTCGGACACCGCGCCGGACGTGTTCACCGGGCACTCGTCGAAGTACCCGCTGTTCGCGGACAAGGGCCAGGTGCTGCCGATCGACGACTACGTCAGCAAGGACAAGGTCGACCTGAGCATCTACCAGAAGGGCCTTGCCGACCGGTGGATCGGTGCCGACGGCAAGCGGTACGGCCTGCCGAAGGACTGGGACACCGAGGTCTACTTCTACAACAGCGCGTTCACCGAGGCGGCCGGGATCAGTACCGATCAGCTCAACTCGATGACGTGGAACCCGCAGGACGGCGGGACGTTCGAGCAGGTCGTCCGGCGGCTGACGGTGGACTCGAAGGGCCGGCGCGGTGATCAGCCCGGATTCGACAAGGACAACGTCAAGGTCTACGGGCTCGGGTACTCCGATGCCGGTGGTGGCGACGGCCAGACCAGCTGGAGCTGGTACGCCGCGAGCAACGGCTGGAAGTACTCCGAGGGCGAACCGTGGGGGACGAAGTTCTTCTACGGCGACCCGAAGTTCACCGAGACGATCGGGTGGTGGCGCAGCCTGATCGAGAAGGGCCTGATGCCGACGTACGCGCAGGCGAAGTCCGGGGTCGATGTGACCACCTCCTTCGGCGCCGGCAAGTACGCGATCACCCCCAACGGCTCCTGGATGCTGGGGACGTACGGCGGGCTCAAGCAGGTGAAGACGAAGCTCGCGCGGCTGCCGATCGGGCCGATCGGGAAGCGGGTGTCGATGATGAACGGCCTCGCGGACACGATCTGGGCCGGGACGACCCGGCGGGAGGCGTCCTGGGCCTGGGTGAAGTTCCTCGGCTCGCAGACCGCGCAGGACATCGTCGCGAAGGCGGGCGTGGTGTTCCCGGCGGTGGCGGCGAGCATGCCGCTGGCGAAGGCGGCGTTCGCGAAGAGCGGCTGGGACGTCACCCCGTTCCTGGAACCGGTCGAGGCGGGTGACGTCTTCGCGTACCCGGCCAACCCGAACGCGGCCGACGTGACCGCGGTGATGACCCCGGCGATGGACGCGGTCATGTCCTTCCAGGCCGACCCGGCGTCGTTGGGCAAGGCGAACAACGACGTGAACAAGATCCTGTCCGCCAACGCCTGAGGGTTTCCCCGGGTAGGGCCTACGCCCGGGGGAGTACGTCGTACTGCGTCCAGCGGTGCAGCGTGCTCCTCCGGGGGTAGGTGCGGTGCCGCCGACTGGGCGACGCGGTGCCGGGGGTTCGGACGACACGCTTGGTGCACATTGCAGGACTTCGAGCACCGAGGAGTTGTCATGAACGACGAAAGACCGGGCGGACCGCTCCGCATCGGCGACAACGAACGCGAAGAAGCCGTCACCCGCTTGGGCCAGCACTACGAAGCCGGCCGGCTGAGCGCGGAGGAGCACTCCGAGCGGGTCGAGAAGGCCCTCAAAGCCAAAACCGACGCCGACCTGACCGCACTCTTCACCGACCTCCCAGGCCCCCAGCAAGCCGCCGCCGGCGACAACGAGGCCTGGTCCGGCCCGTGGGGCTGGCGCAAACCCCCGTGGACGGCCCCCGGCAGCACCCCCGGAGACCGGGGCTCCGGCGCACCCTGGTCGGCAGCAGGCACCTCCACCCCACCGTGGGCGGCAGCGGGAAGTACTTCTGGTGGAACGGGACCGGGCGGGCGGGGCGGTCAGGCGGGTAGGGGATTCGGTCCGGGTCCGCAGTGGGCTGGGCGGGGGTTCTTCAGCCGCATGCCGCTTCCGTTGCTGATCGCGCTTGGAGTGTTGGGCGTGATGCTCTCCATTGGATGTGTGGCGTTTGGTGGGCATCCGCCGGTGTTGCCGGTTCTGCTGGTGGTGGCGGGTGTGTTGATCGTGCGGAAGCGGAAGATGGAGCGACGGGCATGAGGGCGGCGTACCGGTTCCTGGGCATGGCGATCGCCATCGCCGTCGTCCTGCAGATCGCCTCGATCGCGCTGTCCGGGTTCACCATCGCGAAGGACGCCGACGACGGGACCACGATCGGCGCCGATTACAGCAACTTCGGGCAGACCTACCACAGCATCGCCGGCATGGTGATCGGCCTGCTCGCGATCGTGTTCCTGATCGTGTCGTTCCTGACCGACGTACCGCGCGGGCGCATGCTGGCCGCGATCGTGGTCGGGCTGGTGGCGCTGCAGTTCCTGCTCGCGGTGGTGTCGTTCGGGCTGCCCGCGCTCGGGGTGCTCCACGCGATCAACGGTCTGGCGGTCGCCGCCGTCGCCAGCGCGGCCGGTCGGCGAGCCGCCGTACCGAACCAGCCTGTGACCAGTGCCTGAGGTCGAGAAGCGCCGGTGGGGTCGGCTGGTCGCCCTAGGAGTGGCCCTGGCGGTACTCGTACCGCTCGGGTACCTCTGGGCGACCAGCCTGGTCCCCAGCAAGTACAACCCGGCCGCCATGGGGTACGCCGACTACGGCGGCGGCCCGTCGACCGGACACGACCACAGCGCCGGAGGGACGAGCGTCGCGGACCTGACCGGCCCAGCGACCGGTACGCCGAACGTCGACGTGACACTGACTGCGCGCCAACAGAAGTACCAACTCGCGTCCGGCGAGACTGTCGACGGCTACACGGTGAACGGGACGTCGCCCGGTCCGCTGATCCGGGCGCGCGTGGGTGACCTCGTGCAGGTGACGTTCGTCAACGAGTCCGTGAAGGACGGCGCCACGCTCCACTGGCACGGGATCGACGTACCGAACGCGGAGGACGGTGTCGCCGGGGTCACGCAGAACGCCGTACCGGTGGGTGGGAAGCAGGTGTACCGGTTCAAGGCAACGCACGCCGGCACGTACTGGTACCACTCGCACCAGGTGTCGAGCGACGAGGTCAAGGGCGGGCTCTTCGGCACGATCGTGATCGCGCCGGCGGCTCCTGGCGAGGTGATCGCGGCGATCCACACGTACGACGGCAAGCGGACGATCAACGGGCGGACCGGATCTTCCCGCGTCGACCTCGCCGCTGGTACGACGGCGCGCGTACGGGTGATCAACACCGACAACGCGATCCTGCGGATCGGGCTGGTCGGGACGCCGTACAAGGTGGTCGCCGTGGACGGGCGCGACGTACATGGTCCGACGGCCGTGACGGCTGCTTATGCGTTGGCTGCCGGTGGACGGGTGGATCTCGAGGCGGTCGTGCCCGCCGGCGGGATGTGGTTCGTGGCCGGTGCGACGGCGTTATCGCTAGGAATCGGTCCGGTCGATCCTGCGCCGGCGGACTTGCCGGCGGACACGGTTGACCCGCTGACGTACGGCACGCCAGGACCGATCGGTTTCGACCCGGCCCGTGCGGACCGGACCTTCGAGTACCGGATCGGCCGCCGGGTCGGGTTCCTGGACGGGAAGCCGGGGCTGTGGTGGACGATCAACGGGCACAAGTTCCCGGACGTGCCGATGTTCATGGTGGCGCTGGGCGACACGGTCCGGATGAAGATCTCGAACACCAGCGGCCAGGCGCACCCGATGCACCTGCACGGTCATCACGCGGTCGTGCTGTCGCGCAACGGCGTACCGGCGTCCGGCTCGCCGTGGTGGGTCGACAGCCTCGAGGTCGGCAACAAGGAGACCTACGAGATCGCCTTCGTCGCCGACAATCCCGGCCTGTGGATGGACCACTGCCACAACCTGCCGCACGCGTCGCAGGGCCTGATGACCCACCTGATGTACGAAGGCATCACGACGCCCTACGAGGTCGGCGGTACGTCCGACAACCGACCGGAGTGACATCATGGCCGGATGCAGGTCGCCCTGGTCACCGGAGCAAGTCGTGGGATCGGCGCTGAGCTCAGCGCCCAGCTGCATCGGAAGGGGTGGATGGTCCTGCTCGGCGTCCGCTCGCTCGCCTCTGTGCGTGCGACGGACCGGATGATTCCGGTGCAGCTGGACGTGAGCAAGCCGGACGAGGTCACTGCGGCGGCGGAGTGGGTGGCGAGCCGGTTCGATCAGGTCGACGCGGTGGTGAACAACGCCGCGATCCTGTACGACAGCGGCTCGTGGGCGGTGTCGACCGATCTCGGGACCGTCCACGAGGCACTCGAGACCAACCTGTTCGGCGCGTGGCGGGTGTGTCAGGCATTCCTGCCGTTGCTGCGGCGAAGCGAGCACCCGCGGATCGTCAACGTTTCCAGCGAGGGCGGTTCGCTGAACCGGATGACCGGCGGTGCGCCGGCGTACAGCGTGTCGAAGGCAGCGCTGAACGCGATGACGCGACTGCTCGCGGGCGAGCTCCGCCGCGACCGCATCCTGGTGAACGCGATCTGCCCCGGCTGGACCGACACCGACATGGGCCAAGGCGGTCGTCCGGTCCGCGACGGCGCGGCCAGCGTGCTGTGGGGCGTCGAGCTCCCCGACGACGGACCGACCGGCGGCTTCTTCCGCGACGGCCGCCCGCTGCAGTGGTGAGCTAACCCGCGAGGTCCAGCCGCATCGTCGCAATCCGGGTGCAGGCGGCGTCGAGCGCGGCCTGCTGGGAGGCGTAGGAGCCCCACCAGAGCGGGCTGTCGGGCTGGGGATCGAGCTCGTCGTCGACGTCGGCGTACCACTCGCCGGCGGTCCGGAAGATCCGCGCATGAAGCTGAAGGTCGTTCACCGCACCACTCCTGGAAGTGAGAACCGTGTACTTCTTCAGGATGTGCCGCGGGAACGGCCTGGGCTTTGAGCGACACGCGGAGATTCAGGTCACGAGCACGCTGACCCGCTGCGCGGTGTTGTTGGCGAAGCCGCCGCGGTTCCAGTCCGCCTCGATCGGCTGCTCCCGGCCGCTGGCGTCGTACGCGCGCACCGTGAGCACGTGTTCGCCCGGCGTCGCCTCCCAGTCGTACGCGAACGCCCGCCAGGCGAGGTCGTCGTTGCCGGGGGCATCCAGTTTGGCCTCGTGCCAGTTCACGCCGGCGTCGGTGCTGACCTCGACCCGCTCGATCGGCGCCCAACCGGACCAGGCCCGGCCGAACAGCGGAACGGTGCCTGCGGCAACGAACCTGTGGCGGCTCATGAAGTCCGGGAAACCCGGCGGGACCAGCAGCGCCCGCGGCTCGATCCGCGTCACCGCGCGGCCCGGATCGTCAGGGGTCTGACGAATCACGTACGCGACCGCGTTCTGGAATCCGGCGAACTGGTGGTCGATCAGCTCGATCGACCGCAGCCACTTCACGCTCGCCATCCCGTACCAGCCGGGCACGACGAGACGCAGCGGGTAGCCGTGCTGCGGCGGCAGCGGTGCGCCGTTCATCTCCCAGGCCACGATCGCACCGGAGTCGATCGCCTCGGCCACGCTCAGCCCGCGTTGGTAATCCTGCTCGACACCGCGCTCCACACCGTGATCTGCGCCGGTGAACACGACGTCCACGGCGTCCTCGCGGATCCCGGCCAGCCGGAGCAGGTCGGACAGCAGCACGCCGGTCCACTCCGCCGTACCGACGGCCTCGCTCAGCCACGGCTGGCTGATCGGTCGCGGCTGCAACGCGGCCCGGCCGTTGCCCGCGCACTCGAGCGTGACCCGGACGGTACGGCGTCCCATCGCCCGCAACTCGGTCAGCCCGAACGACAGCGGTTGCTCGACGCACCCGTCCAGGCTCAGCCGCCACGTGGACGCGTTCGTTGCCGGAATGTCGTAGTGCACCAGGACGTAGTGCAGTCCCGGCGGCGTCACGTCGTACCGCAGACCCTCCATCGGCATGCCGTGGTTGCGCGCCGCCAGCTGCAACTCGTCGCTGGTGATGCCCTCCCCGGTGTCCGCCAACCGCCCCCGAACGCTGAACTGCTCGATCGACATCGCACATCCCTCCCCGCGACAAAGACTAATCGCGAAGCCTGGGCAAGACGAGTGCTTCGATCAGAGCCACCCGTTGTCGACGGCGATCCGGGCGGCCTCGGCGCGGGTTCGGGCGCCGGTCTTGCCGATGGCGGCGGAGAGATGGTTACGGACAGTGCCTTCGGACAGGTGCAGGTCCTTGGCGATGTCGGCCACGGTGCCGCCCTCGCGGGCAGCTCGCAGTACGTCGGACTCCCGGGCGGTGAGCGGGCTCGTGCCGGCGACCAGGGTCTCGGCGGCGAGTGACGGGTCGACCACGCGGAGCCCCTGGTGCACCCGCCGTACCGCGTCCGCGAGCTGGGTCGCGGGGGTGTCCTTGACGACGAACCCGGCGGCGCCGGCCTCCATCGCGCGGCGCAGGTACCCAGGGCGGCCGAACGTGGTCACCATCAGCACCCGGACGCCGGGTACGGCCTTGCGGAGGGCGGCGGCCGCCTCGATGCCGTCCAGACCGGGCATTTCGACGTCCAGGAGGGCTACGTCCGGCTTGGTCTCGCGCGCTGCATCGATCACCTCGTCGCCGCGGCCGACCTCGGACACCACCTCGAGGTCGGGCTCGAGGTCGAGCAGGGCGGCCAGCGCGCCCCGGACCAGCGCCTGGTCGTCGGCGATCAACAATCGGATGCTCACTGGTCTACCTCGAGAGTGCTCACAGGCCTACCTTGAAGGTGCTCACGGACCTACCTTGACAGCCAGCCGGAACCCGCCGCCGGGCGCCTGGCCGATCTGTACGCTCGCGTCGGCCTGGTTCGCCCGCTCGCGCAGTCCCATCAACCCGTGACCGGACGCTCCACCGCCGGGAGTCGGGCCCTTGCCGTCGTCGAGGACCTCGATCCGGTCCGCCTTGAACTTGATCGTGCAGCGCTTCGCGCCGGAGTGCCGGACGACGTTCGTCACGCCCTCGCGGATCACCCACGCGAACAGCTCGCGGTTCTCCTCGGGGACGACGTCGATCGTGGTCGGCAGGTCGGGCTTGATCTCGGCCGCCTGGAGCGCGGCCTTGGCGGCGACCAGTTCACCAGCGAGGCTCAGCTCGCGGTATCCGGCGACGGCCGCCCGTACGTCGGCCAGCGCCGCCCGGGCGAGCCCTTCGACGTCGGCCACCTCCGCGGCAGCGCGGGCCGGGTTGGCCTCGATCAGCTTGCCGGCGAGCTCGGCCTTGACCGTGATGACGGTCAGCGAGTGGCCGAGGATGTCGTGCAGGTCGCGGGCGAAGCGATTGCGTTCCTCCTGGACAGCGAGCTTGGCAATGTCCTCGCGGGCCGCGGTCAGCTCGATGCTGCGCTGGATCGCGCGGCGCATGCCGAAGACGGCGAGGGCGCCGAGGAAGACTGCGAACCCGTAGCTGCCGTCGTCCGTCCAGCCCGGGACGACGCGCATCGACACCTCGGCACCACCGAGCAGCAGGGCGACGAAGGCAACGGCGTACCGGAGGTCGAGGAGCATCATCGCGACCGAGCCGATGTAGACCAGGCCGGTCAGAGCTGTCTGCCCCGCGGTCGGGAGCATCAGCAGGCAGAGGCCCAGCATCAGCGCGAGGTAGCCGCCGCGCTGCCAGCCCGGCATCACGCCCTGGAGCGCGGTCCGGCGCATCAGGATGAAGAAGCCGAGGTAGCTTGCGCCGAACAAGAAGACGCTCAGGAACCCGAGCACCTCGACCGCGCCGCTCTGCGTCTTGGCGATCCGCGTCAACGGCTGGCTCAGGTAGAACAGCCAGACCCCGCCGGCGAGCCAGGCCCACCGGCCGGGGCCACGGCCCATCCGCGTGGCCATGCCGTCCAGGACGGTGGGGGGCTGATTCGCCTTCACGATGGTCACGGTACTGGTTGGTGCTCAGACCCGGGCTGTGTCCGCGCGGAAGCGGCGGAGGCCGATGAAGCCGAGCACCAGGGTCCAGCCCAGCACCACGAGCAGGGCCTGGGTGTCGACACCGCTCTCGGTCAGGGCGCTGCGCGACGTCAGCCCGGTCCAGTACGCCGGGGTGAGCTGGGCGATGTGCTTCATGATCGACGGCATCTGCTCGACCGGGTACCACAGGCCGCCGAAGGCAGCGATCAGCATGGTGCTCAGCCCCGTGATCGGCTGCACGCTGTCCGGCGTCGCGACGTACCCGATCACCAGGCCGATCGCGGCGAACGGGAGAGCGCCGAGCCAGGACACCAGCGCGACCGTCATCCACTGGCCGGCGCTCAGGTGTACGTGACCGAAGGTGACGCCGGAGAGGAAGACGACGATGAGCGGCGGGACGGCGAGCAGCAGGCTCAGGATCACCTTGTTGACGACGTACGCCTGCGGCTTGAGCGGGGTGAGGCGGAGCGTCCGGTTCCAGCCGCCGTCGCGTTCGGTCGCGATCACGCCGCCGCTGCTCATCGCGGCCGACATCGAACCGAACATCGCCATACTCACCATCACGTAGGCGACCGCGGAGATACCGCCCTCGCGGGCGTCCTTCGGGATCGTCGTACCGAAGATGCCGAACAGGATCAGCGGCATCAGGATCGAGAAGATCAGCACCCTGCGGTTCCGCAAGGTCCGGCGGATGTCGAACATCAGGTAGTCGCGGTTCATGCCAGGGTCTCCTCTTCGGCCGCGCTGATGGCGAGGACGGCGTCCTCGAGGTCGGCGGACGTCACTTCGATGTCATGGGCTCGGGTGTTGTCGAGCAGGTGGCGCAGGGTGCCGTCGGAGTCCGCGCACTGCAGCAGTACGACGTCCCCGCGGGTCTCCACATTGCGTACGCCGGGGAGCGACGCGAGGGCAGCGAGATCGGCGCCGGGGATCGTGGCGCGGATGGTCCGGCCGGAGACGCTCGCCTTGATCTGCGCAGCGGTGCCGTCGGCAACTACTTTGCCGTTGCGCATCAGGACGACGCGGTCGGCGTACGCGTCCGCCTCCTCCAGGTAATGGGTGGCGAACAGGACCGTCCGGCCGCGGGCGGTCTCGGCGTGCATCGACGCCCAGAAGTCCCGGCGCGACTCGACGTCCATACCGGTCGTCGGCTCGTCGAGGACGATCAGATCCGGCTGCGGGATGATCGCCATCGCGAACCGCACCCGCTGCTTCTGACCGCCGGACAGGGCCTTGATCTTGCGGTTGGTGAGGTCGGCGATCCCGGCCTGCTCGAGCGCCTCCTGCACCGGCATCGGGTGCTTGTGCAGTCCGGCGACGAGGTTGAGCAGTTCGCCCACCTTCGCGTCCTCGATGATGCCGCCGCTCTGCAGCATCACCCCGACCTGGCCTTTGGCGATGGCCTCAGTCGGACTTCCGTCGTACACCTGCACGGCGCCCTGGTCAGGCCTCACCAGGCCCAGCAGCATCTCGATCGTGGTCGACTTACCAGCCCCATTGGGCCCGAGCAGAGCCACCACCTCACCGGCCCGGATCGTCAGATCCACCCCAGCCACGGCCTGCACATCCCCATACCTCTTGGTCACACCCCGCAGGCTGACCGCATTACTCATCGTCATACCCAAACCCTCCCGCGGTTGCGCCTCCGGCTCCTCGATCACCCATCACAACCCACCCATGACATCCGTCAGCACGTATGCATGACACCCGACCCCGGACAGCCCCCGCGAAAGGACAGCGCTCCGCGCTGGCAGTTCTTTTACCGCCTCCGGCGGGTGCGGAAGGTGGTGACGCGCGGGGCTGATCACCCGAGCAACTGCTGATACGGACGGAAAGGACAGCGCTCCGCGCTGACAGACTTTTGCCGCCTTCGGCGGGTGCGGGAGGTGATGTCGCGCAGACCTGGTCACCCAAACATCTGGTGACCCGCGCGGAAAGGACAGGGCTTCGCCCTGGCTGTGTTTACCGCCTCCGGCGGGAGCGGGAGGTAGTGACGCGCGGACCTGATCACCCGAGCGAACTGCTGGTACGCACGGAAAGGACAGCGGTTCGCGCTGACAGATTTTGCTGCCTCCGGCGGGTGCGGGAGGTGGTGACGGGCGGGCCTGGTCACCCGAACAGACCGGGGATGCGTGTGGAAAAGACCGCACTGGCGCTGGTTGTTTATTGCCGCCTTCGGCGAGCGGCAACTGCTGTGACCGGACGAGGATGGTTGGCCGGGGTGGAGGTGGTGAGCGGTGGAAGGACAGGGTTCCACCATGGCTGGCCTTCTGCGCAAGTTCCTCGCTGAGCTCGACCACGCCAGCGTACCTGACGAGGCCCGACTGACCGGGGTTGTCGGCTTCAAGATGCAGCTGCAGAAGACAGTGCCAGCGGGTGAGCGTGGCAGATGCAACCCTGACGCAGATCGGCGTCGGCGAACCGCTGTTCTAATCAGTCCTTGGCGAATTTGGCCGCGGAGAACTTGCTCAGCGAGGCACGGACGATCAGGTAGTCGCGTGCAGGCTTGATCGCGTCGATCTTGCCGGTGTCGATCAGGTGCAGGACGTTCTGCCGGGTGAAGCTGAGCAGCTCGGCCGCCTTCGGCACGGAGATCAGCTCCGGGAGCTCGCCGATCGTCTCGCGCTGCTCGAGCACCTCTAGGGGTAGCGCATGTACGCCGATCGGCGGCGCGATGTCGCCAACGAGCGTCAGCGCGGTGCTCACGGCCTGGCGGAGCCCATTGGCTGGCACCGTCAGCCGCAGCACCATATAGCCAGCCACGTTCTCGGAGACGTTCACGGCCCAGTCGTCGAAGCGCTCGTGGATCCGAGCTACCTCGCCATTGCTGGTGCTGCGGTGGTCGAGCTCGACCTGCACGGCGTAGCCGATGTTCGGCATTCTGCATGTCCTTCCCTCAAGGCGAATCACAACGGAGGGCTGGGTCTCCGGGACCGTAAGCCTGCTCGGGACCCGTCGCCTACTGCTTGCTGTTGGGGCGATGCTTCCTGGCCCACAGAAACCGGGGCCGTCGTGCGTCGATTGCCAGTCGTCAGGGACTCCGAGAACGCTGCGGCGATGCGGAAGTCCCGGCGCACGATCACGTGCCCCTTGGACCACCGCTGCGCATCGAGCCTCTATGCGCCTTCACCGTCTCGGGCACGTCTTCGTTCGTTTCGTATCTCTTCTCGTTGACAAAGCCAGAGTACCGGAGATTTGTCCTAGGACAAATAGTTGAGAGGATTGGATTACAGATGGCGCCTTGGAGCTCAGAAGTCTGTTTCGGAACGTAAATTCTCGGTCAATTGAGTGGCGATGGTGGGCGGGTGCGGCAACGATCGGCGGACCCTTGTCCGGGAACTACATCCACCGACCGAAGGAGGCCCGGATGGCCGACCCACCAGAGGAGCCAGCAAAGAGGAGGTGGGCCAGGATCCTCAGGAGCGCATGGGATGCGACGCGGACGATCCTGGCCCTGGCCGCAGTGCTAAGCCATTGGCACAACGACTGCTGAGCCAACCAACTCGCCTGCGGAGGTCCGGACTGTTCGAGCAGGCCGGACCTCTACAGGGTAGAAGCAGCAGCCGCAGAGTCAACCGATCTCGACACACTGAGGCTAGACGGCCGTTTGACACCAGCGGTCGAAACCTCCTACCACCACGAAGCCACAGACGTTGACCAACAACGCTGTTGCGCCTGCCTCCCCGGTGAGCCCGCGGTCGCCTCCGAGGTGCAGCTGACCCAAGGTCGCGGCGTACCGATTGAAGGCTTTGATGTGTCTCACCTCAGCGCGATCCTGCGTAAGTACGGCATGGATGACTGTGCTGAGGTCGCCGATGACGTCCGCGACTACCCGAGTCGGAGATGAGGCCGGAGCTCAAGCGCTTGCCGGAGGTCAGACGGCTCGGAGGGCCTCTTCGAAGTCGCTGACTAGGCCTTCGTGGGGGAAGTGGTGTCTTAGTTCTTGGTCTAGTTCGCTGGCGATCATGCGTAGGTGGACTTTGCTTTGGCGGCCGTCGCGCAGGCCCTGTCTGCCTAGGTCTACGGCTTGTTCCAGGTCGCCGTCGCGGCCGGCAACGAAGCTCAGGGTCAGGCGGCACTCGGCGATTCTCATGGGGCTGACTTCGGTGCCGTCGGGGGCGATGTTGTCGTGGATGACGCCGCGCGCGTACTCGCTCGCTTGGTCGTTGTCGCCGGCCATGCGGTGGATGTCCATCGAGTAGTAGTCCCACTTTGCGGGGTCTACCTTGAAGTGGTTGTCGGGGCGGTCGGGGTACGGCAGGCGGGTCAGCAGGTCCCTGCCGGTCTCCAGGAGGTGATGAAGGCCGGATTGGCCGAGGCGTGCCTTTGCCTTCGCTTCCTGCGCCATCAGTTGGACGGTCACGAACGAGTTCGGAGCCGTGGCCTGGCCTTTGAGCGACGCATCGACGGCTTGGCGAAATCTGCCTTGGGTCAGCGCGAACCAGGCGGTCATCTCGTGACCCCAGCCGACGATCTCCGGATGACCTGCTTCGACGCCGAGTTGTACTGCGGCGACTCTCGTCGACTCAGCCGCCGTACCCATGCCGAGGTCGTACTCGACACACCCGGCCAGCAGGGCAAGCCAACCGCCGGCCACCAAGAGTTCCGTGTGAGCCTTCAGGCCGATCGGGCGTTTCAGTAGGGCTCCGACGTGACCCAGCCACTCGTGAGCTTCGCGTCGCAGGTCCAAGGCGTCTCTGCGGTTGTACTGGCAGCAGAGCTCCTCGATGGTCGAATGAAGGGACTCGATCGTGTTCGACGTCGTGTCCGAGGCCTGAATCCGGGAGACGAGTTCAGCCGTCTGCCATGGAGTGTCGTTCAGCTTCGCGGCGACCTCCTGGCGAGCAGCCGAGATGAGCTCGCCCTTGGCCCTCAGAGCCTGGTCGACCGTCCTGGCGAGATCCTCGGTTGGGACCTTCCTGCCGTTCTCGAGGTTGCTCAGGTACGACCTGCTGTAGTGCGTGGCACGAGCCAGGTCGCCGAGCGACCAGCCGCGGTGATCGCGATACTCCCGAAGCAGCTCTCCGAAGCTCACGCGACCAGTGTCACCCATCGTTTGTATCCCTGCATCCTGCGCGACCGGGATACACGGGAACGGTCGAAATCACGTTCTGTAACCGCCACGATGCAGACATGAACGACACGCGGGGCGTCGAGACGGACTCCAAGGGATGGCCGCTTCTCCGCAGCGCCCAGGACTTCGACTGCGACGGCAAGCACCCCATGACCAAGCGAAGCTGCGTCCTCGGTCATCACCACGGCTACCACCGGGACGAGACCGGAGCTGAGTGGCTCGACGAAGGAGACGAACAATGCGGCTGGCACGACCCTCGCGACTGATGCTCCGGACGGTAGGACTGAAGCTCCTTCGCTTCTCGCCGTGGCATCGCGGGTACGGCGAGGGATTCGACGGCGGGATTGGCGAGGCCGCGGCCTTCGTCGACGTGCTGCTCGCCACCAGCCCAGAAGCAACCATCCCGAGAACCGACGTCGAGGACCTCCGCACCCGGATCAAACGCGAAAGCAGCACCCACTAGCCGGTCAGGTCGGCATGTAAGCCCGTGATTCCCCCGCCTTGCCGACCTGACCTCTCCACCACCTGACGCGTCGCTAACAGGATGCCCGTTAATCCCGACGATCGGGGCCATCTGGTTTGTAACGCTGGGTGGCGGGCACCGAGATGGCCTACTGGGGTGTGTGAAGTGCTCGGAGGTTCGGCTATGAACAATCAGCAGAGTGGGTTGCAGCAGGCGAAGCGGCCGAGGTATGGGTTGGCGGGGCCTTATGGGCATCCGTTTCATCCGGTTTTGGTGACTGTGCCTATTGGGGCTTGGGTTGCGAGTTTGGTGTTTGATGTGGTGGCGTTGGTGGGGTCCGAGGAGGAGACGTTTGCTGAGGGCGCCTACTGGTTGATTGGGATTGGGGTGGTCGGGGCGCTGCTTGCGGCGGTGTTCGGGTTGATGGATTTGCTGGGGATTCCGCGGGGGACGCGGGCGTTCAAGACCGGGGTTACCCATATGGTGATCAACCTCGGAGTGGTCGTGTTGTTCGTGGTCAACTTCGCGGTGCGGGCGGCCGGTGAGTATGACGAAGCGACCGTTCTGGGGCTCGTGCTGACCGTGATTGCGCTTGGTGGGCTCGGGGTCTCCGGGTGGCTGGGTGGGAAGCTGGCTTATCACTACGGCGTGCGTGTTGCCGATGAGCAGACCCAGCGGGAGGGGTTTGTGAACTAGGAGCCGTGGCCGGGTTCGCCGGGAGTTTGTTCGTCGGCTTTCATTTCGGCTTCCAGTTGGTGGCGGCGGCCGTCGAGAAGGGCTTGGCGGATTGACTTTTCCGCGGCTTCGAAGGGCCGGAAGTAGGTGCCGTCGTAGTCTTCGACGATTTGGAAGGTCCAGCGCCGGTCGAGGGCGTTACGGCCGAGGATTTTGGTCTCCAGTTCGTCGGCGAGCTCGGGGTGGCCGGCTTCCCGGAGGAGGGTGATGGCTTCTTTGATTTCCTGGTCGCCTTTGCCGGTCAGTTGGTGGAACTCGTAGAGCGCGCCGCGAGCCCTGATGGTGGTTTCCAGCGCTTCGGTGACGGCGCCGACCGCCTTGACCGTGGCGTCGGTGACTCCCTCGGGGCGCTTCAGGTTCGCGGGCAGCTCGTCCATGCGGCCCCAGTACCCGCGCTCATACCAGGGTTTGTGGGCGTCGCCGGCGGGTACCGAGGCGCGCTGTGTCGACGCTCGATGCCGCCCAGCTGCGGTCGCTCTTCTCCAGCACCACCGACGGAACCGTCGGGCTCGAGGAGGAGTTGCTCGTGGTACGCCGAGATTCCTGGCTGCCCGCCGACGCCGCCGGGGTGATCGCTGCCGCGGGCGATCCCCGGATCAAGCAGGAGCTCCCGGCCTGCCAGCTCGAGATCGCCACCGGCGTACACCACAACCCCGCGGACGCCGTCGACGAGTTGCGAGGATGCCGGAAGCTGATTGCCGCGACGTGCGATCCGGACCTGGCAGTCATCGCGGCGGCCGTACATCCCCTTGTCGACGGGCCGATCGCACTCGCCCGCACGGACCGCGCCGCCGCGCTCGCCGACCGCTACCGCGCGATCGTCACCCGGCAGCTCGTTTCGTCGGTGCAGGTCCACCTGGCCTTCGGCGACGCGGATCGCACGCTTGGCGTCTACCACGCTCTGCGCGAGCTTCTTCCCGAGTTGGCGGCCTTGGCCGGAGCCGCTCCGTTCGCGGCCGGGCGCGATACCGGCCTGTGTTCGGTACGTCCGGTGATCGCGTCCGAACTGCCGCGCCAGGGGATACCGCCAATCATCTCCTCCTGGGAAGAGCTCGCCGACGACCTTACCTGGGCAGTCCGCGGCGGTGCGATCGACGACGCGTCCGAGTGGTGGTGGGAGCTCCGGCCACACCTCCGACTCGGCACGCTCGAGCTGCGGGTCCTCGACGTACAACCGACGGTCGACCGAACGAGCGCGCTCGTCAACTTCGTCTACGCACTCGGCAGGCGGTTGGCCGATCGATGGGACCAGGGCGAACGGTTGCCGCCGGCACCGACCTGGCGGATCACCGAGAACCGCTGGTCCGCACTCCGCGACGGTGTCCACGGACAACTCCGGGATCTCCGGACCGGCGAGCTTCGCAGTACCCGTGATCGCCTGCACGACCTGATCGATGCCACCGCGCCCTATTCGTACCTGGACGATCCACTCGTCGACCATCTCCGTGCTCTCGGCCCGCGACGTGTCGTCCCCTGGCTGGCCGAGGTGTTCGCCGCCTGAGGCAGGTCACGCTATTCACGCGAGGTACGCCGACGGATTGTGTGCGTGCCGTCGCAGAACGGTGGGATCGCAGTACGGCCGCAACGGCAGAGGGCAATCGTCTGGCGCGGAACCGGCACCGGGTTGCCGTCCTCGTCGAGGAGCTCGAAGTCGCCGCGGACCAGAATCGGGCCGTCGGGATACGTGCGGAGCTCGGTGGATTCCTTCGCCATGACGCGGCGGTACCCACTCGAGGCGTGAGTACTCCACGGGTACTGAAGAATCATGCAGCTACCACCACCCCGCGGTCCGCTCAGCGCCTGGCTGAACGACCGCCTCGCGGGATCCAGCACCCGCGTACCGACGATCACGACGAGCGAAACCCCGTTCGCCGACGAGGATCTCCAGGCCGCGCTCTGGGTCGCCAACGAACTGCAGTACCGCGGGTTCGACGGCGTACGGCCCGAGCGCCAGTGGGACACCGACATCATTGCCTTCCGCACCGATCTCGAAGCACCCTGGGTCGCGTGGCTCGAGGCCAACTGCCGGACCGAGCCGACCGCCGAGCCGGTCGCGGACCAGTTGCGCGCGCTGATCGACGCCGACGACGGGCCGCGGCTGTCGGCGTACCTGCGTCGGCATGCCTCGGTCGAGCAGTTCCGCGAGTTCGTCCTGAACCGCTCGGTCTACCAGCTCAAGGAGGCCGATCCGCACAGCTTCGGCATCCCGCGGCTGACCGGCGCCGCCAAGGCCGCGCTGGTCGAGATCGAGGCGGACGAGTACGGCGGCGGCCGGCTCGAGCGGATGCACTCCGAGCTGTTCCGTACGACGATGCGCTGGCTCGGCCTCGACGACACCTACGGGTACTACGTTCCGGAGGTCCCGGCCGTCACGCTCGCGATCTCGAACGCGATGTCGCTGTTCGCGATCCACCACCGCTGGACGCCCGCGCTCCTCGGCCACCTGGCCGCGTTCGAGATGACGTCGACGTTGCCCAACCGCAAGTACGCCGCCGGCGCCATGCGGCTGGGCGCTACCGAGGATCAGGCCCGCTACTTCACCGAACACATCGAGGCCGACGCCGTCCACGAACAGATCGCTGCCCACGACCTGTGCGGGACGTACGTCGACCAGCATCCGGAGTCAATCGCCGACGTCCTCTTCGGAGCCTCCTGCGCCCTCACCCTGGACAACCTCTTCGCCAACCATCTCCTCACCACCTGGAACGCCGAACCCTCAGCCCTCCGCACCGGCTGAGCGATCGATCTCGGGTGCGCGGGGTGTACGGCGGATAATCTGGTGTCAGATGAGGATTTTCTGGGTCGGCGGACCGGCGGCAGCGGGCAAGACCACGGTGTGCCGCCTGCTCGCGGAAAAGCACGGACTTCTCTACTACAGCGTGGATTCCCATGCGTTTGCCCACGAGGAGCGCGCCGCCGCGGCCGGGCTTCATGTCCTGGGCACCGGCCCGGGCGACTTCGACCGCCGGCCGATGATCATCGAAGATCTCCGCTCGCTGTCCCCGGACAGACCGGTCGTCGTCGAAGGTGCATTCGTCACACCCGCGATGGCGGGCGAGGACGCGGTCTGGCTGATGCCGTCCAAGTCCGAGCAACTCGCCCGACTGCAAGTGCGGCAGCCGGGCGCAGACCTCAGCGGTCTCGTCTGGGGCTGGGAGCTGATCCGAAGCCAGCTCGAGGGGACAGCCGCCAGAGTCATCGTCGTCGACGGCCAGACTGTCGAGGAGACTCTGCTGGCAGTCGAGCAGGCGTTGGGCCTGAGCTGAGGGTCGGTCTGTCGGCGCGAAAGCGCGGGAGGCCGCGGACAAGGGCGACGTACGAGCGTGCGGCTGGGTTGGTGGGGGGCATGATGGTGGGGTGGCGATGCTTGATCCGGATGTTGCGGCGCGGGCGGAGCTCTTTGCGCGGCTGGCTCTGGAGATGCATGACGCCGGGGGCGTGGAGGAGACCGTCGACGCGGTGGTGCAGTTTGCGCTGCACGCGCTGGACTGTAGCCACGCTGGTGTCGCGCTCTACACCAAGGGCGGGCGGCCCGAACTACCTGCGGTGACCGACCCCGTGCTCGTGGAGATCTACCAGCCCCAGCTCGACGGGCAGGAGGGGCCGATGATGGTCTCGATGCGCGAGTGTGTCGAGGTTCTGGTGCGGGACACGGCCAGCGACAACCGCTGGCCGGAGTGGTCGGAGATGGTGACCGAGCTCGGCGTTCGCAGTGTGTTCGACGTACCGCTCGTCCTCGGCCCGGACTCGGCGACAGTCGGCGTACTCTGCCTCTACAGCAAGATTCCGGACGGCTTCAGCTGGGACGACAAAGCCATCGCGCACATCCTGGCGCGGCATGCGTCGGTCGCTGTGGCGACGGCCCGGCACGAGAAGACGATGGCGGCGGCGGTCGACGCCCGCAAACTCGTCGGTCAGGCGATGGGGATCCTGATGGAGCGGTACGACGTCAACGCCGACCGGGCCTTCGCGATCCTCAAGCGGTACTCGCAGGACACGAACACCAAGCTGCACACGGTTGCCCAGCAGCTAGTCGACACCCGCAAGCTCCCACGCTGAGCGGTCACGCTGTCTCGCGGATCTCTGCCGGGCCGGCTCGTTTGAGGTCGCGGCGTTCGGTCTCGGAGAGGCTGCCCCAGACACCCGCGTCCTGACCGGTCCGCAGGGCCTAGGCCAGGCAGGATTCCGTCACCAGGCAGCGGTGGCAGATCTGTTTGGCGACTTCGGTTTGTCGGAGGGCCGGCCCGGTGGTTCCGATCGGGAAGAAGAGGTCGGGGTCCTCGTCCCGGCAGGCGGCTCGGAGTTGCCCGCTCATGGTTGCTGGCGCCCGGTCCAGCGTGGCGAGACCTGCCGCCATTCGGTCGCCCAGGCATCGAGCCGATGGCGGTCCAGCCGACGGCGAGCCAGCCGGAAGAGCGCCCACAGCATTGGCCAGGCGAGCATCGGAAGCGTGAGCGCGGTGACGGCACCGAGCGCCGCGGAGTCGGCCGGGTTCCGCGGCGGCTGGACCCTCGCGCCGGTGCGATCGAGCCAGATCGTGAGGTCGCTTCCCTTGGCGGTGCCGAACGGTACGTCGTCCTCGCCGAGACGCGTCGCGCCCGAACTGTCCACCCAGCTGATGCCGACCCTGGCAGTGGCCTGTCCCAAGGCGGCCTCCTCCAGGGTGTGCGCCTTGGCCGGATGAACCTCGGCCCGATAGCGCGCGGCCGACTGCTCGGCGCGTTCGCGGATCGTCGTACCCAGAGCGGCCGCCGCAGGGATGGCCAGCAGACCGAGCACCAGCACGCCGAGGAGCAGGACCGCCTCGATCCGGTCCGCCGTACGACGCAGCGGGTTGCGGCCGAGCCCCAGACGCCGTACCTGCATCAGCACGGGGCGATGACGGACGCCGCTCATCGTGCCTCCTCTATCTACCCTTCTGCAATCGGGGTGAGGACCGAGGCGACTACCTCCACGGTCGCTTGCGGTTGTTTCACAGCTCGCCTCCTAGGGCGTTGGCGAGGCCGTCGCGGGTGAGGCCGAGGTCGATCAGCCGCTCCATGTCCGCGTCGTTGTCGGGGTCGAACTGATCGGGAAGCCGGTCCGCGATCGACGCGGCGAGATCCGGCCCGTACGCGCGACGAATGATGCCCAAAGCCTCGGCCTTCGTAAGTGCAGCCATGATCGCCCTTCCTCGTGATTGTTGATCCATACCTAAGACCAGGCAGCACCCCTCCGTGTGACACGTGTGCGGCGACCGAGCGGTCGGAGGTTTCCGTTACGGGTAGGTTGGTGATGATTACGCTCGGTGGCTGGGCGAGAGGGGATGGGATGGGTGAGGGTTGGGCGTTCACGGACGATCGGGCGGCGGAGGTTCGGAGTACTCGGCGGCCGGGGCGGGTGGTGGCTTATGCGCAGGCGGCGCGGACGCTGGTTGAGCTTGGGGTGCCGGTGGTCGGGTACTTCGGCTCCCAGCACAACGCGGACAGTGGGAACGCCGCTTCTGAGCTGGACGCGCCGCTGGTCGGCGCCGGGGACAGTGTCGACCTCGACCTGGTGAAGAGCCTGCGCCCAGACCTGGTGGTGACTGTCACCTACGGCGGCGAGGTCTACGGCGTCTCCGCGGCGGTCGCGTCCGACCTGGAGTCGATCGCTCCGGTGCTGGCCATTGGCATCGCCGGCGACCGGACGCTCGCGTCCGTCATCAACCGCTTCCACGAGCTGGCTGAAGCTCTGGGCGGCGACGCCGACGACCCCGAGACACCGTTGACCACGGCAACTGAAGCCCTGGCCGACGCCGTACGCCGCAACCCTCGACAGGTGACGGCCCTGTCCGGTGGCACGGCCACGGACGCCTATGTCGCAAACCCGAAGTACTGGCCCAGCCTCCACCTACTGGCCGACGCCGGCGTCACCTTCACGCCGACCACTACCTCCGGCGGCTGGGAGGTAGTGAAATGGCCCGACCTCCCCACCGCCCATCCAGCAGACCTCGCCCTCTACGACCAACGCCCCAACTCGATGGGCCCCGACCAGCTGGCAACCATCCCGTCCTGGCCCGAGGTCCCGGCCGTGCGCACCGGCAACGTCGTCCCGTGGAACCCGGAGCCAACCCTCACCTTCAGGGCCGCGGCAACCTTCGTGAATACGGTCAGCGAGCACCACCGCTAACTCAGGCTGAGTAAGGTGCAGCAGAGCAGCACGATCAACGCGAAGTACAGCATGGCGGTCCCTGGTTTGACCGCCTCACGGAGGACCGCACCGACGACTCGGGTCGGCCCGGGCGATGCCGCGCTACCGGCCAGTCCAGGCACGGCGAGGTTCGTACGATCGGCGAGCGCGTCGGCGATCGGTGCATCGCGGAGGGCCTGCTCAAGGTTCATCGATCGCTTGACCAGGCGACGCTGGATCGACTTCCGGTGCGCATCAATCCCCAGGAAGGCGAGTGAGGAGAACACACCAAGCAACACCGGGGACCGCGAATGCGTCGTGAACGCCAGACCGGCGGTCGCCAAGCCAACGGTGACCGCCCATCCCTTGACCTGAAAGAGGATGGCGTCGTAGTTCCGGATCGCCTGTTGCAGCTCGACAAGCTCCAGCTTGACCAGCTCGAAGCGCGCCGACACCTCGTCCATCGCCCACCCCCATCTGCCGTCCGCTAGACCGCACGAACCTAGCTGATGTCGACGGAGGTTGCCGCCAGGACGGCGTGGTGGAGCAGCCGAGTGCCGGGGGATGCCCGGCACTCGGCTATGGGCGGTAGGGGTGCCCCCACCCCCTTGAACCGCCCGGACCACCGGGCCGATCAGACTGGAGGTCGCTGATCAACTGGTGGCGTCTGGGCCGGTGAGGATCTTCAGGTCGCGGACCGAGTACGACAACGTGCCGCGGAAGCCGATGCCGGTGCGGGTGACCTTGAGGTCGGCGAGCTCCTCGTGAGGAGCCGGCAGGAACGTCAGACTGCTGGTGCCGCCCCACGTGTTGGCGACCATCGGGTTCTCCAGGATCGACTGGGTCAACTCGTGGACGGCCGGGTTGTTGAAGTTGCCCGCGGTCAGCCGGGGGAAGTGGCGGAGGTTGACGATCGGCCGGCCGAGCGCCGGGATGGTGCCGATCGGCTTGTCCAACGTCACCCGCGCCTCGGCGAGCCGCCGCCCGGCCGACGACAGTCCGCCGGCGAAGGTGCCGCCCGGCCCGATTGCCGGCGCGGCGTTGCTGGCGACCGAGAACGCCCGCGTCTGCTTGATCGTCCCGAACTTCTTCGGAAACCCTTGGAACCACCCACGAGCGAGCGCCGCGTCGTTGTCGACATAGATAAAGGGGCACCAGGCAACCGGTGCGCCCTTGTACTGCGCGTCGAGCAGCACCAGGAACTCGGAGTACAGGCTCCGGTCCGGGTCGAGGTACTCCTGGTTGTCGCCCGAGACCTGCCAGTCGATGAACAGCGCATACCCATGCCCCGCCGACACCGGATCCGGCGTCAACCCCACCGGCAACGCCGCCTTCGCCGCGTCGGCAGTAGTCCAGAACTCCGCCCCGATCAGGTCACCCGCGTAGTGCCACGGCGGCGCGTCCACCAACCCCGCCGTACCCCTGGCACTCAACGGCAAGCTGTACCCCTTCAACTCACCCACCGGCAGCTCACTACCCGCCGCAAACGCAGGCGACCCAAGAGACGCCGCCACCGCAGCCGTAACACCCCCACCAATCAACCTACGCCGCCCAACCGCCCCAGTCCGTCCAGCATCTCCGATCGTCATACCCCAAACGCTACGAACCCCCGATACACGTTCAATCTCCACCGCGTCTATGTCACCAGAGCTTGTCGATGGTCCCTGGATGCAAGGGGATGCGGGCTTTGTGAAAGGTGGGCTCGGCTTGCTGGGCCTTGGGCGTGAAGAAGGCGGCGAGAGTGACTTTGTCGAAGCCGGGTAGGTCACTGGGGAAGGGGTCGGCAGGGGTACCGCCGATCAGGACCGTGCCGCGGAGGGGTTGCCAGCCCGCGCTCTCGTAGAAGATCCGCAGCGGGCGGTCGCAGGTGAAGATACCTAGGTCGAGGCCCTGCTCGAGCATGGTGGAGCGAGCGGCGAGGATTAACTGGCGGCCATGACCGCGGCCCCGGCGGTCCGCCCGGGTGACGACAGTGCTGAGTCCACCTGCCAGGAAGCTGGTCCCGGCATGGTCGAGTTGCTTCTGCAGTATGTCGAGGGCCGCTACCACGACGTCGCCGTCTACGAGCAGCATCGAGAGCGGCTTGAGGGCTGGGTCGTGGACGACGTCGGGCGCAGTCCCCGTAGGCCAAGCGCTCTCCTGCAGGTCTCGGACCTGAGCTCGCAACCCATCCGGCACCTCTGCCTCGGCGAACGAAACGATCTGCATGGCTAAGGGTTGGTGCTCAGGGTGTGGAGGCCTTGCCAGAGGAGGTTTTGGAGGGTTTGGGCTACTTTTTCGGGGGTGGGGGGATGGGGGGTGCGGGTGCGCCAGATGGCTAGGCGTTCGGTGGCGCCGGAGATTGATTGGGCGACGATTTGTACTTCGTCGTCGTCGGCCGGGCGGCCGGCGGGGAGGTTCCTGCGGACCATGGTGGCAATGAGGTCGATGAAGGCGGCTCGGACTTCTTCGGTGGCTTCGGCGCCGGCGTTGAGCATGCCTTCGTCGATGAGGACCGACCAGGCTTGCGGGTGGTCGTCGAGGAACTGGAACCAGGCGACGAAGCCGGCGTAGAGGGCGTCTTCGGCGTCGGTCGCGGCCATGACTGCGTCGGCGACGGTGTCGAGGAGTTGGGTGCGGAGGCGTCCTAGTACCGCGAGGAACAGGCCGTCTTTCGAGCCGTAGTACTGGTAGATCAGCGGCTTCGAGACCCCGACCTGGGCGGCGACGTCGTCCATCGACGTGCCGTGGTACCCGCGCTCGCCGAAGATCCGCTCCGCCGCCTCGAGCATCTCCCGCTCCCGAGCGGCCCGGTCGCGGCGGCGCTTCGGCGGCACCTGCTCCGCGCCGCGCGCAGGGTTCGGCCGGCCGGCGGTCGGCGTGGTCGAGGTCACTTGCACACTCTAACTGACTCCGAGTAACTTACTATGAGTAAGTTCAGCCAACAGCAGGAGGCCTGGATGAAGATCGTGGTGATCGGCACGGGGTTTGCCGGGATCGGGATGGCGGTCCGGCTCAAGCAGGCCGGGTACGACGACTTCGTCGTGCTCGAGCGCGCCGCCGACGTCGGCGGGACCTGGCGCGACAACACCTACCCGGGCTGCCGCTGCGACGTACCCTCGCACCTCTACTCGTTCTCGTTCGCGCCCAACCCGGACTGGTCGTCGACCTTCTCCCCGCAGCCCGAGATCGAGGACTACCTCCGCAAGGTCACCGACCTGTACGGCGTTCGCCCGCACATCCGCTTCAACCACGCCGTCGAGTCCGCGCACTGGGAGGACGGTCGCTGGCGGATCGCGACCAGCCAAGGCGAGTTCACCGCCGACATCCTGCTGTCCGGCATGGGCCCGCTCGCGGAGCCGTCGTACCCCGAGCTGCCCGGCATCGAGGACTTCGAGGGCGACGTCTTCCACTCGGCCCGCTGGGACCACGACCTCGATCTCGCCGGCCGCAAGGTCGCGGTGATCGGCACCGGCGCGTCCGCGATCCAGTTCGTGCCCGCGATCCAGCCCGAGGTCGAGGAGCTCCACCTCTTCCAGCGGACGCCGCCGTGGGTGATGCCGCGCCCGGACCGCAAGATCACCCCGCTCGAGAAGTCGATCTATCGCAGGTTCCCGCTGGCACAGAAGGCCGTCCGGGCCGGCATCTACTGGGCGCGCGAGTCGATGGTGCTCGGTTTCGCCAAGCTGCCCGCGATCATGCGGCAGGCGCAGAAGGTCGCCGAGAAGCACCTCGCGCACCAGATCCGCGACCCCAAGCTGCGCGCCGAACTCACCCCCGACTTCACCCTCGGTTGCAAGCGCGTGCTGATCTCCGACGACTACTACCCGGCCGTCGCGCAGCCCAACGTCGACGTCGTCACCGACGGAATCGCCGAGGTCACCCGGACCGGCATCGTCACCACCGAGGGCGTGAAGCACGAGGTCGACACGATCATCTACGGCACCGGCTTCAAGGTCACCGACCTGCCGGTGATGGACCTGGTCCACGGCCGCGACGGCGTCTCCCTCCGCGACGCCTGGTCCGACGGCATGGAGGCCCACCTCGGTACGGCGGTCGCCGGCTTCCCCAACTTCTTCATGCTGATCGGCCCGAACACCGGTCTCGGCCACAGCTCGATGGTCTTCATGATCGAGTCCCAGATCGCCTACATCCTGGACGCGCTGCGAACCATGGACCGCAAGGGCCTCCAGCAGGTCGAGGTACGGCGGGAGGTCCAGCGCGCGTTCGTCGACGGCGTCCGGGCGTCGATGCGGAATACGGTCTGGACCCGCGGCGGCTGCTCCAGCTGGTACCTCGATGCGCAGGGCCGCAACACCACGCTCTGGCCGTCGTTCACGTTCCGGTTCCGGCGGCTCACCAGGCGGTTCAAGGTCGCCGAGTACCTGGCTATGTGACATCGACAGTGTTACATTCGATCGGTCAGATAGTACGTCGCTGATCGGAGGACCGCGTGCTGCCGTTGCACGGGATCGGTGGTCGCGGCGATCTGCCGGTACCGCTCTGGCTGGCGATCTACTCCGCCGCCGCGGCGGTCGCGGTCTCGTTCTTCGCGCTCGCGGCGTTCTGGTCGCGGCCACGGTTCGAGACGGCCGGTGGGCACCCACTCGCCGGCTTGACGCGGATCGTCGACGCCCGCGCGACCCGGTGGCTGCTGAAGGCGGGCGGGATCGCCGCGCTCGCGTTGGTGCTCGGCGCGGCGTGGTTCGGGAGCGACGAGCCGTCCCGCAACCCTGCGCCGACCTGGCTGTACGTATGGATCTGGGTCGGGATCATTCCGCTGTCACTGCTCTGCGGCCCGATCTGGCGGCTCGCCAATCCGCTGCGGACGATCGCGGGGCTGGTACGGCGTACGTCGTACCGCAAGTTGCCGGAGCGGTTCGCGTACTGGCCCGCGGTGGGTGGGCTGCTCGTCTTCCTATGGCTCGAACTGGTCTACCCAGATGCTTCCGAGCCTCGGATCGTCGCGCTCTTCGTCACCAGCTACGCGGTGGTGAACGTTGCCGCTGGCATCGTCTTTGGCCCGGCGTGGTTCAGCGCAGGCGACAGCTTCGAGGTGTACGCCGAAGTCCTCGCCCGGCTGAGCCCGATCGGCCGGGGGACCAACCGTCTGGAGCTACGCAACCCGCTCGCCGGCCTGGCCGCAATGCCGCAGCATCGCGGGATCGTCGGGCTGCTCTGTTTGTTGCTCGGGTCAACGGCCTTCGACGGGATCTCGCGCTGGTCGGCGTGGACTTCGTGGGCCGGTGAGCTCAGCCGTCCGCAGCATCTCGTTGTCTACAGCATCGGTCTCTTCGTCGCCGTCGCGATCGTCACCTGTCTGTTCTTGTTGGCCGCCCAAACGACCGGCTCGGCGGAGGTTCGGCCGGGTGCTGTCGGCGCGGCCGGCCTGCCGGGAGCGTTCGTGCACTCGCTGGTACCGATCGCGATCGGGTACGCCGTCGCGCACTACTTCTCGTTCGCGATGTTCCAGGGGCAGGAGGGCGTGCTGCTCGCGACCGATCCGTTCGGGCGTGGCTGGGATCTGCTCGGGACGGGGACGACGCGGATCGACTACGCGTTCCTGAGCACGAGCTTCATCGCGGGGGTCCAGATCGGCGCGATCGTGCTCGGACACGTACTCGGGGTGGTGTCCGCGCACGATCGCGCTGCTGAGCTCTTCCGGCGCCGGCAGCTGCGGCGGGCGCAGTACCCGATGCTGGCGGCAATGGTCGCCTTCACCGCGGGCGGGATCGCGCTGGTGACGGCGTCATGATCGCGCTGCATCTGGGCGGGATCCCCGAGACGGCGATGGTGCTCGGGCCGGTCCTGCTGATCATTGCGTTCCTTCGTGTTGCCCGGCGCAACGAAGCGAACCTGCCGGACGACGACGACTGGGACGCCGAGGTCGGCGACCTGCCCGACGACCGGACCAACCGACACACCTGAGGGTGCAGACAAAACGAGGCCCGGCGAACCCCCTGCGGTTCTCCGGGCCTCGCCCCGTTGTTCCCCGTTGGCTCAGGCGGCGAGCACCGCTTCGTAGTACCCGCTGACGCGGACCGGGCGGGCGTCGGACACGAGTCGCGCAAGCTCTGCACATCCAGCGGCCAGAGCGGCCTCCAGCGACGGCCACTGGTCGACACACCAGTACGGGTCGTCCGGTTGGCGGTCGTTGTCGTCGTCGATGTCGGCACACCAACCACCGGTGTGGATGTGGTGCACGTGCAGCCTCAGCTTCTGCGTCTTCATGGTCGGCGGTCCCCTCGCTCCTGGTACCAACTACGTTCGCGCGCCAGGGGTGGTTCACGCATGCGGAGAATTACCTAAACAAGCCCGAGTAAATCCGCCGAACCCTCAGGGTCTGCTCAGGGCCGCCGCCCGGGGTAGGCGGTTCAGCCGGTGGAAGGCAGGGTCTTCGGGTCGAGGCCCAGTTCCTCGTACGCCGCGACCTCGATCTCGCGGGCCATGGAATCGCGGAAGGCGGCGACCAGGGCCTGGCCGGCGAGGGGGATGATGCCTTCGAGGGTGCGCTGGATCTCGGGCCAGCCCTCGGGCGGCATGCCGGCGTTGGTGAAGTCTCGCCAGACGGTGGAGCGGAAGAGCTCGACATAGATCTTCGCGACCGCGTCGGCCTGGGCGAAGAGCTTGGGGAGCATCTCGAAGATCGCGTCGAGCGGGACGCCGAGCCTGATGACGTCCAGGCCGGTGCGGAGCAGGTCGGTGTTGGCGATCCGCAGCCGGCCGTCGTCGAGACGTTCGGCGATGCCGAGCTCGACCAGCCGCGCGATCACCGCCGGGTCGTGCGGTACGCCGGCCCGCTCGGACAGCTGCAGCTCGTCCAGCTCCTCGGGCTCGGACGGCGTCCACGGGTTCACGAGCGTCTCGAACACGCCGAGCGCGAGTGCACCATCGGGCAGTTCGCCCAGCATCCGCTCGACCGCGGCCAGCGTGTAGCCCTTGTCGAGCAGCTCGCGGACGAGCGTGAGCCGGGCCACGTGGTCGTGGCCGTAGTACCCGGTCCGGCCGACCAGCCGCGGCGGCGGGATCAGGCCGCGCCCGGCGTACGCGCGCACGTTCCGGACCGTCATGCCCACCCTGGCGGCGAGCTGGTCGACGGTGAGCTCCTCGTCCGGCATCTGTTCCACCCTTGACAGTCTTCCAGACTCAACGTTACATAGTTGATGTAACATCAAGCATGGCGCATGCCACGAAGGAGACGCCGGATGACGATCCCGCTCGCGACCACCGGTACGGCGACGTTCGACCAGATCGCGATCGTGACCGGCGTCGTCACGCTGATGTACCTCGCACTCGCCGTGCTCCTGTGGCGGGAGCGGACCGGGCACGCCACGCTGGTAGGAAGGTTCGCGGACACCATCGGGAGACTGGACGGAGTCCCCCGATGGGCCGCGCTCACGCCGTACCTGCACGCGGTCTCGCTGCTCGCCTGCGCGTTCGGGGTCTGGTGGGACATCGCGGTGCACATCGACCGCGGCCGCGACACCGGCCCGTTCGGTACGCCGGCGCACTACCCGATCTTCTTCGGCATCCTCGGCGTGATCATCTCCGGCGTCCTGCCGATCGCGCTGGCCGGCAAGCCGCTGCCCGCGCGGACGATCAAGCTCACCAAGGGCTGGCGGATCCCGTGCAGCGCCGCGCTGGTGACGGTCTGCGGGACGTTCGCACTCGTTGGCTTCCCCCTCGATGACGTCTGGCACCGGCTGTTCGGTGAGGACGTCACGCTGTGGGGCCCGACCCACCTGCTGATGATCGGCGGGGTGGTGTTCTCGATCTTCGCCCGGCTGCTCGCGCTCGCCGAGGTGGAGCAGCTCGTCGGCCTGAACAAACGCCGCATCTTCCAGGAGATCGTGTCGGTCGGCGCGCTGCTGATCGCGTGGGACCTGTTCAGTACCGAGTTCAACTACGGCGTACCGCAGTTCCCGTTGATCTTGCAGCCGATCCTGATCGTGTTCGGCGCGGCGATGGGGTTCACGATCCTGCGTGCGCGGCGCGGTCCCGGTACGGCGTTCGGCGCGCTCGCGGTCTACCTGATCATCCGCGGCGGCATCGCCTGGGCCGTCGACCAGCCGCTGGGCCAGATCCTCGGGCACTTCCCGCTGCTGATCGTGGAGGCGATCCTGGTCGAGGTGGTGGCATTTGCCTTGGGCAACAAGAATCGCTTCCGTCTCGGCGCGGTCGCGGGCGCGCTGATCGGGACCGTCGGCCTGGTCGCGGAGTACGCGTGGAGCCAGGTCTGGATGCCGATCGCCTGGCCGGCGTCGATGCTGCCGTCCGCCGTCGGGTACGGCGTGGTCGTCGGAATCGGAGCCGGTCTCGTCGGCGCCTGGCTCGCGACCCGGTACGCCGAGGTCGCCGGCGAGGAGCGCGCCACCGGGATCCGGCACGTGCGGGCGCTCGCGGTCCGCCGTACCCATCAACTCGGCGCCGCCGGCCTGGTCGCCGTGCTCGCGGTGCTGTTCTACTGCGTGCCGCGGTCGGCGGAGCCGGGCGTGTCGGGGACCGTGTCGTTGGAGCGGGTGGCCACGGGGGCCGAGCCGACGGCGTACGTCACGGTCTCGCTGGCGCCGGGCGACGCGGCCGTCGGTGCGCGATGGTTCGAGGCGCTGGCCTGGCAGGGTGGCGGGCTGGTGTACCACCCGATGGTGAAGGTTGCTGATGGCACCTACCGGTCGGCGGAACCGCTGCCGATGTACGGGAAGTGGAAGTCGATGATCCGGCTGCACCGTGGACAGCGGGACCTGGTGGCGGCCTGGGTGTACGCGCCGGAGGACCTGGCGATCGAGAAGCCCGCGGTGCAGGTGTCGGACGGGCAGAAGGTCGATTTCATCAACGAGCAGCAGGTGCTGCGGCGCGAGGAGCGGACCGACGTGCCACGATGGATGTGGAACGCCGGCTACGCCCTCCTCGCGGTGGTCGGCGGGCTCGAGATCTTCGGCATTGCCTGGCTGGTCGGGCGTGGCGCCCGCGGCGGCAGACTGCGCGCGGCCCACCTGGCCGCCGGTGATCGAGAGCGGGAGAGCGCGTGACTGTCCAGGCGGAACGGGAGAGTGAGTTGGAGCGGTCCGGTGTGGTGATGTCGGACGGTGTGCGGCTGAACGTCGAGGTCGCTGGTCCCGCCGACGCGCCGGTGACGGTGTTGCTCGTCCATGGTTGGACCTGCTCGACCCGGGCCTGGCACAACCAGGTCGAGGACCTACCGCGGATCCTCGGGCCCGATGCCGTCCGTGTGGTGTCGTACGACCACCGCGGACACGGCCGTTCGGACGCGGCTCCGGCCGGCTCGACGCAGATCTCCCGCCTGGCCGAGGACCTGGTCACCATCCTCGACGAGGTCGTCGGCGCCGGCCCGGTCGTGTACGCCGGCCACTCCATGGGCGGCATGACACTGATGTCCCTCGCCGACACCCATCCCGACCTCTTCGCCCCCACATCGACCCCGGGCGGGCCGCGGATCTGTGCGGCTGCGCTGATCAGCACGTCGTGCGGCCGGATCTCGGAAGGCGCGTTCGGCATCCCGAAGCGGTTCAGCCCGGCGGCCGCGGCGGCTGCGCCCCGCCTGATGAATCTCGTCGGCGCCCGCGTCGACCGCCAGCTGGACAAGCTGCACAGCGCTCGATCCCAGGCCGCCATGCCAAATCGTCTGGTATGGGCTCGGCGAGCGGGGCTACGGCAGGTGGTCTTCGGGCGGAAGGCCGATCCGGCCGAGGTCGAGCTGTTCCTGGCGGATCTGGCGGTCGTCCCGGGGGCGTCGTACGGCGGGTTCTTGGAGGCGATCCTGCAGCACGATCTCGGGCACGCGCTGAAGGTGCTGGATCAGATCCCGGTCGAGATCATGCACGGGACCCGCGACCGGCTGCTCCCGCCGCGGCACGCGAACCGGATCGCGGCCGAGCTCCCGAGCGCCAGGGTCTGGATGTATCCCGGCGCCGGCCACATGCTCATGCAGGAGCGCCCGCGCGACGTGACCCACCGCCTCGCCTCCCTCGCCCGCAAAGTCACCGCCTGAGAGGCGTATCACGGACAGGTTGGACCAATGCGCCTACTGTGGCGGAGGTGCAGAACCTTCTGTCCGACCTTGTGGTCGTGGACCTCACCCGGGCGCTGGCGGGGCCGCATGCGGCGATGATGCTCGGGGATCTCGGGGCGCGGGTGATCAAGGTCGAGACCCCGCAGGGCGGCGACGACAGCCGCGGCTGGGGACCGCCGTTCGTCGAGGGCGAGTCAACGTACTACCTCTCTGCCAACCGCAACAAGGAGTCGGTGACGGCTGACCTCAAGTCGGCCGAGGGCAAAGAGTTCCTGACCAAGCTGGTTCGGAAGGCCGACGTACTGCTGGAGAACTTTCGCCCGGGTGTGCTCGACCGGCTCGGGTTCTCGACCGAGCGGCTGCACGAGCTCAACCCGGGGCTCGTGATCCTGTCGATCACCGGGTTCGGGCACGACGGACCGGACGGCGGCCGCGCCGGGTACGACCAGATCGCGCAGGGCGAAGGCGGTCTGATGAGCATCACCGGCGAGACCGAGCCGACGAAGGTCGGCGTACCGATCGCGGACCTGCTCGCCGGGATGTACGGCGCGTACGGCGCCCTGGCCGCGCTGCACGAGCGGTCGATCACCGGCAAGGGCCGCGTCGTACGAACCAGCCTGCTCGCGTCCGTGATCGGCGTCCACGCGTTCCACGGCACGAAATGGACCGTCGCGCACGAGCTGCCCGAACGCGTGGGAAACCACCACGCGCAGATCGCGCCGTACGGTCTCTACCGCACGCAGGACGACATCGTGCAGGTCGCGGTCGGGAGCGAGAGCCTGTGGCGCGCCTTCGCGCCGATCGTCGGGCTCAACCCCGACGACGAACGCTTCGCCCGCAACTCCGAGCGTGTCGCGCACCGCGACGAACTGACCGCCGCGATCGAGACCGCGTTCGCGGCCGAAGGGGCCGACGTATGGCTGCAACGCCTTGCGGACAAGGGCATCCCGGCCGGCAAGGTCCGCGACTTCCAGCAGGTCTACGAGTGGGACCAGACCCTCTCCCAGGGCCTGCTCGTCGACGTCGACCACCCGACGCTCGGGCGTATCCAGCTCCCCGGCCCGCCGCTCCGCTTCGACGACAACAAGTACGCCGGCGCCCGCGAGACCAACCTGCCGCCACCCCGCCTCGGCGAGCACAACGAGTCTGTCCGCGCCTGGCTCGAGAACGAGTAGACCTTTCCACCCAGATCGAACAGGTGCCGCTCGGGCACCTGCGCCGACAAAGCTAAGTCACGGTTTCGGCGTGCGGCACCGGTGAGGGGTTGACGCGCCGGGAGGACGCGGTCTAGCGTCCGGGAAATCGATTACTCACCGGATCGCGGAGGTGTCATGGCCGAGGCTGCCGTCCTGGTCCGGATGAGCGGGATCGGGAAGCGGTACGGCGGCGTACAGGCGTGCCGGGATGTCGGCTTCACCCTCGGCGCGGGCGAGGTGCACGCGCTGCTCGGCGAGAACGGGGCCGGCAAGAGCACGCTGATGAAGATCTTGTCCGGCGACGTCACGGAGTACGACGGGACCATCGAGATCGACGGCCGCGCGCTGCGGTTCGGCGGTCCGACCGACGCGCAGGCGGCCGGGATCGCGATGATTCACCAGGAGCTCGACCTGGTCCCGGGCCTCTCCGTCGTCGACAACATCTTCCTCGGCCGCGAGCTGCGGACGAAGCTGCGCACCGTCGACCGCAGGACGATGGAGCGCGAGGCGAAGGCTCTGCTGGCGCGCAGCGGCGTCACCCTCGACCCGCGCCGCCCGGTCGGTGAGCTGCGTGTCGGCGAACAGCAGCTGGTCACGATCGCGAAGGCGATCGCGCTGGACGCCAAGGTACTGATCATGGACGAGCCGACGTCCGCACTCACCACGTCCGAGGTCGAGCGGCTCTTCGACGTGATCCGCGAGCTCCGCCGCAACGGCGTGGGCATCGTCTACATCTCGCACCGGATGGAGGAGATCGCCCAGGTCGCCGACCGCGCGACTGTCCTCCGCAACGGCGAGATCGTCACCAGCTTCGACCCGCGCACGCTCAGTACTGCGGAAGTTGTCGAGGCGATGGTGGGTCGCCCGGTGCAGACCATGTTCACCACCCCGGACTCCGACACCGGCGACGAGTTGCTCCGCGTCGAGAACCTTGCCCTCAAGGCCCGCCGCCCGCGCCCCGGCCGCCGCGACCCGGACGGCATCTCGCTGACCGTCCGCTCCGGCGAGATCGTCGGTCTCGCCGGCCTGCTCGGCGCCGGCCGGACCGAGCTGCTCGAGACGCTGTACGGCGTCGCGCCCGCAGGCATCCGGACCGGCCGGATCCTCCTGCAGGGCAAGGAGATTCATCCGTCTCGCCCTCGGCAGGCGCTTGCCCACGGCATCGGTTTCGTCCCGGAGGATCGCCGTACGTCCGGGCTGGTGCTGTTCCACTCGATCCTCGCCAACACAGTCGTCTCGAGCCTGCCGTCGTACGGGCGGCTCGGCGTGATCGCGCGCCGGATGGAACGCGCCGCGTCGGCCAAGATGGCCGATCGGCTGCGGCTCAAGTTCGGCCGGTTGCAGGACGACGTGGGCACGCTGTCCGGCGGGAACCAGCAGAAGGTCGTGTTCGGCCGGATGCTGTTGACCGAGCCCAAGCTGCTGCTGCTCGACGAGCCGACCCGCGGTGTCGACGTCGGCGCGAAGGCCGAGATCTACCGGCTGCTCGGCGAGCTGGCCGGCCAGGGTCTCGGCGTACTGCTCGCGTCGTCCGAGCTGCCGGAGTTGGTCGGTGTCTGCGACCGCGTCGTCGTACTGCGTGACGGGCGCGACGTCGCGTCGTTCAGCACGGCGGACTCCGGCGAAGGGGATCTGCTGGCGGCGGCGATGGGACAAGGTGCTGTGTTCGACGAGGTCGGAGGGGTGCAGTGACCGACGTGCAGGACAAGACGTCCGTGGCAACTCCAGTGCAGCAGTCCGCTGGTGGGGTGGTCGCGACGCTGTTCCGGTTCCAGAGTGTGTTCGGGCTGCTCGCGGTCTTCATTGCCGCGATCATCTTCTCGCCGCGGAAGAACGGCGAGATCCTGTTCGTCAGCGCGGACAACCTGGCGAACGTGGTCCGCGCGATGTCGGAGATCGGCATCATCGCGGTCGGGATGACGTTCGTGATCCTGATCGGCGGGATCGATCTGTCCGTCGGCGCGGTGCTCGGGCTGGCCGCGGTCGGCTCGGCCGTGCTGATGGTCGAGAACGACTGGGGGTTCCTGCCGTCGGTCGTGCTCGTGCTCGCGATCGGCCTGGTCTTCGGCGCGCTGCAGGGGATGGCGACGGCGATGATCGGGATCCAGTCGTTCATCATCACGCTCGCGGGTCTGCAGATAGCCCGCGGGCTGGCCCGGATCTGGTCCGGCGGGCAGGGCATCGCGATCGCGTACGGCGACGGTCCGAACGAGGCGCCGGATTCGTTCGCGCTGCTCGGCGAGCGGACCTTCGGCGGGCTCGTGCCGATCCCGGTGATCATCTTCGCCGTGGTCGCGGCTGCGGCCGTGGTGTTCCTGCGAGTGAGTGCCTTCGCGCGGCATCTGTACGCCGTCGGCGGTAACGAGAAGGCGGCGCGGCTGTCCGGCGTACCCGTGGTGCGGGTGAAGATCGCGGTGTTTGCGATCTGCGGGCTGCTCGCGTCGCTGGCCGGCATCGTGCACGCCGTACAGCTCAACCAGGGCAGCCCGAACGACGGGATCGGGTACGAGCTGGACGCGATTGCCGCGGTGGTGATCGGCGGCACCAGCCTGGCCGGTGGCCGCGGGTCGGTCGCCGGGACGGTGGCGGGTGCGCTGCTGCTCGGCGTACTGAACAACATCCTTGCCCTGAACAACATCGACTCCAACATCCAGCTCCTGATCAAGGGACTGGTGATCGTTGCCGCCGCCGCGCTGCAGCGACTCCGCCCCGCCTCCTGAGGAAAGGTCTGTTATGCGTTCTCTGAAAATGTCACTCGCCGCCGGGGCGGTCGCCGCCGTGCTGCTGGCCGGGTGTGGGACCACCAACGAACGGACGGCCGACAAGCCGGCCGCCGGGTCCTCGAAGTCCTGTAAGGGGGCCGACGGCAAATACACGATCGGGATGAGCCAGGCGAACGTGGCCGAGCCGTACCGGCAGCGGATGGACGACGACATCAAGGCGGCGGCCAAGGACGTGCCGCAGTTCGACGTGAAGTTCGCGGACGCGGCGCAGGACAACGCCAAGCAGGTCGCGGACGTCGAGAACTACATCACCCAGCAGATCGACCTGCTGATCATCAGCCCGAACGAGGCCAAGCCGCTGACCGCGGTGGTGAAGAAGGCATACGACAAGGGCATCCCGGTGATCGTGCTGGACAGGAAGGTCGAGGGTGACGCCTACACCGGATTCATTGGTGGCGACAACGTCCAGATCGGCCGCGAGGCGGGGAAGTACATCGCGGAGAAGCTGCTGCCGAACGGCGGGAACGTCGTCGAGCTGAAGGGGCTGGCCGGGGCGACGCCGCAGGCCGAGCGGCACGAAGGGTTCGTCGAGGGGATCAAGGGGAACCCGAAGGTGAAGGTGATCGCGGCCGCGAGCGGTGACTGGCTGCGCGAGAAGGGCCAGGCGCAGATGGACGCGCTGCTGAAGGCGAACCCGAAGATCGATGTGGTGTTCTCGCACAACGACCCGATGGCGGAGGGCGCGTACCTGGCCGCGAAGGCGGTCGGTCGCGAGAAGGAGATGAAGTTCACCGGCATCGACGCGCTGCCGATCCCGTCCGGCGGCATCAAGGCGGTCGAGCAGGGCCGGCTCTCGGCGACCTTCACCTACCCGACGAACGGCAAGGAAGCCATCGCCGCCGCCAGGAAGATCCTGATCGACTGCGGCAGCATCCCCAAGACCCAAACCCTCCCCACCCGCCTCATCGACTCCACCAACGCAGCCAAGATCTACGCCGAAGAAAACCCCACCAGCTGACGGTGCCGGGGGGCGAGTGCCCGGCCACTCGCCCCGCCCGCCGGTCAGCGGTGGGTGCTGGCGCGTTTTATTAGGCGGGCGCCGAGGGTGGTGGCGGTGGGTGGGCGGTTGCTGTCGGCGATTCTGGCCAGGAGTAGGCGTGCTGCGACGGTGCCGATCTCGTAGGCTGGTTGTGCCACGACTGTGAGGGGCGGGTCGACGAGCTCCGCCCATGGTGCGTCGTCGAAGGCGACCAGACCCAGCTGGCTGCCGGGGCGGATGCCCCGCTCCTGCAGGGCCTGTAGTACGCCCACTGCCATCGCGCTGTTCGCCACGAGCAGCGCGTCCGGCGGTTCCGGCTGGGAGATGAGGTCGAGGGCGGCCCGCCGCGCACCGGCTGCTTTGTACTCGGTACGGCGGACGAGTTTCGGCGTACTGCGGTGGTGCGCGGACTTGAGCGCGCTGCGATAGCCGGCCAACCGGTCGTCGGCAGTGCGGACGCCGCTCGGCCCGGTGATGCAGCCGATCCGTTCGTAGCCTTGGGCAATCAAGTGCGTGGTCGCCTCGCGGGCGGCCAGGCGGGTGTCGACGAGGACGACGTCGCTGTCCTGGCCGGGCAGCGGGCGGTCGACCGCGACGTACGCCGTACCACGCGACGCCAGCTTCGCGACCGACGTCGCCGGACCGCTGGGCGAGAGGATGACACCCGCGACCCGCTCCTGGATCGCGATGTCGATGTATCGGTTCTCCTTCTCCGCGCTCTCGTCGGAGTTGCAGAGGACGACGGAGTACCCGACCTCGTGCGCCACATCCTCGACCCCGCGGGCGATCGCGGTGAAGAACGGGTTCTCGACGTCGGAGATGATCAGCGCGACCACGGCGGCTTCCTGCCGGCGCAGGTTCCGCGCTGGGCCGTTGGGCTGGTACCCGAGCTCGCTCGCGGCCGCCCGCACCCGGACCACCAGATCGGGGTCGACCGTCGGCTTGCCGTTCAGCGCGCGGGAGACCGTCGCGGTCGAAACCCCCGCCCGCGCCGCGACGTCGCTGATCGTCGGCATCTGTCAATCTCCCTCCGCTGAGGGAACAGTAACTGGTCGGGTAATGGATTACCCAGAGGTCCGTCATGCACCGAAGAACACACCTGGAGGATTTGCGCCTACTGCGCGGCGCTCGGCGGGCACAGCGCGGCGTTGGAGGACGGGGCACGGAGAACCCCACTCCGAGCCCCGTCCTCCAACTTGCGCTGCACTCCGCCGAGCACCTGCTCGCTACGGCGCAAATCCTCCAGGTGTGTTCTTAACGTACGTAACCTCCAGGCCTTACCAGTGACATGAGAGGATCACCCGCGTGACTGCCTTGCCGAGTGTTTCGTACTCCATCACCGTTCGCCTCGAGGTGCCCGCGGGTGGCTCGACGGTGAGCAAGCTGACGACCGCGGTCGAGCAGGCCGGCGGTCTGGTCACCGCGCTCGACGTGACCGCGTCCGGCCACGAGCGGCTGCGGATCGACGTCACCTGCGCCGCGGCCGACACCGAGCACGCCGGCCGGCTGGTCGAGGCGATGCGCGCCGTACCGGGCGTCGAGATCGGCCGGGTCTCGGACCGGACGTTCCTGATGCACCTCGGTGGCAAGATCTCGATGGAGGCCAAGCACCCGATCCGCAACCGTGACGACCTGTCGATGATCTACACGCCCGGGGTGGCGCGGGTCTGCCTGGCGATCGCCGCGAACCCCGATGACGCCCGCCGGCTGACGATCAAGCGGAACAGCGTCGCTGTGGTCACCGACGGTTCGGCCGTCCTCGGCCTCGGCAACATCGGCCCGAAGGCTGCGCTGCCGGTGATGGAGGGCAAGGCCGCGCTGTTCAAGCGGTTCGCCGGGATCGACGCCTGGCCGCTGTGCCTGGACACCCAGGACCCGGACGAGATCGTCTCGATCGTGAAGGCGATCGCGCCGGGCTTCGCCGGGATCAACCTCGAGGACATCTCCGCGCCGCGCTGCTTCGAGATCGAGGCCCGGCTGCGCGAGGAGCTCGACATCCCGGTCTTCCACGACGACCAGCACGGTACGGCGGTCGTCGTACTCGCCGCGCTCTACAACGCACTGCGCGTGGTCGGCAAGGAACTCAGCGCGGTGCGCATCGTCCTGTCGGGCGCCGGCGCGGCCGGGACCGCGATCCTCAAGCTGCTGCTCGCGGCCGGGGTCAAGGACACCTGCGTCGCCGACATCGGCGGAGTCATCCACACCGAGCGCGAGGGCCTGTCGCCGGAGCTGCGCTGGATCGCGGAGAACACCAACGCGGCGAAGTACAGCGGCGACCTGAAGGGTGCGCTGGCCGGGGCCGACGTGTTCATCGGGGTCTCCGCGCCGAACATCATCACCGGCGCGGACGTCGCCACGATGAACGACGACGCGATCGTGTTCGCCCTCGCCAATCCGACGCCCGAGGTCGACCCGACCGAGGCCGGCGAGCACGCGGCCGTCGTCGCGACCGGCCGGAGCGACTACCCGAACCAGATCAACAACGTGCTGGTCTTCCCCGGGGTGTTCCGTGGTCTGCTCGACGCGCAGTCGTCGAAGGTGTCCGTCGAGATGGAGCTGGCCGCCGCGAAGGCGCTGGCCGGCGTCGTCACCGACCAGGAGCTGAACGCGACGTACATCGTGCCGAGCGTCTTCCACCCGGAGGTGCACACGATGGTCGCGCACGCCGTCCGCGACGCGGCCGGTGGCAAGGCGCCGGCGCACGAGACCTTCCCGGACGACACTCCCGCGCTGTGACATCCGTGGTGACGGGGACGCGTTCGACGGTCAGCGTCTGGGTCTGGCGGGTGCTGTTCGTGGGCGCCGTACTGCTGCAGCTGTACGGCGTCTACGCGCCGCGGGAGGCCGGGCCGCAAGTGGGGATCCCGCAGATCGACAAGGTCGCGCACTGCTTCCTGTTCGCGGCGGTCGCGTTCACCGGGCTGAAGGTCGGCGTACCGGCGCGGTGGTTGCTGGGTGCGCTGGCCGCGAACGCGATCGTCTCCGAGCTGGCGCAGTACTGGTGGCTGCCGCAGCGCGACGGTGATCCGTACGACTCGCTGGCGGACCTCGCCGGGGTCGCGTTGGGTGCGTGGCTCGGTTTTCGGGCGACGGTGGCGGGCCGCGCGCGGCGGCGTACGACATGATGGGGGTATGACGGCCTCGACCCTGACCGGATCGCTGCTGGTGGCGACCCCGTTGCTCGACGAGCCGCCCTTCCGCCGCTCGGTGATCCTGCTGCTGGACCACGACGACGACGGCGCCCTCGGGGTGGTGGTGAACCGCGCGGCCGACCTGGCCGTCGACCGGGTGCTTCCGGACTGGTCCACCACGGTGAACGAGCCCGGCGTGCTGTTCATGGGCGGTCCGGTGGCGACCGACAGCGCGCTCGCCGTCGCCGAGGTGATCGAGTCCGCCGACCCGCCCGGGTGGCGCGGCTGCTTCGGCCGGATCGGGCTGGTCGACCTCGACGTACCACCCGCGCTGCTCGAGGGCGCGATAGCCCGGATGCGCATCTTCGCCGGGTACGCCGGTTGGTCCAGCGGCCAACTCGAGGACGAGATCACCGAAGGCGCCTGGTACGTCGTCGACTCCGAACCCGACGACGTCTTCGGCCTAACCCCCGAAACCCTCTGGCGCCAAGTCCTCCGCCGCCAAGCCGACCAACTCGCCTACCTCGCGACGTACCCAGACGACCCGTCCCAGAACTAACTGGGGGGTTCTGCCCGCGAAAGGTCGCCGCATCGCGCACTCGCTCCCCTAGCCCTCACCCCCCACGCGATCCCGTGAGCGGCGGCTGCCTTCTGGCCGCCTCCGGCGGCGCGCAGGAGGTGGTGACGCGCTGAGGTACTTGGCGGGGGCCAGCGTGGTGTGGCGGAAAGGTCGCCGCTTCGCGCGCCCGTTCTACTAGCCCCGACCACCCAACGCGATCCTGTGAGCGGCGGCTGTTCTTTGGCCGCCTTCGGCGGCGCGCAGGACCTGGTGACGCGCTACTGCCCCGGCGAACCAACCCAACTGACGCGAGCGTTCGCCACCTCGCGCGCTCGTCCTCTGCGAGTTTCACCCGATCACACGCACCCGGAAGCGGCGGCTGTCTTCTGGCCGCCTCCGGCAGTGCGCAGGATCTGGTGTCGCGCTGAGATGGTCTGGCGGGGCCGGCCTGGTTCGGGCCGATGGTCGCCGCCTCGGCGTCTGCATGGAGCAACGCTCGGGTGGTCACGTGCTGCAATAGGCACGGATTGAAACCGTCCAAGCGTGAAGGTTCGGTGCACTCAAGCGGTGGCCGTGGCGGAGGCCGTCTGTCGGCGCGGTGAGGCGCTTGCAGGTGTCGCATGGCAGCAGTGCCAGCGCATTGCGGGGCGTACTGCAGCGTTCACCGCGCGGCGGAGGACGATCCGCCGGGTGGGTGGCGTGTCAACGAGCTTCGCGCGCCGCCGGAGGCGGTTGAAAGTTGGCCGCCGCTCCCGGGATCGCACGGAGCGGTGGTGGCTGGTTGGGCGGGTGCGTGAGGCGGCGTCCGTTTCGCGCGGGTGGGATGTTTCGCCGGGGCGGGCGCGCGTCGGGCGGTGTTGCGCGCCGCCGGAGGCGGCTGGAAGGCGGCCGCCGCTCACGGGTGCGGGTTGGGCGGGGACGGCCACTCGCAGCGGGTGCGCGTGGCGGCGTCCTTTCGTGCGGGCGGGCAGTTACTCCTCGCCGTCGTCGCCTGGGTTTAGGGAGTCCCAGATTTCTTTGCATTCGGGGCAGACGGGGAAGCGTTCGGGGTCGCGGCTGGGGACCCAGACCTTGCCGCAGAGGGCTACTACCGGGGTGCCCATCACCATGGCCTCGGTCAGCTTGTCCTTCGGCACGTAGTGCGAGAACCGCTCGTGGTCACCGTCGCCCAGTGACGGCTTGGTCCGCTCGTCGACGACTGTCTCCGCGCCCGGGGTCAGCTGAGTACTCATACCCAGAGTGTAAGACGCCTCACCAGCCGGACCGGAACTTTTCCACAGCCGGAAGTTCGCCGGGGCAACCCGGGGCAGATCGCGGCATGTTCTGTGGCATGAACGACCTGAGGAGGCAATATGAGTCTTGTGGAACGAACTCCGGACCCTGCGGACGTCCTGACCCGTCCAGCGGTGCCGCTGACCCGCGCCGATCTCGACCGGATGCCCGATGACGGCTACCGGCATGAGCTCATCGACGGGAGTCTGCTGGTGACTCCCAGCCCGACCTGGAACCACCAGGACGTCGCAATCAACCTCCTCATCCAGCTCAGGCAGTTGTGCCCGCCGGAGCTGTACGTGATGGGGGCGCCGTTCGACGTCGTGCTGGCCGATGACACGGTGATGATCCCGGACATCCTGGTCGCCCGCCGGGATGCCTTCACCAAGAAGGATCTCCCTGGTGCACCGCTGCTGGCGGTCGAGGTGCTGTCGCCGAGCACGCGGCGTTTCGACCTGATGGTGAAGTTCTCCCGACTCCAGGACGCGGGATGCCCGTCTTACTGGGTGATTGATCCCGACACGCCGAGTTTGATTGCGTGGGAGATGCAGGACGGGGCATATGTGCAGGTCGCGAAGGTTGCCGGGGAAGAATCGGCGCGGTTGGTGAGTCCTTTCGAGGTGACGGTGGTGCCGGCGGATCTGATCTCGTAGCCGATGTCGGGTAAGGTTCCTGCCCGGCTCACTGTCGTCGACTCGGGGGAGTAGCTGGCTGTGGATTCGCACGTTGCGGGTAGTCCTGCTGTGCTACCTCCGGCGTACCCGGATCGGGCAGCGTGGGGGACCGCGAGCAAGCTGCGGGCCTGGCAGGCAGAGGCGCTCAAGCTGTACCTCGAGAAGCAGCCGCGGGACTTCCTCGCGGTGGCGACGCCAGGGGCGGGCAAGACGACCTTCGCGCTGACCGTGGCCGCCGAGCTGCTGCATCGGCGGCTGATCGAGCGGATCACCGTGGTCACCCCGACCGAGCACCTCAAGGTCCAGTGGGCCGACGCGGCCGACCGGGCCGGGATCGCGATCGACCCGGCGTTCGCGGGCCGGCGCGGCAAGACCAACAAGGACTTCCAAGGCGTCGCGGTGACGTACGCCGGAGTCGCGGTGAACCCGCTGGCGTTTCGCGTCCGCACCGAGCGGTTCAAGACGCTGGTCATCCTCGACGAGGTCCACCACGGCGGCGACGCGCTGAGCTGGGGCGAGGGCGTTCGTGAAGCGTTCGAACCGGCCGCGCGACGACTCTGCCTGACCGGTACGCCGTTCCGCAGCGATGACAACCCGATCCCGTTCGTCACGTACGAGGAGAGCCACGACGGCGTCGCCCGGAGCAAGGCCGACTACACCTACGGGTACGGTCACGCGCTGCAGGACCACGTCGTACGCCCGGTCATCTTCATGTCGTACTCCGGTGAGATGCGCTGGCGGACCAAGGCCGGTGATGAGGTCGCGGCGCGCCTCGGCGAGCCGCTGACCAAGGACCTCACCGCGCAGGCGCTGCGGACGGCGCTCGACCCTGCGGGCGAGTGGATGCCGGCGGTGCTCGCGGCGGCGGACAAGCGGCTGACTGAGGTACGGCGGCACATGCCGGACGCCGGAGCGTTGGTCATCTCGGGCGATCAGAACACGGCCCGCGCGTACGCCAAGACCCTCCGCGAGCTCACCGGCGAGGCGCCGACGGTGGTGCTGTCGGACGAGAAGGCAGCGAGCAAGAAGATCGCGAAGTTCTCCGAGAGCGACTCGAGGTGGATGGTCGCGGTCCGGATGGTGTCCGAGGGGGTCGACGTACCTCGGCTCGCGGTCGGGGTGTACGCGACGCCGACGTCGACGCCGCTGTTCTTCGCGCAGGCGGTCGGGCGGTTCGTGCGGGCCCGGAAGCGGGGGGAGACGGCGTCGGTGTTCGTGCCGTCGGTGACGCGGTTGCTCGGGTTCGCCGCGGAGATGGAGGTCGAGCGCGACCACGTCCTCGGGCGGAAGAACTCGAACGAGGACGGCGACATCTTCGCCCTCGAGGACGACCTGCTCAAGAAGGCGAACCAGGCCGAAGGTGCGAGCGACGAGCTGGAGGGTACGTTCGAGGCGCTCGGGTCGGATGCGAGCTTCGACCGGGTCGTGTTCGACGGCGGTGACTACGGGACGGGTGGTGACAACGCGTCGGACGAGGAGCTCGACTTCCTCGGCCTGCCGGGTCTGCTCGAGCCGGACCAGGTCCGCGAGCTCCTCGACAAGCGCCAGCAGAAGTCGCTGGCCGCGCAGAAGCGCTCCCGGCGGGGTACGTCGTCGGACGACACGGACCCCACGCCCGCCGAGCTCGCCACCCACGACCAGATCGCGTTGCTGCGTCGCGAACTCAACGGCCTGGTCGCCGCCTGGCACCACCGAACCGGCCAGCCGCACGGCGTCATCCACAACGACCTCCGCCGCAAACTCGGCGGTCCCGCCGCAGCCCACGCCTCCTCCCTCCAACTCAAAGAGCGCATCGACCTCATCCGCGACTGGGCCACCCAACGCCGAGCCTGACCCCGCACCAGTAGCCACCCCACCCGCGGACCGACCCGCTGCCACAAACACCTCCGCGCGGGGCGGGCATCCGCTGCCGTGCACCGGCGCAGGGCAGACGCTGCCGTACACACCTCCGCGCCGGGCGGGCCCCGCCCGCCGTGCACCCCGCGCAGGGCAGTCGCCGCGGT
>NZ_JBEZYC010000006.1:130102-271741 GCF_040638345.1 Kribbella sp. NPDC026611
GTGGACACCTTCGCGTGGGGCGGGCGCCTGCCGTCGTACATCTCGCGCAGGGGAGAGGCCGCGGTGGACACCTTCGCGTGGGGCGGGCGCCTGCCGTCGTACATCTCGCGCAGGGGAGAGGCCGCGGTGGACACCTTCGCGTGGGGCGGGCGCCTGCCGCCGTGCATCTCGCGCAGGGCAGTCGCTGCGGTAGACACCTCCGCGTGGGGCGGGCGCCCGCTGCCGTGCACCGGCATGGGGGGCAGTCGTCGTAGACATCTCCGCGCAGGCACCCGCCGCCGCACATCCGGCGCAGAGCAGACGCTGCCGTGGACACGTCCGTGCGGGGTGGGTGCCCGCTGCCGTACGCCGGCGTGGGGCAGACGCTGCCGTGGACACGTCCGTGCGGGGTGGGTGCCCGCTGCCGTGCATCGGCGTGGGGCAGACGCTGCCGTGGACACCTCCGCGCGGGGCGGGCGCCCGCCGTCGTGCATCGGCGTGGGGCAGACGCTGCCGTGGACACCTCCGCGCGGGGCAGGCGCCCGCTGCCTGGCACCGGCGTTGGGCAGTCGCTTGCCGTAGGCACCTCCGGGCGGGCGACCGCCGCCGTGCGCACTCCGCGCGGGGCAGCGCGTGCCCGCGGCCGTGGTCTCCGGCGACAGCGTCGCGCCCATGAACGCCGTGCGCAGCGACCGGAGGGCTGGTCCCGCCTGCGCGGGTGACCACGGCGAGCCGCGGACCGGGATCATCCGCGCGGCGGCAGGCGCCTGCCGCGTACTGACGCACCGCGGGAGCCTGCGGCGTACTCACGCACGGCGGGAGCCTGCCGGTCTAGGCATCTTCCGCGCGGGCGTGGGTCGGCTGGGCCGCGTCCTGGTCTGGGTCTTCTGGGCGGGGGTTTCTGTGGGTGCTCAGGTGTTGACGTGGTGCTACTGGTGCTGCAAGCTTCGGTTACCGGGCTGCAAGAAGTCGGCAAAGTTCTGCAATTTTTGTAGCTCGGGTTCCCTCCCACCGCCCCGATGGAGGAGCGCTCGATGCAGCGGACAAAGCTTCTGCGGTTATTGCTGGTGGTCGTACTGGCGGTCGGCTTCGTGCCCCGCCCGGCGACCGCGGCTGTCACCGCCAACCTCGCCAAGACCTTGACGGCCAGCAGTTCGCTCGGTGCCTACCCGAGCGGCAACGCCGGTGATGGCAACCAGGACAGCTACTGGGAGAGCAACAACAACGCGTTCCCGCAGTGGCTGCAGGCCGATCTCGGCAGTGCTCAGGACGTCAACCAGGTCACGCTCAAGCTCCCCACCTCGTGGGGTGCCCGGAGCCAGACGCTGACCGTCCAGGGCAGCACCAACGGTTCGTCGTTCACGCAGCTCGTCGCGAGTACGGCGTACAACTTCAGCGGCACGAATGTTGTGACGATCAGCTTCGCTACCACCTCGGCGCGGTACGTCCGCCTGACGTTCACCGCGAACACGGGCTGGCCGGCCGCGCAGCTCTCGGAGTTCGACCTGGCCGGACCTGGTGGCGGGCCCGTCGATCCCCCGACCGGCACCGACCTCGCGAACGGCAAACCGATCGAAGCGTCCTCGAGCGTCTTCGGCTTCGTCGCCGCCAACGCGAACGACGGCAACCCCGGCACCTACTGGGAGTCCAACGGCTTCCCGTCGACGCTGACCGTCAAGCTGGGTGCCAACGCCGACCTCAGCTCGGTCATGGTGAAGCTCAACCCCGACCCGGTCTGGGGCCCGCGCACGCAGAACATCGAGGTCCTCGGCCGGGAGCAGTCGTCCACGACCTTCACCTCGATCAAGCCACGGACCGACTACCAGTTCAGCCCGAGCACCGCGCAGAACTCGATCACGATCCCGGTCACCGGCCGGTACGCCGACGTCCGCCTGCAGTTCTTCAGCAACACCGGCGCCCCCGGCGGCCAGGTCGCCGAACTGCAAGCCTTCGGAACGGCGGCCCCGAACCCCGACCTCGTCGTGACGAACGTCAGCTGGTCCCCGGCGAGCCCGACCGAGACCACGCCGATCACCCTCCAGGCCACGGTCAAGAACATTGGCACCGCCAACGCACCCGCCAGCAGCCTCAACTTCCTCCTCAACGGCAGCACAGCCGGCACCGGCCAGGTCAGCGCCTTGGCAGCCGGCGCCTCGACCACGGTCAACGCCAGTGCCGGGACCCGAGCCCAAGGCAACTACACCGTCACTGCGGTCGTTGATCCAACCAACGTTGTCGTCGAGCAGAGTGACACCAACAACACCCTCCAGGCCCCGACCCAGCTCACCGTTGGTCAAGCCCCTGGCCCGGACCTTCAGATCACCGGCATCACCGCTACGCCGGCCAATCCCGCCCCCGGCCAACCGGTCTCGTTCACGGTCGCCGTCAACAACCGCGGTACGACGGCCTCCGCCGCCAGTACCACCCGCGTCACCGTTGGCAGCACCACGCTCAACGGTGCCACGCCAGCGATCGCGGCTGGCGGGACCACCAACGTTGCGATCAGCGGCACCTGGACCGCGACCAACGGTGGTGCGACCATCACCGCGACCGCCGACGCCACCGACACCGTTGCCGAAACCAACGAAACGAACAACGTGCTGACGAAGGCGATCGTCGTCGGCCGCGGCGCCGCCGTACCGTTCACGTCGTACGAGGCGGAGGCCGGCGACTACACCGGCACCCTGCTGGCCAGTGACGCGAAGCGGACCTTTGGGCACACCAACTTCGCAACCGAGTCGTCTGGCCGGCAGTCGGTCCGGCTGAACTCGACCGGGCAGTACGTCGAGGTCACCTCGACCGTCCCGACCAACTCGATCGTGGTCCGCAACTCGATCCCCGACTCGGCGAACGGGCAGGGGCTCGAGGCAACGATCAGCCTGTACGTGAACGGCACGTTCAAGCAGAAGCTCACCCTGAGCAGCCATAACAGCTGGCTCTACGGCACCACCGACTCGCCCGAGGGTCTGACCAACACCGCGGGTGGGGACGCCCGAAGGCTCTTCGACGAGTCGCACGCCCTGCTCGCCACGTCCTACCCGGCCGGCACGAAGTTCAAGCTGCAGCGCGACTCGGGTGACACCGCGCCGTTCTACATCATCGACCTGGTCGACCTCGAACAGGTCGCACCGCCGATCAATCAGCCGGCCGGCTGTACGTCGATCACGCAGTACGGCGCCGTGCCGAACGACGGGATCGACGACGCGGACGCGATCCAGCGCGCCGTCACCGACGACCAGAACGGCGTGATCAGCTGCGTCTGGATCCCGGAAGGACAGTGGCGGCAGGAGAAGAAGATCCTCACCGACGACCCACTGAACCGCGGGCAGTACAACCAGGTCGGGATCAGCAACGCCACGATCCGCGGTGCGGGCATGTGGTACTCGCAGCTCCACTCGACCATCGAGCCGCAGAACGCCGGCGGCATCAACCACCCGCACGAGGGCAACTTCGGCTTCGATATCGACAAGAATGTGCAGCTGAGCGACATCGCGATCTTCGGCTCCGGGCGCATCCGCGGCGGCGACGGGAACGCCGAGGGTGGCGTCGGGCTGAACGGCCGGTTCGGTACCGGGACGAAGATCAGCAACGTCTGGATCGAGCACGCGAACGTCGGGGTCTGGGTCGGCCGCGACTACGACAACATTCCCGAGCTCTGGGGTCCGGCCGACGGGCTCGAGTTCAGCGGGATGCGGATCCGGGACACGTACGCCGACGGAATCAACTTCGCGAACGGCACCCGCAACTCGAAGGTGTTCAACTCGTCCTTCCGGACCACCGGCGACGACTCGCTGGCCGTGTGGGCGAGCAAGTACGTCAAGGACCAGTCGGTCGACGTCGGTCACGACAACTCGTTCACCAACAACACCGTCCAGCTGCCGTGGCGGGCGAACGGGATCGCGATCTACGGCGGGTACGGCAACAAGATCGAGAACAACCTGATCTACGACACGATGAACTACCCGGGCATCATGCTGGCCACCGATCACGACCCGCTGCCGTTCTCGGGCACGACGACGATCGCCAACAACGCGCTCTACCGGTGCGGTGGGGTGTTCTGGAGCGAGGCGCAGGAGTTCGGGGCGATCACGCTGTTCCCGGCGAACCTGCCGATCACCGGGGTGACGATCCGGGACACCGAGATCTACGACTCGACGTACGACGGGATCCAGTTCAAGACCGGCGGCGGCGAGATGCCGAACGTTGCCCTGACCAACCTCCGGATCGACAAGTCGAACAACGGCTCGGGGATCCTCGCGATGGGCGGCGCCCGCGGCAACGCCAACCTCAGCAATGTCGTCATCACCAACTCGCGCGACGGCGACATCTTCAAGGAACCCGGCTCCACCTTCACCTTCACCGGCCAGTAAGCCGACCAGTAAGCCGACCGGTGAGCCCGAGGCCCCGCACCTTCCGTCCCAAGGTGCGGGGCCTCACCTCGCACATCAGGAGCGGGTTGTCAGCTTCTGGGTGCCGATGACCTCGAGGAGGCGGATTGCCTGCTCGGAAGGCGAGCCCGGCTCGGTCGTGTAGAGGACGACTCGTTGGTCGCGTTCGGGGACGACGAGGATCTCGCAGATCACCTCGATCCGGCCGACGTCGGCATGAAAGATCGTCTGGCAGAGGGTTTGCGGACGCGCCACCTCGTGCCGAGCCCAGATGTCGGCGAACTCCGGGCTGCCGGCCAGCAGTTCGTCGACGAGTTGCTTCACGGCCGGGTCGTCCGGGTAGGTGCTGGTGGCCGCGCGGAGGTCGGCCGCGGCTTCGCGGGCGAACTCCTGGGTGGCGTCCGCCCCGAAGAGCTCGCTCTTCCCCTCGGTCAGGAACCGCAGCCGCAGGAGGTTCCGAGAGCGCGGTGGCAGCGCGGAGAAGTCCGTGATGAGCGCGGCGGCCAGCGGATTCCACGCGAGTACCTCGTACTTCGCGTCGAGCACCAGACCAGGTACGTCGAGCCGCTCGAGCATCCGCAGTACGCCGGGGCGCACGTCCGACGGCGGTCCCGGTGGCGGACCGGGCTGCTCCCCGGCCAACCGGAACAGGTGGTCGCGCTCGGCGTCGGACAGCCGCAGCGCGCGAGCGAGTCCGCTCAGCACCGGGCGGGACGGACGCGGTCCACGACCCTGCTCGAGCCGGGTGTAGTAGTCCGTCGACATGGTCGCGAGGCCGGCGACCTCCTCGCGGCGCAGGCCCGGCGTACGGCGGCGCAGTCCGGCCGGGAGTCCGACGTCCGACGGCTGCAGCGCCTCCCGGCGTACCCGGAGGAAGTCCGCGAGCTGTCCTCGATCCATGGAGCCAGGATTCCAGCTGCCGCAAGCCCCAGCCAGGGACCGCCGGTCCCAGGGTCGCCTCGCTCTGCCTGCCGACGCCTCGCCGACCCAGCCTGGGAGACATGACGAAGATTGCGTTGGTGACCGGGGCGAACAAGGGGATCGGCAAGGAGATCGCGCGGCAGTTGGGGGAGGGTGGCTTCACCGTGCTGGTCGGGTCGCGTGACCTGGCCCGGGGTGAGGCGGCAGTGAAGGAGTTGGTTGCCGAGGGCCTCGACGCGGTGGCTGTGCAGCTCGAGGTGACGGATGCCAAGTCGGTGGATGCTGCCACGTCATTGGTCGCGAGGTCGTACGGGCAGTTGGATGTGTTGGTGAACAACGCGGCCGTCATCCCGGTGGGGGACGATGCGGCGGCGGGGATCGCCGATGACGTGCTGCGGGAGGCGTTCGAAGTGAATGTCATCGGGCTGGTCAGAGTGACGCAGGCGTTCCTGCCGCTGCTGCGGAAGGCGGAGCGGGCGCGGATCGTGAACCTGTCGACGTCGCTGGCGTCGTTCGAGCTCGTCGGGGATCCGGAGTCGCGGATGTCGACTGTCCGGACGCTCGGCTACAACGCGTCGAAGGCGGCCGTGAACATGGTCACGGTGATGCTCGCGAACGAGCTGCGCGGCACCGGGATCCTGGTCAACGGTGCCGACCCCGGCAACTGCGCGACGGACATGGGTGGGTGGAGCGCGCCACGCACGCCGTCGCAGGGCGCGGCCGTTGCGGTGCAGTTGGCGACGGTCGGTGCCGACGGACCTACCGGCCACGTGTACGCCGAGGAGGGCAGGCTGCCCTGGTAGGCATCCCCGGTCGGCGTTCTGGAGACGTCAGACGATCGCGCCGGACCAGGCGAGGGCTTGCTTGAGGAGCTGGCCGCGGCCACCTTCGAGGTCGTTCAGGAGGCTCGGAGCGAGGGCTTCCTCGGGGGTGAGCCAGGTCAGCTCCAGCGCGTCCTGGCGCGGGTTGCACTCGCCGGTGACCGGTACGACGTACACGAGCGCGACCGCGTGCTGGCGCGGGTCGTGCAGCGGGGTCATCCCGGGGAACGGGAAGTACTCCGCGACCGTCACCGGGACCAGGGTCGAAGGCAGCCGGGGGAACGCGTTCGGCCCGAGGTCCTTCTCGATGTTGCGCTGCAGCGCGTCCCGGATCGACTCGTTGTGCAGCACCCGGCCGGAGACGAGCGTGCGGGTGATCTCCCCGGTCGCGGGGGAGGTCCGGAGCAGTACTCCGATGTGCTCGATCTGGCCGAGCGTGTCCACCCGGGCCGGCACGGCCTCGACGTACAGGATCGGAACCCGCGTGCGGGTCTCGGCGAGAGCAAACTCGGACAACCAGCCGGGATTAGGATCCGGCGTACGCAACGACGACGTCATACCGACATCTTTGCTTACGGTCTGAAAGCAGATCGGTACTGGGATGGGCTCAGTCCGAATACTGAACGGAATCTCCTGGTGGCGTGGGACGGGTCGTGCCAGCCGACTGCTGCGCCGATGGTTGCTACTGGGAGCTCTGTCTCGATCAGGAGGCCGGCTGCTCGCTCAGCGCGGACTCTGGTGAGGTAGGCCATTGGCGAGATCCCGGCCGACTTCTTGAACAGGCGAATCAGGTACCCGGGGGCGAGGTTGACGCTTGCCCCCAACTGCTCGAGAGTCCACGGCTCAGTGAGGTCGGCTTCGAGTAGGCGCATGGCGTGCTGTACGGCGGGATGCGCCGGGGCGACCGAGCCTGGCCCACCGGAGCCTGGGCCGCCGGAGACCGGACCTCCCGGTACCAGGGCTCCGGAGAGGAGGCCGAATACGTCCGGGCCCAGGTAGGCGTTGCGGACGACCAGGCCGGAGCATTCGCGGTAGCCGTGCCACTCGCCTGGGCGGAGTACGACGACCGAGTTGGGCGCCAGATCCACCTCGCCGGCCGCTGACACGTGGACGCCGTGACCGGCAACCACGACGGCGATCTCGAAGAAGGCGTGGCTGTGGACGGCGACGTCCGCGACCAGCTCGAGCCGCTCGCCCGCAACCGGTAGGCGGGGGTCAGGGAACACCTCAGCGCTCAGCACGTTGTGCACCGGAGCCTCCAAGAGGTCAAGATCAGTCAAGTCGTGGTCAACGACAGCCTGTCGCATCAGCGACAACCGAGACAGGCTGGAAACACCTGCAAATCCAAGCACTCCCGAGGAGCGTACGATGACCACGACCGAGCCTACGGCAGCTGTGACGCTCGACGAAGAGACCATTTCCGCCTACCGCCGCGACGGCGTGGTCCGGATCAAGAACATCATCAGCCGCGACGAGGCCGCCCGCTTCCGGGACGCCGCGGCCGCATACACGCAGCAAGGCGACGACCTGTTCAAGGAGTCGAAGATCTTCAACCAGTACGTCAACGTCTGGCGGCAGAGCGACGTACTCAAGGAGCTCACCCTCGACCCGCGCCTCGCCGCCGCAGCCACCGCGCTGGCCGGCGTCCCGCTGCGGATCTGGCACGACCAGCTGCTGATCAAACCCCCGCACAACGGCGCCGCGACCGAGTTCCACCAGGACGCGCCGTACTGGCCGCACGCCGGCTCCCGCGCGTCGCTGTCCGCCTGGGTCGCGCTGGTCGACGTACCGGTCGAGCGCGGCTGCATGACGTTCATCCCCGGCTCGCAGGACCACCAGGACCTGCGCAGCCAGGACCTGTCCGACCAGGACGACATGTTCCGCGCCGCGCCCGACCTGCGCTGGGAGACGCGGCTGACGATCCCGCTGCAGGCCGGCGACTGCACCTTCCACAACGCGTACCTCGCGCACTCCGCGACGCCGAACCTGACCGACGACCCGCGGATCGCGCACGTCGCCATCTACTTCGACGCCGAGGCGACGTACACCGGCGCCGGCCATGTCGTCACCGACGGCCTCGGCCTCACAGTCGGGCAGCCGCTGGAGCACGAGCTGTTTCCGCGGGTCTGATGTATCGGTTACTGATACAACATGCCATGACATAAGTTGTCGTCGTGCGTCTGCTCACCGATCTCCGCCCGCTGCGTGAGTCCGCCGACTTCCGCCGGCTGTGGATCGGGTCGACGGTCTCGCAGCTCGGTCAGCAGATGACCGCGGTGACGATCTCGATCCAGGTGTTCGCGCTGACGCACTCGACGTTCTCGGTCGGGCTGGTCGGTCTGTGTTCGCTGGTTCCGTTGGTCTTCTTCGGGCTGTACGGCGGGGCGATGGCGGACGCGATCGACCGGCGTACCCTCGCGCTCGTCTCGTCCACCGGTCTGTGGCTGCTGTCGATGATCCTGGTGCTGCAGTCCCAGCTCAGCTGGGGTCACGTCGGGGTGCTGTACGCCGTAGTGGCCTGCCAGTCGGCCTGTTTCGCGGTGAACAACCCGGCCCGCTCCGCGATCATCCCGCGGCTGATCCGGCCCGAGCTGCTGCCGGCCGCGAACACGATCGGCCAGGCGGCGTTCAACCTCGGGTTCACCGCCGGGCCGTTGCTCGGTGCGGCGGTGATCGCCTGGCAGGGCTTCGCGGCGGCGTACCTGGTCGACGTGATCACGTTCACCGCGGCGCTGTACTCGCTCTTCCGACTGCCGCCGGTGCCGCCCGAGGGGACCGTGCGGCGGGCCGGGCTGCGGTCGGTGCTCGAGGGGTTCACGTTCCTGCGCGCGGCGCCGGCGTTGCTGGCGACATTCCTTGCGGACATCTTCGCGATGGTGTTCGCGCAGCCGCGGGCGCTGTTCCCGGCGGTGGCCGGGGCGTTCTTCGCCGGCGGCGTACGGACCGTCGGTCTGCTCCAGGCGGCGCCGGCGATCGGTGCGCTGATCGGGGGTGATCTTCTCCGGCTGGGTGACGCGGGTGCACCGGCAGGGCGTGGCGATCGTGCTCGCGATTACGGCGTACGCGACGGCGGTCGGGCTGTTCGGGTTGTCGCGGACGATCTGGTTGGGCGTGGCCCTACTGGCGATGTCTGGGGCGGCGGACATGGTGAGCTCGGCGTACCGGAACACCGTGCTGCAGTCGGCGGCGCCGGACGCGATGCGCGGGCGGCTGCAAGGGGTGTTCATCGTGGTCGTGGCCGGTGGGCCGCGGCTGGGAGACTTCGTCGCCGGTACGACGGCGTCGCTGACCACGCCGACGATCGCGCTGCTCGGCGGCGCGGCGGTCTGCATCACCGGGTTGCTGATCCTGCTGGCGCGGAACCGGCCGTTCCGGGTCTACGACTCGCGGACCCGGGCGCTGAGCTGAGGGCTAGCCGCCGGTGGCCAGCTTCTTGAGCACGGTGAACCAGGAGTCCATGTCCGGGTTGACCTCGGTCATCGGCTTGTCGTCGAGCGTGACGATCTTGCGGTCGCCGAGCGGTTTCTTCAGCTTGATCGCGGTCAGCGACGTGCTGTCCTCGTGCGGGCACGGCTGGTCGGTGTCGACGTACACCAGGATCTTGTCGTCCTGCTGCTCGACCCGCAGGTCCGGGGCGCAGCTCTGACCGGTGCCGATCAGGAGGTCGGCCTGGTCGTACGGCGGTGCGTTCTGGATCCACTTCAGGTAGGCGGGCTTGTTCTTGTGGACCAGCTGGTAGAACTCGGCCGGGACGGGCTTGTCCTCCAGCTTGATGCCGGTGCCGTCGCCGATGAACGTGCCGTAGATCATGTTCACGCACGGGTCCTTGGCGGGTACGCCGTCGACCGCGCCGAACGCCTTGGCCGCCCGGTAGCAGCCGTTCGACTCGCGGGTGAACGAGATGTTGAACCCGACGATGATCAGTACCAGGCCGACCAGCGCGACCGCGAGCATCCGGCGGGACCGGATCTGCTGCGGCCCGAGGATGCCGGCCGCGCGGCGAGCCTCCTCCGGGGTCGCGTCCGCGGGCACCGGTGTGGTCCGGAACAGCGCCATGATCGTGCTGGTCCACTGCGGGTTGATCAGCGTCGGGACGGCGTACAGCAGGATCAGCACGACCACGATGGCGACAGTGGGGAGCAGCGACCAGTAATTTCGCACGGCAGCAAGATACGGGGCCATCGGGCCGCGCCCGAAAAACGGATACGCTCTCTAGGTGCCCGCCGAGACCTCACAGACGCTCGACCGGGGGCTTACGGTCCTCGAGTTGCTGGCGGACGCGCCGGACGGACTGTCGATCACCGAACTCGCCGCCGCGCTCGGGGTCAGCCGGACCGTCGTCTACCGTCTGGTGAACACGCTCGAGCTGCACCGGCTGGTCCGACGTGACAGCGAGGGTCGGGCTCGGCTCGGGCTGGCTGTCCTGCACTACAGCCGACGGGTCCAGCCCACGCTCCGTGACGCCGCGCTGCCGGTACTGCGCTCGCTCGCCGAGGACACCGGTGCGACGGCGCACCTGACGGTCGCGGACGGTGAGGAAGCACTGGCCATCGCGGTCATCGAACCGAGCTGGACCGACTTCCACGTCTCGTACCGGATGGGCTCCCGCCACGCGCTCGACCAGGGCGCCGCAGGCAAAGCCATCCTCGCCGGCCGCCGCAAGCCCGACCCAGCCGGCCGCCCCTTCGTAGTAACCTCCGGCGAACTCCAAGCAGGCGCCCAAGGCGTCTCCTCCCCGGTCCTGGGAGTCCCCGGCGTAGAAGCCTCCATAGGAGTAGTAGTCCTAGGCAAACTAGACCGAGACTTCGTAGGCCCCCGAGTAGCCCGAGCCGCAGTAGAAGTAGCCAAACGCCTCGCCTAACCACCCACAAACAGACTCGCTCGCTCCACTCACCTCGCGGTCAGGCGTGGGACGGTTGGTTGGCATCCGGCTCGCTCGCTCCGCTCGCCTCGCACTCGGAGAACGGGTTCGGCTATGCGCGGGTGGTGACCTGCTCGCTCGCTCCGCTCGCCTCGCCGGACGGGGACGGCACCATCGGTTGGCAGGTCAGGCGGAGGACCCGCGATGGCCGGTAGGTACTCGCACCCAGCGGTTGGGAGGTGGGTGCTCGCTTGCCGCGGGCTCGCTCGCCTCGCAAACGGACAGCAGAACCGCCTGCCCGGTTGGTGGCACGGCTCGCTTGCTCCGCTCGCCTCGCACTCGGAGGATGGCGCCAGCCACGCCTGGTGCTGGTGGTGTCCGGCGCGATCGCCTCGCCGGACGAGGGACAGCACATCGCCGGCAGGTGCCGGGCAGGCTTGCCCCGTGGCAGGTGAGGTGGAGCGTGGGATTGGCAGGTGCGCGCTCGGTCGTCGTGGGCTCGCACTCGGAGAACGGGTTCGGTTATGCGCGGGCCCCAGCATGCCTGGTGCTGGTGGGGTGACCGGCTCGCTCGCTCCGCTCGCCTCGCCGTCTGGGGGACGGCACACATCGTCCGCAGGTGGGGCGCAAGCCTGCCCTGTGCGGGTGAGGCGGAGGACCTGCGAAGGCCGGTGGGTACTCGCACCAAGCGGTTGGAGGGTGGGTGCTCGGGTGCTGCGGGCTCGCTCGCTTCGCTCGCCTTGCGGGGTTAGAGCAGAGCACCCCACGGCAGTCGGTCGCAGTCAGCTATGTGTCCACCAAACCGGGTGGGCTCGGCAACCCGCAGGTGGTGTGAGGGCGAGTACGCAGACGTCTCAGGGGCTTCGGCCTACCGGTTATCCGGGGGCCTCGCCTGAGAGGTGGGTTGTTCTGTGTCCTCTCGTCTGGCGAGGCGAGCGGAGCGAGCGAGCCCGTACTACGGGCCGGCCATGAGCGGTCCGTTTCAGGCTGCGAGGCGAGCGGAGCGAGCGAGCAGTCGCCGTGCTGACCATGACCGGGTCCGTTCGGGTGTGGAGTGAGCGGGCTGGTTAGGTTTTGGTGGCGGCTTTTACCAGGGGGAGGACTCGGTGGGGGATTTGTTCGGCTAGGGCTATTACTGTCGAGGCTCTTTGGATGCCTTGGACTATTACTACCTGGTCTATTACGCGTTGGAGGTCGGCGTTGGAGCGGGCGACTATTCGGCACCAGAGGTCTTCGGCGCCGGTGATGGTGTGGACTTCCAGGACCTCGGGGATGCGGGCGAGGGCTTCGGCGACTGTGGTGTGGCCGGAGCCTTGTTCTATTTGGAGGGTGGCGAAGGCGGTGACGGGGTAGCCGATGGCGGTGGTGTCGATGTCGGGGCCCCAGCCGCGGACCACGCCCTCGCGGTGCATGCGGTCCAGGCGGGCCTGGACTGTGCCGCGGGCGACGCCCAGTCGTCGGGAAGCCTCCAGGACGCCGACCCTGGGTTCGGCTGCGAACAGCGCGAGGATCTGGGCGTCCAACCGGTCCACCGACATCTAGCACCTCCAGCAATCTGACCAAATAGTCCAGCCAAAGCCCCATGATACCATGCAGATTGTGCAGTGAAACAAGAAACTGTTGCACAACCTGTCCCACGCCAACGAGAGTCGACCCCACGGAACCCGACCTCGGAGGATCACCGATGACCAGCACCGACCTCACCCCCGCAGAGCTCGACGCCGATCTCGACCTCGACCAGCTGAAGCAGCTCGTCGGCCTGGTCCCGTACGACGAGAGCACCGACCCGTTCCCGGTCACCGCGATGGACGCGCTGGTGTTCGTGGTCGGCAACGCAACCCAGACCGCGAAGTACTACCAGCTCGCGTTCGGCATGGACCTGGTCGCGTACTCCGGCCCCGAGACCGGCTCCAAGGACAGCAAGTCGTTCGTGCTCAAGGCCGGCTCGGCCCGCTTCGTCATCTCCGGCGGTGTCAGCCCGAAGAGCCCACTGCTCGACCACCACCGCAGGCACGGCGACGGTGTCGCGGACATCGCGCTCGAGGTCCCGGACGTGGACAAGTGCGTCGAGCACGCCCGCAAGGTCGGTGCCACCGTTCTCGAGGAGCCGAACGACGTCTCCGACGAGCACGGCACCATCCGCCGGGCCGCGATCGCGGCGTACGGCGACACTCGCCACACCCTGATCGACCGCAGCCGGTACGACGGCCCGTACCTGCCCGGCTTCGTCGCCGCGACGACCCAGGTCACCCGGCCCGAGGGGCACCCGAAGCGGCTGTTCCAGGCGATCGACCACGTGGTCGGCAACGTCGAGCTCGGCAAGATGGACGAGTGGGTTGCCTTCTACAACAAGGTGATGGGCTTCGTGAACATGGCCGAGTTCATCGGTGACGACATCGCCACCGACTACTCCGCGCTGATGAGCAAGGTGGTGGCCAACGGCAACCACCGGGTCAAGTTCCCGCTGAACGAGCCGGCGATCGCGAAGAAGAAGTCGCAGATCGACGAGTTCCTGGAGTTCTACGACGGCGCCGGCGCCCAGCACATCGCGCTGGCGACCAACGACATCCTGCGCACCGTCGACATCATGCGGGCGAACGGCGTCGAGTTCCTCAACACGCCCGACTCGTACTACGAGGACCCGGAGCTGCGGGCCCGGATCGGCAATGTGCGGGTGCCGATCGAGGAGCTGCAGTCGCGCGGCATCCTGGTCGACCGGGACGAGGACGGCTACCTGCTGCAGATCTTCACGTCGCCGATCGGTGACCGGCCGACGGTGTTCTACGAGCTGATCGAGCGGCACGGCTCGCTCGGCTTCGGCAAGGGCAACTTCAAGGCGCTGTTCGAGGCGATCGAGCGCGAGCAGGAGCGCCGCGGCAACCTCTGACGCTCGCCGGGAGCCAGCCGCGGTAGCCTCTGACGTTTGCCAGGAGCAAGCCGCGGTAGCTTCTGACGTTTGCCGGGAGCAACTGGACACGGCGTGTCGCCGTCCGATTACCGGAATGACTGTCGGGGCAGCGGGTGTTCGCGTAGTGTGCCTTCCTGAGTGGGCGTCGGGGCGTGCACTCAGGAAGGGTTCGTCATGAAGACACTGGGCATTTTGCTCAGCACCGCGGGCCTGGCCGGGGCGGGCGCGATCGCCCTCGCTCTGCCGGCCCAGGCGGCGACCGCCGCCAGTTGCTCTGGTGCGAGATCCATTTCGTCCGCGCCGATGTTGCGCGACCACAGGCCGCCGAGCTGGGGAACCATCCGGCTCGTGCGGGACAACTGCTCGCAGTACTGGGCCGAGATCACCATGGCATCGTCCGTGGTGGCCAACGCGAGGGCCAACGCCTTCCTGGTGCAGTACGGCGGGTCCAACGACGGCCGGGTGCTCAGCTGTGACAGCAGCGGCGGCAACGGCGCGGTGATCCATGGCCAGCGCAGCTGCCGGACACCCAAGGTGAAGGCGACGAGCGGGAGCATCACGTTCGCCGCGATCGGCCGTGAGTACCACAACTACGGCGGCGGCTACGAAGAGATCTCGGAGAACGCCACCAGGCGCACCCGGTGAGACCAATACCGGCCAGGGTGCGCAGTACCACGCAGTAAATATTAGGCTCGACACATGAGTGAGGTTGTCGAGCGACTGCGTCAGGTGCTGCCGCCCGCGGCGCTGGTGACCGATCCGGACCGGATGGAGAGTTACCGGTACGACCGGGCGATGTTCTGCCCGGCCGGGATGCCGGCTGCCGTCGTGCTGGCCCGCGAGACCGCGCACGTGCAGGCGGCGGTGCGGGTTGCGAACGAGACCGGCGTACCGATCGTGCCGCAGGGCGCGCGGTCCGGCCTGTCCGGTGCGGCCAACGCGCTCGACGGCTGCATCGTGATCTCGCTGGAGAAGATGGACCAGATCCTCGCGATCGAGGCCGTGGACCGGTACGTCGTCACGCAGCCGGGCGTCTACAACGCAGTACTGTCCCGCGCGGTCGCCGAGCACGGCCTGTTCTACCCGCCGGACCCGTCCAGCTGGGAGTTCTGCTCGATCGGCGGCAACCTCTCGACGAACTCCGGCGGCCTGTGCTGCGTGAAGTACGGCGTGACCACGGACTATGTGCTCGGTCTGGAGGTCGTGCTGGCCGACGGGAGGATCCTGCGGACCGGCCGGAAGACGGTCAAGGGCGTCGCCGGGTACGACCTGGCCAAGCTGATCGTCGGCAGCGAGGGCACCCTCGGCATCATCACCGAGGCGACGCTCGCGCTCCGCCCGGCGGCGGCGAAGCCGAAGACGATGGCCGCGTTGTTCGGCTCCGGCGTCGAGGCGGGAGCCGCGATCCTGGAGATCATCCGCAGCGGCGTCTCGCTCAGCCTGCTGGAGATCATGGACCGGACCACGATCCAGGCGGTCAACAAGTACAAGCGGATGGACCTCCCGGAGGAGGCCGGCGCGATGGTGATCGCGCAGTCCGACGCGGGCGGTGAGGCGGGGGCGGCCGATGTCGCCACGGTCGCCAAGCTCTGCCGCGACAACGGCGCGCTGGAGTGCATCGAGGCTGAGGACGACGCCGAGGGCGAGTTGCTGCTCGAGGGGCGCCGGGTGGCGCTGACCGCGCTCGAGCAGCTCGGTACGACGATGATCGACGACGTCGCCGTACCGCGGTCGCGGCTGGCCGAGTTCATCGGTCGCCTCGAGCAGCTGTCGGCCGAGCTGGACATCACGATCGGCGTGCTCGGGCACGCGGGTGACGGGAACATGCATCCGACGGTGGTCTTCGACCAGACCGATCCGGCCCAGGCGGCGCGCGCCCAGGAGGCGTTCGAGCAGGTGATGGCGATCGGGCTGGAGCTCGGCGGCACGATCACCGGTGAGCACGGCGTCGGGGTGCTGAAGCGGACCTGGCTGGCCCAGGAGATCGGGCCCGTCGCGCTCGACGTGCACCGCGCGATCAAGGCCGCGCTGGACCCGAAGAACCTGCTCAACCCCGGCAAGATTGTTGCCGAGTGAGGTTGTGACCGAACCGCAACGGAACTGTGGAGGCCATTCGACGTTCACGGCCATCGAATGTGACGTGTGGACAGCAGTATGGAAAGAAGTTGTCTGAAGCTCGCGGGGGAACGATGCAGGGTAGGAGGCGCCCGATGCGCGTGTGGCGCCGTACGCTCCTGCCTGCCGTCGCGGCCGTCGCCGCGCTGACCTCGCTGTCCGCCCTGTCCGCCTGCGGGAACGGCGGTGGCCTCCGGGTCGAGGGCGCCGACTCGCAGCCCACGTCGGAGGCTCCGACCCCGGCCCTCGGGAGCACCCAGCCGAAGGCGCAGAAGACCCCGGGACCGGCCGTCGACCTGCCTGCACTCCGGGTCCGGTTGCTGGCCGATCGGCACCTGCCGGACTACTCCCGGAAGGTGCTGGTGAAATGTACGGTGATTTCGCGTTGCCTGAGCAGGGGTACGACCGTTGATGTATTGCACAGCGGTACACCTCAGCAGATCGTCTTGATCCACAGCGTGGACAAGTTCGTCTTCGGCATCATCCTGGTCGCCGTCGAGCCCTCGGGCCCGCGAGCCATCTGGAGCCTGAAGGTCGATCAGCCGACCGTGAACGCCAGCCCCCAGGGTGACTTGGTGGTCGAGTCGAAGGTCTACACCCTCGACGACCGCCCTTGTTGCCCCTCGGGCCGGCGGGTCGAGGTCTACCGTTGGAACGGTCGGCAGATGACCAAGGTGAGTTCGACGGACCAGTAGGGAGACTGAAGCTCGGTGGTACCGGAAGAACCGGCAGCGCGCATCCTCATGGTCGAGGACGACGCGGTGATCCGTGAGGCGACCCAACTGACCCTCGAACGCCACGGGTACGACGTGACCACGGCCGAGGACGGCCTGGAGGCGATCGAACGCTTCGAGAAGGTCCACCCGGACGTCGTGATGCTGGACATCATGCTGCCCGGGCTGGACGGCATCTCGGTGTGCCGACGGATCCGCGAGACCAGCACGGTTCCGATCGTGATGGTCTCCGCCCGCGGTGACGCGCTCGACGTCGTCCTCGGGCTCGAGGCGGGCGCGGACGACTACGTGACCAAACCCTTCGACACCCAGGTCCTGGTGGCGCGGCTGCGGGCGGTGATGCGGCGCGCCGTCTCCGACCCGGAGCGTCCCGCACCCGCGGCCGGCTCCGGCGTGGAGTCGTTCGGCGACCTGGAGCTGGACCGCGAGGCCCTCGAGGTACGGCGGGGCGGTCAGACCGTCCAGCTGACGCCGACCGAGCTCAAGCTGTTGATCGAGTTCGCGAACAACCCGGGTGTGGTGCTGAGCCGGTCCACGCTGCTGCAGCGGGTCTGGGACTACGAGTGGGGCGGCGACGGCCGGCTGGTCGACGTCCACCTGCAGCGGCTGCGGACCAAGATCGGTGCCGACCGCATCGAAACCGTCCGCGGCTTCGGGTACAAGCTGCGAGCCTAAGAGGATGGGCCTCCGGGGCAAGCTCGGTCTCATCTTCTTGCTGGTCTCCGCGTTCGCGATCCTGGTGCTGTGCGTCGCGGTCTACACCCAGGCGCAGTCGGCCCGGCTGGACCGCACGCGCAGTTTCGCGGACGAGCGGATCCAGCTGGCGGCGCAGAGCTACGACACCAACGACGTACCGGTGTTCGGGGCGAAGGTGGACGATCCCGACCTGCCTCCGCAGCTGCGGGACGCCGTCCTCGAGGGCAAGCGGGCCACCTTCAAGACGGGATCGCCGCACGCGAAGATGTGGGCCGCGGTGGCGGTCAAGGACGGCAAGATCCTGTCGATCGAGCAGGACTACAAGACCACCGACGACTCGATGAAGGCGCTCCAGCAGGCACTGCTGCTGGGCGGTATCGGCACGGTCGCGCTGGTCGCGCTGGTGAGCGTGATCCTGGCCGGCAGCCTCTCCAAGCGGATCGTGGCGGTCGCAGGTACGGCGCGCCGGATCGCGGCCGGCGACCTGGACGCGTCGGCGGCCGAGGCCGTTGGCAAGGGCAAGGACGAAGTACAGTCGCTGGCCACCGCACTGGACACCATGGCCACCTCCCTGCGCGGTCAGCTGGAGGCCGAGCGGCGCTTCACCGCTGATGTCGCCCACGACCTGCGGACGCCGGTGACCGGGTTGACGACAGCCGCCGAGCTGCTGCCGCCGGGGCGGCCGAGCGAGCTGGTCCGGGACCGCGCCAAGGTACTGCGGCGGCTCGTCGAGGACCTGTTGGAGATCGCCCGGTTCGACTCGGGCGTCGAGCAGGCCGACCTCGAGCTGGTGGGTCTCGGCGCCTTCGTCGGCTCGGCGGTCGCACGGCTGCGGATGCAGCAGGCGCTCGCGCTGGACGACGTGATCGTGCACCAGCTCGGGCCGGACGAGACCGTGTCGACGGACTCGCGCCGGATCGAGCGCATCCTGGCCAACCTGATCGTCAACGGTCTGCGGCACGGCAAGCCGCCGGTCGAGGTCACGATCAGCGGCCGGACCGTCGAGGTAGTTGACCACGGCAACGGTTATCCCGAGGAATTGATTGCCGAGGGCCCGCGCCGGTTCCGGTCCGGGATGGCCGAGCGCGGGGTCGGGCACGGCCTCGGCCTGACCATCGCGGCGGGCCACGCGAAGGTGCTCGGCGCCGAGCTCACCTTCGGCGAAGCGCCCACCGGCGGGGCGCTGGCGCGGCTGGTGCTGCCCGCCGAACCTGAGACGCAGTCGTAACACAACCCTTCAACCTTTCGCCGGGTCGCGTCGTCTCTATCCCCGTAAAGCTCAGCAAATACGAGGGGAAACCAAGAATCATGCGCGCTCAGTTCGTACGTCGTACCGCCGCTGCTGTTGCCGGTCTCGCGCTGTCGGCCGGAGGTGTCGGCGTCGCCGGCGCCCTGCAGGCCGACGCGGCCACCACCCACCTGGCCGCGGCGAGCACCCCGGCCGTGGCGAAGTCGGTCACGATCAAGGCTGCCGGGACCTACGTCCCGCTGTGGGCCAAGGTTCCGCTGACCGGCAAGACCACCGGCATCGCGAGGAACACCGTGGTCCAGGTGCAGCGCCTGCAGAGCGGCAAGTGGGTGAACTTCCCGGCCACCACGAAGGTGACCAGCAAGGGCACCTACTCGGTCTGGGTGGCCAGCGGCCGCACCGGCGTCAACAAGTTCCGCGTCGTCGCCGCGAAGACCGCGAGCCCGTCGGTCGCCATCACGTACGTCAAGTGAAGCCCGAAGCGGCGCCACTCCCTGGGGGCGGGAGTGGCGCCGCTTTGCCTTGCAGTCAGTGCGTTCCGTAGACGTTCAGCTCGGCGGCGGAGCCGAAGACGGCGCCGTTGAGCGAGCTGGTGCCGACGAACTTCACGAACCGGCCGGGCTTCGCGGTGAAGTTGACCCGCTGGACCGCCGTGCTGTTCGGGAACTCGCCGGTCGCGACCGGCGTACCCCAGTCCTGGCCGTCGGTGCTCACATAGAGCTCGTAGCCCTTGAACATGCCGTTCGTCCCGCTCTGCCGGGGCAGGTAGCTGAGCCCGTTGACCTGGTACGTCGATCCGAGGTCGAGGGTCATGAAGTGCGGGAAGCCGGCCGGTGTGCTGACCTCGGACCAGGCGGAATGCCAGATGGTGCTGGGGTTTCCGTCCAGGGCCATGGTCGCGGCGCCGCCGGTGGCGACGTCCTCACTGTCCACGGCAGCCACAGTGATCCGGGACTGCGGCACGATTCCCGGTGGTAGCACCGTTGCCTCGCCGGTGATCGTTGCCTGACCACCCGTTGCCGTCAGCCCGTACTTTCCTTCCGGGGTGCCGGCTGGTGGGGTGACGTCCCACTTCGTGGTGACGCTGGTGCCGGGGGCAACGGCCGCGTGGGTGGCCGGTGTGGTCGGGGTGACGGTCCAGCCGTCGGGTGCGGTCAGGCCGAGCGTGATGTTGGCAGCGGCAACCACATCGTTGTTGGTGAAGGTGGTGGTGACGCTGTTGGCCTCGCCGCTGACGAGACCGGTCAGCCCGGACAACGCGACCGAGGTGCAGTCGGCCGGGTCGGACGTCGTACCGAGATCCCTCACGGCGAAGTTGTCCATGACGAAGTCGGTCTGGTCGCCGCCGTCCGAGAGTTTGCGCAGGCCGACCCAGTAGTCGCCGCCGCAGCCGGCCACGAACTGCTGGTTGAAGGTCGCCTTGGTCCGCTGCTCGCCGATCGGAGTGGACTTGACGTCGACCGAGGCGGGACGGTCGACGCCCTGGACCCAGGCGTACTGGCCGGCGCGGCCGCTCTCGTAGTCGAAGCTGACCTGGTACTTGTGGCCTGGCTGGAAGTTCACCGTCGACAGCGTGGTCCGATAGACCAGCCCTTGGTTCTCCTCGTGTGACTTCAGCGACCAGTCACCGTCGAGAACGTCGTCGACAAGCTTCCCGTTCCAGCCCGCCTGCGTGTATGGCGCGTGCTTCTTGGCCAGCACCGTCCGCGGGTCGGTGACGCCACCCGCATCACCCTTCACGAACGGTCCCCACCCCTGATCCACATTCTCGAAGTCGTCCACGAGACCGGCGGCCGGCCGCGTCGTCTCCACCACCCGCACATCGTCAACCCGCACTCGAGCGGACCCTGCTGGTGAGGAGATTCCCAGGTCAGCGGTGCTTCCCTTGGCATCGAAGAGGACTCGCACCCGCTGGTAGTACGCGTCGTGTTTGTCGTCAGAGGCAACCAGGTTCTGCGCGGTCGACCTTGTCACAACGTTGGTCACACCATCAATCGAGATCGTTGTCGGACGAGACTTTCCCGGCTCGACCTCGATCCACGCCGACGCGCTGTAGGTCTTGCCGCGGGTCAGGCCGGTGATCCGCTGGCTGATGGACGACCTGCGGGTGCCGAGCTCCGCGACGTGCTGGCCGTTGTCGAGGGCGGAGATGGTGGCGCCGCCGGTAGCGTTCCACGCCTGCAGGTTGCCTGCGTTGAATCCTGGGTCTTGGACGTGGCTGCTCTCACCCCAGGCAGGGTTCTTGGGCTGCGGAGCGACTGCCGGGTAGATCACGTACGGTTTGCCCGGGACTGCGTCCAGCGTGACGGTTCCTTGGTGAGCGCGGATGGTGGTTGGCTTGGTGCGGCCGGTGTCGCTGAGCTGGTAGGCGGTGAAGGTCTGCGCACTCGCGAAGGCTGCGGGCAGCTGCCACGTAGTACGGCCGCCGGCGGGGTTGTAGTGGTAGAGCTTCTTGTTGCTGTCCCACGGGAGCAGGTACTTGTCGCCGTCGATCACCTTCGCGTTGCCGACGTACACGGCGCGTTTGCCGTTCTCGACCGCGCCGCGGACGCCGCCGGTGAAGGCGATGTCGTTGGCGTTCCAGTCCAGGATCTGTTGCTGCTGGAGGAACTTGGCCGGCAGGTTCTGCTTCCAGATGTTGGCGTAGAACGCATTCCAGTCGGTCTCGCCGGTCCAGCCCTCGAACTCGACGATGCTGGCCTGGCCGAGGATCGGGTCGGCGTTCCAGACGTCCTTCTCGTGGTTGCGGACGAACCGGATGATCCTGCTGTTCAGGCCCTTGTTGGTCGGGCCGCCGTAGTCGAGATCGTTGGCCCAGTGCGACCAGAGCGACGTCCGCTCGTGCCGGTCGGCCCACTCGGTCGCGATCTGCCAGCCCTGGCCGGCGAGCTGCCGGGTCAGGCCGTCGGCGAGCCAGCCGGACTGGTAGTACACGTCGATGTAGAGCTCCTGCAGGTTCTGGTCCGTCTCGTTGCGGAGCTGCTGGAAGCGGTTCACGATGTTGCCAGAGGCAAGGTCAGGGCGCTGCTTCATGTAGTAGCTCTGGTTGAGCCAGTTCCAGCCCTTGGCGGTCTTGTCGACGAGGCTCTCGTTGAAAGCGTTGGCCTCCGGGTAGGACTCGGTCGCGTTGACGTGGACGCCGAAGGCGGCGTTCCAGTTCTTGCCCTGCTTGAGCAGGGTGTTGAGGTCGGTCAGGCCGCCGGCGCGGAGGTTGTAGTTGCCGCCGTAGTCCGGGTGGCCGGAGTCGTGGCCCTCGGACGCGTAGCCCTTGAGGATCGCCATTTGGCCGAGTCCGTCGGTGGCGAGCGAGATCCGTTTCACGTCGTCGAGCGTGCGCAGGAACGGGTGCGTCGCCTGGCTCGCGAAGTTGAACGGGATGTGCGTGACGACGCGATCCTTGACCTGGTCCCCGCCCTGCGGCTCGGTCATGATCGAGCGGAACGCGATCGCGCCGTCCTCCCAGTCGACAGTCTGGTCGTGGTTCGCGTCGGGGGTGACGACGACCTGCGCCCAGGGGAGCGGCTCGGTGTACGGCGAGGTGTCGGCGCGGTACGTCCACTGGCCGCTCCAGACGCCGACGCGGGTGCTGCCGTCGGCGTTCTTCCGGGCTCGGTGCCAGAACCGCGCACCGTCGTCGACGGACTGCCCGGAGGGCTTGTCGTACGTCGAGTTGGACTCGATCCCGGCGGCGAGCCCGCTGGTGCTGACGAACGCGTACGTCGCTCCGGTCGCGGCGGCGTCGGCCGGGGTGTCGGCGGTGACGGGCGCGATCTTGTCCGCCGTACGGGTGGAGTCGGGGTCGAGCGTGGTGAACGCGGTCGTGGCGCCCGCGTCCGTACTCGCTACGGAGACGAGATCCTGGTCCGGGATGTCGATCGTGTGCACGCGGGCGGCGTCGGTGTCGCGGACCGCGTCGATCGCGAATGTCGTCACCCGCCCGGTCAGGCTCAGGCTGGCATCGAGCTCGACACCGGGCAGGGCGTCGAAGCCGAGGTGGTACGACGCCTTCGCACCACTCACCGCGGCGGGTGCGGTCAGCTGGGCGATCCGCGCGACACCGTCGATCGTCACGGTGGAGATCGCGTCGGGTTGGCCACCGAGCGCCTGCCCGGACGCGTTCTCGACGTACTTGATCACCCGCGGGAAGTCGCTCCCCACGGTGACCGTCAACTCCGGCGATCGCAGCGTCAGGTCACCGGCAGCATGCGCCCCAACCGGCACGCTCAGCACCCCGGCACCGAACGCTACAGCCAGTGCTGCACACCCCACTGAACGTTTCATGCGACAAAAGTTCGCACGTAACAGCTAAGAGGTCAAGAGAAACGAACAGTTATGAACAAGTTCAGGCAGGAGTGATCGTGCCGGACACCTCGCCGAGGCCGAGGCGCTTGCCGGTTGGGGTGGTGGCCCAGGCGGTGATGGTTACCTCGTCGCCGTCTTGGAGGAAGGTGTGTTCCTGGCCGTCGAGGACGAGGGGGTCGCGGCCTGCCCAGGTTAGTTCGATGAGGGAGCCTCGTTGGGTTTTTTCGGGGCCGCTGATTGTGCCTGAGGCGTAGAGGTCGCCGGTGCGGAGGGTGGCGCCGTTGGCGGTCAGGTGGGCGAGCATCTGGGCGGGGGACCAGTAGGTGTCGCGGTACGGCGGGGTGCTGATGACGTGACCGTTCAGGCGGACTTCGAAGGTGATGTCGTAGTTCGTCAGGTTCTTTCCGGCCAGGTAGGGGAGGACGGGTGGGTCCTGCGCCGGGAGGGGGACGGCGGCGGGGTTCAAGGCGTCGAGGGAGATGACCCACGGGGAGATCGAGGTCGCGAAGGACTTGCCCAGGAACGGGCCGAGGGGGACGTACTCCCACGCCTGGAGGTCGCGAGCGGACCAGTCGTTGACCAGGACCACGCCGAACACGTGGTTCTCGAAATCGTCAACGGAAACAGGGGTTCCGAGCGTCGACGGCGTGCCGACCACGTAGCCGAGCTCCACCTCGATGTCGAGCCGTTGGGACGGCCCGAACGACGGGACCGGCTCCGTCGGGGACTTGCGCTGGCCCGACGGCCGGACGATGTCGGTGCCACTGGCAACGATCGTGCCGGCGCGGCCGTGGTACCCGACCGGGAGGTGTTTCCAGTTCGGAAGCAGCGGCTCGGAGTCGGGGCGGAAGAGCCGGCCCAGGTTCGTCGCGTGCTGCTCGGAGGCGTAGAAGTCGACGTAGTCCGCGACCTCGAACGGCAGCTGCATCGTGACCGCGGACTGCGGGATCAGGTGCGGTTCGACGGCGTCGCGCTGGCCGGGGTTGCTGACCAGGTCGAGGAGCCAGTTGCGGGTGGCTCGCCAGGCGGGCCGGCCGAGGGCGAGGAACCCGTTCAGCGTCGGCTGCGCGAACAGTTGCGCGCCATCCAGCATCTCCGCCGACGCGACCGGCGCCAGGTCGATCACCTGGTCCCCGATCGCGGCCCCGACCCGCGGCTCCTCGTCGCCGTACCGGAACACGCCGAGCGGCAGGTTGTCCGCGCCGAAGGGTGACCCCTCCGGAATCTCGATCCAGCTCACACGTCCCCCATCAGGTTCAAGGTGTTCAGGTCCTGCCGCGGCTCGTCGATGCTGCACGAGCCGAAGGAGGTGAACCACTTCCGCGCACTCGCCGCCCGCTCCTCGGTCAGCTCCCGTGCTCGCGCGGCCAGCTCGTTTCCGTCGCGCGACCCCAGGATCTGGGTCAGTTCGTCGCGGGACGAGCCGTCCAGCGAGGCACGGGTGGCCAGCAGTACGTTCAGGAAGCCGTGGTGCTCGAAGGACGAATCTGCCGCGGTATGGCGGACCGCGTTGTGCAGCCCAGCCGTGCACTTGAAGGGCACTTCGTAGTCCAGGCAGGTAGTGATGAACGCAGCTACTTGATCCTCGGACGGGAAGAGCGATGCGTCCATGCCACCCGTGCGGAGCTTCGCGGCGTACCCGGCGTCCGCGATCACGCCGAGCGCCCGCTCCCACGCTCCGTCCAGACCGACCTCGACGTACGCCGTCTCGTTGTCCAGGCAGTCGTCGCACACCCGCACGACCCGCAGCGCGTTCCGGGACAGGTCCTCCTCGTCGCGCAGCCGGACCTCGACACCCGTCACCTTCACGTCCGGCGACCGGTCGCCCCAGCGGATCGCGGGTTCGATCCCGCCGGCGCCGCCGGTGATCACGACCGACACCTCGAGCGGATCCGGCCCGGTCCGCGCGGCCTCCGCGGCGACCTTCATCAGGTCCTCGTCGGTGCAGACGAACGAGCCGACCAGGTCGGCGTACGGCGCGGCCCGGTGCGTCCGATGCGCCGCGACCGCGTCCGCCAGCGGGAGGTTCCCCGGCGGGAACATCGCAGCGTCGTCGACCAGGTGCCGGAACAGGGCAGGGACGGTTGACATGGGTCCGAGCCTAACGGATGCTTTCGGTAAGCGGACGCAAGCGTCCGACTATCGTACAGCGGGAGTTCGAAGAGATGGCGTTCTACCGGCAGGTCGGTGAGGTTCCACCCAAGCGGCACACCCAGTTCCGGAAACCGGACGGCGGGCTGTACTACGAGGAGCTGATGGGCGAGGAGGGGTTCTCGTCGGACTCGTCGTTGCTGTACCACGCCGGCGTACCGTCCGCGATCGTGGACTCGCAGGTGTGGGACCTGCCGGACCTCGCCACCGTCCCGAACCACCCGCTGACGCCCCGGCACCTGAAGCTCCACGACCTGTTCACCGACACGTCGAAGTCGAACGCCGTCGAGGACCGCAGCCTGGTTCTCGGCAACGGCGACGTCCGGATCTCGTACGTCGTTGCCGAGCAGCCCTCGCCGTACTACCGGAACGCGATCGGCGACGAGTGCGTGTACGTCGAGAAGGGCACCGCAACCGTCGAGACCGTGTTCGGCACGCTGAACGCGGTCGAGGGCGACTACGTGATCATCCCGCGGGCGACCACGCACCGCTGGCTGCCCGGTCCGAACGGCGTGCATGCGTACGCGATCGAGGCCAACAGCCACATTGCTCCGCCGAAGCGCTACCTGTCCCGCTACGGCCAGTTCCTCGAGCACTCGCCGTACTGCGAACGCGACCTGCACCCGACGACCGAGCCGCTCGTGGTCGAGGGCACCGACGTCGAGGTCCTCGTGAAGCACCGCGGGAACGGCGCCGGCGGCATCGTCGGCAGCCGGATGACGTATGCGACGCACCCGTTCGACGTGGTCGGGTGGGACGGTTGCCTGTACCCGTACACGTTCAACGTGAGCGACTTCGAGCCCATCACCGGGCGGATCCACCAGCCGCCGCCAGTGCACCAGGTGTTCGAGGGGTACAACTTCGTCGTCTGCAACTTCGTCCCGCGGAAGGTCGACTACCACCCGCTGTCCGTGCCGGTGCCGTACTACCACTCGAATGTCGACTCCGACGAGGTGATGTTCTACTGCGGCGGCGACTACGAGGCGCGCAAGGGCTCCGGAATCGGCCTCGGCTCGATCTCCCTGCATCCCGGCGGCTACGCCCACGGCCCGCAGCCGAGCGCCATCGAGGCCTCCCTGGGCGTCGACCGCTTCGAAGAGCTCGCCGTCATGGTCGACACGTTCCGCCCGCTCGAACTGGGCGAAGCCGGCCAAGCATCCGACGACGGCACCTACGCCTGGACCTGGGCGGGCAGACGCAAGGAGTGACCGGGTCCTGTGACAAGCTTGGGCGGTGCCGACTCGGAGTGTGTGGGATTCTTGGGCGGTGGGCGAGCACGGGGACGCATCACCTGAGGGGCCGCCGGAGACGTTTGTGATCGGCATCGACCGGGACGCGGTGCTCCGCCGGCGTGAGGTCGTGCGGACGGTCGAGCGGCGCGGTGGCTGGATCACGCTCGCCATCGGACTGGTCGGCATCACGGCCGCGGTCTATGCGCTGATCGCGTTCAAAGGCTCGGGGATGTGGCCGTTCGCGCTGCTGCTGATCCTCGCCATGACGCCGCTGATCCTCAGCACGGTGATGGTCCTGCGGCTGCAGGCTGAGCGTAAGCACTGGTACGACGCCAACGAGCTGCAGCCCGTCGCGATGCGGATGTCCGCCAAGGGTCTCGAGCTCGCGTGCGACGGAGCGGCGTACCCCGTGATGCTGCCGTGGGCGACCGTGCGGGGCTTCCGCCAGCAGAAGCACCTCGGGCAGTACGTGCTCGAGCTGTCCCTCGTCCCCGGCGCCGGGGCAACAACAGCCGGCGTTCGCGGCCTCGACCAGCCGTCGGTCCGGACCGTGGTCAAGCCGAACCCGCTCCTCCGCCCGACCGGCCTCTTCCTGGTCAAGGCCCTGGACCACCCGGTGCACGTCATCGACGAAGCGCTCCGGCACTACTCCGGCGGTACGGCGAGCGTCGAGCGCTGACCCTCCCGGCCTGTCAGGCTCGGACCATGAACGAGAGCTTCGTGGTCGGCCTGAACCGGGAAGAGGTCCTGCGGCGGCGCGCCACGGTCCGGCGCACCCGCCTGATCGGTGGCGGGATCACGCTCACGATGACCGCGATCGGGCTCGGGCTGTCGATCGTGCTGACGATCATGCTCGGCGACTACTGGATGATCGGCCTGCTGATGATCGCGTCGATGGTCATCCTCGGGTCGAGCGGGATCCAGGCGCTCCGCCAGGGCACGAAGCTGAAGCGCTGGTACGACGCGACAGACCTGCCGCCGTACGCGCTCCGGATGACGCCCGCTGCGCTGGAGCTCGGCGTCGAAGGCGCACCGGCACCCGTCGTCCTGCCCTGGCCGGCGGTCGTCGGCCTCCGCTACCAGCGCAAGTTCGGCCAGCCGATCCTCGAGGTCGTCCTCCAGCCCGGCGTCACTCCGGCGAGCCCGGGCGTCACCGGCCTCGACCAGCCCGCCGCCCGAGCCACCCTCCAGCCGAGCAAGTGGATCAAGACCGCCGGCTTCTACGGCGTCGCCTCGCTCGACCAGTCAGTCGAAGCCATCGACCAAGCCCTCCGCCACTTCTCGAACGGCGTCGCGGCCGTCGCCCGATGACGCAGGAGCAGCGTTGGGAGGCACGCAAGCTCTGGACGGACATCGTCCGCCTGCGGATCGCGACCGGTCTGCTGATCACCACTGGGCTCGTGCTGCTGTTCCTGCTGGACTCGCCGCTGCCGGGACTGCTGGTCGGACTGAGCGCCTTCTTCGTGTATGCCGCGGTGGCGAGCCGAGTCGCTCGGCTCCGGAAGCTGCGTCGGGGTCAGCAGGGGAGTGAGTGATAGCTCCAACCCTGTTTGTCGAGGGTTGTGAGTGCGCGGTCCAGGGCGGCGACGGTCTGGGCGCGGTTTCCGCCGCCGTCGTGCATGAGGATGATGTTGCCCGGGCGGGCACCGGCGAGGATGGCGTGCTCGATGGACGCGGCGCCCGGCTTCTTCCAGTCGTTGGTGTCGACGTCCCAGAGGATCTGCCGCTGGTGCCGGGACGCTGCCACTGCGGCAACGCGAGCGTTGGTGTCGCGGAACGGTGGGCGGAAGCATTTCGACTCGATGCCCGTATAGATCTCCTGGTGCAGCCTCGCCGGCGTGAGGTGGGTCAGCATCGGGTGGTCCCAGGTGTGGTTCCCGGTCCGGTGCCCGGCCGCGCGCTCCGCCGCGAGCAGCTCGGGGAACTGCTGCACCTGCATGCCGAGCACGAAGAACGTCGCGTGTGCCTTGTGTTTGCGCAGGACCTGCAGGACCTTCGGCGTCCACTCACCCTGGGGCCCGTCGTCGAACGTCAGGTACAGCACCTTGCCGTGCGCGGCCAGGTTCCAGTCGTCCTCCGGCACACTCTTGGCTGGCGGCTTGACCTCCGGCTTGTGCGCGTGCGTCGTCTTGGTCGCCGACGGCGCACCCTGTTTGCGCGTGATCGGCGTACCGAGCGGGCCTCGACTCGTGACAGCAGCGGCCTGCACCACCGGCGGGGAGGTTGTCGCCGATTGGTCGTTGGGATGGGCGGCTTGGGCGAGGACGGCACCGCAGAGCAGGGCGGCGACCAACGGCAGGATCTTGCCGGGCGGCTTGGTCATGGTGCGCATCTTCTCGCGTCACTGGGTTCATCCCGAAATCGAGGCGGGGGCGTGTCGCCCTTATCGTGGGCAGTGTGGCCGCAGATCCGATCCGCCTGACCGTGCTCGGCACGACCGATGTGCACGGCAATGTCGTCAACTGGGACTACTACCGGAGCGCGGAGTACGACGACCACGCGCACAACGACATCGGCCTGGCCAAGATCGCAAGCCTGGTTCGGAAAATCCGAAACGACGTCTCCCCGCGGCCGCTGCTGCTGGACGCCGGCGACACCATCCAGGGCACGCCGCTCGCGTACTACTTCGCGCGGATCGAGCCGATCACCGACGGCCACGTGCACCCGGTGGCCGCCGCGATGAACCTGATCGGGTACGACGCCGCCGCGCTCGGCAACCACGAGTTCAACTACGGCATCGACGTACTGCGGACCTTCGAGGAGCAGCTCGAGTTCCCGCTGCTCGGGGCGAACGCTCATGACGCGACGACGGGCGAGCCGGTGTTCCCGCCGTACCTCCTGATCTCCGTCGACGTCCCGGGTGAGCCGCCGATCACGGTCGGGGTGCTCGGGCTGACGAATCCCGGGATCGCGATCTGGGACAAGCCGATCGTCGAGGGCCGCTACGCCTTCGGCGGCGTCGTCGAGCAGGCGCAGTACTGGGTGCCGAAGGTCCGCGCCGCCGGGGCCGACGTGGTGATCGTCGCCGCGCACTCCGGGATGAATCTCTCCTCGTCGTACGGCGACGCGCTGCCGGTGCCCGAGAATGCGTCGGTGCTGATGGCCGAGACCGTGCCCGGGATCGACGCCGTCCTGGTCGGTCACGCACACGTGGAGATCCCCGAGCGGCTCGTCACCAATATCGTGGGCGAACCGGTCGTGCTGACCGAACCGCTGAAGTGGGGCATGCGGCTGTCGGTGATCGAGTTCGACCTGGCTCGCGTCGACGACCGCTGGACGGTCACCAACAGGCGCGCCGAGGTGCTGAACGCCAACACCGTCGAGGCAGCGCCGGACGTTGTCGCCGTACTGCAGAAGGATCACGACAAGGTCGTCGAGTACGTGAACTCCAAGATCGGCACCTGTACGACTGCGATGTCCGCCGCGACGGCCGCCTGGGAGGACACGGCCGCGCTCGACTTCGTCAACTTCGTCCAGGCCGACGCGGTGTCCCGAGCGATGGTGGGGACGCCGTACGCCGACCTGCCGGTGCTCGCGATCGCGGCGCCGTTCAGCCGCTCGGCCGTGATCCCTGCCGGCGAGGTGTCGCTGCGGGACGTCGCTGGTCTCTACGTCTTCGACAACACGCTTCTCGCGGTGCTCCTGAATGGCGCTCAGGTTAAGGACTACCTGGAGTACTCCGCGTGGTACTACCACCAGGTCGTGGGAACCGGGCCGTTCCGCCCCGACCAGCTCACCAATGCCCCCACCGAGACCGCGCCCACCGGCACGCCGGACTACAACTACGACATCGTCGGCGGGCTCTCCTACGCGATCGACCTCGCCCAGCCGGTCGGGTCGCGGATCACCGGCCTGACCGTCCGGCCGGACCAGCAGTACGTCGTTGCGCTCAACAACTACCGGCAGTCCGGCAGCGGCAACTTCCCGCACGTCACCACCGCGCCGGTCGTCCACGACCCGCAGACCGAGATCCGTCAGCTGCTGATCGACTACGTCACCACGGTCGGCACCATCGACCCGGCCGACTTCCGGACCGGCCATTGGTCGCTCGTCTCCGGCGGTGCCCCGATCATCGTCGAGCCGTGAGGTAATACCGGGCGTCTGCCGGACACAACCAGGTATGACGCGAACGGTGCCGGCCCGCGGTGGGCCACGGGAGGACAGCGAGGACGGCATGGTCGACCCGGATCCACGGCCGGACTTCGAGAGCTTGTTCCGGAGCCATCACGACGACGTACTGCGGTACTTCGTCCGCCGGCTCGACGTCCGCGCGGACGCGGCCGACCTGGTCGCGGAGACCTTCCTGGTCGCCTGGCGCCGGGCGGACGACGTACCGCGTGGTGGGGCCCTGCCGTGGCTGTACGGCGTGGCGCGCCGGGTGCTGGCCAATCACCGCCGCGGGGAGACGCGGCGGCACGGGCTCGCCGACAAGCTGCGGGACGACCTGCGGTCGATGCCGCCGGAGTCGGAGACCGCGCTCGAGGTGCAGCACGCGGCTGAGGTGTTCCGGCAGCTGCCGGAGGCGGATCGCGAGCTGCTGTCGCTGGTCGCCTGGGAGGGCCTCGACACCGCGCAGTTGGCGGCGGCGCTCGGGTGCTCACGCAGTACGGCGGCCGTCCGCCTGCACCGGGCGCGCCGGCGGCTCGAACGCATGCTGAACCAGACCACCCCGGGTCGGGTACCGGCCCGCGCACGAGGAGAGCGCGCATGAACACCATCGAACGGCTCCGCGAGCTCGACCCGATCGCCGGGAACGACCCCGCCGAGGTCGTCCGCGACGAGAGCCGGGCGGACCTGCTGGCCGGCATCACCCGGGCGCCACGCACGGCCTCGGCTTCGGCTTCGGCTTCGCGGGAAGGCGAAGGTCTGGGACTGCCAGTGGGGTCGGCGCGGCGGCGGGTCCGGCACGTCCTGGTCCCGGCGGTCGTTGCCGCGGTCGTCGCTGCCGCGGTCGCCGTCGTGGTCGTGAAGCTGCCGGGCGACGACAGTCACGAGGCGCTCGGGCCGGCGCTCTCGTTCACGACCGAGGGCAACTACCTCCGGGTGCGGATCGTGGACCCGCTGGCGGACACTGCGCGGTACAACAAGGAGTTCAAGAAGCACCATCTGAACATCACGCTCGAGCTCGACCCCGGCTCGCCGTCGATCGTCGGCCACAGCCCGGCCGCCGCGTTCGGACCGGACTCGGACGACATCCAGCAGAGCGACGATCCGCCGGGGTGCGTCAAGGCGGCGACGTACCCGTGCTACCCCCAGTTCCTGATCCCGAAGAACTACTCCGGCCAGGCCGGCCTGGTGATCGCCCGCGCGGCCAAGCCCGGCGAGGAGATCCAGTTCAACGGCCCGATCGACGGCCGGGGAGAGGCGCTGTACGGCGTCAAGTACAAGACCCTGCGCCTCGGCCAGATCCTCGCAATCCTGAAACACCGCGGCTACACGGTAGCCGGCTACCGACTCGGCGGAACCACCCCAAAAACCGTACCCACAACCTACTTCGTCAAGGACGGAGCTCTGATGAAAGACAAAGAAGTCCTCCTCTTCGTCTCCCCAAAACCCTGACCCCTCCGAGCCGACCCGACATTCACCGGCGAGCGCGTGCCTCTAATCCACTACCGCGAGCTTTGTCGGCCAGGTCCACTCGGTCATCGGGCTGTTGACCCGCCGATCGTTACTGCGGCGACCAGTGCGGCGGCGGCCAGGCCCAAGTACATCCGGCCGTCGCTCGGGCCGTACTGCAATAGCCCGGCCAGCCCGAGCACCACCGCGACCGCTGTGCCGATCGGTAGTTCCTTGCCGAGGTGGAACTTCACGGCGAACACGACGACAGTGACCAGCACGGCAAGTGCTCCGGCGAGGAGGCCGATGCCGAGGGCCCAGAGGCCTTCCAGGCAGTCCGGCTCGCCCTCGCACCGTTCCGCCGCCCAGAGTCGGTCGATCCCGACCATCATGACGTACGCCGCGGCAAACCCGACCGCGCCCGCTGCCACCAGGCTGACGCCGGCCAGCGCCCACCAGTTCCTGCGCCTCTTCTCCACCATGACAGCAAGCTACGGACCGCGACACCCCCTCCACCTGAGGAGAACTACTCAACCTGGCCAGGTGGACCAGCTCGTTGCCAAGCGCAAGGGACTGAGCCGGGTATGCCGGTTAGGTGACGGTGATGCCGGCGTTGCGGAGGTCGGCCAGGGCTTGGGCGGTGCTGGCCGGGGCGACGCCGGCGGTCAGCCCGGTGAGAACCGTCGTACCGAAGCCTGCCTGGCACGCGTCGAGGGCGGTGGCGCGGACGCAGTAGTCGGTGGCGATGCCGCAGACGTCGACGTCCGTGACGCCCTTGCCGCGCAACCAGTCGGCGAGTGCGTGGCCGCCTTCGTGGGACTTCCCCTCGAAGCCGGAGTAGGCGGCCGCGTACTCGCCCTTGTCGAAGATCGCGTCGAACGGCTGCGGGTCCAGGTTCGGGTGGAAGCTCACGCCGTCGGTGCCGACGACGCAGTGCCGCGGCCAGGAGTCGACGAAGTCGGGATGCGAGGAGAAGTGGTCACCCGGGTCGATGTGGTGGTCCCGGGTGGCCACGACGTACTTGTACTGCCGGTCCTCGGGCTCGGCCTCGTGCCACTTGTGCAGCAGCTCGCCGATCCGGAACGCCACGTCTGCGCCACCGCTGACGGCCAGGCTCCCGCCCTCGCAGAAGTCGTTCTGCACATCCACCACGATCAGTGCCCGAGCCATCGCGCCGCTCCTTCATCGGGGGACTCCTGAGCCCCACGGTACAAGCGTCCGCGCCGGTTTGCTGTCAGGCGGGCAGCAGGCTGCCGCCGGTGACGCGCAGGATCTGGCCCTGGATCGCCTTCGTCCGCGGCGAGGTCAGGAACAGGATCGCGTCCGCGAGCTCGGTCGTCTCCGGCAGGTGCCGCGCGCTGAAACCGGCCGCGATCCGGTCGAGCGCCGGCCGGGGGATCACCCGGTGCGCGCCGTTCTCGAGCGTGATTCCCGGCATCACGACGTTGACCAGTACGCCGTCCGCGCCGAGGTCGTGCTGCACGCTCGCGACGAGTCCGTGCAGTCCCGCCTTGGCCGCGCTGTACGGCCACGATCCCGGCATGCCGCGCTCGGCGAGGTCCGTCGAGATCAGCACCAACCGGCCGTGGTCCGATCGCCGCAGCGCCGGCGCGACCTGCTGCACGAGGTGGAAGTTGCCCTCGAGGTTGGCCCGCATGATCGGCACCCACCACTCCGGCGACCCGTCCTCGACCTTCGTCGGCCGCTCGTCGAACCCGGCGTTCCCCCAGTTCACCGCGTTCCCCACGACCACATCCAGCCCACCCCACCGCTCCACGGTCGACGCCACAGCCGCCACGATCGTCTCCGGCGCGCCCAGGTCCATCGGCACGACGTACGCCGTACCACCCGCCGCCTCGATCTCCTCCGCAACCCCCTCCGCCGCGTCCTTCCGCGAGTTGTAGGTGATCGCGACCCGCGCCCCCTCCCGCCCGTAGGCGACTGCCGTAGCCCGCCCGATCCCCGAAGACCCACCCGTCACCAACACCGCCACACCGTGCAAACCCAGGTCCATGAACTATCCTCCATTGATACTTAGTCGGCTAATCAGAAAACTTAGCCGACTAAGTAAATGCGTGCAAGCGGAGGCGGTGCCGGGGTGAGCGTGCGCCTCGGCGGTAGATGACACGTACACACCTGATGCGATGCGGATAAATGCCCACAGTTATGGTGTGATGGCGCATTGTCACCACGCTCGGGGGAGCTCATGAAGAAGGTTGTGCTGGGAGTTGCCACGGCCGCGGCCGTGGTCGCTGCGGCGTTGGTGCCGGCCGGGCCGTCAGGGCCGTCAGCGCAGGCGGCCATGTCGACGGCGCACAGCTCACCGCCGGGCTTCGCGTCGGCGTTGTCGGCGGTCAAGCAGACCTCCTGGCAGACGAACGCCAGCGTGAACGCGCTCGCCGTCGCCGGGAACGTGGTGTACGCCGGTGGACTGTTCACGCGGATCCGGCCGCCGGGCCACAAGGCCGGCGTGGGGGACGCGGCGCGGAAGTACTTCGCGGCGTTCAACCGGACCACCGGTGCGCCGACCCGCTTCGCGCCGGCGGTGAACGGGCCGGTCTGGAGCGTCGCCACCTCGGCGAACGGACGGTGGCTGGTGATCGGCGGTGACTTCACCACCGTCGACGGCGTACCGCGGCCGCATGTCGCGATGTTCAACGTGGCCACCGGCAAACTGGTGGCCGGCTGGCATCCGGCGGTCAACTACCGGGTCGCGGCGATCCGGATTGCCGGCAGCACGGTGTACCTCGGTGGCTCGTTCGGCAAGGTGAACAAGGTGACGCGCAACAACGTCGCCGCGGTCGCGATCGGCACCGGTGCACTGCTGCCGTGGAACCCGGATGCGGACGACGACGTGCACGCGCTCGAGGTCTCCACCGACGGCAGCCGGGTCTTCGTCGGCGGCGCCTTCACCGAGATCGGCGGGCGGGACGACCATGCGCTGGCGATGCTGAACCCGACGACCGGAGCCGCGTACGCGATGCCGGCCGCGGCGGCGATCCCGGAGCCGACGCCGGGCTGCGACAGCCGGGTCAAGGACCTCGAGGTCCAGGGGACGAGGGTCTTCGCGTCGAACGCCGGCAGTGGTCGCGGCTGCTACGACGGCGTACTCGCGGCCGACGCCCGGACCGGCAAGCTGATCTGGCAGAGCCACTGCCTGGGCGCGACCGAGGCGATCAAGGCGATCGGCAACTGGCTCTACAAGGGCTCGCACGCGCACGACTGCCGCCAGGACGGCGCGTTCGGTGACGGGACCGGTATCCACCACCTGCTCGTCTACAGCACGATCACCGGCAAGCTCGGCCCGTGGTTCCCGAACACCGACGCGGGCGGCGCGACCCTGGTCGGCCCGCTGGCGTTCGCGTCCGGTGGCAACGACCTCTGGGCGGGTGGCGACTTCACGACGGTGAACGGCGTACCGCAGCAGGGACTGACCCGCTTCAACAACGTCCCCGGCGGCGCGCGCCCCGGGCTCCCGGCGAAGCCAAAGGTGGCGAGTTCGCGGGTGCACAAGGTGACCATCAGCTTCAGCACGGTGGTCGACATCGACAACATCGCGCTGACCTACCTGCTGTACCGCGGGCGCACCCGGATCGGCATCTGGTCGCGATCGTCGTACTCATGGAAGAAACCGGTCATCACCACCGTCACCGACGCCGGCCTACCGTCCGGTCAAAACCTGACCTACCGCCTCGAGGTCACCGACGGCCACAACACCCGCACAAGCACCGCCGCCACGGTGCGGGTCCGCTGAGTCGGTTAGGTTCAGTAGACCCGGCTGTGCTTCAAGGAAGAAAATAAAGAAGAAGAGATTTAGAGTGGTGGCCGGCTCGGCGGTCGCGCGGAGGTTCGTAAGGTTTGAGTGATCTTCAAGAACAGGAAGAACAAAGAAAAGAGGAAGAGAATAAAGGAAGAGATTTTAGGGTGGTAGTTGGCTCCGGTGACCGACTTGGAGATTGACCGCGGGACCTGACTCCATGGTCTGCGGTCGGCCCACCGTCTGTGGCCGGCCTTCGAGAAACTCCAATTCTTCAATAACGGTGGGTCGATCTGTGTTCTGACCCGCTGGCGGCACCCGGACAAATCTCCGGCGGGCCGCTGAAGCTAGCCACTACTCTGAATTTGTTCTTCTCTCTGCACTTTTCCTGAAAGCTGAAACTTCTGAATAACCGTCGTCTCTGATCTTTCCTGTTCTCTTACCTCGAAGGTCTGTATATTCTCTGAAGGTTATTCAGAAGTCGCGAGTAGTAGCACCCGGACAAGCCGCCGGCCGGCCGCCGGAGCCGGGGACCGCTCTAAATCTCTTCTTCTGATCCCTTCGCGGAGCGTAATAAGGTCGTCGGCATGACCGGGCCTGAGCACCTTGCTGTTGTTGCGGCTGGGTTGGGGGCGGGTGTGTTGACCTCGACGGTTGGTGTCGCGTCGTTGGTCAGCTTTCCGGCGTTGATTGCGCTTGGGATCCCGCCGGTGGTTGCCAATGCGTCCAATACTGTCGGCCTGTTGCCGGGGGCGTTGAGCGGGTCGTTCGGCTATCGGCGTGAGCTGCGCGAGGTCTCGCGGGCGACCACGATCGTCGTCGTACTGACCTGTGCGATCGGCGCGATCGGCGGCGCGGCGCTGCTGCTTGCCCTGCCGCCAGGTGTGTTCGCGGCCGCCGCACCCTGGCTGATCCTCTTCACCTGCCTGATCGTCGGCGTCCAGCCGTGGATCTCCCGGTGGCTCCGGTCGCGCCACGACCAGCCGCACGGCACCCGCACCCGGATGACGCCGGCGACCACCTTCTTCGCCGCGATCACCGGCGTGTACGGCGGCTACTTCGGCGCCGGCGCAGGCGTGATGATGATGGCCGTGCTCGGCCTGGGCCTCGACCTCGAGTTGCGCGTCGTCAACGCGCTCAAGACGCTCGCGCTGCTGGCCGCGAACCTGGTCGCGAGCGTCATCTTCGTGTTCGTCGCTGACCTCGACGTGACCGCGATCGTGCTGCTCGCGGCCGGCTCGGTCGTCGGCGGGTACGCCGGCTCGCACATCGGCCGCCGGCTGCCGAGCGGCCTGCTCCGCCTGCTGATCGTGATCGCCGGCGTCGTGGCCGCCGTCCTGATGCTGCGTTAGACGTACGCCCACCGCTCGCACCGTGGGACCTGCTGACCGAGTGTCCAGACGTGTGCGAGGCTGGCTCGCATGACTGGTGAGGTGCGGAACTGGGCGGGCAATGTCGCGTTCTCCAGCGAACTGTTGCGGCCGGAGTCGATCGACGAGTTGCAAGAGCTGGTGGCAGCCGCGGAGAAGGTCCGCGTCCTGGGCACCGGGCACTCGTTCAACCGGATCGCGGACACGACCGGGACGCTGGTCACCGTCCAGGACCTGCCGAAGGTGGTCGACATCGGCGAGCGTGGCGTGACGGTCTCGGCCGGTCTGCGGTACGGCGAGATCACGGCCGCTCTGCAGGCCAAGGACCTCGCGCTGCACAACCTCGGCTCGCTGCCGCACATCTCCGTCTCCGGTGCCTGCTCGACCGGGACGCATGGCTCCGGCGACGGCAACGGACCCCTCGCCGACGCCGTCAACTCGATCACGTTCGTGACCGCCGACGGCGAGCTGACGACGCTCGACCGGGACGACGCGGACTTCGACGGTTCGGTTGTCTCGCTCGGGGCGCTCGGCGTGATCGTGAGCCTGACGCTCGACGTACAGCCGTCGTACCAGGTCAGCCAGGTCGTGTACGACGGGATGCCGGTGGACCGGCTCAGCACCGACTTCGACGCGGTGATGGGGAGCGCGTACAGCGTCAGCGCCTTCACCGACTGGCTCGACCCGGACGTGATGGTCTGGCGCAAGCAGCGCGGCCACCACCCGATCGAGCCCGACTGGCTCGGCGGGCACCTCGCCGACCGGCCGCGGCACCCGATCAAGACGATGCCGGCCGACTACGCCACCCAGCAGGGCGGGATGCCCGGCCCGTGGAACGAGCGGCTCCCGCACTTCAGGCTCGAGTTCACCCCGAGCAACGGCGACGAACTGCAGTCGGAGTACTTCGTCGCGCGCGAGCGGGCGGCCGAGGCGTTCGACGTACTGCGGACCCTGGGCAACCAGTTTGCCCCGGTGCTGCAGGTGTCGGAGGTGCGGACCGTCGCCGCCGACGAGCTGTGGCTCAGCCCGAGCCAAGGCCGCGACACCGTCGCGCTGCACTTCACCTGGATCCAGGACGAGGCCGCCGTTCGCCCGGTCGTCGTCGCGATCGAGGACGGGCTCGCGCCGCTGGACGTCCGGCCGCACTGGGGCAAGGTCTTCGCCGCCGACGCCGCCACGCTGGCGGAGCGCTACCCGAAGGTCCCCGACTTCATCGCGCTCGCCGCGAAGTACGACCCCGAGGGCAAGTTCCGCAACGACTACCTGGACACGTTCCTGCCCAGGCCGTGAGCTAGGCCGTGAGCTCGACCACCGAGAGCGGGAGGTCCTCGATCCGGTACGCCGGGAGCTCGGTGCGGAGCAGCGTGCCGCTGACGTGGCGGGCGCTGTTGCTGAGCACGATCCGGCCCTGATCGTTGACGATGGCAACCTTCCGGTGGGTGGCCCGCAAGCACGGCAGGACCGCCTTCTCGAAGGTGAACACGCGCACGTCCGCGCCCGCCACCCCCACGAACCGGTCCTGGACCACGACCGGCACGGTGAAGGTCAGCGTGTAGTCGTCGGTGCAGAGGTAGTCGACGTACGGCCCGGTGATGTACCGCCGGCCGGTCCGCTGCGGTACGTCGAACCACGGCAGCGACCCGTAGTCGTAGAAGTTCTCGCCCCGCGGATCGGTGTCGACGAGCAAGCGCTCGGCCACGCCGTTGCTCCGCATGAACCACTCCAGCCACCACCGCGAGTCCGCCAGCGCATCCACCGCGGCCACGAACCCGGCCCCCTGAATCAGCCCCGCGGGGTCCTCGAGCGCAGGCCGGATGACCGCAAGCAGGCCGGCAAGATCCGCCCGTTTCGCTGTCGAGTCCTGGGCGAACACCGCCTGAGCCTCGGAACCGATCAGGTTCGCCAGGCCGAAAGCACCTTCCACGACCGACTCGACCACCTCGAGCACAGTCTCCAGCCCGGCATCCAGCGCCAACGAGTCCATATCAGTCCTCCAACGCCAGTCTGAGGTCGATGAGCCGCGCCGTCGAGTCGGCCACGCGCTCCTCGGCCGCGGCCCGCGCCGCGTCGCCGTCGGTCCGCGCGATCGCGTCGACCACCTCCCGGCAACTGGCGACGGTACGCCGATGGCTCTCGTCGTCACCGAATGCGAGCCAGAGCAGCGTGCCTACCTCGGCCTGCAAACTCACCTCGGCCCGGTAGAGCCGGGTCGACTGCGCGGTCGCCGCCACCTCGATGTGGAACTGCGCATCGGCCCGTCTGCGCGCGCCCACGCCCTCCGCGTGCTCCAGACTGTCGCAGACCGCGGTCAGCCGCTGGGCGTCATCGGGCGTGGCCCGCTCCGCCGCCAGCCGCGCCGCCGTACCCGCGATCGCGCTGTAGTGGTCGCCGAGGTCGCGGAGCTGGGCCAGGCTGAGCTCGGCCAGCCGGTCGCGCACGATCGCGATCGAGATCTCGTCCTGTGCGCGGACGAAGCTGCCGCCGCCGCGACCGCGCCGGGTGTCGATCAGGCCGCGCAACCGCAGCGACGAGAGCGCCTCGCGGATCGTGGTCGTGGAGACGCCGAAGATCCCGGCCAGGTCGGACTCGCCCGGGAGCTGCTCGGCGTCGGGGAGCAGGCCGAGTGCGATCGCGTCGGTCAGTCGGCGCGCCACGAGTTCCGAGCGGCTCAGCGTCTCGAGCGGTGCGAACACCGCCGCCGCGCCACTGCCGTAGAACCGCAGCGCCATCTCCCCACCTCTCCTCGGCCACAAGTTCAGGACATTGTCACCGATCCCTTGAACTTTAACATCTGATTTCATATGTTTACCGCCAACCAGCGTCCCGGGGAGAGCCTGATGCGAACAGTGCGGAACCTGATCAACGGAGAGCCCCGGGATGCGCGCAGCGGCGCGACCAGTGAGCTCGTCGACCCGGCCACCGGCAAGGTCTTCGGGACGGCGCCGCTCTCGAGCGAGGACGATGTCGACGCGGCGTATCAGGCCGCGGCGGCCGCCGTACCTGCTTGGGGAGGGATCACGCCGGGCGAGCGGCAGCGGATGTTGCTGAAGTTTGCCGACCTGGTCGAGGCGCGCGGAGACGAGTTGGTCGCGGCCGAGTCGCAGAACACCGGGAAACCGCTCGAGCTGACGCGTACCGAGGAGCTCGCGGTGATGGTCGATCAGCTGCGGTTCTTCGCCGGGGCTTCACGGATGCTGGAGGGCAAGTCGGCGGGCGAGTACCTGGCCGGCCACACGTCCTGGGTGCGGCGGGAACCGATCGGGGTCGTCGGACAGGTGTCGCCCTGGAACTACCCGATGATGATGGCGGTCTGGAAGATCGGGCCGGCGCTTGCCGCGGGCAACACGCTCGTGCTGAAGCCGGCCGAGACCACGCCCGTCACCACGGTGATGCTGGCGGAGATCGCGGCCGAGGTGTTGCCGGCCGGGGTGTTCAACGTGGTCTGTGGGGATCGGGCGACCGGTCAGGCGGTGGTCGCGCATCCGACGCCGGGGCTGGTCAGCATCACCGGATCGACGCGCGCGGGGTCTGAGGTCGCGTCGACGGCTGCCCTGGATCTCAAGCGCACGCACCTGGAGCTTGGCGGCAAGGCCCCTGCTGTGGTGTTTGCCGACGCGGATCTGGCCGCGGCTGCCGAAGCTATCGGGGTCGGCGGGTACTTCAATGCCGGCCAGGACTGTACGGCGGCCTGTCGGGTGCTTGTCGAGGCGTCCGTGCACGACGAATTCGTTAGAGCGTTGGTGGACTGGGCGACTGCGAACGCACGCCCAGGACTGCCTGATGACGGAGACGCCTTGTTCGGGCCGTTGAACAGCAGTTTGCAGCTCGATCGAGTGCGGGGGTTCCTCGCACGGATGCCTGCGCATGGGTCTGTGGTGCTGGGTGGGGAGCGGCCTGGCGGCGCACTGGCCGACGGGTTCTTCCTCGAGGCGACCGTGGTGACCGGTCTGCGGCAGGACGACGAGATGATTCAGGACGAGGTGTTCGGGCCGGTCATCACCGTGCAGGCCTTCGCCGGGGACGAGGAAGCGGTCCGGCTGGCGAACGGGGTCCGGTACGGGCTCGCGTCGAGCGTCTTCACGTCCGACCACGCGAGAGCCTTGAGAATGTCCCGGGACCTCGATTTCGGCTGCGTCTGGATCAACACGCACATCCCGCTGGTGGCCGAGATGCCGCACGGCGGCTTCAAGCACTCCGGCCACGGCAAGGACCTGTCGATGTACGGCGTCGAGGACTACACCCGGGTGAAGCACGTGATGTCGGCGATCGGATGAGCTCGTTGACCACCTCCCCGGCAGAGCCCGCGGTGCAGACCGCCGCGGTGAGTCTGCGCGGGTTGCGGAAGACGTTCGGGGACGTGACCGCGGTGGACGGGATCGACCTGGACCTGGCCGAGGGCGAGTTCTTCTCGATGCTCGGCCCGTCCGGTTCGGGCAAGACGACGGTACTGCGGATGATCGCGGGCTTCGAAGTACCGACGGACGGCCGGGTGCTGCTCGGCGGCGTCGACGTCACCGAGCAGGCGCCGTACGCGCGGGACGTGAACACGGTCTTTCAGGACTACGCGCTGTTCCCGCACATGAGTGTGCTGCAGAACGTCGAGTACGGGTTGCGGGTCAAGGGTGTCGAGCGGAAGTCGCGCCGTACCCGGGCGGTCGAGGCCTTGGAGACCGTGCAGCTGGCCGGGTACGGCGATCGGCGGCCGAGTCAGCTGTCTGGTGGCCAACGGCAACGAGTCGCGCTGGCGCGGGCGCTGGTCAACCGGCCCAAGGTGCTGCTGCTGGACGAGCCGCTCGGTGCGCTCGACCTCAAGCTGCGGCGCGAGATGCAGATCGAGCTGAAGGCGCTGCAGCGCGACGTCGGCATCACCTTCGTCTTCGTCACCCACGACCAGGAGGAAGCGCTGACGATGAGCGACCGGATCGCCGTGTTCAACGGCGGCCGGATCGAGCAGCTGGCCGCGCCGGCCGAGCTGTACGAGCACCCGGCGAGCGCCTTCGTCGCCGGGTTCGTCGGGACGTCGAACCTGCTCGAGGGCGAGGTCGCGGCCGCGATCCTCGGCACCGCGGGCCTGTTCACCGTCCGGCCGGAGAAGATCCGGCTCGAGCCGCACTCCACGGCTGACGGAGCGGCCGAGCCGGGGAGGTGCACAGCGGCCGGGGTGGTCCGTGAGGTGGTGTACCTGGGCTCGGCCACGCAGTCCGTGGTCGACCTGGACGCCGGGGGGTCGCTGATCGTCCTGCAGCAGAACCAGCAGGGTTCCGTGCAGGACAAGCTCGAGCTGCGAGGTGCGCGGGTCCGGCTCAGCTGGCACCGCGAACACACGGTTGCGATCCCGCCCCAAACCCCTTAGGAGCTGTCGATGAAGAAGATCGGTGTGGCGGCCGGCCTCGCGCTGCTCGCCTTGCTGGCGGCGTGCGGCACCTCCGGAGGCTCGTCCTCCGGCGGTTCGGGCGGTGCCGCGGCCGGCGGGTTCACGCCGCCGGACCTGAAGAAGCTGGACAAGCTCGGCACCGGCGAGGGCAAGCTCAGCGTGCTCGCCTGGCCCGGGTACGCCGAGGACGGCTCGAACGACCCGAAGGTCGACTGGGTCACGCCGTTCGAGAAGCAGACCGGCTGCCAGGTGACGGTGAAGACGTTCGGTACGTCGGACGAGGCTGTCAGCCTGATGAAGACCGGGCAGTACGACGTGGTCTCGGCGTCCGGTGACGCGTCGCTGCGGCTGATCGCGGGCGGACAGGTGGAGCCCGTGAACACCGATCTAGTGCCGAACTACGCCGACGTCTACCCGTTCCTGAAGAACCGGCCGTGGAACTCGGTCAAGGGCCAGATGTACGGCATCCCGCACGGGTACGGCGCTAACCTGCTGATGTGGCGGACCGACAAGGTGACGCCGGCGCCGACCTCGTGGGGCGTGGTGTTCGACGCGAGCTCGCCGTACAAGGGCAAGGTGACGGCGTACGACTCGCCGATCTACATCGCGGACGCGGCGATGTACCTGATGGCGAGCAAGCCGGACCTCGGCATCAAGAACCCGTACGCGCTCGACGACAAGCAGCTCCAGGCCGCGGTCGACCTGCTGAAGACGCAGAAGACGCTGGTCTCGGAGTACTGGTCGGACTACCTCAAGGCCACGCAGGCCTTCCAGAGCGGCAACACCGTGGTCGGCACGACCTGGCAGGTGATCGCGAACCTGGCCACCAGCGAGAAGATCCCCGTCCAGGCAACCGTCCCGACCGAGGGCGTCACCGGCTGGTCGGACACCTGGATGGTCAGCGCCACCTCGAAGCACAAGAACTGCGCGTACCTCTGGATGAACCACATCATCAGCCCCTCCGCGAACGCGGCGGTGGCAGAGTACTTCGGTGAGTCTCCGGCGAACGGCAAGGCCTGCGCGATGACGGTGGACAAGAGCCACTGCACGGCGTACCACGCGGGTGACGCGGCCTACGCCGAGAAGATCTGGTACTGGACCACGCCGATCGAGCAGTGCCTGGACGGCCGCACCGACGTGAAGTGCACCGACTACAGCAAGTGGACGCAAGCCTGGACGCAGATCAAGGGATGAGCACCCTCTACCGGCACCCTAAAGCCCGCCTGGGGCTGTTGCTCGGGCCGCCGATGTTGTGGCTCGGGGTGGCGTACCTGGGGGCGTTGGCGGCGTTGTTCGTCACCGCGCTCTGGACGCAGAACGGGTTCACCGGGCAGATCGAGCGGGTGTGGACGCTGGACAGCTTCCGGACGCTGTTCACGGTCGACGTCTATCGGACGATCGCGCTGCGGACGATCGGGGTTGCCGTGCTGGTGACCCTGATCGACGCGGTGGTGGCGTTTCCGATCGCTTTGTACATGTCGAAGGTGGCCGGGCCGGGGTTGCGGCGGTTCCTGCTGGTGGCGGTGCTGATGCCGTTGTGGGCGAGCTACCTGGTCAAGGCCTACGCGTGGCGCGGGATGTTCTCCGAGGGCGGGCTGGTGTCGTCGGCGTTCGAGGCGATCGGGCTGAAGTCGCCGGGGTACGGGCTGGCGGCAACTGTGGTGACGTTGGCCTATCTGTGGTTGCCGTACATGATCCTGCCGATCTACGCGGGGCTCGAGCGGCTGCCGGACTCGTTGCTGGAGGCCTCTTCCGATCTTGGCGGCCGGACGCTGCAGACCGTACGGCGGATCGTCGTACCGACGGTGATTCCGGCTGTGGTGGCCGGGTCGATCTTCACCTTCAGTCTGACGCTGGGCGACTACATCGCGGTCCGGATCGTCGGTGGGACCAATCAGCTGCTCGGCAACGTTGTCTACGACAACGTGGGATCCGCCAACAACTTGCCGTTTGCCGCGGCGGTCGCGACGGTGCCGGTCGTGGTGATGCTGGTGTACCTGGCGGCGGTTCGCCGTACCGGAGCGATGGAGAGCCTCTGATGACGATCTCCCGATCGACCCGGATCGTGCTGCGGGTGCTGACCGCGGTGATCCTCGCGTTCATCTACGTCCCGCTGCTGCTGGTGCTGGTGAACTCGTTCAACGTGAACAAGACGTTCGCCTGGCCGCCGCGCGAGCTCACGCTGGACTGGTGGCGGCGGGCGGCCGAGAGCCAGGGTGCGCTGGACGCGCTGTGGGTGAGCGTGCGGGTCGGGCTGGCGGCGACGGTGATCGCACTGGTGCTCGGGACGATGATCGCCTTTGCTCTGCAGCGGTTCGCGTTCTACGGGCGCGACGCTGTCTCGCTGCTGGTGATCCTGCCGATCGCGTTGCCGGGCATCGTGACCGGGATCGCGCTGAACAACGCGTTCCGGACGTTGTTCGGGTGCGAGCTCGGCTTCGTCACGATCGTGATCGCGCACGCGACGTTCTGCATTGTCACCGTGTTCAACAATGTGATTGCTCGACTACGGCGGACCGGGGTGTCGCTGGAGCAGGCCTCGGCCGATCTCGGTGCATCCGGGTTCACCACGTTCCGGCTGGTGACGTTTCCGATGATCCGGTCGGCGCTGCTGGCCGGGGCGTTGCTGGCGTTCGCGCTGTCGTTCGACGAGATCATCGTGACCACCTTCACGGCCGGCGCGCAGGTGCAGACGCTGCCGATCTGGATCTTCAACAACCTCTTCCGGCCGAACCAGGCACCGGTGGTCAACGTGGTCGCGGCCGCGCTGATCGTGTTCTCGGTGCTCCCGGTCTGGCTGGCGCAACGACTCTCTGGCGACGCGGAATCCTTGGGGGCTGGACGATGACGGTGACGCAGGAACGGAAGCTGGTCACGGAGATCCCGGGGCCGCGGTCGGTGGAACTCCTGGAGCGGGTCCGGCGGTCGGTCGCGCGCGGGATCGGGATCACGCTGCCGGTGTTCGTCACCGACGCGGGTGGCGGCATCGTGGTGGATGCCGATGGCAACCAGTTGATCGATCTCGGGTCCGGGATCGCGGTCGTCAACGTCGGGAACGCGGCGCCGGCGGTGGTCGCGGCGGTGCAGGAGCAGGTGGCGCGGTTCACGCACACGTGCTTCATGGTCACGCCGTACTCCGGTTATCTCGAGGTGTGCGAGGCGCTGGCGCGGATCACGCCGGGGGACTTCGAGAAGCGGTCGGTGCTGCTGAACTCGGGGGCCGAGGCGGTCGAGAACGCGGTGAAGATCGCGCGGTCGTACACGAAGCGGGACGCGGTGGTGGTGTTCGACCACGGGTACCACGGGCGGACGAACCTGACGATGGCGATGACGGCGAAGAACATGCCGTACAAGGACGGGTTCGGGCCGTTCGCGCCCGAGGTCTACCGGGTGCCGACGTCGTACCCGTTCCGCGACGGGCTGAGCGGGCCGGAGGCGGCGGCGCGGTCGGTCGCGATGATCGAGAAGTACGTCGGGGCGTCGAACGTGGCGTGCGTCGTCCTGGAGCCGATCCACGGCGAGGGCGGCTTCGTCGTACCCGCCCCCGGCTTCCTGCCGGCGGTCGCCGCGTGGTGCGCTGCCAACGGGGTCGTGTTCGTCGCCGACGAGATCCAGACCGGCTTCGGGCGGACCGGCGACCTGTTCGCCTGCTCCTACGAAGGCGTCGTACCCGACCTGATCACGCTGGCCAAGGGCATCGCCGGCGGTCTCCCGCTCGCAGCCGTCACCGGCCGAGCCGAAATCATGGACGCCCCGCACGTCGGCGGCCTCGGCGGCACCTACGGCGGCAACCCGATCGCCTGCGCCGCCGCCCTGGCCGCGATCCAAACGATCGAGTCCGAGGACCTCCCCGCCCGAGCCCGCGACATCGGCAACCTCATGCTGCCCTTCCTCCACGACCTCGCCACCCGCCACCCGGTCATCGCCGACATCCGCGGCCGAGGCGCCATGCTTGCCATCGAACTAACCACCAACGGCCAACCAGACCCCGCCACCACCACCCAAATCGCCAAAGCCTGCCACGCCGAAGGCTTGATAGTCCTCACCGCCGGCACCTACAACAACGTCCTCCGCTTCCTCCCACCCCTGGTCACACCCCCACACCTCTTACGTGAAGCCCTCGGAGTCATCGCCAAGGTCTTCGAGGCCTACTGAGGCTCGAGGGTGGTGGTGATGGTCCAGAGGAGGTTGCGGATCAGGCGGCGGTCTTCGGGGGTCAGTTTGGAGAGGGCTCGGCGGCCGGCTCGGTCGTAGACGTCCTGGACGGTGTGGGCGAGCTCGGTGCCGCGGGCGGTGAGTTCGATGCCTACCTGGCGGGCGTCGGTGCTGCTTTTCACCCGGCGGACCAGGCCGGCGGCCTCCATCCGCTGGGTGGTTTTGGTGGCGGTCGGCACCTCGACGTCCAGGACCTTCGCCAGCTGGGCGACGGGAAGCGACCCGTGGTGCAGCAGCTTCGCGAGGACCAGCTCCTGACCAGTGTGCAGACCGGTCCCGACCAGTTCCTCTGCCACCGCCTTCCGCGCCGCCCGGTCCGCGAACCGCAGCGCGACCAGCACATCAGCCCCCGAAGCGGGCGCGTCGACCGGCCACCCGGTGCTCACGTGTGGCTCCGGGGCAGGAACGGGTTGCGCGCGTCGAAGTCACCGACGTACTCCGTCGGGATCGCCGGCTCGCCCCGGCTGAGCTGGCTCGCGTACCGCGGCAGCTCGTCGCGGACCTTGAAGTGATGCGCCTGCGACTCCGCCGGCGTCGTACGCCCGACGATCTTCCCGCCCTCGACCAACGTCTTCATCAGCGGCCGGTCGTCCCCGTCGTCCTCCGGCTGCTCGCCGACACCGATCAGCTCCACCTCAGCGACCCCACTCGCCGACCGCCGTCGCAGCGCCCACTTGCGGCCGCCGATCGAGATCTTGTCCGGGCTCTTCTTCGCCACCGGCAGCAGCGCGCCGCTCGCGTCCTCGCGCGCCACCAGCTTGTATACAAACCCACAGGTCGGATACCCCGACCCGGTGACCAGCGACGTCCCCACGCCATAACCGTCGACCGCCGCCGGCGCCAGCGCCGCGATCTGGAACTCGTCCAGGTCGCTGGTCACGATGATCCGCGTCTTGGTCGCCCCGAGCGCGTCCAGCTGCTCGCGGACCTGCCCGGCCAGCGACGGCAGGTCGCCGGAGTCCAGCCGTACGGCGCCCAGCTCGGGCCCGGTCAGCTCGATCGCGGTCCGCACCGCCTCGGCGACGTCGTACGTGTCCACGAGCAGCGTCGTACCCTTGCCGAGGGCATCGACCTGGGACCGGAACGCGTCCCGCTCCTGGTCGTGCAGCAGCGTGAACGAGTGCGCCGCCGTACCCGCGCTCGGGATGCCGAACCGGCGGGCTGCCTCCAGGTTCGACGTGGTGCTGAAGCCCGCGATGTACGCCGCCAGCGCCGCCGCGACCGCGGCCTCCTCGTGGGTCCGGCGCGAGCCCATCTCGATACAGGGCCGCCCACCGGCCCACCAGGTCATCCGGGACGCCGCCGAGGCGACCGCTGAATCGTGGTTCAGGATGGACAGGAACACGGTCTCCAGCAGCACCGCCTCGGCGAAACTCGACTCCACCACGAGGACCGGGGAGCCAGGAAAGAAGATTTCGCCGTCGGCGTAGCCGGAGATGTCGCCGGTGAACCGATAGTCCGCCAGCCAGTCCCGGGTAGCCTGGTCCACGACGCCGCGATCGGCAAGGAAGGCGATCGTCTGCTCGTCGAAGCGGAACCGCTCGAGCGTGTCGAGCAGCCGGTTGACGCCGGCGACCACGCCGTACCGGCGGCCGTCCGGCAGCCGGCGGGCGAACAGCTCGAAGACCGAGCGGCGCTGCGCCGTGCCGTCGGCCAGGGCGGCCTGCAGCATCGTCAGCTCGTAGTGGTCCGTGAGAAGTGCCGTCGAGTGGGTCACAAGAGCAGCCTATTGCGAGACGCGGACCGATGATGGAGAGAATGGACGAGTGACCACCGCACCAAGCGAGCTCGAGAGCCCCGAGGTCGACGAGGCGATCAAGCTGAGCCCACCCTGGGTGACCATCGTCTGGAACGATCCGGTCAACCTGATGGACTACGTCACGTTCGTGTTCCAGACGTACTTCGGCTACTCCAAGGAGAAGGCGGAGAAGCTGATGCTGCAGGTCCACCAAGAGGGCAAGTCGGCGGTCTCGAACGGCAACCGCGAGGCGATGGAACGCGACGTCGAAGCCATGCACTCCTACGGCCTCTGGGCCACCTGCGAGAAGTCGTGACCCGCTTCCGGAAGCGCCGCAAGACCGTCGTCGTCAGCTTCGCCGAGCACGAGGCGGACATCCTGGCGAACCTCCTCCGCAACCTGGTCGAGCTCCTGTACGACGGCATGCCGCCGCGCGCCGCCGCATCCTCGGACCCGCTCGCCGACCTGCTCGACTCGGACGGCCCGACGTCGCCGCCCGAGGATGTGGTGCTTCAGCGGCTGCTGCCGGACGCCTACAAGGCCGACGACATGGCGTCGTCGGAGTTCCGGCGCTTCACCGAGCGGGGGCTCCGCGAGGGGAAGGTGACGGACGCGAAGCGTGTCCTGTCGGCGCTGGAGGAGTCGGGCGCCGACGAGATCGCCCTGGAGCCCGACGAACAACTCTCCTGGCTGCGGGCGTTGAACGACCTCCGCCTGGCCATCGGCACCCGCCTCGACATCAAAGACGAAGACGACTACACCACCTGGGAAAAACTCCCCGAAGACGACCCCCGCCGCCTCACCTACGACCTGTACGACTGGCTCGGCTACCTCCAATCAGCCCTCCTCCACAACATCCGCTAAACCCCGGGGACACCGCCCAAAGGACACCGCCTCCGGCGGCGGCTGACTATTGGCGCCTCCAGCGCGGGCGCGGCTTGTGGTGTGGCGCGGAGGTGGGCGGCGGAGGTGGGTGTGGACAGTCAGGGCAGTGGTTGGGGCCGCAGTGGATGCGGAGGACTGTGGACGCCCTCTTCGGCGGCTGATTTCAGTGGGTGCGCGACTCGGGGGTGACGTGCCGAGGTGGGTGGTTGTGGATTGGTGAACTGCGAAGGGCATCGGCTCCGGTCGGTTGCGCGTGCTCGTGGGGAGTGGCTGTCGGCTGCTGCCAGTAGCCTCGGTGCGGTGCGCGGGCGGCTGGGTCGGCGTGCGGACGCCGACAGGATGTGGAGTAGGTCGTGACCATTGGTGGGTTTTCGTTGAGGCGGTTGGGGCGGGTGCGGGGGGTGCTCGAGCGGCAGCTTGATGGTGGGTTTGTGCCGGGTGTTTTGGCTGTTCTTGCGCGGCGTGGGGACGTGCATGTTGAGGCGACGGGGGCTCTTGCGTTCGAGGGTGCGGGCTCGACGGTGCCGATGGCGGGGGACACGATCGTTCGGATGACGTCGATGACGAAGCCGATTGTGGCGGCGTGTGCGATGACGTTGGTTGAGGACTGCACGCTGCGGCTTGACGACCCGGTCGACGAGTTTCTGCCGGAGCTGGCGGACATGCGGGTGCTCGCCGATCCCGGCGGGCCGCTTGAGGACACCGTGCCGGCTGCGCGGGCGGTCACCTTGCGAGATCTGCTGACGTTCACCTTCGGCTCCGGCGTGGTCCCGGCCGAGCCGGGAACCGTCCCGATCGCCGATGCGCTGGAACTGGAGGATGCGCCGCTGGACGAGTGGGTGGGTCGGCTCGGTGCGCTCCCGCTGGTTCATCAGCCGGGTGAACGGTGGCTGTACCAGACAGGCTCCGTCGTGACAGGTGCGCTCATCGCACGGGCCACCGGCAGGTCGTTCGGGCAGGCCTTGCAGGAACGGCTTTTCGAGCCGCTCGGGATGAAGGACACCGCCTTCAGCGTGAGCGCGGACCGCCTCGACCGGATGGCGACAGCGTACGAGCGCGACAGCGCCCCGACAGGCGAGGCGGTCGTCGCAGACCACCCCGACGGGCGGTGGAGCGTTCCGCCGACGCTCGAAGATGGTGGCGGCGGGCTCGTCTCGACCGCCGACGACTACCTCGCGTTCGCGTCGATGCTGCTCGCAGGTGGCACCTATCGGGGCGAGCGGGTGCTCTCGCGGCCGTCGGTCACGCTGATGACCAGCGATCACCTGACTCCGGCACAGCGGGCGGTCTCGGGCTTCAGACCGGGGTACTTCGACACCACGAGCTGGGGTTTCGGAGTGGGGGTCGTCACCGACCGCACACATCTCGGCCCCTCCGCCGGAAGCTACGGCTGGAACGGCTTCTTCGGCACCTCCTGGTACAACGATCCGGCCGAGGACCTGACGGCGATCTTGATCCTGCAGCGGGCGCACGCGGGTGACCCGCAGTTGCCGCTGCAGAAGGACTTCTGGACCAGCGTCTACCAGGCGATCGACGACTGACGGTTGCGGATTGTAACGAAATGATGGTCAGAGTTACTTTCCGTTGGGTTGGGGGTGGTGTCGGTCTTCGCTGAGGGTTAGCTTGCTGGCGGATCTCGAGGGGGGCTCGGGGACCAGGGGGAGGAACTGCCATGTCTCAGCAATATCCGCAATACCCGCCGCCGCAGCAGCCGTACGGGCGTGATCCGCAGCAGCCGCAGTACCAGCAGCCGCAGTACCAGCAGCCGCAGTACCAGCAACAACCGCAGTACCAGCAGCAGCCGCCTTATCAGGAGCCGCAGTCGGCGAGGCAGGCGGTTGCTGGCGGGGCGGGGAAGAAGCCGTCGGGGCGGGGTGTGCGTATTGGCTGGAGTGTGTTGGGTGGGTTGGCTGTGTTCGCGGTCGGTGCCGCCATTGGTAACGCAGGGGCGGGGAGTGACCCGGCCGCTGCGGGGTCGCCCGCGGCGACGGTGACTGTTACTGCGCCGGTTGCGGGGCCTGCGGCGCCGCCGGTGACGGTTACTGCGCCGCCGGTGACGGTGACCAAGCCTGCGCCGCCGGCCAAGACTGTGACTGCGCAGCCGCCGCAGGCGGCGGTGGTGATGTCGGGGGACGGGACGTACGAGGTCGGGGTCGATATCAAGCCAGGGAAGTACAAGACGGCCGGTGGCGAGGGGTGCTACTGGGCTCGGCTGGCGAACCTGTCGGGCGGTATCGACTCGATTCTTGCGAACAACATCAGCAACGGCCCGCAGACCGTGACGATCAAGAAGTCGGACAAGGCGTTCGAGACTGCGCGGTGTGGTGATTGGCGCAAAGCGGGCTGATGCCGGGTGACGGCCGCATAGCATGCGGTGGGTGAGTTATCCGAGGGTTGGGGTGCCGGATTTCCCGGAGGTCGAGCGTGGGGTGCTCGCGTACTGGGAGCGGGACGGGACGTTTCGGGCGTCGTTGACGGGCGCCGAGGAGTTCGTCTTCTACGACGGGCCGCCGTTTGCCAATGGGTTGCCGCACTACGGGCACTTGCTGACCGGGTACGTGAAGGATGTCGTGCCGCGGTACCGAACCATGCGGGGATTTCGGGTCGAGCGGCGGTTCGGGTGGGACACGCATGGGTTGCCGGCTGAGTTGGAGGCTCAGCGGGTGCTGGGGCTGAAGACGAAGGCCGAGATTCTCGCGCTGGGGATCGAGGAGTTCAATGCTGCTTGCCGGGCGTCGGTGCTGAAGTATGCGGACGAGTGGCGGGCGTACGTCACCCGGCAGGCGCGGTGGGTCGATTTCGAGCATGACTACAAGACGCTCAACGTCGACTACATGGAGTCGGTGATCTGGGCGTTCAAGACGCTGTACGACAAGGGCCTGGTGTACGAAGGGCTTCGAGTCCTGCCGTACTGCTGGAACGACGAGACCCCGCTGTCCAACCATGAGTTGCGGATGGACGACGACGTGTACCAGCCGCGGCAGGACCCCTCCGTGACGATCGCGGTGGAGCTGGAGACAGGCGAGCGGCTGCTCGCCTGGACCACCACTCCCTGGACCCTCCCCAGCAACCTCGCGATGGCGGTCGGGCCAGAGGTGGACTACGCAGTGGTCGAGCTCGACGGTCGGGAGACGATTCTGGCCGAGGCCCGGCTCGACGCCTACGGGTATACCGACGTGGTGCGCAGGATGAAGGGCGCCGACCTGATCGGCCGCCGCTACGCCCCGCTGTTCGACTTCCTGGAAGGTACGCCGAACGCGTTCCAAGTGATCGCGGCCGATCACGTCACCACCGACGACGGTACGGGCGTGGTGCACCTGGCGCCGGCGTACGGCGAAGAGGACCAGCTCGCCTGTGACGCCGTCGGGATCCCCACGATCCTGACCATCGACGACGGCGCCCGATTCACGTCCGTCGTGCCGCCCTACCTTGGAATGCACGTCTTCGAGGCGAACCGGCCGATCATCCGCGATCTCCGGGCCGCCGGCAACCTCGTGCGGGAGGACAGCTACGTACACAGCTACCCGCACTGCTGGCGGTGCCGGCATCCCCTGATCTACAAGGCGGTGTCGAGCTGGTTCGTCGAGGTGACGCGGATCCGCGACCGGATGGTCGAGCTGAACGAGCAGATCACCTGGGTGCCGGAGCACGTGAAGCACGGTCAGTTCGGCAAGTGGTTGTCGAACGCGCGGGACTGGTCGATCAGCCGGAACCGGTTCTGGGGTTCGCCGATCCCGGTCTGGCGGTCGGACGATCCGGCGTACCCGCGGGTCGACGTCTACGGCTCGATCGCGGAGCTGGAGCGGGACTTCGGCGTCCGGCTGACCGACCTGCACCGGCCGTACGTCGACGAGCTCACCCGGCCGAACCCGGACGACCCGACCGGGCGATCGACGATGCGCCGGGTGCCGGACGTGCTGGACGTGTGGTTCGACTCCGGGTCGATGAGCTTCGCCCAGGTGCACTACCCGTTCGAGAACGAGGACTGGTTCGAGAGCCACTTCCCGGGCGACTTCATCGTCGAGTACATCGGGCAGACGCGCGGCTGGTTCTACACCCTGCACATCCTGGCGACGGCCTTGTTCGACCGGCCGGCGTTCTCGTCCTGCCTGAGTCACGGCATCGTGCTCGGCAACGACGGGCAGAAGATGAGCAAGTCGCTGCGCAACTACCCGGACGTCTCGGAGGTGTTCGACCGCGACGGCGCCGACGCGATGCGCTGGTTCCTGATGTCGAGCCCGATCCTGCGCGGCGGCAACCTCGTCGTCACCGAATCCGCCATCCGCGACGGCGTCCGCCAGGTCCTGCTGCCGCTGTGGAACGCGTGGTCGTTCTTCACGCTGTACGCCAACGCATCTGGCACGACGGGCTCCTGGTCGCCTGACTCCCCGCACGTGCTGGATCGCTACATCCTCGCTCGGCTGGAGAGTTTGGTGACAAACACCCAGGCTGCGCTCGACCGCTACGACATCGCCACGGCTTGCGATGCAGTCCAGGGCTATCTCGACGTCCTCACCAACTGGTACATCCGTCGCTCGCGGGACCGCTTCTGGACCGGATCCCAGGACGCGATCAACACGCTCTACACAGTCCTCGAAGTGCTGTGCCGTACGGCGGCGCCGCTGTTGCCGCTGGTCACCGAGAACATCTGGCGTGGTCTTACCGGTGACCGCTCTGTGCATCTGGCCGAATGGCCTACCCCAACGGACCTCCCCGCAGACCCAGGACTCATCAAACAGATGGATGCCGCTCGGGAGGTGTGTTCGGTGGCGTCATCGATTCGGAAGGCGGTGGGGATTCGGGCTCGCCAGCCGCTCCGCAGCCTGACTGTGGCGACGGACGTCGATCACCGGGACCGGGCGGTCGAACGACGGCTCTGACCGCGCTCACCCCGTTGATCGCCGCGGAGGTCAACGTCCGCAACGTCGTGCTGAGTGCCGAGCACGCGGAGGTATCTCAGCGGCTGACTGTCAACGCCAGGGCGGCGGGCCCGCGGCTCGGGCGGGATGTCCAGCAGGTGATCAAGGCGTCCAAAGCCGGGGACTGGTCCGTCACCGACGGAGTAGTGGTTGCTGGAGGCATCGAGTTGCAGGACGGCGAGTACACACTGGAGACCACGCTCGCGGATGGGCACGAGGCGAGTGGACTGCTCCCCGGCGGTGGTTTCGTGGTGCTTGACACGACCATCACACCAGAGCTCCAAGCTGAAGGGATTGCGCGGGACGTCGTGCGGGCGGTTCAGCAGGCGCGGCGGGATGCGGGCTTCGAGGTGACCGATCGGGTCCGGGTGACGGTGTCCGCCGACGCGACCACCGCGGCCGCGGTTCAGACTCACCGTGAGCTGATCATGGGCGAGACGCTGGCGACCGACCTGCAACTGACCGAGGGCGGCGAGCTGACGGTCAGCGTGACTGCTTAGGGTTGCGGCATGGAGACGCGAACGCTTGGCCGGACCGGTCGTGATGTCGGAGTTGTCGGGCTCGGTGCGTGGCAGTTGGGCGCCGACTGGGGTTCGGTGGACGAGAGCGACGCGCTCGCCGTACTCCGGACCGCCGTCGAGGGCGGCGTGACCTTCATCGACACCGCGGACGTGTACGGCGACGGCCGCAGCGAGCGGCTCGTCGGCCAGGTCCTGAAGGCGTACGACGGCCTGACCGTGGCGACCAAGATGGGCCGCCGGGTCGAGCAGGTCCCGGAGAACTACAACCCGGCCAACTTCCGCGCCTGGAACGACCGCTCCCGGACCAACCTCGGCGTCGACACGATCGACCTCGTCCAGCTGCACTGCCCGCCGACCCCGGTCTACGCGACCGACGCGGTGTTCGACGACCTCGACGCGATGGTCGACGCGGGCCGGATCGCGGCGTACGGCGTCAGCGTCGAGACCTGCGCCGAGGCGCTCACCGCGATCGCGCGCCCGAACGTCGCCTCCGTCCAGATCATCCTGAACGCGTTCCGCCTGAAGCCCCTCGACGAGGTCCTTCCGGCGGCCCGGGAAGCCGGCGTCGGCATCATCGCCCGCGTCCCGCTCGCCAGCGGGCTGCTCTCCGGGAAGTACGACGAGAACACCGTCTTCGGCGCCGACGACCACCGCACGTACAACCGGCACGGCGAAGCCTTCGACGTCGGCGAGACCTTCTCCGGGATCGACTTCAGCACCGGCCTGGAGGCCGTCCGCCGGCTGATGCCATGGCTCCCGGCCGGCGCCACGATGGCCCAGTTCGCGCTCCGCTGGATCCTCGACCAGCCCGGCGTCTCGGTCGTCATCCCTGGTGCCCGCAACCCCGAGCAGGTCGCCGGCAACATCGCCGCCGCCACGCTCGCCCCGCTCACCGAGGACCAGCTCACCGCGGTCCGCGAGATCTACGACGAGCTGATCCGTCCCCAGATCCACGACCGCTGGTAACTGTCCGCATCGTGGACCGACCCCGCGGTTGGCGGGGCCGGTCACGCGGCCGCCGTACCGTGGAGGCGTGCTGGTCATCGAGAAGGCGACGTACGACGCGATCGTCGCGCACGCCCGGAAGGATCACCCGGACGAGGCGTGCGGCGTGGTCGCGGGGGCGGAAGGATCGGATCGGGCCACCCGGTTCATCCCGATGCTGAACGCGGCGATGTCGCCGACGTTCTACGAATTCGACTCGGGCGACCTGCTCCGGCTCTACAAGGAGATGGGTGAGCGCGACGAGGAGCCGGTGGTGATCTACCACTCGCACACCGCCACCGAGGCGTACCCGTCGCGGACCGACATCACCCTCGCCCAGGAGCCCGGCGCGCACTACGTGCTGGTGTCGACCCGGGACGGCGCGGACTCCCCGGCGTACGACGGGCCGGTCGAGTTCCGCTCGTACCGGATCGTCGACGGCGAGGTCACGGAAGAAGAAGTACGCGTGGTTGGTTCCTATGGAGAAACCTCAGAAGGAGAGCACTGATATGGCGATCGAGCTGCGCGTGCCGACGATCCTGCGCACCTACACCGGTGGCGAGAAGGCGGTCGACGGCGCCGGCGCGACCCTGGCCGAGTTCATCGACAACGTGAACGGGAACCATCCGGGCCTCAAGGAGCGCATCGTGGAGGGTGAGCCGGAGGAGCTGCGCCGGTTCGTGAACGTGTACGTGAACGACGAGGACGTCCGGTTCACCGGCGGCCTGAAGACCGAGGTCAAGGACGGCGACGTCGTCGTCGTGCTGCCCGCGGTCGCCGGCGGCTGAGCCCCCGACTCGCCGGAAGGACTGAACGGATGCGTTTCGACAGCCTGCTCGACTCGGTCGGCGGTACTCCGCTCGTCGGGCTGCCCCGGCTGTCGCCGTCGGCCGACGTACGGCTGTGGGCGAAGCTCGAGGACCACAACCCGACCGGCTCGATCAAGGACCGCGCGGCGCTGCGGATGCTGCTGGACGCGGAGAAGGACGGCCGGCTCCGGCCGGGCAACACGATCCTCGAGCCGACCTCCGGCAACACCGGCATCTCGCTGGCGATGGCGGCCAAGCTCCGCGGCTACCGGATGGTCTGCGTGCTGCCGGAGAACACCTCCGAGGAGCGCCGCCAGATCCTGCGGATGTGGGGCGCGGAGATCATCTCCTCGCCCGCTGCGGGTGGGTCCAACGAAGCGGTCCGGGTGGCGAAGCAGGTCGCCGAGGACCACCCCGACTGGGTGATGCTGTACCAGTACGGCAACCCGTCCAACGCGCTCGCCCACTACGACGGCACCGCGCGGGAGATCCTCGACGACCTCCCGTCGATCACGCACTTCGTCGCCGGCCTCGGCACCACCGGCACGCTGATGGGCGCCGGGCGGTTCTTCCGGGAGCACAAGCCCGAGGTGCGGATCGTGGCGGCCGAGCCGCGGTACGGCGAGCTCGTCTACGGCCTGCGCAACCTCGACGAGGGCTTCGTCCCGGAGCTGTACGACGCGTCGCTGATCGACGCGCGCTTCTCGGTCGGACCGCGGGACGCCGTCCGGCGGGTCCGTGAACTGCTCGACAACGAAGGCATCTTCGCGGGCATTTCCACCGGGGCGATCCTGCACGCGGCGCTCGGTCAGGCGGCGAAGTGCGTCAAGGACGGGGAGTCCGCGGACATCGCGTTCGTGGTCGCGGACGGCGGCTGGAAGTACCTGTCGACCGGCGCCTACGAGGGCACCATCGACGAGGCCGAAGACCGCCTCGAGGGCCAGCTCTGGGCCTGAGCGAGTTGCTGGTCCGGCAACTGCCTGCCGGGCGTGAGGGTGCAGCGGGGTGTGCCGGGGGTGAACCGGTCCGGCGGGCGGAGGGCCGGTCCGATCACTGCCCAGCTTGTTGCTCAGGGCATTCTTTTGTGGTGGGGCCGGCCTACGGTTCCTTGAACAGGATCCGGCGGCCGATCCGCGGGTGGACGCCGCGGCCCTTGCAGCTGCTGCACGGGCGCTGGGCGTAGCTGAACAGGCTGCCGTGGTGCCGGCCGGCACCCTTGCACCGACCGCACTTCGCGTTCGGGTGCAGCGACAGCGAGACGACGTACAACACGAACGCCGCCATCAGCACCAGCAGCATCATCCCGGTCGGCCCGATGGCCGACGCGACACTCGCCGCGGTGCTCGTGTTGGTCTCCGTGGCCTGACTCGCCGCCTGCCCTGCGGCAGTCACGTGGTCGGGCTGTGGAGTTGGTCCTGCGGTGGTGCTGATCAGCACCGCGATGTGGTGCGCCAGGCTCATGGCATCACGAGGGGCGGTCGAACAAACATCGCTCCAGAGTGGCCTGCATCACGTGAAAAGGCAATTCCATAACGTAAAGATGTGGACAACTCCGGCGTGTCGTTCCCCGTGGTTAGGTAAGGCTCCCTTCGCAACTGCCCGGAAACAGACTTGTATAAGCTTTTCCCGTGGCAGACGCACCGGTGGGGATCTTCGACTCAGGCTTCGGGGGACTCACCGTCGCCCGCGCGGTTCTGGACCAGTTGCCGCACGAACCGATCCTGTACCTCGGTGACACCGCCCGCCAGCCGTACGGGCCGAAGCCGATCGCCGAGGTCCGCGAGTACTCGCTGGAGTGCCTGGACCACCTGGTCGAGGCCGGCGTGAAGATGCTCGTGATCGCGTGCAACTCGGCCAGCGCCGCGATGCTGCGCGACGCCCGCGAGCGATACGACGTACCCGTGGTCGAGGTGATCCTGCCGGCCGCGCGCCGGGCCGTTGCCGCGACGCGGAACCAGCGCGTCGGTGTGATCTGCACCAAGGCGACGGCACAGTCGCTGGCCTACGAGGACGGGTTCGCGGCGGCGCCGCAGGTGGAGCTGTTCACGCAGGTGTGCGCGAAGTTCGTGCCGTTCGTGGAGGCCGGGGTGACGTCGGGGCCGGAGCTGCTGGAGGCGGCGCACGAGTACCTCGATCCGCTGGTCGAGGCCGAGGTGGACACGTTGATCCTCGGCTGCACGCACTACCCGTTGCTGACCGGCGTGATCTCGTACGTGATGGGTGACAACGTCACCCTGGTCAGCAGCGCCGACGAGTGTGCGAAGGACGTCTACAGCGTGCTGACCAAGACTGGTCTGCTGCGGCCCGACGATCTGCCGACGCCCGCGCACCGATTCGTGACCACCGGCAACCCGGCGGACTTCGCGTCGATCGGGTCGCGGTTCCTGGGGCCGGTGCTGTCCAAGGTCGACCAGTTCGCGTGGGTGCGCTGACTCCGGTGTGATCTGGGTCGCACCGCGGATGTTGTCGAAGGCACCGGTCGGCGGCGGATCGCCTGCCTGGTAACCCGATCGACGCGTCGGGGTCCTGCGAACCCGCGGACTCGCCGGTACTGTTCGAAGTATGAAGCTCACCGTGATCGGTTGCTCCGGGTCCGTACCCGGCCCGGACTCGGCCGCCTCGAGCTATCTGGTCACCGCCGACGGTTTCAACCTCGTCCTGGACCTGGGCAGTGGCTCACTCGGCTCGCTCCAACGGCATGTCGCGGTACCGGAGATCGGCGCGATCGGCCTGTCCCACTTGCATCCTGACCATTGCATGGACCTGTGCGGGCTGTACGTCGCGGCGAAGTACGCACCCGGGTCGCCGATCCCGCGGATCCCGGTCTACGCGCCGCCCGGGGCGGCGTACCGGATGGCGCTGGCGTACGACCTCCCGCTCGATCCCGGGATGGAGGAGGAGCTCGAATTCCACGTCTGGCAGGACTCTCAGACCGTCGGGCCGTTCACGGTCCGGACCGCGCAGATGGTGCACCCGGTGCCGGCGTACGCGATCCGGGTTGAGTACGGCAACAGATCCCTCGTGTACACCGGGGACACCGGGCCCAACGACGCCCTCGTCGACCTCGCCCGCGGGGCCGATCTGTTGCTGTCGGAGGCCGCGCTGGTCGACAACGATCCGGACAACCCCACCGACCTGCACCTGACCCCGGCCGACGCCGGCGAACACGCGAAGAAGGCCGGCGCCAAACGCCTCGTCATCACCCACGTTCCGCCGTGGTACGACCGAGCCACCCAGGCCGAGAACGCCCGCCGCACCTTCCCCGGCCCGGTAGAGGTGGCCACGCCGGACGCGACCTTCGACCTCTGACGATCAAACGTTCGACCATCTCGCCCCCCTTGCCGCGGTGATCCGATCGGATCAGACTGCACCCAGGGGCGGCACGCGGGGGAGCGTGGTGCGCAGGGGGTGGGGCAAATGGTACGTCGTCGTGTCAGCAAGCCGTTCGGGATCCTGCTGGCGCTCGCGCTGGCCGCTGTGGGTCTACTGGTGACGTCCGGTCCGGCCGTCGCGGCTGCACCGGCGTACGCCCAGGGCCGGGCCAAGGAAGTCACCTCTGGCACTGTGGACAGCCTGGCGTTCTCGTCCGCCAACACGGGCGGGAACCTGATCGCGGTGTACCTGATCTGGAACACGAACGCGTCGGTGACGCTGTCCGACAGCCGAGGCAACGCGTACGCCGCCGCGGCCCCGGTGACGCGGTGGAACAACAACACCTGGAGCTCGCAGGTGTTCTACGCGAAGAGCATCGCGGCCGGTACGAACACGGTGACGGCCACGTTCTCCACCGCCATCACCGCGTGGGCGGATCTGTACATCCACGAGTACTCGGGCCTGGACAAGTCCAATCCGCTGGACGTCACGGCCGCCGCGGTCGGCACCGCGAGCGCCATGAGCAGCGGTACGGCGACCACCACCAAACCGTCGGACCTGATCTTCGGCGCGGGCGCGTCCACCAGCAAGGTGAACACGACCGGCAGCGGGTTCACCGCCCGGCTCACCAGCTTCGGCAACCGGACCGAGGACCGGGTCGTCAGCAGTTCAGGCCCGTACAGTGCGACCGCCGGCCAGACCGGTACCGGTTGGGTGATGCACTTGGTGGCGTTCAAGAGCGACTCGACGCCGGCTGACACCATCCCGCCGACCGTGGCCGTCACCGCACCGGCGAACAACGCGTCGGTCAGCGACATCGTCACGGTTTCGGCGGATGCAGCCGACAACGATCGCGTGGCCGGCGTCCAGTTCCTCGTCGACGGCGCCGCGAACGGGCCCGAGGACACCGCGGCGCCGTACGCGCTGGTCTGGGACTCCCGCACGGTCGGCAACGGTGCGCACACCCTGGCGGCCCGGGCCCGGGACGCGACCGGCAACACGACGACCTCTGCCGTCGTCAACGTGAACGTCTCGAACACGAACTACTTCCAGAACGAGATCCTGGCGACCGGGTTCGACCTGCCGACGACCTTCGAGTTCCTGCCCGACGGCCGCATGCTCGTCGCGGAGCTGCAGGGCCGGATCAAGGTGCTGCCGCCGCCGTACACGACGCCGAGTCCGACGCTGTTCCTGCAGATCACGAACATCGGCCAGGCCGGGGTGCAGCAGGGCATCTACGACCTCGTGCTCGACCCTGCGTTCACGACGAACCATTACTACTACGTCTTCTACACCTTGGGATCGCCGAACCACGACCGGGTGTCCCGGTTCACCGCGAACGCCGCACTGGACGGCACGGTGCCGGGCAGCGAGTTCGTGCTGTACGAGGATCCGCAGACCGCGAACGCCGAGCACCACGGCGGCGCGCTGAACTTCGACAACGACGGCAAGCTCCTGTTCACAACCGGCGAGCACTTCGACCCGTCGGCCGCGCCGCTGCTCACCAGCCCGCGCGGCAAGGTGCACCGGATCAACTCCGACGGCACCGTGCCGACGGACAACCCGTTCTACGACGGTGCCGGACCGAACGTCGACTCGATCTGGGCCCGCGGCCTGCGCAACCCGTACCGGGCGTACTACGACCCGCCGACCGGCCGGTACTTCATCGGCGATGTCGGCGGCAACGATCCGTCCACCTCGAAGGAAGAGATCAACCTGGGCGTCCGCGGTGCGAACTACGGCTGGCCCGCCACCGAAGGTCCGTGCGCCGCGCCCTGCACCAGCCCGTTGCTGTGGTACCCGCATTCCGGCCGCGACGCCGCGGTCACGGGGGGCTTCGTCTACCATGGCACCGCGTTCCCGGCGGCGTACCGTGGTGCGTACTTCTACGCCGACTACGCGCAGAACTGGATTCGCGGCCTCACCCTGGACGCCAACGGCGCGGTGAGCGGCACCTTCAACTTCGAGCCGGCCGACGGCTCGGTGGACGGACCGTACGGCGACATCGTCTACCTGGCCGAGGGACCTGACGGCGCCTTGTACTACGCGGACCTGGGGTACTCCGACGACAGCGGCACCTTCGGCGTGAGCAAGATCCGCCGGATCAAGTACGTGCAGAACAACCAGGCGCCGGTGGTCAACGCCTCGGCCACCCCGACGTCCGGCCCGACGCCGCTGGACGTCGCGTTCTCCAGCGCCGGCTCGTCCGACCCCGAGGGGCAGCCGCTCACCTACTCGTGGACGTTCGGCGACGGTACGACGTCCACCGAGGCGAATCCGGCCCACACCTACACCACCGCCGGCGCGTACCAGGTCCGGCTGACGGTGTCAGACGGGGTGAACAGCTCGTTGTCGACCCCGCTCACGATCAGCGCCGGCAGCGTCCCGACGGCAACCGTCCTCGCTCCGACGGACGGTGCACACTTCCGCGCCGGGGACGTGATCACATTCAGCGGCGACGGCACGGATCCCGACGACGGCGCGCTGCCCGCGAGCGCCTACACCTGGAACATCGACTTCCTGCACGACGGTCACGTCCATCCCGGTACGCCGATCGCCGGCGTCACCAGCGGCACGTTCACGATCCCGTCGAGCGGGCACGACTTCAGCGGCAACACCCGGTACCGGATCACCCTGACGGTCCGCGACTCCACCGGTCTCACCGCGACGCAGTCGGTCACGATCTGGCCGGACAAGGTGAACCTGAGCTTCGACACCGTGCCGAGCGGACGAACGCTCTACCTCGACGGCATCGCCAAGACGACACCGTTCGTCTACGACACCCTGGTCGGGTTCAACCACACGATCGACGCGCGCAACCAGATCGTGGGCGGTACGTCGTACACGTTCGCGTCGTGGTCCGACGGTGGTGCGCAGCTGCACACCATCACGGTGCCTGCGACCGCCCAGAGCTACACGGCGACCTACACCGCCACGCAGGTGCCGATCGGGCTGGTCGGCGCGTGGGGCTTCAACGAGACGTCCGGTACGACGGTCAACGACACCTCCGGCACCGGCAACAACGGGACGATGTCCGGCGCGGGTGTCACCAGGAGCACGGCCGGCAAGTACGGCGGAGCCCTGTCCTTCAACGGCTCCTCGGGCAACGTGACCGTGCCCTACTCGGCCTCGTTCAGCTTCAGCTCCAGCTACACGCTCGAGGCCTGGGTCAAGCCGACCGCTCTGAGCGGATACCAGACCGTCTTGATCAAGGAGGTCACCGGCGGGTGCGCGTACTGGTTGCAGACGACCGGCAACCAGATCGCCTCCGGCTTCAGCAACGGAGGCTGCCGGGAATGGGTCAGCGGAACACCGACCCTGCCGCTCAACCAGTGGTCGCACCTCGCCGCTGTCTTCAACGACAGCGCGAACACGTTCACCCTCTACCTCAACGGCACGGCCATCCTCACCGCGACCACCACCCTCGCGCCGGTTCCCAACACGCAGGCTCTGGTCTTCGGCCAGTCCGCCTGCAGCGGCTGCAGCTACGAGCGCTGGCGCGGTCTGATCGACGACGTCCGGATCTACAACCGCGCGCTGGCCGCGACCGAGATCCAGTCCGATCGGGACACCGGGGTCAGTTAGGGTGTGTCTCCCAATCCCACGCCTACTGCGCTGCACTCGGCACGGCACCTCGCCGCACTGGAGCAAAGGCCACGATGGAAAAACATCGAGGCCTTCACTCCAGCACGCCGAGGCACCGCACCGAGCACATGCTCGCTACGGCGTGGAATTGGGAGACACACCCTAGGCGGCGTCTCCTTAGGCGGCGCACTCCACGGCCGTACGCCGCAGCGGGCTGTCGCCGGGGCGGAGCCCGAAGCGGCGGGCGGCCGAGCCGCCGCGGACGACCAGCTCGGCGAATCCGGTGCCCGAACTGCCGACGATCAGGCCGGCCGCACCACGCGGGACGTCGGTCAGGTGGCGGTAGCAGGCGACGTCGACGAGCTCCGTCGTACCGTCGTCGTTGCGGCGGACAACGGTCCGGGTGTCGCCGGGGGCGAAGTCCAGACGGCGGTCCAGTTTGCAGTTGCCGAAGTTGTCGACCACGGCAACGGCCGGCTCTTCGTCAACGCCGGCAGGGATCGCGGTCTCGGTCGACGGTACGGCGCGGCCGTCGGCGACCCACTTCGCCAGCAGCGGCAGGTACCAGAGGCTGCGGAACTGGGTGCCGGCGAGCTTCTCGATGTCAGCCGCGGAGAAGCCCGCGGCCGTGACCGCCTCGCGGATGTCGGTCACGTAGACGTGGTCGATGCCGAGCTCACGCCGTACCAGCGCCAGCGCCCGCGCGTTGAACGTGCTGGCGACCAGGTGTTCGCCGTACCAGAAGAAGCAGAACGGGACGCCGTTCGGCCAGGCACCGTCGCGCGGGGCAATGTTCAACAAGGTGATTGTTGGATGGCCGGACGTGCCGAGTGACTCCGTGGCGAGCAGGCAGTCCAGCAGGGTGAGTGCGGCGAACGACTCCGGATCGGGCCCGTCGGCGGCGACGATGGTCGGTGGCTGGCCGAACAGCGCGCCGATCCGGGTGCTGAGTCTGGCGCGGGCGTTGCTGTCGAAACAGTCGGTGATGTAGGTGATCGGGTACATGGCATGGCTCCCAGAGAAGTGGTTGCAGGCAAAAGAAAGAGGCCCCCGATACAGGGGGCCTCTCGCTGCAAGCACAGGTGCCTACGCCGCTAGAGTCCTCCGCATCGAGGGCTCAGCATTCGCATGGCGGCGTACCGGGTCACGAGAAGGAGCTTAGCGCACCTGTCCGTTGTCGAAGTACTCCACCAAAGCAGGGTCCAGCGCTGGGATGTCCTGCGGTACGCCGTTCGCCCGCAGGGACTGCGTAGCGGCGTACCCGGCGGCCACCGCGGCCCGGGCGGCCACTGGTGAGGTCAGCGTGGCCCCACCGTCCCGCACGAACCGCACGAATTCCGCCACCAGGTGCGGGTCGGCGCCACCGTGGTGGTCCGTCTCGCCCGAGATCTCCACCACCTGGTCGGCGTCCTCGCGGTAACCGGAGCGGCGGCTGTTCCACACCTTGACGACCCCGCCGGCGGTGTCACCGAAGTTCTCCAGCCGGCCGTGCGTACCGATGACCGTGTAGTTGCGCCAGTAGTCCGGCGTGAAGTGGCACTGCTCGTAGTTCATCAGGACGCCGTTGTCTAGCAGCAGGTTCACCTGCGAGATGTCCTCGACGTCCATCACCGGCGCAAGCCCCTTCTGCTCCAGCGGCGGCCAGTTGTCCTCGGACACGAAGTCCCTGAAGCGCTGGCCGGACCTGTCCTGCCGGTCCGTGATCCCGCCGTACAGCGTGAGCGCACCCATCGCGTTGACCCGCGTCGTGTACCCGCCGGCCAGCCAGTGCATCACGTCGATGTCATGGGCGCCCTTCTGCAGCAGCAGCCCGGTGGTCCGGCTGCGGTCCGCATGCCAGTCCTTGAAGTAGAAGTCGCCACCGTGGCCGACGAAGTGCCGGCACCAGATCGCCTTCACCTCACCGATCGCCCCGCTCTGGATCAGCTCCCGCATGGTCAGCACCACGGGCATGTGCCGCATGTTGTGGCCGACGTACAGCCGGGCGCCCGAGTCGTACGCCGCCTGCAGCACGCGGTCGCAGCCCTCGGTCGTGATCGCCAGCGGCTTCTCCACGAACACGTTGACGCCGGCGCTGAGGAAGTCGACCGCCGGGCCTTCGTGCAGGTCGTCCGGGGTGGTCAGGAACACCCCGTCGAGCTTCTGGTCGAGCAGCTCGGCGTGGCCGGCGTACGCCGTGGCGTCCGGGTACTGCTCCAGGGCCGCGGAGCGCTGCTCGGCGGCGGGGTCGGCGACGGCCACGATCTCGGAGCCTTCACCAGGCCGGTGCGCGTACTGCGCGATGCGGCTCCGGGCCCCGAGGCCCACCACACCGAACCGAAGGTTGGTCATGCAAGTCACTCCTGCACATAGTTGTTTGTAACACCCTAACTCCGAGCATTTCCGATGCTCAACGGCGATCTCACTCCCGGCGCCGGTTGCGCAATGCTCGGTTGGTGTTGACATGACGGCAACCTCGGACACACCCGGATCTCGCTCCGTGCGCTCACCATGGCGGAATGTGAGCCTCCACTACGTGGCACTGGGGGACTCGACCACAGTTGGGGTCGGGGACCCGATGAACGGCAGCAGCACGACCGACCTTTCCGGTGCCGGCGCGCGCCCGGGCCAAGGGTGGCGGGGCTGGGCCTCGCTGCTCGCCGACGCCCTGGGCAGCTCCCACCGTGTGACGTTCTCCAACTTCGCGACCAGCGGCGCCACCGTGCCGATCGTCGCGACCGAGCAACTGCCCGAGATCGGTACCGGTCCGATCGACCTCGCCTCGCTGATCGTCGGGGTGAACGACACCCTGCGGTCGACGTTCGACGCGGGGCGGATCCGGGACCACCTGGACCAGGTGGCGGAGGACCTGACGTCGCGCGGCGCCCTGCTGCTGACCGTCCGGTTCCACGACCACGGCCAGGTGTTCGGCCTGCCGAAGTGGCTGCGCCGGCCGCTGTGGAACCGGATCGAGCAGGTCAACCTGGTGTTCGACGACCTGCACGCCCGGTTCGGTGGGATCAGGCTGGACATGGCCGATACGCCGGAGGTGTACCGGCGGGACTTCTGGAGCGTCGACCGGCTGCACCCGGGTGAGCTCGGGCACCGCAAGCTGGCGCGGGCGTTCGCGGACGAACTGGTCCGGCGGGGCCTGCGGATCGACGTACCGCCGCAGCTGGACTGTGCGTACCGGCCGCCGAGCAAGTGGGCGGACGCGCTGTGGCTGGTCCGCGAGGGCGTGCCGTGGGTCGGGCGCCGCGCGAACGACCTGCTGCCGTGGGCGGCCCGGATGGCCGTCACGCAGTTCAACCGGACTCCCAGCCCGCTGGTGTTGCCCCCTTCGGCCAATGCGGAGGTCCAGCGCCTGGAGGCATAGGGTTTGGGCCATGGCCCGTATCGATGGACGTACCGCTGACCAGCTCCGCCCGGTGAAGCTCACCAGGAACTGGCTCGACCACGCCGAGGGCTCGGTGCTGGTCGAGTTCGGGAAGACGCGGGTGCTGTGCGCGGCGAGCGTGACCGAGGGCGTGCCGCGGTGGCGCAAGGGGTCCGGGCTCGGCTGGGTCAGCGCGGAGTACGCCATGCTGCCGCGGTCGACCAACACCCGCTCCGACCGGGAGTCGGTGAAGGGCAAGATCGGCGGCCGGACGCACGAGATCTCCCGGCTGATCGGGCGCTCGCTGCGGGCCGTGATCGACTACAAGGCGCTCGGCGAGAACACGATCCTGCTCGACTGCGACGTGCTGCAGGCCGACGGCGGGACGCGGACCGCGGCGATCACCGGGGCGTACGTCGCGCTGGCGGACGCGGTGACCTGGCTGCGGGAGCGGAAGCTGCTGAAGAGCGAGCCGCTGACCGGGACCGTGTCGGCGGTGTCGGTGGGGATCATCGACGGCGCGCCGATGCTCGACCTCTGCTACGAGGAGGACGTGCGAGCCGAGACCGACATGAACCTGGTGATCACCGGCGAGGGGAAGTTCATCGAGGTGCAGGGCACGGCCGAGGGTGCGCCGTTCGACCGCGCCGAGCTGGACAGCCTGCTCGAGCTGGGTACGTCGGGGTGCGCCGAGCTGGCGAAGCTGCAGCAGGAGGCGCTGGCGTGACCCGAGTTCTACTTGCCTCGAACAACCAGAAGAAGCTCGAGGAGCTGCGCCGGATCCTGACCCCGATGGTGCCGGGGATCGAGGTGCTCGGGCTGGGCGACGTACCGCCGTACGACGAGCCGGCCGAGACCGAGCCGACGTTCGAGGGCAACGCGCTGCTGAAGGCGCACGCGGCGCTGGCGGCGACCGGGTTGCCGTCGATCGCCGACGACAGCGGGATCTGTGTCGACGCGCTGAACGGGATGCCGGGCGTGCTGTCGGCCCGCTGGTCGGGTCCGGCGAAGGACAACCACGCGAACAACCTGCTGCTGCTGGGTCAGCTGGAGGACGTGCCGGACGAGCGACGGGGTGCGTCGTTCGTGGCGGCGGTCGCGTTCGTGCAGCCGGACGCCGCGGACGAGATCGTGCGTGGGGAGATGCGCGGCTCGGTGATCCGTTCGCTGCGCGGGACCGGCGGGTTCGGCTACGACGTCCTGTTCCAGGCCGAGGGCTACGACCGGACGACGGCCGAGCTGTCCGTCGAGGAGAAGGACGCGATCAGCCACCGCGGCAAGGCGCTCCGGGCGCTGGCCCCGATCGTGGCGAAGGCGTTAGGGGAGTAATCATGTTGTTCGCAGGAAGTGATCGCGACGGCGTCGCGGAGGGCAAGATCACCGTGGCGTACCGGCGCTGGGCCGAGCCACGGGTGGTCGAGGGCCGGATCTACCGCACGAACGCGGGCCGAATCGAGATCGACAGCATCCGCCAGGTCAACCCCGACCTGATCGCGGACACCGACCCGGAACTCGCGCAGGCGGACCGCCAGAACGCGAAGGACGTCCGCCGCAGACTCCGCGGCGACGAGTCCCAACCCACGTTCCTGATCCGCTTCCACCTGGTCGAAGGCCCGGACCCGCGCGAGCAGCTGGCGGCGCAGTCCACCCTCACCCCAGCGGACCTGGACGACGTGAAGACCCGCCTGGCCCAGTTCGACCAGTCCCACCACGGCCCCTGGACCACCGAAACCCTCCGCCTGATCCAGTCCAAGCCGGCCACCCGAGCAGCAGACCTGGCCGCATCCGTAGGCCGCGAAACAGCCCCCTTCAAACTGGACGTCCGCAAACTCAAGAACCTGGGCCTGACCCACAGCCTCGAAGTCGGCTACGAACTCTCCCCCCGCGGCCAGGCCTACCTGGCCACCCTCGACGACTAGGTACCAGAGACGGGATTTGAACCCGCACGCCCGGGGGCACCGGCACCTAAAGCCGGCGTGTCTGCCGTTCCACCACTCTGGCTGGGGAGTGCTCCCCTAGGAGGGACATCCTAGGGGAGCTTGACGTCAGCGGCTTTGGAGGGCGTCGATGAAGTACGTCTTGAGGTCGTTCGGGTTGGTGGCGACGTAGGCCTGGCCGCCGGTGGCCTGGGCCAGGGCGCTGAGCTCGTCGGCGTTGACCTCGGGGCCCATGCCCAGCGCGATGATGCGGACCGGACGGCCGGGGTCCTGCAGGCCCTGGAGGGTCTTGACCGTCTGGGCCAGGGTCGGGCTGTTCGGGTCCTCGTTCTTGCCGTCGGTGAACAGCAGGACCGAGTTGACCGCGCTCTGGTCGTAGTTCCGCTTGACCGCCCGCACCGCCGCGATCGCGGTATCGTACAGGCCGGTGCTGCCGCCGGGGACCGGCTTCTGGATCTTCAGGTTGGCGGTGATCAGCCCGCGCTGCCGTTTCGACAGCGGCGCGATTTTCACCAGTTCCTTGAAGTCCGCGCCGTCCGGGGTGAGGTTCGTCGAGAACGTCCACAGGCCGAGCGACGCGGTGTCCGGGAACAGCGTCAGACCGGTGGTCGCGGCCTCGATGGTGAGCTGCATCCGGGTCGTGTTGCCGACCTTGTCGCCCATCGAGCCGGAGATGTCGATGACCGCCAGCGAGTGCGTGGACAGCGACAGCCGGGTCCAGTTCTGCAGCGCGATCTCGACCGCGCTCGCGGTCGGCTTGGTCAGCTGGTTGACGTCGCCGACGCCACGGCCACCGCTCAGGGGGCTCAGGGTGCTGTCCCGGAAGCCGGCCTGGTCGCGCGCCTGCTGCGACGCGTCGGTCAGCAGCTCACTGGCCAGCGCCTGCGCCGCCGTCTGCACCTGCGTCGGGTCGGACTTGGTGGTCACGACGATCGGGTAGTCCAGCGGGAGCGTCCCGGTGGACGGCAGGACCGCCCGGAGCTGCGTGTCCGGGTGTGCGTCCTGGTACTGCACCCAGCTCTGCTCCGACGCCGGTACGACGATCGGGCTGCCGTCCTGGTCCGCCCGGCTGAACAGCGCGTTGACGTCGGTGAACGGCTTCGGCATCGAGCCGAGGTGCTGCGCCAGCGGCACGATCAGCCCGTTGACCAGGTCGTCGGACGTCGACGTCTTCACCCGCTCGGCCTGGAGGGCCAGCAGGGTGAGAGCACCGGGTGAGGTGCTCAACGGGTCCAGCAGACCCGTCTGGGGAGTCAGCGACCGCAGCCAGGACGAGGTGTCGGCGAAGTTGGTCCGCCGGCCGACCAGCACCAGCGGCGAGCCGGCGACGGAGGGTACGGCGATGGTCGGAACCGACTGCCCGTCGTCCGCCTTGGCGATCCACAGCGACGAGTCCGGCACCCACAGGTCCGGCCGCGTGTCGGAACCGCTCGCGATGTCGCGGGCGACCTTGGACGACGCTGCCGGGCTGATGGTGAACTGCAGGCACGGGTTGCCGTCCTTACCGCCCTTGCTCGCGATCGACTTGGCTGCAGCCTCGAGTGACGGCTGCATCTCCGGTGTCGTCGCGAGCTGGATCTGGGTCGGGTCGTCGCACGACTTGCTCCCACCGAGGAACCCGTCGGCGCCGGATTCCGACCCGAAGGAACGGACCACGAAGACGGCGCCCAGCGACACCACCAGTAGTCCGACCGCGGTGATGTACACCGACCGGCGGTTGTTGTTGGTGTTACTTCGCGTCACCGCAGAGGAATGCTTTCCCATCGCGGTACGTCCCTCCCTCCCAGAGGCTCACTGCGCGCGCAGATTACCCGGTTTCGGCAGGTCACGGCGAAGGCGGCAACCATTCTTGACACAGCTGTGGTTGGACGCCGACGGCCCCGCGAGTACTGCTCTTTCACAAGAACGCTGTAAAACTCACGGATCGTGTCCAGGTTGTCGCAGCGTGCTGAGCAGATCGTGTGACGTAGATCACAGCAACGACTTCGCTCAAACGACCGTTCCATGGACCGTGATCATGAAACGGTCGAAGGTTTCCCTCCGGGGGCGGAGCTGACAACGTCGCCTTTTCACCATGCCGTCATGGAGCAGACACCATGCTTCAGAGCCCGAGGTCGCGGCGGAGCTTGGCGACGTGCCCGGTCGCCTTCACGTTGTACTGCGCGACCGCGACCTTCCCGTCCGGGTCGACCACGAACGTGGACCGGATCACCCCGGTCACCTTCTTCCCGTACATGGTCTTCTCGCCGAACGCGCCGTACGCCTCGAGCACGGTCTTGTCCGGGTCGCTGAGCAGCGGGAACGTCACGCCGTCGCGCTCGCGGAACTTCGCCAGCTTGGCCGGCTTGTCCGGGGAGATGCCGAGGACGGCGTACCCGGCGGCCTGTAGTGAGTCGAGCGAGTCGCGGAAGTCGCAGGCCTGCTTCGTGCAGCCCGGCGTCATCGCGGCCGGGTAGAAGTAGACGATCACGTTCTTGCCGCGGAGGTCCTTCAGCGCCACGTCGTTGCCGTCGGCATCGGGAAGGGTGAAGTCGGGTGCGGTGTCTCCGACGGACAGACGTTCGGACATGGGTGCCCTCCAACCAGGGTTCGAATGCCGCAATGCTACGTGCGGGAAGGGCCCGGTTAGCCTGAGGCCATGCGGGCCATGACTGTCACGCCGGGCAAGTCCGACTCGGCGCGAGTAGGTGAGGTTTCCGAGCCGCCCGAGACGGACGGCTCCGTGCTGGTGACGGGCCTGCTGACCGGTATCTGCGGTACCGACATCGAGCTGGTCTCGGGAGCCTTCGGCAGCGGCCGAGCCGGCTCCGACCACCTCGTGATCGGCCACGAGTCGCTCGGCCGGGTGCTGGACGCGCCGGTCGGCTCCGGCTTCGCGGCGGGCGACCTGGTCGCCGGCGTGGTCCGCCGACCCGACCCAGAGCCCTGTCCGGCCTGTGCGCGCGGCGAGTGGGACTTCTGCCGCAACGGCCGGTACACCGAGCGCGGCATCAAGGAGATGGACGGGTACGGCGCGGAGCAGTGGCGCGTCGACCCGTACTTCGCCGTACCGGTGCCGGCCGCGCTAGGACTCCTCGGCGTACTCGTGGAGCCGGCCAGCATCCTCACCAAGGCGTGGGAGCAGGTCGACCGGGTCGGTGCGCGCTCCTGGTACGGCCCGGAGCAGGTGCTCGTCACCGGTGCCGGTCCGATCGGTTTGCTCGCTGCACTCATCGCCAGCCAGCGCGGGTACGGCGTACACGTGCTGGACCGCATCGAGGACGGGCCGAAGCCGGAGCTGGTGCGTGCCCTCGGCGGGACGTATCTGACTGACCTGCGGGAGCTGGACGTCGTGCCGGACGTCGTGATCGAGGCAACCGGTGTCGGGCAGCTCGTGTTCGACTGCGCCGAACTACTGCCACCGGCAGGGGTCATTTGCCTGGCGGGGATCCACCCCGGCCCAGCGTCGGTCGACGTACGGCTGGATGCACTGGTCCGGCAGCTCGTCGTACGCAACGCCGCCCTGGTCGGCACGGTGAACGCGGGCAAGCGGCACTACGCGGACGCGGTCGACGTACTGCTCGCGGCGGACCGGACGTGGCTGGAGCGGCTGGTGACCCGGACCGTGCCGCTGTCCGACTGGCCGTCCGCGCTGGTCCGGGAACCGGATGACATCAAGGTGGTCGTGGACTTGCAGGGGTGACCTGCGAGGATGGGTACATCGGAGCCTTCCGGGGCTCCGGCCGGTCGAACTGAAGGGAGCGCCGACGATGTCGGACACGAAGGCTCGGACCGCCGAGCAGATCGAGGCGGACATCGCCGCCACCCGGGCCCGGTTGGCGTCGACCGTGGACGAGCTGGTCGACCGCGCGAACCCCAAGAACGTCGCCCTGCGCCAGGTCGAGCAGGCCAAGGCCCAGGTCTTCGACGAGAGCGGCCGGCTGCGCACCCAGAAGATCGTCGCGGTCGCCGGTGCGGTGGCCGGTGTCGTCGGGGTCCTCCTCGTGGTCCGGCGGCTGGTGGGTCGCCGGTGACTCCTCGCAAGCGCATCGCCGACGACAAACTGCCGATCCGGATGCTGCACGACCGGGTGCTGGTGTCGCTCGAGCAGGAGGGCGAGCGGAAGTCGTCGGCCGGCATCCTGATCCCCGCCACCGCCCAGATGGGCCGCCGCCTGTCCTGGGCGAAGGTGGTCGCGATCGGTGCCAACGTCCGGACCGTCGAGGTGGACGACCGGGTGCTGTTCGACCCCGAGGACCGCGCCGAGGTCGAGGTCCGCGGCGACGACTACATCCTGCTCCGCGAGCGCGACCTGCACGCGGTGGCCGCCGGTCGCCTCGAAGACGGTCAGACCGGCCTGTACCTATAGCCCGTAGAGACCTATAGCCCGTAGAGCCGCAACGCGTTCTCGCGGCCCCACATCAGTGCCACCCGCTCTGCGTCGGCGGCCGACCACAGGTCCTGACTGATGAAGCCGTCCAGCACGGTGGCCAGTGCTTGCCGCCAGATAGCAGCGCCCAGGTAGTGGAGCTCCGGTGGGCCGGCCGCGTCGGACGAGTACAGGAGCTTGGCGAACGGCGCGAGCTCGAGACCCTCGGCCAGTACGGCGGCGGCACGCGCACCGACGTACATCGTGCTGAGGCCGAGGTCGAGGCTCACGTGCGGGAAGACGTGCGCCAGATAGCCGGCCTCGCGGTGGAACGGGTAGCAGTGCAGCAGGACGACGTGTGTGCCGAGCGGCTCGATCTGTCGCAGCCACTCCGTCAGTAACAGCGGATCGGCGCTCCGCAGGTCCAGATCGGGGTCACCGAAGCCCACGTGTAACTGCAGCGGTAGTCCACGACGCGCACCGAGCCACAGCAACCAGCGCAGCAGCACCGGGTCGGTGACTCGCGCGGGCACTTGGGCGTACCAACGATCCAACGCAGCCAACACCTCAGCACCAGTCGGCTCGGTCGGGTCGAAGGCGAAGCCGTGCCGATAAGCCACGATGCTCTTCAGCCCCACCGCACCAGCAGTCCGCTCCGCCAGCCGCTGTGCCAGCGCATCCGGTACGGCGGACACGTCGGACTCGTGCGCAGCGACGTACTCCAGCTCCGACTCGAGCCGGACGACCTCATGTGTCCGTGCGACCTCTGCCAACGCAGTCACGTCACCCAGATAGCCGGTGTCGACCAAGAAGTCACTGACACCGGCCGCTCTGAGGAACACCTGGTCGTCCCGCGCGGCCATGTACTCGTCAGCCGAGGCATGTGGCTCCAGCCCAACCAGTGGAGCGCAGTACCGCCGGATCGCGAACCCCAGCTGCGAGTCGAACGTCGACATCCACGAGGGCACCGGCCGGTCCGTCTCGGTGATCAGCTGCTCGAACGCGGGCCGGTCGAGTGGGCCAGACACCACGCCGTGCACATGGTGGTCGACCAGCGGCAGGTCAAGCTGCACGGTCACCGCCCCCTTCAGCAGAACCTGAAGGGTACGCCGGTCAGAAGCTGTTCGGGCCGAACCGGAAGATGGCCAGCACCACGGCCAGGACGAGGACGACCGCGTTCAGCCCGACCTGCGGGAACTCCTTGCGGCGGACGTGGGTGATGATCGCGCCGAGCATGATCAGCCCGACCCCGGTCGCGGCCAGCGGCACCAGCATCGGCGCGATGTCGAGCACCGCGGGCAGGATCAGGCCGATCGCGCCGAGCACCTCGGCGGTGCCGATCAGCTTGACCGTGCCGGCCGAGAAGTCCTCGACCCACTTCATGTTCGGGTTCGCCAGCAGCTTGCGCCGGCTCTGCGACAGCTTGGTCAGCCCGGCGGCCAGGAAGAAGGCTGCCAGGACACCGGCGAGGATCCACAGAAAGACGTTCATATCCCACTCTCGGTCATTAGTTGATGCGTCAACTCACAACGTAGCCCTGGATGAGTTGAAGCGTCAAGTAAGTCGCTAGACTGGTGGCGTGACCAAGTGGCTGGAGCAGGACGAGCTGGCGGCGTGGATGTCGCTGGCCGGTCTGATGTTCAAGCTGCCCGGCGTGCTGGACTACCAGCTGCAGCGGGACTCCGGCCTGACCCACTTCGAGTACCTCGTGCTCGCCGGGCTCTCCGAGTCACCGGGCCGCTCGCGCCGGATGAGCGACCTGGCCGGCTTCGCCAACGGCTCGCTGTCGCGGCTCTCGCACGTGGTCAAGCGCCTCGAGCAGCGCGGCTTCGTCGAGCGCAGTCCCGCGCCCGAGGACGGCCGGATCACCGTCGCCACCATCACCGACGCCGGCTACGAGATCCTCGTCGCCGCGGCGCCTGGCCATGTCGCGACGGTCCGCGAGTACGTCATCGACACCCTGACGCCCGAGCAACTCGCCCAGCTCAAGGCGATCGCCGACCAGATCCTCGGCAAGGTCGACCCCGGCAAGCCCTGCTGACTTCTCGCGGAGCGGGCGCCCGGCGGTGGCCGGAGCGGCGGCCGGGGGAGAATGGCTGGGTGATCTTCGAGACCTCCAGCCGGTTGCCCGACTTCCCCTGGGACAAGCTTGCCCCGTTCAAGCAGCGGGCGGGCGAGCATCCCGACGGCATCGTGGACCTGTCGATCGGCAGCCCGGTCGACCCTGTGCCCGACCTCGTGCAGCAAGCGCTGGCCGACGCGGCGAACGCGCCGGAGTACCCGACGACGATCGGTACGGCGGCCGCGCGACAGGCGGCCGTGGACTGGATGGCCCGTCGGCTCGACGTGACCGGTGTGGACGCGCAGCGCGGCGTACTGCCGGTCATCGGGACCAAGGAGCTGATCATGCTGCTGCCGACGCTGCTCGGCATCGGCGCCGGCGACACCGTCCTGATCCCTGACCTGGCCTACCCGACGTACGAGGCGGGCGCTGCGCTTGCGCGGGCGACCAGCGTGCCTGTCGCGGACCCGACGGCGTACGACGGCCCGGTGAAGGTCGCGTACCTCAACTCGCCGCGCAACCCGTCCGGTGAGATCACCTCCCCGGACGATCTGTGTCGTACGGTCGAGTGGGCGCGGGCGAACGACGTACTGCTGGTCAGCGACGAGTGCTACACCGAGTTCGGCTGGGACGAGAAGCCGGTGTCGGTGCTGCACCCGGACGTGTGCGGAGGCAGCTTCGACAACCTGCTCGCCGTGCACTCGCTGTCGAAGCGGTCCAACCTGGCCGGATACCGCGGTGGCTTCGTCGCCGGCGACCCGACCGTGGTGACCGAGCTGCTCGCCGTCCGCAAGCACGCAGGCCTGATGGTGCCGTCGCCGATCCAGGCCGCGATGGCAGCCGCCTTCGCTGACGACGTACATGTCGAGGAGCAGCGCACTCGCTACCTGCGTCGCCGGGCGGTACTGCGAGACGCGCTGACGGATGCTGGTTGGACCATCACGCTGTCCAGCGGCGGCCTGTATCTGTGGGCCTCGCACCCGTCGTACGACGCTTGGGGATCCGTCGGTGCACTGGCCGAGAAGGGGATCCTCGTCGCTCCCGGTGCGTTCTACGGCACTGCGGGTGAGCAGCATGTGCGCATTGCCCTGACCGGTACGGACGAGCGCGTGGACGCCGCAGTGAAAAGACTGCAGGAGTAGCAGAACTTTACGCCCGGAGTGTGACGTCTTCCTGTTGTGACTGCCTCTTAAGTGGGTAGGCAACAACAGGGAGGGACAGCGGATGAAATGGCGCGTCTTCGGGGTCGCAGTGGTCGTCGTGCTCGGGATGCTGCCGGCTGGGGTGGCGCGGGCTGACGATCCATCACCGTCGGTCACACCAACGGTGACCCCGACAGTCACGCCAACACCAAAACCGACACCGACATCGACACCACCATCGACACCGGCCACGCCGGCTGTGGTGACGCCGACTCCGGCGTGGTCGATCACGCTCGACCAGCCGGTCGCATCGTGGGAGGACAAGGCCACGATCTTCACCGGCAAGATCAGCAAGCCGATCACCGGGTCCTACATCACCCTGTGGCAGCGCGTCCCCGGCGCGTGGGTGTTGCGGGCCGCGACGCGCACGACAACGGGCGGCGTGTACCGCTTCAGCTACACGTCGGCCATCGCCGGCACCTGGGCGTTCCGCACGATGATCGGCGTGAAGGACACGACCGCGCTCGCGATCTCGGCGTACCGGACGGTGCCGATCCAGGACCGGAAGATCGTCGTGAACACCCCGGCCGCCTGGTACGCGACGCTGACCGGCGTCTCGGTCACCGGCCGGATGACGCCGGCCGAGTCCGGCAAGGAGCTCGCGCTGCAGGACTACCTCGGTAGCGGCAGGTGGCGGCTGCTCGCCGTCGCCAAGATGGATGCCAAGGGCAACTTCCGGCTCCGGGTCCCCGACGACCTGCCGTCCACCCGCACCGTCCGGGTGCTGACCCGCGGCGTCACCCAGTCCGCGATGGAGTACTCCGGCCTGGCCAAGATCGTGATCAAGGCGGTCCTCAACCCCAAGGTGTACGCCGTCTCGGCCGCGATGGTCGCGAACACGTACCGGGCCGGCTGTCCGGTCAAGCCGTCGTCACTGCGGCTGCTCCAGCTCAACTACTGGGGCTTCGACGGCCACGTGCACCGCGGCGAGCTGGTGCTGCGGGATGCCGCCGTCGCGAAGATGATCACCGTCTGGACCACGACGTTCGCCTCCAAGTTCCCGATCCGCGGGATGCGTCGGGTGGACGTGTACGGCGGTAACGACATTAGGTCGATGGCCGCGGACAACACCTCGGCGTTCAACTGCCGCCGCGTGACCGGTGACCCGTACTCGCTCTCGCCGCACTCCTACGGCTGGGCGATCGACATCAACACCGTCGAGAACCCGTACCTGGCCGCGAACGGCGTCTGGTACCCGTCGAACGGGCTGTCCTACCGCAATCGGAAGGTGGCCCGTCCGGGCATGCTGTTCGCCGGCAGCGTCGCGACCAAGGCCCTGGTGGGTCAGGGCTACTTCTGGGGTGCCCGCTGGGCCAAGCCCGACTACCAGCACTTCGAGCCGAAGTGAGAGCGGTAGCAGTCCTACTGATACCGGTCTTGGTGCTGGCCGGCTGCAGCTCCAAGTCGGCCGCCGAACAGAGCAAGTCGGCGCCGACCTCGGCACCGACTCAGGCCATCCCCAGCACGGTGGGCGGGACGGTGCCGGTGCCCACCAATACCGTGGGCACCGCGGAGCCGACGGACGCGGCTGTGCCGCCGGAGGTGCCCGAGCAAGCGACGGCACCGCCGCCCGCGAACGCCGGACCGCTGTCAGCCGCCAACCTGCCGGCACCAGAGAAGCTGGGTGCGGGCTGGAAGACGTACGCCGACCCCGGCGGCGCCGAGGCCGGCTTCATCGGCAACAAGACGTGGACCCGCCGCCGCGACGCCCACCAAGCCGCCTACGAGGCCCTACCGAACGGCTGCGCAGGTGCACCGGTCAGCGGCTCGCTCCCGGTCCCCGCGCACGCCCTCACCGGCACCTACCGCACCGCCGACAACCTGCCCGCCACCGCTCTCCTCCTGCGCTTCGCTCGAGCCGCTCAAGCTCAGACCTACTACAGCGGCTACCAAACCCGCATGAAGGCGTGCGGCGCCGGCGGTGATCTCTCGGTCAAACAGCTTTGGACCAATGACACAGCTGCCGCCGCAGTGCGTTCGTACGCCGGAGCCGAGTCCTACGTAGACATCTCGGTCGTCAAAGGCAGCACTGTCGCCCTGGTAGCGACCGCCTCTGCCCAAGCGGACCACCAGGGAGATTGGGCGAAGTCGGTCGTCCCAGCCCTGGAGGCGGTGATCGATTAGATCCAGAAGTTGTATTACCTTTCAGTATTCTTTGACTTACACTCCGGTTATGGGTGACTTCGACCGATACGGCCGCCTGACCGCGCACCTCGACGCGCCGTACGCGGTCATCGACCTCGCCGCGTTCCGGCGGAACGCGGACGATCTGGTCCGGCGCGCCGCGGGTACGCCGATCCGGATCGCCTCGAAGTCGGTTCGCTGCCGGCCGTTGATCACCGCCGCGCTCGAGCGGCCCGGGTTCCACGGCGTGATGAGCTACGCGCTGCCCGAGGCGCTCTGGCTGGCGCGCAACGGCGTCGACGACATCCTGCTCGGCTACCCGACCACGCACCGGGCCGCGCTCCGCGAGCTGTCCGAGGACCCCGAGGCCGCCGGGCGGATCACGCTGATGATCGACTCGCCCGAGCACCTGGCGTTCATCCGGTCCGCCGCGACCGGCAAGGCCCGCATCCAGGTCTGCCTCGACGTCGACGCCTCGCTGCGCGTCTTCGGCCAGCACCTCGGCGTACGGCGTTCCCCGCTGCGCACGCCGTACGACGCGGCCACGCTGGCGCGGCAGGTCGTCGCGGACGACACCTTCGAGCTGACCGGGGTGATGTTCTACGAGGCACAGATCGCCGGTCTGCCCGACACGTCACCCGCCGTGCGCTGGGTGAAGCGGCGCTCGGCCGCGGAGCTCGCCGACCGACGGGGTGCGGTCGTGGACGCGGTGAAGCAGTTCGCGCCGATCCGGATCGTCAACAGCGGCGGCACCGGCAGCCTCGAGGTGAGCAGCGCCGACAGGGCCGTCACCGAGGTCACAGCGGGCTCGGGTCTCTACGGGCCGACCCTGTTCGACAAGTACGACGTCTTCCAGCCGGAGCCCGCGATGGCGTACGCGCTGGACGTGGTCCGGCGGCCCGCGCCGCGGATCGCGACCCTCTTCGGCGGTGGGTACGTGGCCTCGGGCCCGGCGAAGAAGTCGCGGCTGCCGCTGCCGTCGTACCCTGCCGGTCTGAAGCTGTTGGGCACCGAAGGTGCCGGCGAAGTGCAGACTCCGGTCCATGGGCGGTCCGCCGACGGCCTGCAGCTGGGAGACAGGGTCTGGATGCGCTACGCGAAGGCGGGCGAGATGCTGGAGCGGTTCGACGTCGTGCACGCGGTCGACGGCGATTCGCTGACGGAGCTGGTCACCTATCGGGGCGAGGGGAAGAACTTCGGATGAGCACCTGGCGGAACTGGGCCGGCACCGAGTCTGCCACCGGCATCGAGACCCTACGGCCGGGGTCGGCCGACGAGCTCGCGGCCGCGGTCAAGTCCGCCGCGGAGCAGGGGAAGAAGCTCAAGGCGGTCGGCTCGGGCCACTCGTTCACCGGCTGCTCGGTGCCGCAGGAGGTGATGGTCCGGCTGGACGGGCTGTCGTCGATCATCCATGCGGACAAGGAGTCCGGCCGGGTGACGGTCGGCGCCGGCACCGGCCTGCGCAAGCTCAACGCTGGTTTGGCCGCCTTCGATCTCGCGATGGCAAACCTCGGCGACATCGACAAGCAGACCATCTCCGGCGCGATCTCGACCGGTACGCACGGCACCGGCGCCCGGCTCGGCGGGCTGGCGACGCAGGTGGTCGGGCTCGACCTGGTCACCGCCGACGGCTCGGCGCTGCACTGCTCGGCGGACGAGAACCCGGACGTCTTCGCGGCGGCCCGGGTCTCGGTCGGTGCGCTCGGCGTGATCAGCTCGCTCACGCTGCGGTGCGTGCCGGCGTTCCTGCTCCGCGCGCAGGAGATGCCGATGCCGCTGGCCGACGTGCTGGACGGCTTCGATGAGCTTGCCGATGGCAACGACCACTTCGAGTTCTACTGGTTCCCGCACACCGACGTCGCGCTGACCAAGCGGAACAACCGCGTCGGCCCCGACGTCGGCGCCGCGCCGGTGAGCCGGGTCCGCGGCTGGGTGGACGACGAGCTGCTGTCGAACAAGGTGTTCGAGCTGACCAACCGGATCGCGGTGCGCCGGCCGGGACTGGTACCGCGGATCAACCAGTTCGCCTCCCGGGCGCTGTCGGCGCGCGAGTACGTCGACTCGTCGTACCAGGTGTTCTGCTCCGAGCGCAACGTGGTGTTCCGCGAGTCAGAGTACGCCGTTCCCCGCGCCGACGTGGTCGAGGTGATCTGGCGGCTGCGGGAGTGGATCGACGCGTCCGGGTCGCGGATCCCGTTCCCGATCGAGGTCCGGGTGGCGGCGCCGGACGACATCTGGCTGTCGACGGCGTACGGGCGGGACACGGCGTACGTCGCGATCCACCAGTACCACCGGCTGCCGCACGACCCGTACTTCCAGGCCTTCGAGCGGATCGTGGATGACTACCAGGCCCGGCCGCACTGGGGGAAGCTGCACACGCTGACCGCCGCCGAGCTGCGCGAGCGGTACCCGCGGTTCGACGACTTCCTCGCGGTGCGGGATCGGCTGGACCCGGGCCACACCTTCGGGAACACCTACACACGGCAGGTGTTCGGCTGACGCTCGGTCGCGTTAGCCTGCGGGCATGGATGCTGTGGAGGGGCTCGAGCCGCTGGCCGAGGACTGGCAGAAGGCGCTTGCGGTAGTCGCACACCCGGACGACCTGGAATGGGGCTCGGCCGCGGCGATCGCGCGCTGGACCGGCCAGGGCAAGGAGATCGTCTACTGCCTGCTGACCTCCGGCGAGGCGGGCATCGACGGCGTCGACCCCGCCGAGTGCGGACCGCTCCGCGAGGCCGAGCAGATCGAGTCGGCGCGGATCGTCGGCGTACCGGTGGTCGAGTTCCTCGGGCAGCCCGACGGCACGATCGAGTACGGCGTCCCGCTGCGCCGCGTGATCACGGCCGCGATCCGCCGGCACCAGCCGGAGATCGTCATCACGAACAACTTCCGCGACACCTGGGACGGCGCGACGGCGCTCAACATGGCCGACCACATCAACTCCGGCCGGGCCGTCCTGGACGCGGTCCGCGACGCCGCAAACCGCTGGATCTTCCCGGACGCCGGCGACAAGTGGGACGGCGTACGCCAGGTCTGGGCTGCCAGCTCGCCGTACTCCAAGCACGCGGTCGACACCACGGACACCTTCGACCTGGGGCTGCAGTCGCTGGAGGCGCACAAGGCCTATATCGACGGGCTTTCCCAAGGCTTCGACCCGGAGGAATTCCTCGAGGGCGTCTCCCGTCCCACCGGCACCCGGCTAGGCACCAAGTACGCTGCCCGCTTCGAAGTCTTCCCGATGTAGCCCGTCTCAGCTGTGAGCTTCGCTCAGCGAGAGGGCGACCCGGAGAGTGTCGCGCGCGGCGGCGTACCGGCTTCTCGCGGTGGACGGGTTCAGACTCAGGAGCTCGGCGGCCTCAGTGATGGTGAAGCCGTCCCAGTGGACCAGCGTCACCAGGTCGCGCTGCGCCGGTGGCAGCCGGAGTACGGCGTCCCTGACCGCGTCTGCCTCAGCGTGATCGGGCCCCTGGTCCGTCGTCAGGTGCTGACGGACCCGATCGGCCAGTGCGGTCCGGCGACGCGCGGACCGGCGATGGTTCCCGAGGACGTTCGCGGCGATCGTGAACAGCCACATCCGTCGCCGCTCCGGCGTGGCGGGCAAGGCGTCCGCCCGGCGCCACGCCTGCAGCATGGTTTCGCCGAGCAGGTCGGCCGCGTCCTCACGAATGGCGACCCGCCGCTCCAGGTACGCGAGCAGCTCGCCGGCCGCCTGCCGGAGTGCGCCGCGGATCTCGGCGGTCTGTTCGGGCGTCATCGGCCGCACCCGTACCCGACCACGTAGCTGAGCGCGTACGGCTCGAGGTGTTTGTCCGTGAGGTCGGCCGCCAGCCGGTGCCAGATCTCGGAACCGACCGCGCTCAGCGCGAGATCGTCTCCCGTGATCCGTGGTTGGCGTTCGGCCGGGTCGGGCTCGCCGGCGTTCGCGGCGTCCTCGGCCTTCTGGAACTTCCGGATCGCGGCCGCCTGGTCGATCGACGAGTAGTCGAAGGAGTTCAGGAAGCGGTTCGCTTCGTTGAGCGCGGCCTGCTTGTCCGCCTCGCTGTGCCCGTGTGCGAGAGGCTCGCCGTCGCCGGGGCGTTCGTCGACGACAGGGCTCACCGTGACCTGGATGCGGCACTGGCTACCGGAAGGCGTCGTCCAAGGCACCCACGTCGGCGTCGGCACCAGGCCGGTCGCCATCGCGGCCCCGGTGCCGATCGCGATCGCCGTGGTCGCCAGCCCGCCGATCGCACCGGCCCGCAGCCGTCGCCTGCGGGGCCGGGCAGCGGCTTCCGCGTCGACCACCATGCGGTGCAGGTCGTGCTCCAGCGCCGCCGTACGTGGAGTCAGCGGCGGTGCCGACTTGCCGAGCAGGTCGTCGAGCTCCATGCGTTCCTCCCGAGCGGTCGTGCTGTCACCCCTACCTGTCCGGAACCGGCGGATCCGTCCAAACGAAGTTCTCCGGGATCGGGCGCCCGGTCGGTGGACGTTCGCGCAGGTCCCGGACAGGTAGCTCGATGAGGTCAACCGAACGAGAGGAACCCACGGTGCGATCCACCGCACGATCGCGATGCGTCAGCCTGTCCGTCGCCATGCTGACGGTCCTGGGGGTCGGGCTGACGAGCCAGGTCCACGCAGCGGCAGAGCACATCCCAGCTCGGCACGCCGGTGATCAGCAGGTCACACTGGTGACCGGCGACCGGATCACCTTGTCCGGCGGAGACCCGGCCCAGGCCGCGCTCAGCCGGGGGCCGGGCCGGGACGGGATCACGTTCCGCACGCTGCGCACGAAGGATCACTTCTACGTCATCCCGTCCGACGTCAGCGATCAGGTGGCCGCCGGTCGCCTCGACCGCCGGCTGTTCGACGTCACCGGCTTGATCAAGGCCGGTTACGACGACAGGTCGACCGGGACGCTGCCGGTCCTCGTGACGTCCGAGGGTGCCGCACTACGGTCGACGGTGCCGGGAGCAGCGGTGAGCCGCCGTCTGCCGATTGTCAACGGCGTCAGCATGAAGGTCGACAAGGCGCGGGCCGCCACGTTCCTGACCGGTGCAGCCTCGGCCGGGGTCAAGAAGATCTGGCTGGACGGTCAGCGCGAGGTCAGCCTGGACCGGTCCGTCCCGCAGCTCGGCGCGCCGGCCCGGGCGGAGCACCTGCCCCGGAGGACGCACTGAAGCTCAACGCGACCACGGTGACCGTACCGGCCGGCGGTACGACGTCGGTGCAGGTCACCTCGAACACCGACCACGACGGGCCGGACGGTGTGTACGCCGGCCGGATCACCGCGACCGACGGGGAGAACACGGTCGTGTCGGCGATCGGGATGATCAAGGAGAAGGAAAGCTACGACCTCACCGTCAGCAATCTCGGCCTGGACGGTCAGCCGATCGAGGCAGCGGCGTCCATCGTCGGTGTCGACGTCGACTACCTCCTCGACACCTACCAGGCGACCACCAAGGTCCGGCTGCTGAAGGGCGACTACCTGGTCGACGGCCACCAGTTCGTCGGGTCGGACGTCTACTCGCTGGTCCAGCCGAGCGTTTCGCTGACTCGGAACACCACCGTCGTCCTGGACGCCCGGAAGGCGAAACCGGTCCGTATCACCGTCCCGAACGCCGAAGCCTCGCTGGCGATCGCCGATGTCGGCTACGAGCGGCGCTCGGCGAACGGAGAGCACACAGTCACCGCCACGGTGGCGTTCGACCACTCCCGTCAGGTGTACTCCGCACAGTTCGGGGCGTCGCTGCCACCCGAGCAGCTGACCGGCCACGTGTCCTCCCAGTGGGGGAGGATGAACGCAGATCAGTCGTACGACGGGTCGCCGTACCTGTATGTCCAGCTCGACTCGATGCCCGGCTCGTACCCGACCGGATTCCGTCGTGACGTCGCGGCAGACCAGCTGGCGGTGGTCGACCAGCAGTTCAACGCGACCTCGGATCGAACCGTCGAGCGAGCCGTGTCCGGCGTACCGGCGGGCGGTGGGGACACTTGGGCGATCAGCATCCCGTTCCGCGCCGCGGCCGCGGCGCGGGTGCTGGTGGCCGCCGGCAACGCGAGCTGGCTGACGCGGTTCGACGAGCGCGAGCCCGAGCAGAATCCTCATCCAGAGCTGCCGTTGGACCACGAGCTGGTGTCGCGGCCGAGAACCTATCAGGCTGGGAGGACCTACCAGGAGCGCTACAACGCGGTCGTCCTGGCTCCCTCGCCGGTGACCGCGAGCCGAGCGGGGGATCGGTTGAAGCTGGCAGTGGCTCCGCTGTCGGATGCTGACGGCAACAAAGGCTTCGGGCCCTGGGACCTCCAGTCCAGCAAGCTGATTCAGGACGGCACGGTGATCGCCGACGGACCGGTCTTCGGCGACATCGAGGTTGCCGGCCTACCGGCTGCGAAGACTACCTTCACCTTGCAGGCCGCGCAGACCCGACAGCCACACTCGACCTTCAGCACCCGGACCGAGTACAGCTGGACGTTCTCGTCGGCCGGCACCGCCGAACCCGTCACGCTGCCGATGCTCGCCGTGCGCTACCGGCCGACGGTGGATCGCTCCAATCTCGCCGAGCGCCGGCCGGTGACCGCGCTTCCGGTGATCGTGGACACGGTGCCGGGGCGAGCACTGCCCACGGTCGTCAAGGTACGGCTGCAGGTGTCGGGCGACGACGGCAAGACCTGGCGCGAGGCAAGCGTCGAGCCGACCGGCAGTGGCGCGTACCAGGCAGTCTTCAGCACTCCGAAGGACGCCAGCACGATCTCCCTGAAAGCCCACCTTGTCGATGCCGAGGGCAACTCCACCGACCAGACCGTGATCGCCGCCTATCCGCTCCGCTAGGTCCAGCTTCGGCGCCCTGGGATCACGGCCGCGATACGTCGCCCGGTTCGAGGTCTTCTCGTTCTGAAGCACTCCATCGGTAGCGGGTCTGCGCCGACTCGCTACCGATGGTGAAGGCGAACGCCTGGTCCGGCGGGACCTGGTACAGCAGCACGTCCCCAGCTCGGATGGCGTCGCCCAGGCCGTTCCAGGTTCCGTCCGCGCGGGTGAAGTGCCAGCCGTACGCCTCCTCGAACGCGGTGGCCACTGCGTCCCGAGTGCCGGAGTCGGCCACAGGTCGCGCCGTACCCTCGACCACGTAGTCCGTGCCGGTCAGGGCTGCGGTCCCGGCGGTCAGTGCACAGTGCTGGTTGCCGATCAGGTTCTTCGCCTTCTGCTCGTTGTCGCCAGTGGTGAACCACATCGCGTCGAACGCCCAGATCGCCACCACCGGCGTCACGTGCGGGCGACCGTCCGCGCGCACTGTGCAGAGCTGAAACTTCTGAATCCGGCGCAGGGCCCCTTCCGTGGTGTCCCACGAGGTCGGGTCGACGCCAGCTGTTGAGAACGTCGTACCGAGGCTGGTCTGTGGAGCGGTCATCAGGAGTTCCTTCCAGTAGTCACGATGTTGCTGATCGACTGCGCGGTGTCGAAGTCCGGCAGCAGACGGGTCTTGGTCAGCGCGAAGGCGAGACCGCGGTCGGGATCCGCATAGGCGTAGCTTCCGCCGCCGCCCGGCCAGCCGAAGGCCGTGGAGTTCTCCTCGGGAAGTGCGCCGATCCTGCCGATCGGGTACCCAAGGGCCAACCGCGCCGGGTTGCCGAAGACCTGATCCACGCCCTCGAACGCGGGCGCGGACAGCTCCGCGAGCTGCGCGGAGCCGACGAGCTTGCCGTGCAGCAGAGCGTCGTACATCGCAGCCAGACCGTGCGCCGTGGCGATCGCCACCGACGGGATGTCGGCGCTGAGGATCTTGCGGTTGTTACCGAAGGCGGCACTCGGCCCGCGTTCCCACGGCGCGAGGATCGCCTCGTCGTCCTCTGGGTCGGCGGGCCATTGCGAGTCCAGCTGGTCCAGGTGCGCCAATCCCGGCAACGACTCTTGCGGAGCGGCGAAGTAGAGATGTCCCTCGATGCCCAGCGGCGCCGTGATCCACTCTTGCAGCAGCTCGTGCATCGGCCGTCCGGTTGCCCGGCGGGCGAGCTCGCCGACCAGATAGCCAAAGGTGTACGAGTGGTAGCCCGTGGCAGTGCCCGGCTGCCAGCGCGGCTCGGCGGCGGCCAAGGATTCACACACTCTGGACCAGTCGGGAAGCTCGGCCGGGGTGATCTCGCGCGGCATCGCCGGCAGACCGACCGTGTGCGTGAGCACGTGCCGCAGCGTCGCCGTCTCCTTGCCGTGCACTCCGAACTCGGGCCAGAGGTCGGTGACCGGACCGTCGTACTCGAGGAAACCGCGCGCTACAAGCAGGTGGGCGAGCGTGGCGGACACGTTCTTGCCGGTGGAGAAACTGAAGATCGGTGTGCCCGAGGTGAGCGGTCGCCCGATCGGGTCAGCCGAGCCGGCTACCGCGTCCACGATCAGCCGGCCGTCCTGATACACCGCGACCTGCAGCCCGGTCTCCACGCCACTGTCGATCAGCGCATCGATCTGACGCTGCACTCGTTCCTGTACGTCGCCCATCGCTCTCCTTCGGTCTCGCCTGTCACGGGAGACGTCGGAGCTAGTTGAGCAGACTCGACACGTGCCTCAGTCGTGCGGTAGGTCGAGGCTCGCGTTCAGGTGGGGTGGCGTGGGCTTGGGGTGGCGGGGCTCGCGGTCGCCGGAAAGGTCTGGTGGGGTTGTCGGACCCTGCCAGGAGCGGACCAGGGCCCGGCCGCCCTTGCGGGTCAGCCGGTGCAGGTCGATTCGCTGGACGTCGCTCGCCGGGATGCCCAGCTGAGCGAGGCTGCGGTTGGCCATGCCGCAGGCTGCGTCGTGCTTACGCGGTGACATCTTCTGGTGCAGGACGATCGCGATGCTGCCGTCGGGGAGGTCCTCGACGCGCTGCAGATGCAGCGCCTTGTCCAGCATCCCGGACTTGAGGGCGAGCTCGATGTAGGCGGAGTTGGACAGTCGTTGGTCGGTCTTCGCGCGCGCAACCACTTCGTATCTGGCCATGCTCCGATCATCCGTCGCCGGTGACCCGTTTTCCAGCCGTCTGCCGTCAGCGAAGCGCGTTGACAGCGGCAGCGACCTCGGCCGGGTTGGAGATCATCGTCAGGTGGTTCGCGCCGCGGATCAGCGTCGGCGCGGGTGCGCCGACGCGTGCGGCAGTCTCGGTGGCGTTGCCACCATTGGTGTCCAGAGAGCCGAAGACGACCGCCTTCGGCACCGGGAGATCGCGCAGCTTCGCCAACCGCTCGGGCGCGACCGCAGGTATGCCGTGTGCCGTCATCTGCCAGACCGCCTTCTCTGCGCCGGGCTGGCGGAACGGTCGCGTCCACTGGTCGACGTCCATCGCCGGACAGTCCGGCGAGCAGACGCTGTTGTAGATCTTCCGCAGCAGCCAGTCCGAGCTCAGCACCAGCCGGAACAACGAGGTCCGGTACGGCGGAACGACCAGCCAGCGCGGCGGGCCGGCCTGCCCGCCCGGCAACGGCAGCCCGTCGCCGTCGAGGAACATCAGTCCACCGACCCGTCCCGGTGCCTCCAGCGTCGCCTCGGCCGCGATCCCCGCGCCCAGCGAATGCCCGACCAGGATCGGCTTCGGCTCGCCCGGACCGCCGAGCTGCTGCGCATCCAGGAAGCCGAGCAGTTGTGCGGCGAGATGCTCGATCGTGTACGGCGCCTTGCGCTCGGAGTACCCGTAGCCGGTGATGTCGTACGCGTACACCCGGTGGTTCGTCGCGAGCAGCGGGACCAGTCGCGACCAGCTGTCGACGGATTCGGCCGCTCCGTGGATCAGTACGACCGGCGTTCCCGTCGTACCCCAGGTCTCCCAGCGGGTGTTGATGTCACCGGCGCGGACGAACTTCAACCCGGCCGGGGGATTCGCGGTGCCGCTGGTGGCGAGGTTGTAACCGAAGGACGCCAGGGTGACGAGCAGGCAGAAGCTGAGGATTCCCAGGAACCCCCGCCACAGGAACCGTTTCACGCCCCCAAGTGTGGCCTACAGCCCAAGGATGCGTTGCGCCTCGGCCAGCACCGCCGGTGAGGTCAGCGACTGCCAGCGCGGGATCTGTTCCTTCAGGAACGCGCCGAGCTTTGGCGCCAGCTCCGCGTCGTTGTCGAGCACGTCGAGTTCGTTCACGATCGTCAGGTCGACGAAGTCGCGGAGGTCCTCGGTCCCCAGCTCCTCCGAGGTGCCGGTGAAGCGGTCGGCGACCGTGCGGTGCTCGGCGAGGTCGCGCCAGCTGGTCTCGCGGTCGCAGGCGCCGTACCGGTAGACGAGCAGCTCCGCCTCCGGGCCGATCACCGACTCGAGCACCGGCCGCTCGGTCTGCCAGTCGAACAGGTGGGTCGGATAGCCGTCCGTCCCGTACGCCGCGTGCGCGAGACCGGCCAGCACCAGGGTGTCGGACGCGCCGAGCGAGCCGAGGCGTTTCGCGACCCGGTGCAGGTGGACGTAGAGGCTTCCTCCGGCGTGGTCGAGCTCGTCGGCGCCGCGGACCATCAGCAGCGAACTCAAGTCCTCGAATGTGCTCATCTGACCCCTTCTCGACGCGGAGCGGCCAGGGCCCACGGACCGGCCCAGGTCACCCACGGTAAGGCCAACGCCCCAGGCGCGCCCACACCTGCGGCGTGCCGTTTCCGTCACACCGCGTTCACCTGGTGTTCCGGCGCCGGCACCGATAGCCGATGCCTATCGACCCGTGCTCAGGTGGTTGCTGTTGGCAACGGGTGGGGGTGCAGCGTGCGCCGGGTCTGGTCGAGGAGGAGATGGAGGTACGGGTTGACGTTGTGCCGGGGCCAGATCAGGGCCAGCACGTTCGGCTCGGCGTCGACCAGCGGCAGCCAGGTGAGCCGCGGATGGGCGAAGTACGTCACCGTCGAGGCGGGCGCGATCCAGCAGCCGTGACCGGCCGCGACCAGGTGCAGGCACTCCTCGGGGGTCCGGGCCTGCGGGCCGAAGACCGCCCGGCTGCCGTCCGGCCGTGGGTCGATGAACCAGAAGCTCACCACCGCCTCCGGCATCCGGTCGCGCGGACCGACCACCGGTACGTCGGTCAGGTCCGCGATCGTCAGGCACTTCCGCGACTCCAGCGGGTGACCCGGTGGCAGCGCGACCCACCGGTCCTCCTCCAGCAACGGATGGACGGTGAAGCGCGGGTCGTCGCCGATCGGCAGCCAGAGGAACGCGGCATCCGCGCGCCCCTCGGTCAGCGCCTGCAGCTCATCCGGCAGCGTGTGCATCGAGAGTGGCTGTACTTCGACGTCCGGAGCCTCCCGGCGCATCGCAGCCTCGACCGCGGGCATGAAGTGCGCCGTACTCTGCGCCTTGAACGCGACCCGCAGCGGCTCCGGCCGGCCGGAGCCGGTCAGTCGCGCCTCGCTCACCATCGCCTGCGCGGAGGTGAGCAGCGCCGCGCCCTGCTTGAGCACGATCTCGCCGGCCGGGGTGAGCTCCACGCCGGACGCCCGGCGCTCGACCAGCGGGGTCCCGATCACCCGCTCGAGCTGACGGATCTGACCGCTCACCGCTTGCTGGGTCAGGTTGAGGGTCTGGGCGGCCCGGGTCATGCTGCCCTCGGCCGCCACCGCCTCGAGCGCCTGCAGGAGCCGCAAGCTCAGATCCACTCCGTCATCCTCCCACAACGAGCGCTTGTGGCAGCCCCAACAAGTCTCTGTTTCCGTTCGGTCCGGCCACGGCCGACGATCGAGGAAGGTCTCTTGATAGGAGAAAGAAAGCATGACGCTGAAGGGGAAAACGGCGCTCGTCACCGGCTCCTCGAAAGGGCTCGGCCGCGCGATCCTGCTCCGGCTGGCGGCGCAGGGCGCGAACGTCGTCGTGAACTACTCGCACGACGAATCGGCCGCGAACGAGGTGCTCGCCGCGGCGCAGGAGGTCGGCGCCCGGGCGATCACGGTCGCCGCCGACGTGTCCCAGGTCGACGGGATCGAGAAGGTGTACGACGCGACGCTGGCGGAGTTCGGCCAGGTCGACATCGTGGTCGCGAACGCGGGGATGGAGAAGGTGAACGTGCCGGTGGCCGAGGTCACCGAGGAGGACTTCGACCTGCTGTTCCGGGTCAACACCAAGGGGCCGTACTTCGTCCTCCGCGAGGCGGCGAAGCGGATCGCCGACAACGGCCGGATCGTCACGATCTCGTCGAACACCACGACCGTCCCGCAGCTGGGGGTGGGGCTGTACGGCACCAGCAAGGTCGCGACCGGGTACCTCGCCCGGGTGCTGGCGCTGGAGCTCGGCCCGCGCGGGATCACCGTGAACACCGTGGTCCCCGGGCCGATCGACGGCGCCGGCATCTTCACCGACCCGGCGAACGACGAGTACAAGAAGAGCCTCATCGAGATGGTGCCGATCGGCCGGCTCGGCACCACCGAGGACGTGGCCGGGGTGGTGTCGTTCCTGGTCAGTGACGACGCCGGCCTGATCACCGGACAGCAGCTGGTCGCCGACGGCGGAATGCACTGAGGGAGAGCAGCAGAATGACAGGAACCATGCGGGCAGCCCAGGTCCAGCAGGCCGGCGGGCCCTTCGTCGTGACCGACGTCCCGATCCCGGACCCGAAGCCCGGGCAGATCCGGGTGAAGGTGTACGCCTGCGGCATCTGCGGCGGGGACGCGATCCCGCGGAACGCCCTCTTCGGGACGGTCCTGCCCCGGACCCCCGGGCACGAGATCGCCGGCGTGGTCGACGCGGTCGGCGACGGCGTGACGCTCTGGCAGGTCGGGCAGCGGGTCGGCGTCGGCTGGTCCGGTGGCGTCGACTTCACCTGCGAGTACTGCCGGCGCGGCGACTTCACCAACTGCGTGAACCGGACGATCGTCGGCACGTCGTACGACGGCGGCTACGCGGAGTACATGGTGGCGCCCTGGGACGCGGTGGCGAAGATCCCCGACGAGCTGACCTTCGAGGAGGCGGGTCCGTTGATGTGCGGCGGGATCACCGCGTTCAATGCGCTGCGGCACCTGCACGCGGGGCCCGGCGACACCGTCGCGGTCCACGGCGTCGGCGGGGTCGGGCACCTGGCGATCCAGTACGCGAACAAGATGGGCTTCCGGACCGTCGCGATCAACCGCGGGCGCGACAAGGAGGAGCTCGCCCGCCGGCTGGGGGCGGACGAGTACATCGACAGCACCGAGGGCGACGCGGGTGAGGCGCTGAAGAAGCTGGACGGCGCGCAGGCGATCCTCGCCACCGTCTCCCGGGGCGATCTGCAGTCGGACCTGATCAAGGGCCTGAAGCCGAACGGCCAGCTGGTCGTGCTCGAGGGCATGGACCCGATCCAGGTCACCGGCCACGACCTCGCCGACTGGCGGCTGAACCTCTCCGGCTGGTACTCCGGTGTCGCCCGGGACTCCGAGGACACGCTGAACTTCTCGGTCCTCAAGGGTGTCCGGCCGATCATCGAGACCTTCCCGCTGGAGGAGGCCGAGGCCGCCTGGCAGCACCAGCCGAAGGCCAACCTCCGGATCGTGCTGAAGACCCAGCCCGAGTAACCCCTCCCAAGACAGCTACCCCGGAACTCGCTCGCACGGGTCCCGGGGTAGCTGCACGTTCTCTCCCGCGGTCGCTCAGGGAAGGTGAGTTCGCGCGGGGAGAAGGCTGGTCAGTCGAGGTCGGCGAGGGCCTTCTTCGCGGCCTCCAGCTCGGCCTCGAGCGCGGCGACCTTGGCGGCCTGCTGGGAGCGGGCCTCCTCGATCACCTCGTCGATCGGGGTGGACAGGTCCTCGTGCAGCTCCTTGGCGGCGCGGGAGACGGCGGCCGCGGCCACCGCGAGCCCCCGGGCCAGGTATGTCGTGCCCTGCTTGAGCTCGGCGTGCCACTCGCCGTCCGCCGTGCCGGTGACGGTCAGCGTGAGCTCGATCGTCTTCGTCTTCTTGCCGGCGGCCTTCTTGGCGGGTGCCTTCTTTGGTGCCGGAGCAGCCTCGGAAGTGGGCTCAGGGGTGGGCTCAGGAGTGGTGGCAGCGACCGACGGGATGGTGCTGTCGGGAGTGTCGGCGACGTCGGACGGCGTCTCTACTGCCAGAGTGTCTACAGTCATCGTTGCGGCGATCTCCTTCGATGCATCGCCCGCAGTGAGCGGGCTGGCGCTGTGCGAACATTAGAACATACGTTCGACCCCAACGCCAACCCGCCTGACGCGTCAGCAGAGTGTCAGCTCTGGGTCTCGGCCCGGTCGCCCGACCACTCCAGGTGGAAGGTCCCCTCGCGGTCCGTCCGCTTGTAGGTGTGCGCGCCGAACAGGTCGCGCAACCCCTGGATCAGCGCGGCCGGCAGCCGCTCCGCCCGCAGGCCGTCGTAGTACGACAACGCTGCCGAGAAGCCCGGCGCCGGTACGCCGACTGCCGCGGCAGTCGCCACGACCCGCCGCCACGCCTCCTGCCCGTTCGCGACGGCTTCCTTGAAGTAGTCGTCGACGAGCAGCGAGGGGAGGTCCGGGTTCCGGTCGTAGGCCTCCTTGATCCGGTCCAGGAACCGTGCCCGGATGATGCAGCCGCCACGCCAGATCGTCGCCATCGCGCCGAGGTCGATGTTCCAGCCGTACTGCTCCGAGGCGGCCCGGATCGCGTCGAAGCCCTGCGCGTAGGCGACCAGCTTCGACGAGTACAGCGCGTGCCGCACGTCGTCGATGAACGCCTGCCGGTCGACATCGGCCTTCGCGGACTCCGGTCCGGGCAGCACGCCGGCGGCGGCTTCCCGCCGTACGACGTCACCCGACAGCGACCGCGCGAACACGGCCTCCGCCATACCGCTGACCGGGATGCCGAGGTCGAGCGCGGACTGCACGGTCCAGCGACCGGTGCCCTTCTGCTCCGCCTGGTCCAGGACGATGTCCACGAACGCGCCGCCCGTGGTCGGGTCGGTCTGGCTGAGCACCTCCGCGGTGATCTCGATCAGGAACGACTCGAGGTCGCCGGTGTTCCAGTCCCGGAACACGTCGGCCAGCTCGGCCGGGGAGAGCTCCAGCACGTGGCGGAGCAGGTCGTACGCCTCCGCGATCAGCTGCATGTCGGCGTACTCGATGCCGTTGTGCAGCATCTTCACGAAGTGGCCGGCGCCGTCCGGACCGACGTGCACGCAGCACGGCTCGCCGTTCACGTGCGCGGAGATCTTGGTCAGCATCGGCTCGAGCGCGGCGTACGACTCGGGGGAGCCGCCCGGCATGATGCTCGGGCCGTTCAGCGCGCCTTCCTCGCCGCCGGAGACGCCGGAGCCGACGAAGTGCAGGCCCTTCTCCTTCAGTGCGGCCTCGCGGCGCCGGGTGTCCAGGAAGTGCGCGTTGCCCGCGTCGACGACGATGTCGCCCTCGTCCAGGAGCGGGACCAGCTCGTCGATGACGGCGTCGGTCGGCTCGCCGGCCTTGACCATGATGATCACCCGGCGGGGCGGCTCGAGCGACTCGACGAAGCCGGCCAGGTCGGTCGACGGGACGAACTCTCCCTCGGACCCGAACTCCTTGACCAGCGCGTCGGTGCGCGCCTGGGAGCGGTTGTGCAGGGCGACACGGAACCCGTTGCGCGCCAGGTTCCGGGCCAGGTTGCGGCCCATCACCGCGAGGCCGGTGACGCCGATCTGGGCTTTTGCAGAGCTCATCGAATCTCCCGCGTATCTGAAGTTGTGTGCGGGGTCCAGTCTGCCTGAGGCCTTCTCATCCACAAACATCGGTGGTAAACATCTGAGAAATCGATTTCCCACACGAAGGACTCCGCCCATGCTCCGTCGTGCTGTTGTGCTGTTGATGTCTTCGCTGCTTGTGCTGACCGGATCTGTGCGAGCTACCGCGAGCCCGTCTGGAGGGGGTAACGACAACGGTCCGGTGGGCTGGGACGTCTACCGGAACCTCGACCGGTTGCCCGAGCTGCAGACCGGCGTACGGACGAAGCAGTTCTCCAGCTTCGGCCGGGACGGGACCAACAACGACGGCTTCGACGGGACCTACTCGTGCCTGCGGACGACTGGTGACGGGTGCGTGATCGCCGAGGACTCGGGTCCGGGTGAGGTTGCCTCGATCTGGTTCACGCGGGACGAGGGCAACGTGACGAGGACCGGGACGATCACGGTCGAGCTCGACGGCAAGCAGGTACTGCGGGGCTCGCTGCAGGACATCGTCGACGGGAAGCTGGGTGCGCCGTTCAGCTACCCGCTGGTGGCGAACGCCGGTCAGACCAGTGGCGGCGTCTACATCCGGGTGCCGATGCCGTACCGGTCGTCGATGCGGATCACCACGCAGGTCAATCCGCTCTTCTACCACGTCGACTACCGTCAGTTTCCGGATGCGAACGGCGTCCGTACCTTCGACCCCACCGACAAAGCCGAGGATGTGCTGGCCCTGCTGAAGGCGGCCGGTAGTAGGGACCCGAAGCCTGTGCAGCCCGGTTCTGCGACCGCCAGGACTTTGCTGAATCTTGCCCCAGGCAAGCAGTTGACGCTGAGCCAGACCTACGGTCCGGGTGAGCTGACGGCTCTGCGGCTCAAGCTGCCCGAGCTCGTCGGGCTTGACCTGAAGAGCCTCAGCGACGACGGGCGCGCGTTCCTGGGCGGCAGCACGTTCACGATGAAGGTCGATCCGGCGAACACCGGCGTACGGCTGACCCGGCGGATGGATCTGCGGATCGGCAACCAGCGCGCGAAGGTGCTCGTCGACGGCGTACCGGTCGGGGAGTGGGCGCCGCGCAAGGCCGAGGGTGCGCAATGGGCGGACCAGACCGTCGACCTGCCGGCGAGCGCGACGGCGGGCAAGTCGGAGATCACGATCACCAACCAGTTCATCTCGTCGGACCTGGACTTCAACGAGTTCGCGTACTGGGTGGACTCTCTGGTCGGCGGTCAGGTGAAGCGCACGGACACGCTCGACGTTGGGCCGAACCACGTCGCCGACGAACAGGCGCACGGCTACTCGATCGATCGGCAGAACTGGAGTGGCGAGCACGCGATGGCGTACGCCGCCACGCCGGAAGATGCTGCGCGGGTCAAGCCGTCGGACACCTTGCTGGCAGGGGTGCGTGTGCAGGTGAACGTTGATGGTGTGCAGCGGGTCGACGCGCCGCTGGGTGAGTTCTTCGGGTCCGGTCTTGGTGAGAACCCGGTGCGGTCGCTGTTCTTCGCGATGGATCCGGAGGGCTGGTACTCGTCGTGGTGGCCGATGCCGTACGTCGCCCGCGCGACGGTGACGCTGGTGAACACGACGGCGTACCCACTCTCGGGCCAGGCCGAGGTGACTGCGTCGCGGGACGCTTGGAAGGCGGTCGAGCTGGCGACGGGGAAGATCGGGTACTTCACGGCGATCTCTCGGCGCGGTGAGACGACGCAGGGGAGTGACTGGGCCTTTGCCGACGTGGCCGGGCGGGGGAAGTTCGTCGGAGTGTCGCAGACGATGGAGGGATTGCTTGCTGACGGCAACACCCGCGGGTACCTCGAGGGCGACGAGCGGGTGTCGGTTGACGGCGAGCGGACGCCGGCGATTCATGGGACGGGGACCGAGGACTTCTACGAGTCCGGGTGGTACTTCAACGCCGGGACGTACTCGACGCCGTTCCACGGGAACTCGGCGCACGAGGTGCGAGCCGGGTTCTGCACGAACGAGTGCGACGGGGCGTGGAGACTGCACATCACCGACTCGGTGCAGTTCCAGAACCACTTGAGCTTTGGTATCGAGCACGGTCAGCAGGACGATCATCCGGCGATCTACGGGTCGACCGCGTTCCTCTACACCGCGGCTGGGTTTGGGGCGCGGGAGACGGATCGGATCGATGTCGGTACGGCGGCGGGGCGGCAGCAGCACGGGTACGTCGACAACGGGACCCAAGCGGACCTGAGCTCGGTCTACGAGGGCGACCACGACGACGTCGTACTGACCGACGCCGTACGGTCCACGCTCAGCCCGATCCGCTTCAGCGTCAAGATCGACCCGGCCAACCGCGGCGTCACGCTTCGCCGCACCAGCGATCAGAACAGTCCTGGGCAATCAGCGCAGGTCCTTGTCAACGGCAACGATTCGGGCACCTGGCTGCAGCCCCTCGGCAACTCCCACCAGCGGTGGCTCGACGACAACTACCAGCTTCCGGCGTCGCTGACCTTCGGCAAGACCCGCTTGGACATCGAGCTCCGCCCAACCGGGCCGGCGTGGACGGCTTCGTCGTACGTCGTCCAGTCGCTCGTCCGTCCGTACGACGACCACCGGGCGCCGGCCGCTGTCAGCGGGGTTGTGGCGAGCGGACGTACCGACAACGCCATCAACGTGAGCTGGCCGGACGTGAGCGACGCCAGCGGGATCGCGTACTACAACGTCTATGGTCGGTCGGGCGGCAGCGAGAAGCTGCTGGGAACGACGCCGCTGCCGGGCTTCTTGCACCGCGGTCTCGGACTCCATGAGACGTGGACCTATCGGGTCAGCGCGGTCGATCTCGCCGGTCACGCCGGACCGAAGTCCGCGGGCGCCAGCGCCACCAGCGGAAGCACGTTGCGAATCGAGGGTGAGGCGATGCTGCCGCCGGTGTCATCGACGGTGCCGGTCGATCCGCAGGGCAACTGCTGCGGGGTCAGCTGGTCCGGTGGGGCGCAGGCATGGATCCACGGCACAAAGCCCGGCGACAAGACGGTCTTCCGTTTCACCGTCCCAACCACTGGGACCTACAACCTATCAACCGTCCTGACACGCGCGGCCGACTACGGAATCGTCGAGGTCCAGGTAGACAACAACCCCCCGACAACCTTCGACGGCTACCAACCAACAGGCGTCAGCACCAGCCCACTAGACCTCGGCACCGCCCCCCTCACCACCGGAGACCACCACCTAACCCTCACCCTAACCACCAAAAACCCCTCCGCCACCGCCTACCTAGCCGGCCTAGACCTCCTAAACCTCACCCTGATCACGTGACCGCCCTGCGACGAGAGCGCGGCTTGGGTCGGGTGGTCGGCTTGGGTGTTGGAGCTTGGGCTCGGCAGGTGGCTTCCTGTGGCGAGAGCGCGGCTGGGCCGGTGGGTGGTCGGGTTGGGCCTGTTGGACCTTAGGCTCGGCAGGTGAACTCCCTGGATTCCCGCCGTACCGCTCTCGTTCTGATCGATCTGATGCCGCGCATCATCGCCCTGGACACCGCGCCCTTCACCGGACAAGAGGTCCTCGACCGATCCGTCGCCCTCGCCAAGGCCACGCGATCGGCTGGGGGCCTGGTCGTCAACGTCCGCGTCGAACGTCCTGGTCTGGACGTGCAGCCGGAGGGCAGCGAGTTCGCTCCCGCCGTGGCCCCGCAGCCCGGCGACCTCGAGATCGTCAAAAACACCATCGGCGCCTTCGGCCGTACGACGTTGGACGCGGAGCTCCAGTCCCGAGGCATCACCCACCTCGCTCTAGCAGGCATAGCCACCAACTTCGGCGTCGAATCCACCGCCCGAGCCGCATCCGACCTCGGCTATGAGCTCATCTTCATCACCGACGCCATGACCGGCCTGGACGAGCCCTCCCACACCTTCGCCCTAACCCAAATCTTCCCCCGCCTAGGCACCCTCACCACCACAACCAACTACACCACCTCCCTCACCTAACCCCGGGTCCGCCCCACGCGCGTCCACCCCACGCGGCTCCGCCTCACGCGGGTCAGCCCCACGGACCGCCGCACGCCGGTTCAGCCCCACGCGGGCTACGTGGTTGCTATGTCGTCGCTCAGCTCCTCCGTCGCACCCGGTACACGCGCTCCCGTCCACCCTCCGGCTTACCGCCGGCCTGTCGCCCGGCTATCGCCGGCGTGCTGCCAGCTAGCGCTGGCGTGTTGCGGGCTGCCACCCGCGGGCGACTATCTCGGGCTAGCGTCCTTCGGCGATGAAACTGTGGTGACGGGCTGAGGTAGTTAACCCAGCGCGGTGCTAGGCGCGGCTATGGCGATGCCAAGCCTCGACGCCTCCTGCCGATGGGTCGAGATCTCCGGAACATATGTGCCACCTGGTGACACTTAATTTCCGGAGATCGAGCGCCATCCCAGTCGAGCTGCAAGTTTCGCGTAGACGGCCGACCAACCCACAGCCCACTCGACCGGCCCGACTCCGGTTTGTTGGATCCGTCGCGCGCATCCGTCGCCCGGCGTCGCGTGGTGGCATAGGGAGGACGGCCGCCCGAGGTAGTCATCGCGAGTGGTAACGAGCAGCTCCGCGGCGCCAGCCGCTAACTCTCGGCGCCAGCCGGAAGCCTGCGAGCGCGGCTCGTAACCTCGCGAGCGCAGCGAGCGAACCCGCGAGCGACGGCTGGATGCACCGGGGCGCTCGCCCCCGAACAAGCAGGGTGGGTGGGCGACGCGTGGCGCGATGACGACGGAGCAGGCGCGTAGCCCGCGTGGGGGCTGCCGTGCCTAGTGCCGGGTTGGGGTGGTTGTTAGGTGAAGAGGGGGGCGTTTTCGGTGGTCCATTGGTGGAGGGTTCGGGGTGGGTGGCCGGTGACTGTGGCGACCGTGTTGGTGACGGTGGTTTCGTCGACGGTGCCGTCTCCGAAGAAGGATTCGATGGCGGCTGCGTAGGGCTCGGGCATTGAGGAGTGGAGGGCTTCGTGGGTTTCGGCTCGGGTCATGGGGTATGCCGTGAGGGGGCGGTTGAGGGCCTCCGCGAGGATCGCGACCTGGGCGGGCGGGGTGAGGGCCTCGGGGCCGGTGAGGCGGAGTACCTCTCCAGGGTGGGCGCCTTGGAAGGCTCGGACGGCGACGTCGCCGATGTCGCGGGGGTGGATGGTCGAGATGGGTACGTCGGGGAACTGGACGCGGACCTCGTCGCCGGCGCGTAGTTGGTCGAGCCAGCGGAGCGTGTTCGACATGAAGGAGTTCGGGCGGAGGAAGGTCCAATCCATTGTGGTTGCCTTCACCGCCTCTTCGGTGGCGTGGTGGTAGGCGGCGACGGCGTTGGTGAGTTCGCCGTCGAGGGAACTGCTCGACAGGACCACCACGTTCCGGACGCCGGCCTGGACCGCGTTCGCGAGCAGTACGTCGAGGTTGTCGTATCCGCTCAGCAGGAAGATTCCGGTCACGCCGGTCAGGGCGTCCGCGAACGTCTCCGGATGGTTCAGGTCGCCGTACACGGGCTCGATGCCGGCCGGCAGTTCGGTCGGGGAGCGGACCAGAGCGCGTCCCGGGATGCCTTGTTCCGCGAGTGATTGCACGACGGCGCCGCCGGCGTTTCCGGTGGCACCGGTAATCAGGATCGTCACCGGGCCACTGTGGCACATCCGCGGTTTACTCGGGCTGCCAAGAGAACGCCTGCCGATCGTGTTCAGGTAACTAAGGCTGCCCGGAGGCAGGTGACCGGATCGTCGCGGTGGTAGATGCGTTCGTCCGGCTCGATGTTGTCCAGAAACCGCTGGTACATGAGGGCATAGGTGAGCGGCCCCAGCACCTTCATCGGACCGAACGCGCGCTCCGGCTGACACCCGGGCACGTGTCGCTGCCAAGCCGCCGACCAGACATCGATGACGTGCTGGCGCTTCTCGGCCGGCAGAAAGTCCCGCAGTCGCTGCGCATCGACGGCCGGGTGCCCGACGAAGGTGTCTGCCCAGTCGACAATCACCCGCCGCGTCCCGTCCGAGCGCCAGTTCCCGGGGTGAAAGTCACCGTGCACAAGACTTACTGGAAGCCCGGACGACTCGAGCTCGTCGACCACCTTCGGAAGACCCGCCACGAGTCGCTCGAGCCCGTCCAACTCCTCCGCGGTCAACGCCACCTGCGGTGCGAGCTCCCGGGTGCGGGACCTGCGCGCGGGCTGAGCGCGGTCGCCGGTGACGGACCTGTCCACGAGCCGGGCGATCTGGTCGGCGAGCTCGCTTGGTAGCAGTTGCGGCGCAGCGAAACTGTGCACCGCCGGTGCCATCGCTGCTTGAACACCGACCCACCGGCTCACCACGTCCTCGACCGTCGCCTGGTCCGGCTCCCAGCAGTCGGTGCCGGGTACGTGGGCCAGTAGGGACCAGCGGTCCTGCGGAGACGTCGCGAGCACCTCTGGTACGAGCGACTCGTCGTACTGCTGGACGTGGTGGATGACGTCCGAATCAACCGCGTTGAAGGTGCTGTTCGCTTTGGCCCAGGCCTCGGGAAAGCGGATCAGGCACGAGAGGTTCCAGGTCTTCACCTGGGTTGGGGACTGCAGGTCCACAACCCCCTGCGCCCACTCGATCAAGCGGCTGGGTCCGTCGACCTCGGCCCAGGTCGCTCGGAGAGGGTGTGCAGCGATGACCGCGTCCCAGTCAGCCGGCACCGTGGGGTCGAGTACGCCGGCGCGCGGCTCGGCCAGCGCCTGAACGTGGTACGTGATCCGTCCACCGCGCATCGGGGTCGGGCTCGTGGTGTCGACCAGCCGCAGTACGACGGTCGGTACGCCGAGCAGCGCGTCCAGGTGCTGAGTGACGGCCTCGACCTCGGACCACCACGGTGGCTCCACCGCGAACGCCGGCGCGCGGCCGACGTACCGCTCGCCGACGCTCACCAGCGCCTCGACTGTCTTCGTCTCCACGCTTACTGTCTCCTGACTCGGTGCCACGTGCGGGCTCCTGACTTCACCACCATGGGCTCGGTCAGGTCCACGGCTTTTCCGGGATCGTCGCAGCGATCGCCCTCGATCGTCACCCCACCCTGCCCGATCAGGCGACGCAGCTCGGAGTTGCTGGCGGCCGGATGGATCGCGCGCAGAACTTGCAGCACCGTGCCGGCCGAGGCGGGCACAGTCAGCTCCGGTATGTCGGCCGGTTGCGCTCGGTCGGAGAACGTACGCCGGAACGCGTCCAGCATCTCCCGCGCCGTACCCGCGCCGTGGTACCGCGTGACGACCGCGGCCGCCAGCCGCAACTTCGCGTCCCTCGCCTGTGGACCGCCGGTCGCGGCCGCGGCCTCGAGGGCAGCGACCGTGTCCAGCGGCAGCTCGGTGTAGACGCGCGCGTACTGCTCCACGAGCGAGTCCGGAATGCTCATCACCTTGCCGAACTTGTCCTCCGGGCTGTCCGTCAGCCCGATGTAGTTGTTGAGCGACTTCGACTGCTTCGCCCGCCCGTCGAGGCCCGGCGTGATCGTCGTCGTGATCACCACCTGCGGCGGCGCGCCCAACCGCTGCTGGAAGTGCCGCCCGAGCTGCTCGTTGAACAGCTGGTCGGACCCGACGATGGTCAGGTCGCTCCGCATCGCGAAGCTGTCGTAGCCCTGCAGGACCGGGTAGACGAGCTCGTGGACGGCGATCTCCCGGCCGGCGGTGACGCGTTCGCGGAACATGTCCCGGCCCATCAGCTGCGCCTGCGTGACGTGCGCGAAGAGGCCGAGGAGCTCGGCAATCCGCATCCCGTCGTACCACTCGGAGTTCCGGCGTACTTCGAAGACGGCCGGGTCGGTGCGCAGGACGAGCGACACCTGCTCGAGGAAGGACGCAGCGTTGGCGTCGATCTGCTCCGGGGTGAGGACGGGACGGGTCTCGGAGCGGCCGGTGGGGTCGCCGACGCGGGTGGTGAGGTCGCCGAGCAGGAAGACGACCTGGTGGCCGAGGTCCTGGAGCTGGCGCATCATCCACAGGTTGACGGCGTGGCCGAGGTGCAGGTCGGGGGCGGTGCAGTCGACGCCGTACTTGATCCGCAGCGGGCGTCCGGAGGCGAGCCGCTCGTGGAGGTCGTCGGCGCCGACGATGGTGTCGGTGGTACGGCGTAATCGGTCGATGATCGCGTTCATGGGTGCTCCTCGGGACAGGGCGAGGCACCCGTGAGTCCGCCAGTGCCTCCGGCAAACAAAAGAGGCAGGACGGGTGTCCTGCCTCGGAGGCTCTGGGTGCAGCGGGCGTGCTAGTGGCCGGCTCCTCCCAGAGCCGGTCGATACGTCACGCTGCGCTCGATCACGCGGCCAGGTTAGCAGGTCCGGACCGCTGCCGAAATCGGGTTAACCTCGGAGGGTGACGGAGGAACTGGTGGTACTGCTGGACGAGTCCGGGCGCGCGATCGGGACCGAGGCGAAGGCGACAGTCCACCACGCGACGACTCCGCTGCACCTCGCGTTCTCCAGCTATGTCGTCGATGCCGCCGGGCGGGTGCTGATCACCCAACGTGCCCTCAGCAAACCCACCTGGCCGGGCAGCTGGACCAACAGTTGCTGTGGGCACCCACTCCCCGACGAGCCGCTCGAGGACGCCGTACGCCGCCGCCTCACCGACGAACTGGGCATCACCGCGGACCGCGTCGACCTGGTCCTCCCACAGTTCCGCTACCGAGCCGAAATGCCCACAGGCGTAGTAGAAAACGAACTCTGTCCCGTCTACCTCGTCCCATGGACAGGCGACGCCACCCCCAACCCCACCGAAGTCGAGTCCTACCGCTGGCTACCGTGGTCCGAGGTCCGCGATTTCCCCGCACTCTCCCCGTGGTGCCTACTCCAACTAGCCGAACTGGACCGCCTCGGCCCCAACCCCTTGACCTGGCCAACAGCAGACCCAGCCCTTCTACCTCCCGCCGCCCAGCTCTGACTCCAAGAGATCGCTGTGCACGGTGACTGCGACTGTGCTGGCGTGGCCTGCTGCTGCGATGGCCAGGAGGGCGGGGTGAGTTGTGGTGCCTGCGGCGTAGATGCCGGGGATTGTGGTGCGGCCGGCAGGGTCGGTGACGACCGCTCCGTTGGACGCCGCGCAGCCCAGCCGCTCGGCAAGGTCTGACTGCTGGGACTGGCGGACTGTTGCGAAGACCATGCGTGGGTTGAGCTCGTCTCCGTTGGACAGGTGGATTCGGGGGCCGGCGGTTACCTTGAGGACGGGTTCGGTGCGGACTGTGACGCCGGCTCGGGTCAGTTGAGTGAGGTCTGGTTGGGGGCCGCCGGTGCAGAGGGTTACTTGGTTGCTCCAACGGCTGAGGAGGAGGGCTCGAGCTACCGAACGCTCGGGGTCGTCGCGCAGGCCGAGCTGCACCAGCGGCTGATCCCGCACCTCCCACCCGTGGCAGTGCGGGCAGGCGACAACCGTCCGCCCCCAACGCTCCGCAAGACCCGGTACGTCGGGAAGTTCGTCCCGCAACCCGGTCGCCAACACCACCGCCCGCACTTCAACCCCGTCAACCACAAACCCACCGCCCGACCGCACCACCCCGTCGACCCGAAGTTGGCGTACCTCGACGTCGTACTCGCGGAGCTGTTGCAGGCCGACCGCCAGCAGCTCAGCCGGCGACGCGGAGGGGACGCCAAGGTAGTTGTGGACATGCGAAGCCGCAAGGTTCCGTGGCGACCCGTCGTCGAAGAGAACCACTCGCAGCCGCGCTCGTCCCAGCGTCAGCGCTGCCTGCAGACCTGCCACGCTCCCGCCGACCACAGCGACATCCATACGACCATCATACGAGACTAGGAGTCTCACCTGATGAAATTCAGTGGCCCCACATCAATCCCCGGCAGCCTAATGACCAGATGAGCAGGATCTGGACGGTCGAGTCCGACGCGGACTACGAGGCGTGGCGGCAGGTGCGGATTGCCGTCCTTCCGCACGAGCGCTGCCCGAGCGTCGCCGAGCTGCGCGAGCTCGAGACGCCCGAGCGCCTGCTGGTGCTGGCCGAGCTCGATGGCGTCGTCGTCGCGCACGGTCTCGCGGACCGCTCCAACGAGGCGGGCCGTGGTGGCATCTCGCCGCGGGTCGTGCCGGCCGCGCGGCGGCGGGGCGTCGGGACGCGGCTGCTCGAGGTGCTCGCGGACCATCTCGGGGCGCTGGGCTTTCACGCCGCCGGCTGCACGGTCGACGACGAGGGATCGGTCGAGTTCGCCCGGCGGTTCGGGTTCGTGGAGACCGGTCGGCAGGTGGAGCAGGTACGCCGGATCGGCGCGGAGCCGTGGCCGGACAAGCCGTCGGAGTACGAGATCGTCAGCGTCGCGGAGCGCCCCGAGCTGTGGCCGCTCGCGTACGAGCAGGTCGCGCTGACGACGTTCCCGGACATGGACGTGCAGTTTCCGATGGACGTCTCGGCGCAGGAGTGGGCGACGGACTGGATCAACGACCCGGCCGCGATGTTCGTTGCGGTCGCCGGCGATCAGGTGATCGGCGTGGCGGGGCTGCTGCTCGACACGGACAAGCCTGAGCGGGCCGAGGTCGCCTACACCGGGGTACGGCGGGAGTGGCGCGGCAAGGCTGTTGGCTCGACCCTCAAGCGGACGAGCATGGCCTGGGCCGCCGAGCACGGGATCACCGAGATCTACACGTGGACCCAGGAAGGCAACGCGAACATGCGCCGTCTCAACGAGCACCTCGGCTTCACCTACGGCATCGTGAGCGTCAACGTCCGCGCGGAGCTACCGCTGAAGTTCCCGGAGCAGCCCGGGTCCTGACCACGCCCGACGCGCGGTCTCGGCCGCCCGGATGAGTTCGACCAATCGCCTGTTGACCGGCGCTGAACGCCCGAGTGAGTCGGCGAGCCGGACGACCTCGCCGTTGAGGTAGTCGATCTCGGTGGCGCGGCCGGCCTCGAGGTCCTCCCACATCGACGTGCGGGCGAGCGGATCCACGGCCAGCACCTTCCCCGCGACCCGCCGGAACAGAAAATCCGGCAGCCGGAGGACCATCGGGAACCGGTGCATCGGGATCGCGAGGAGCTGGGCCGGCTCAATCCCGGCCGCGTCCAGCAGCTTCAGCGTTTCAGCCTGCGCCAACGCGAGGCACTGCCGATACGCCCGCTGCGACAGCTCGTCGCGCAACGGCAGGTTGGACAGCGCATTGATCGGGTTGTTGAGGTTGAGCAGCAGCTTCGCCCACTGCACCGGCACGATGTCGTCATGCTGCGTCAACGGCAGCCCGGCGGCAGCGAACGCGTCCAGGTACGGCGTCAGCGCCGCGTCCCGCTGTACGTCGAGCGCACCCTCCGTGCCCTGGTGGAACACGCCTTCGCCCCGGTTGAGCACGTTGAACGGCACCATCCCGGTGACCACCGTCTGCTCACCAAGCCGCGCCTTCAACACCTCACCGTTGCGAAGCCCGTTCTGAAAGCTGACCACCACCGCGCCCGGCTTGAGCACGCCCGCGAGCTCGGCAGCTGCGGTCCCGGTCGCCGCCGACTTCACGGTCACCAACACGAGGTCGGCCTCCGCAGCCGCCGCCGGAGTGGTCTCGACACGCACCTCCGGCACGCGCAGGTCGGCGCCGCGATAGTCCGTGAGCCGCAAACCGTGCACAGCCAACTCGTCCGCAACCCGCTGCCGCCCGACGAACGTCACCGACGTCCCGGCCGCAGCCAGCCGTCCACCGACGTAACAGCCGATCCCACCAGCCCCGTACACGACTATCCGCACCAAGACCTCCTAGCTGGACCAAACCAACCTAGTGCACCCGACCGCGACTAACCTCCGCCAAGTGATCCACGCCGCGCGCAGCCGTCGACGCGTGCTGTACGACGTTCCGCTCCGCGGAGACTTCGCCGAGTACGCCGAAGCCCGGCGCTGGACGTCGCTCGACGAGTCGTCGTGGAAGATCACCGCGGACGCGACGCTCGTGTACTCCGAGCACGCGACCAACGGCATCTGCTTCGTGTACGTGGTCGCTCCAGACCCAACCACCGCCGAGGATCTCGCCGACCAGGTCGATCAGGACTTCCAGGGTCTGATCCGCCCACCGGACGAGCTCCGCGACCGCGTCCTGGCCGCGGACCCCACCGGCCAGGGCCGCGACATCGAGCGCCCGGGCTACACCGACCACCGGTTCAGCGAGCTGACGACCGCTCTGATCATGCTCGGCCTCGGCGCTCCGCTCGAGCCGCGCGAGGAAGACGTCGGGACGCTCCTGCTCTACGCGGGCCATGAGAGCCGGATCGTTCGGACGGCTACCGTCGAGGCCCTCGCCGCCACGGGCTGGATCCTGGAGACGGCGCGCCGGGTGGTGTTGAGATCCGGGGTCAGCCGGGACGAGATCGAGCGCGCGGCCGCCGAGCTGGACTGGGTACCGCGGCAGAACGGTGAGCTCGACACCTGGTCGACGAGCGACCTGGAAACCAGCATCCGCCACGTCACGACGCACCCGACCGGGCTGCCGTACCTGATCGTGCAGGGTCCGGACGCGGTGCTGATCGAGTACCAGGCCCTCGGTCTGCTCGGCTCGTGGTCGTTGGCTGAGGCGCTGACCGCGCTGGCGGTCGCGCCGCCGGGACCGGACCGCCGGACCGCCCTGCTGCGCGTGGCGCTCGCGGCGCCCCGCACTCCGCATCCGAACGTGGAAGGCGACTTCGTCCTGACCGCCGCCGACGCGGATCCAGCCACTCGCCGCGCAGTGGTCGACGCCGTCGGGTACCTCCGCTGGCCGTCTCTGCTCGCCCTCGTCGAGCGTCTCCGCACGACGGACCCCGACCCGACCGTCCGCGCCGCTGCCGCCGCGTTCCGCCGCGATACGCTCTAGAGCCGCAGCTCCCGAAACGCGAAGAACAAGGGCGGGCCGGTGAACCGGTGGGAGGCCGGTGTGTTGGACCAGTGGGCCGGGGTGGTGGGGAAGGCCGAGCGAAACGCGCAGTGCAGGGCGGATGGGTCCGCGGCGTCGCCCAGGAGGACGACGCCGCGATCAGTCAGGTCCGAGAGCACCAGCAGACCCTACAAAGCCCGGGGGCTAATGCAAACGCACTCGTGGATCGAGTACGGCGTACGCGATGTCGACCAGGATGTTCGCCACCACGACGGCGGCCGACGCGAACAGCACGATCCCGATGATCACCGGCAGGTCCTGCTGGTTGATCGCCGTCACCGCCGTCTGACCGAGCCCCGGCAGACTGAACACCGTCTCCGTCACCACGACACCGCCGATCAGCTGCCCGAGGTCGATACCGAACTGCGTCACCACCGGCGTCAGCGCACTCCGCAGCCCGTGCCGGACGATGACCCGGCTCTCCCGGATCCCCTTCGAGCGGGCCGTCCGGATATAGTCCTCGCCCAGCACATCCAGCATCGATCCGCGGGTCAGCCGGGTATATGTTGCCGCAAGCAACAAAGCCAGCGCCACCCACGGCAGCAGCAGGTGCTGGAACCACGGCCCGACCCCACCGGTCAGGGGCGAGTACCCTCCCGCCGGGAACCAGTGGTACCCGGTCAGCGTGAGCCGGAAGTACAGGAAGTACAGCAGCAGCAACCCGAGCAGGAACGACGGGAACGAGTAGAAGAACAGCGCGAACAACGTCAGCCCACGGTCCGCCACCGACCGCGGGTGCGTCGCCGAGACGACCCCGTTGAACACCCCGAGCAGCAGCCACAGTACGGCGGCGCCGAGCGCGAGCGAGACCGTGATCGGCAGCGCCTGCGCGATGATCTTCGTCACCGGCACCTGGTGGTAGTAGTCGTACCCGAGGTTGCCCTTGGCCGCGTCCCCGAGGAAGTTCAGGTACTGCTTCCAGACCGGGAGGTCGAGACCGAGCCGGTGCTTGATCAGCGCGATCGTCTCCGGCGTGGCCTGCCGGCCGGCCAGCGTCTGCGCGACGTTGCTCGGCGCAACGAAGAACAGCGCGAACACCGCGACCGTGATCAGCCACAGGACCAGGATCCCGTGCCCGATCCGGCGTACCAGGAACAGTCCCATCTCAGCTCCGATCCGCGCGGGGGTCGAACGCGTCCCGGACCCCGTCACCGAACAGGTTGAACGCGAGCGTGGTGGTGAGCAGCGCCAGACCGGGGAAGAGGATGAACCACCACGCGGTCGTGTAGTAGTTCTGCGAGGAACTGATCATCCCGCCCCAGTCGGCCGTGGGCGGCGGCAGGCCGAGCCCGAGGAACGACAGCGTCGCCTGGGTCACGATCACCACCGGGATCAGCAGCGTGGTGTAGACGATCACCGGAGCGATCACGTTCGGCAGGATGTCGACGAACATGATCCGGGTGTCGTTGGCCCCGAGCGACCGGGCCGCCTCGACGAACTCGCGTTCGCGCAGGGACAGCACCTGGCCCCGGACGATCCGGGCGACCGAAGCCCAGCTGAAGCACCCGATGACCAGCACCGTCACGGTCAGGCTCGGGCCCGTGACGGAGACCAGCGCGATCGCGACCAGCAGGAACGGCACCGACAGGACGACGTCGATCAGCCGCGCCAGGACCGTGTCGGTGATCCCCCCGAGGAACCCCGCGGCAAGCCCCAGCACGACGCCGATCACGACCGTGATCGCGGTCGCGATCACGCCGACCAGCAGCGACACCCGCGCGCCGTACGCGATCCGGACCAGCACGTCCCGGCCGAGGTCGTCGGTGCCGAGCCAGAACGTCCCGTTCGGCCCGCGCGGCAACCCGTCCGGCGTCAGCCCGATGTCGCGGTACTGCTCGTTCGGCGGGTGCCCGGTGATCGCGGTGAACACCGGCGCGAAGATCGCCATCAGCACGATCAGCACGATCACGGCCAGCGAGATCATCGCGACCTTGTCCTTGCGCAACCGCCGGATCGCCAGCACGAACGGGCTGCGGCCCTCGATCGCCCGCGGCTCGTCGAGGACGTCGACCAGCTCGATGGCGGTACTCATGACGCCTGCAGATCAGGTACGGCGGTGGACAGGTCCTCGCCCAGCGTCAACGGATGGAAGCATGCCGTCCGGTGCTCGTAGGTGTCATCCAGTACGGCGACCAGCGGCGGCTCGCCGGCGACGCAGTCGGTCCGCGCCTTCGGGCACCGCGTGTGGAACCTGCACCCCTCCGGCGGGTTCGTCGCGGCCGGGATGTCGCCGCCGAGGATGATCTGCTCCCGACTGTCCGCGGTATCCGGGTCCGCCACCGGCAGCGCGGACAGCAGCGCCCGCGTGTACGGGTGCCGGGTCTCCCCGAACAGCTCGCTCGTCGGCGCGAGCTCGACGATCTTGCCCAGGTACATCACTGCGATCCGGTTGCTCACGTGCCGGACCACGGACAGGTCGTGCGAGATGAAGACATACGTCAGGTCGAACTCCTGCTGCAGGTCCGCCAGCAGGTTGATGATCTGCGCCTGGATCGACACGTCCAGCGCCGACACCGGCTCGTCGCAGATCACCAGCTTCGGCCGCAGCGCGAGCGCCCGGGCCACGCCGATCCGTTGCCGCTGGCCACCACTGAACTCGGCCGGGAACCGGTTGTAGTGCTCGGGGTTCAGCCCGACCAGCTCCATCAGCTCCTGGACCTTCTTCTTCCGCTCGGCGCCGGACGCGATGTTGTGGATCGCGAACGGGTCCCCGATGATCGACCCGACTCGGCGGCGCGGGTTCAGCGAGCCGTACGGGTCCTGGAAGATCACCTGGATGTCGCGGCGTATCGGTCGCATCGCCCGGCGCGACAGCGCGGTGATGTCCTTGCCTTCGAAAGTCACCGACCCGGATGTCACGTCGTACAGGTGGGCCATGCACCGGGCCAGCGTCGACTTGCCGCAGCCGGTCTCGCCGACCAGCCCGAGCGTCTCGCCCTTGTGCACCTCGAGCGACACCCCCGCGACGGCCTGAACCACTTCCTTCGAGTGCGTGGGGAACTCCTTGCGGACGTCCGCCACGCTCAACAGCACATCGCTCATGAAGCCATCGCCTCTTTGTTCTCGTGCGGCAGCCAGCAGGCCGACTGGTGCCTGGGGTCGCGGGCGACGTCGGTCAACGGCGGCGCCTCGGTCCGGCACTTGTCGAACACATGCGGGCAGCGGGCCGCGAACGGGCACCCCTTGGGCAGGCTGATCAGGCTGGGCGGCGACCCCGCGATCGGCGTCAGCCGGTCACCACTGCGCGCCGGCAGCGACGCCAGCAGACCCTGCGTGTACGGGTGATGGTTGCGGTAGAAGATGTCCCGGCGCGGCGCGCGTTCCATCACCGCCCCGGCGTACATCACCACCACCTCGTCGGCCATCTCGGCCACCACGCCCAGGTCGTGGGTGATCAGGATGATCGCGGTACCGAACTGTTCCTGGAGCCGGCGCATCACGTTCAGCACCTGGGCCTGCACGGTCACGTCGAGCGCGGTGGTCGGCTCGTCCGCGATCAGCAGGGCCGGGTCGAGCGCCATCGCCATCGCGATCATCACCCGTTGCCGCATGCCGCCGGAGAACTGGTGCGGGTAGTCGTCGATCCGCTCCGCGGCGCGCGGGATCCCGACCAGCGTGAGCAGGTCGGTGGCCCGTTTCCGGGCCGCCTGCTTGCTGATCACGGTGTCGTGGGCACGGATCATCTCGACGATCTGCCAGCCGATCCGGTACTGCGGGTGCAGGCTCGAGAGCGGGTCCTGGAAGATCATGCCGATCCGGGCCCCGCGCAGCCGGCGGAGCGTGGCCTGGTCCGCCGAGATCAGGTCCGTCCCGTCGAAGTACGCCGTACCCGACACCTTGGCGCCGCGGGTGAGGCCGGTGATGGTCTGGGTGGAGACGCTCTTGCCGGACCCGGACTCGCCCACCACGGCGAGGGTCTGGCCGGCTTCCACGTCGAACGACAGCCCCCGGACGGCGCGGACGGTGCCGTCCGGGGTGTCGAAGGAGACCCGCAGGTCTCTTACCTCAAGCAGGGCCATGCTCGTTATCCGCCCTGCTTGTCCTTGGACAGCCACACGTTCGTCGGGTCGTAGTTCTGCATCGACGGGACGTAGACCGCGTTGTGCACCTGCGCGGCGCGATAGTTCGCCTGCTTGCCGTTGGTCAGCGGGTAGAACGGCGCCTGGTCCATCACCCGGGCGTCGGCCTTGGCCCACAGGTCGGCGGCCTGGTCCTGGGTTTGCGCGGTCGCGGCCTGGGTGATCAGGTTGTTCGTCTCCGGGTCGTTGTAGAGCCCGAAGTTGCTGCCGATCGGCGGGAACGACGGCTCACCGGAGAACAGCGGGTTGAAGAAGGACAGCGCCGCGTTGCCGTACCAGTCGGCGCCCCAGCCGGCCAGCGAGATGTCCCAGACCCCGCGCTTGGCGACGTCGGGCACCTGCAGGTACTTCACGTAGAAGTCCGCGTTCGGCGACGGTACGCCGGTGACCGTGATCCCGACCTTGGACAGGTCCTGCTGGATCGTCTGGAAGCTCTTGCTGCTGCCCTCGCTCGCGTTCCGGTACAGGAACTTGAGCGTGAGGTTCGGGAAGCCGGCCTCCTGGAGCAGCTGCTTGGCCTTGTCCGGGTTGTACGGGTACGGGTCGATCTGCTTGGAGCCGACGATCACCTCGGGCAGTACGTGCGTGAGCGGCGGGTTCAGTGTCTTGCCGCCGAGCACCTGCAGGATGTGGTCGCGATTGATCGCGAAGTTGATCGCCTGCCGCACCTTCGGGTTCTGCAGCGCCTTGTTGTTGTTCGGCGAGACCGTGTTGTAGATGACGTACGGGTTCGAGCTGGCGGTGTCGCCGATGGTCAGGTTCGGGTCCTTCTTCGCCTGCAGCGCGGGCAGCTGCGAGGGCGGTGGCGCGAGGTCGAACTCCATGTCGGCGGCCGCCGTCCCGGTCTGCAGCTGCTGCTGGGCCGAGTCCTGCGTGACCGTCTCGTTCACCACGATCTTGTCGACGTACGCCTTGCGGACCGGGTCCGAGGCCGCGTCCCAGGCCGGGTTGCGGGAGAAGTTGATCGACTTGGTCGGCACCCACGAGTCGATCTTGTACGGGCCGTCGGACGGGAAGTGGTTACCGAGCTCGGTGCTCGCCGGGAGGTACTTGAGCGACTCGACCGGTGCGGCGGAGAAGGCGGGCAGCGTCAGCATGTCGACGAAGTACGACGCGCGCTGGGTGAGGTGGAAGACGACCGTGCTGTCGTCCTTGGCCTCGACGCCCGGCAGCGGGGTCTTGTCGATGTACGCCTGGATCCCGGCGACCGTCTTCGGCACCTTGGTGAAGCCGTCGGCGAAGGCCTTGTAGCCCTCGATCAGATTGGCGAAGTCGGGGATGCCGCCGAACGGCTGGACCGGGTTCGCGGTCCGCTTCACGCCGCGCACGAGGTCCGCGGCGGTCACCTGCCGGGCCGGCGAGGTGTCCCACTTGGCGCCCGGCCGGATCTTGATCGTGTACGTCTTGCCGTCCGCGCTGATCCCGCCGTTCGCGGCGGTCGGGATGTCGCTGGCCAGGTCCGCGACCGGCGCGGTGTTCTTGCCGCCCGGGTCGGCCGGGTAGGTGAACAGCTGCCGGCTCCACATCCGCAGGTTCAGGTAGCCCACCGAGTAGTAGCTGATGTTCGGGTCCATGTAGTCCACGTCACCGGCCCCGAGCATGTTCAGGGTGCCGCCGGTCACCGGCGTACCCTCGCTGCTGCCGGATCCCGGCGTTGCTCCGGTGCCGCCGTTGCTGCAAGCGGCGAGCGCGATGCTCGCCACGGCGGCAAGGGATACTGCCGCCAGCCGTCTTCTGGCCATTGGTCCTCCTCCGGGACTCGATGAGCCCGAAGTTAGGACCTGCGGGCCTGGCCGGAACCGGCGTCACGGAACCGTCAAGAGCTTGTCAACCGGCGCCCGCGCGAACATGACGGATTCATGACGGCCGTTACCGCCGTGCGAGCCGGACGTGAGCGACACTGGGTCCGTGGCACACAGCCTGCTGCTGGTCGACGACGAGCCGCGCATCCGGCGGGTACTGCGGCTTGCCCTGGAGGACGAGGGCTACCAGGTGGCCGAGGCGGCGAACGGGTACGACGCCCTCACAGCGCTCCGGCGCGAGCCGCCGGACGTGGTCCTGCTCGACCTGATGCTCCCGGACCGGGACGGTTTCACGGTCTGCCGAGAGATCCGGCGGACCAGCGACGTACCGGTGATCATGGTGACCGCGCGGACCGACAGCCACGACGTGGTCGCCGGGCTCGAGGCCGGCGCGGACGACTACGTGACCAAGCCGCTGGTCGCCAAGGAGCTGTCGGCGCGGATCCGGGCGTTGCTGCGGCGGGTCGAGCCGGCCAACGCGCGGCAGTCCGACGTACTCGAGGTCGGGGACCTGCACGTCGACCTGCCGGGAGCGGAGGTGACGCGGGACGGAGAGGTGCTGCCGCTGACCCGGACCGAGTTCAAGCTGCTCGCCGAGCTGGCCGGTGCCGAGGGCAAGGTGCTCAGCCGCGAGCAGCTGCTCTCCAAGGTCTGGGGCTACGGGTACTTCGGGGACAGCCGGATCGTCGACGTCCACATCCGGCGGCTCCGGCTGAAGATCGAGCGCGACCCGGCCAGTCCCAAGCATCTCGTCACCGCCCGCGGCCTGGGCTACCGACTGGTGAGCTGACTTGCTCGGCCGGTTCAGCCTGCGGAGTCGCGTGATGGTGGCGTACGGCCTGCTCGCGCTGGGTCTGTCGTCGGTGCTGGCGATCGTGACGTGGAGCGTGGTCTCGGACTACCTCACCTCGCAGCGCGAGACCTCCGCGGTGACCGTGACGTCGGACAACGCTGCGGCCTTGCGCTACGGGCTGTACGGCGCACCGCAGCCGTGTATGCCGGCGCGGGAGCGGGTCGAGTGCGTGACTCCGTCGCTGCTGCCGGGGGTCTCCGTACAGAACGTGCTGAACAGCCTGCCGTCCACGGACGCGGCCGCCTCGATGGTGTACTTCGAGGACCACTGGTACGGCGCGAGCGGGCAGCCGAACGACATGCCGCCGGACCTGATCCAAGGGGCGCTGGGTGGGAACGTCATGCAGCGCCGGATCGAGGTGGGTGGGCAGCCGGTTCTGGCGGTCGGCGTACCGGTGCCGGGACGCCTTGGTGATGCGTTCTTCGAGTGGCATCCGCTGACGGCGCTGGACAACACGCTGGAGACGTTGAAGATCACGCTGGTGGGCGCGGCGATCGCGACCGCGCTGGTCGGGCTCGCGGTCGGGCGGTTGGCGAGCACGCTGGCGCTGCGACCGCTGGCGGAGCTCACGCGGGTCGCGGACGACGTCGCGCGCGGGAAGCTGGATGCCCGGCTGCAGGCGGCCGAGAGCGATCGGGACCTTGGCGGGTTGGCGCGGTCGTTCAACCAGACGGCGGCCGACCTCGAGCGGCGGGTGGCGGCGGACGCGCGGTTCGCCGGGGACGTGAGTCACGAGCTGCGGACGCCGTTGATGACGATGCTGAACTCGATGCAGCTGATCCAGAACCATCGTGCCGAGCTGCCGGCCGCGGTGCGGGAGCCGGTGGAACTGCTCGGGGACGACCTGGATCGGTTCCGGCGGTTGGTGATCGACCTGCTGGAGATCTCGCGGGACGACGGTGGCGACCGGGGGAGCCGCGAGATCGTCGTCATCGCCGACCTCGTCCGGGCCGCGGCCGACGCGACCGCCGGGCGGCCGATCACGACGGTTGCTCCGCGCGCCGAGTTCCTGATGCTCCAGGCCGACAAGCGCCGGCTGGAACGGGTGGTCGCCAACCTGGTGGAGAACGCCGAGGACCACGCCGGCGGCTGCAAAGGCGTCGGCGTCGAACCCGGTGGCCTCGGGGTCATCATCACGGTCGACGACGCCGGCCCTGGTATCGCCGTGGAAGACCGCAGCAGGATCTTCGAGCGCTTCGGACGCGGCGAAACGTCCGGCCGGGGCCGAGGAGTAGGCCTGGGTCTGGCCATCGTCGCCCGCCACGTCCAATGGCACCAAGGCACGATCCACGTCGCCACCAGCCCCCAGGGCGGCGCCCGCTTCACCGTCGAGCTCCCCGCCAAGTAATTCGGCTGACGGGCTCGGACTGTCCGTCTACCCTGGGGACATGGCTACTTGCCTCTGTGTCTAGCCGGCGCACCCGCTTCTGCAGGTGAGGTGTGTCCACTAGCTATTTCACGGAGAGTAACCATTATGATCACCGTTCGCGGTGTAGAGATTCGCGTCGGCGCTCAGCTTCTGCTGGGGGATGTTTCGTTCACGGTCGGCCCGGGGGATCGGGTCGGGCTGGTCGGTCGTAACGGCGCCGGCAAGACGACGTTGATGCGCACGATCGCGGGTGAGCTTCACCCCGCGACGGGCTCGATCAGCGCGACCGGCTCGGTCGGCTACCTGCCGCAGGATCCGCGGGCGGCCGATCCGGCAATCACCGTCACCGACCGCATCCTGTCCGCGCGCGGGCTGGATGTCGCGGTGCGGGAGCTGCGCAAGGCCGAGACCGCGATGAGTACGGCGGTCGGCGACCAGCAGGAGAAGGCGATGGCGGCGTACGCGCGTGCCGAAGCCACCTTCCAGGCCGGCGGCGGTTACGCGGCCGAGGCGGAAGCGGCCAGGCTGGCAGCGGGCGTCGGCCTGCCCAACCGTGCGCTCGAGCAACCGGTCGGGCACCTGTCCGGCGGTCAGCGCCGACGGGTCGAGCTGGCCCGGATCCTGTTCGCGCAGCACGACACGCTGCTGCTCGACGAGCCGACCAACCACCTCGACGCCGACTCGGTCGTCTGGCTGCGGCAGTTCCTGCTGTCGTACCCCGGCGGCCTGATCGTCATCAGCCACGACCGGGAGTTGCTCAAGGCAACGGTCAACCGGGTGTTCCACCTGGACCCGCAGCGCGCCACGATCGACCTGCACAACACCGGCTGGACGAAGTACCTGACCCAGCTGGAGCTCGACGAGCGCCGCCGGCGGCGCGAACGCGCCATCGCCGAACGCAAGGCGTCCGCACTGCAGTCCCAGGCGGCCAGGATGCAGGCCAGCGCCGGCACGGCCCAGGCGGCCAAGAACATGGCCCGCCGCGCCGACAAGCTCCTCACCGGCCTCGAACCCGTACGCCGGGCGGCCCGGATCGCCAAGATCCGCCTGCCCGACCCGGTCCCGTCCGGCAAGACTCCGCTCGCGGCCGTCGGTCTGAAGAAGGCGTACGGCGGTCTGCAGGTGCTCAACGGCGTGGATCTCGCCATCGACCGCGGCAGCCGTGTCGTGATCCTCGGCCTGAACGGCGCCGGCAAGACCACCCTGCTCCGGCTCCTCGCGGGCCGGGAGCAGCCGGACGCCGGCGAGGTCATCCCCGGCCACGGCCTGCGGCTCGGATACTTCGCCCAGGAACACGACACGCTGGATCTCGCCGGCACCGTCCGGCAGAACCTGGCGGCGGTCGCGCCAGGCCTGACCGACGGCGAGGTACGCAACGTGCTCGGCTCGTTCCTGTTCAGCGGTGACGACGCGGACAAGCCGGCGCACGTCCTGTCCGGCGGCGAGAAGACCCGCCTCGCGCTGGCCGGGCTGGTCCACTCCGGCGCCAACGTGCTGCTCCTGGACGAGCCGACCAACAACCTCGACCCCGCCTCCCGGGACGAGGTGCTCGGCGCGGTCGGCAGCTACCCGGGCGCGATCGTGATGGTCACCCACGACGAGGGTGCGATCGAGGCGCTCCGCCCGGACCGGGTGCTGATCCTGCCGGACGCCACCGAGGACCTCTGGTCCGACGAGTACCTCGACCTGGTCTCGCTGGCCTGACCACCGCGCCGGGGTGGGGTCCACCTGTGGGTTGAGGTGCGGTTTCCACCCGAGCCTCAACTCCGGGCTGACGTTCGCGCGGTTCTTTCCGAGGAGGGTTGTGACCAACAGGAACAACCCCCTCGGAAAGGACAACCGGACATGTCGGCCATCATTGGAATCCTCATCGGAGTGCTGGTTCTGGTGCGCGTCATCGGCCGGCAGGTGACCGGTTCGCTCGTCACCCAGAAGTCGCTCGTTGTGATGCCCGCGATCCTGCTCGGCGTTGGTGTCTTCAGCCTGACCACCGCCGTCAAGGGCGTCTCCGCCGGCGAGCTGGGGCTCTTCGCACTCGACGCGGTCGTGCTCGTCGGGCTCGGCTTCGCCCGCGGTGCGAGCGTCCGCCTCACCCAGACCCCGCAGGGCCTGTACCAGAAGGGCACCGCCGCGACCCTCTGCCTTTGGCTGGTGACGATCGGGCTGCGCGTCGCCGCGGCGTTCGGCTCGGCCGCGCTCTTCCCACACAGCCACTTCAGCCAGAGCGTGCTGGCGCTGACCATCGGTCTCACCATCGGCTCGCAGAACCTGATGATCTACCGCCGCTCGCTCGCGATGCACGCCCCGCTCGCCAGTCAGCGGGCATGATGAACCCATGAGTCTGCTGCTCGAGGACCGGTCGCACCGCTGGCCGGTCCTCGGCATCGCGTTGCGGGCCGTGCCCGCGGTACTGGTCGTCGTCACCGTCGTGGTCGCGGCCGGGAGGCCGCACGGCGACCAGCGCTTCCCGTACGGCGTGATCGTCGCGCTCGGCCTCGTCGTTGTCGTCAGCAACCTTCCGCTGCTCCGGCTGGAGTACGGCGTCCCGCTGGCCGGCCCCAAGTTGGCCGCACTCGTGGTGTACGCGGTCGCCGGCAGCCTGCTCTGGTACGCGCTGCCGAACAGCCCGCTGCTCGTGCTGCCGTTCCTGGCCGCCCGGATCGCGGTTCGTTTCCACAGCCCGGGGTGGGCGGAGTGGGCGATCGTCGGGCTCGGGCTGCTCGGCGGGGCGATTCCGATCTACCTTCGCTCGCACTCGGTGGTCGGGGTTCTCGGAGCGCTGGCCGCCGTGCTCGCGATCGTGCTCGCCTCGGCCAATCGCCGGAATCGCGAGGAGCGGTTGGAGGCTCTCGAGGTCTCGCTGGCGCGTAAGCAGGCGGCGATCGAGGAGCACGGGCGGGCGGCGGCGCTGGCTGAGCGGGCGCGGATCGCTCGCGACGTCCACGACGTACTCGCGCACTCCTTGGCCGGGTTGTCGCTCAGTCTGCAGGGCGCGCGGTTGATGCTGGTCCGGGACGGCGCGTCGGCGGAGGCGATCGAGCAGGTGACGCGGGCGCAGGGGCTCGCGGCGGAGGGGTTGGCCGAGGCGCGGCGGGCGGTGGCGGCGCTGCGGGAGGACGCGGTTCCCGACGTACGGGCGCTAGGGGATCTGGTGACGACGTACCGGTTGGAGACTGGCGCGCCGGCGTCGTTCGAGGTGGAGGGCACTGAGCGGGAGGTGCCGGCGGAGGTGATGACGACGCTGTACCGGACTGTGCAGGAGGCGTTGTCGAACACGCGGAAGCATGCGACGGGTGCGCCGGTGGAGGTGCGGCTGGTGTACGGCGACGACGTACGGCTGACCGTCGAGGACCGGCCGGGCCGGCGTCCGGGCCGGGCGACGCCCGGGGGATATGGTCTGGTCGGGATGCGGGAACGGGCTGATCTGGTCGGCGGCACCCTGAACGCCGGACCGACCGACGAAGGCTGGCGAGTGGAGTTGAGGGTGCCGGTATGAGCGTGCGAGTGGTGGTGGCTGACGACCAGACTGTGGTCCGCGACGGTCTGGTCACCTTGCTGAAGCTGCTGCCCGGGATCGAGGTGATTGCGGCGGCGTCCGACGGCGAGGAGGCCGTTCAGTTGGTCGCCGAGCACCAGCCGGACGTGCTGCTGGTCGACCTGCGGATGCCGCGCTGCGACGGTGTCGAGGCGACGCGACGGGTGCGGACGGAGTACCCGGGGACCGAGGTCGTCGTGCTCACGACGTACAGCGACGACGACTCGGTGCTTTCCGCGCTGCGTGCCGGCGCCCGCGGCTTCCTCACCAAGGACGCCGACGCCGAGTCCATCGGCCGAGCCATCCAAGCAGCCGCGGCCGGGCAGGCGATCGTCGACGCCGAGGTCCAACGCCGCCTCATCGAAGGCGCGACCTCCGTGAAGCCGGCTCGAACCACCGAGTCAGGCCTCACTCCCCGGGAGATCGAGGTACTCCGCCTCATCGCCGAAGGCCTCTCCAACACCGAGATCGCCCGCCACCTGGTCGTCAGCGAAGCCACGGTCAAAACCCACATCAACCACCTCTTCGCCAAGGCCAACCTCCGCGACCGAGCCCAAGCAGTCGCCTACGCCTACCGCCTCGGCCTCGCCTGACGAACCGCGTCCAGCAACAGATCCAGGTGCCCGCGGTGCTGCGCGGTCTCCTCGATCATGTGCAGGTAGATCCACCGCAGACTGACGAACTCCCCGCCGAACGACCCCCGCACCGCCGGCACGTCCAGCGACTCGACCCGCCCGGCAGTCTCCCGACTCGCCGCGCACGCCCTCCGGTAGAGCTCAGCCAGCTCCGCCGGAGAGTCGTCGGCCGCCGAGTGGAACTCCCAGTCCGGATCCTCGTCGAACGGCGCCGACAACCACGGCTCGGCGGACGGTACGTCGAGCAGCTTGTGGCTGAACCACAGGTCCTCCACCGCGGCCAGGTGTTTCACGATCCCGCCGACGGTCAGGTCCGTTGCCGGGAGCACCCGGGCGGCCGCCTCGGTGGCGTCCACCTCGGCGAGTGATCGCAGGACGGCCGCGCGGTGAAAGTCGAGGAACTGTTCCAGCGACTGGCGCTCGCCGGCCGAGACATTCGGGTAGTCGTTCACGGTTCACAGTGTGGGTGTTCATGCGACCGGGTTGCATCTGGGGGTGTGGCGGCGTTTACTGGCGAATCGTGAGGCGGATGGATGTCACGGGGCGTGAGAAGGCGTCGATCGCAGGGATGGCGGCGTTCGTGCTGCTGTTGCACCTGGTCGGGTGGGGAGTGCTGGCGCTGGTCGTGGCGCCTCGGCATTACCTGCTGGGATCGGCCGGGGTGTTCGGGGTCGGGCTGGGGGTGACGGCGTACACGCTGGGGATGCGGCACGCGTTCGACGCCGACCACATCGCGGCGATCGACAACACCACCCGGAAGCTGATGGCCGACGGACGCAGGCCGTTGTCGGTGGGGTTCTGGTTCTCGCTGGGGCACTCGTCCGTGGTGTTCGGGCTCTGCTTCCTGCTGGGGATCGGCGTCCGGACCTTGGCCGGGCAGGTGGCGGATGACTCGTCGCGGCTGCAGGACGTCACCGGTGTGGTCGGTACGGCGGTCTCCGGAGTCTTCCTCTACCTGATCGCGATCCTCAACCTGGCGGTCCTGGTCGGCGTGCTGAAGGTGTTCCGCCGGATGCGGACCGGCGAGTTCGACGAGGTCTCGCTCGAGGCGCAACTGAACAAGCGCGGCTTCCTCAACCGCATCCTCTCCGGCGTCACCAAGGCCGTCACCCGCCCGTGGCAGATGTACCCGGTCGGTCTCCTCTTCGGCCTCGGTTTCGACACCGCGACCGAGGTCAGCCTGCTGGTGCTCGCCGGCGGGGCGGCCGCGTTCAGCCTGCCGTGGTACGCCGTGCTCACCCTGCCGATCCTGTTCGCCGCCGGGATGAGCCTGCTCGACACCATCGACGGCTGCCTGATGAACTTCGCCTACGGCTGGGCGTTCGCGAAACCGGTCCGCAAGGTCTACTACAACATCACGATCACCGGCCTCTCGGTCGCGGTCGCGCTGGTGATCGGCAGCATCGAGCTGATCTCGATCCTGACCGACAAGCTGCACATCGAGCACGGCCCGCTGGCCGCGATCGCCGCGGTCGACCTGAACTACGTCGGCTACGCGATCGTCGGCCTGTTCGTCGTCACCTGGCTCGGCGCGCACGTGGTCTGGAAGTACGGCCGGATCGAAGAGAAGTGGACCACTCGCTGACGGTGCCGCTTGCCGGTCGGTGAGCGGTCCACTACCGTGAACATATGAAGAGTTCTGCAGATGTGCAGCAGCTCGACTCCTGCAACGTCCGGCTGGTCGACCCGGAGCGGGTGGCGAGCGTGCACGCTCGGATGCCCGCGGCCGACGGCATCGTCGACACGGCCGACGTGTTCAGCCTGCTCGGCGACCCGCGGCGGCTCAAGCTGCTGGTCGCGTTGCTGGACGGCGAGCTGTGCGTCTGCGACCTCGCCGCGATCACCGGCCTGAGCGAGTCCGCGACCTCGCACGCGCTGCGGCTGCTGCGCGCGCACCGCGTGGTCGCCGTACGGCGAGACGGCCGGAACGCGTTCTACCGCCTCGACGACGCACACGTCCGGATGCTGCTCGACCTCGCGGTCGCGCACACCGAACACACCGACGCCATGCATCCCGAGAAGAACGGCCAACCGCAGAAGGTGGACGCGTGAGCGCCGGCCACGGGCACGGCCACGGCGTCAGCGCGCAGGCCGACCGGAAGTACCTCAGTGGCGCCCTCGCGCTGATCGTCGGCTTCATGGCCGCCGAGGTGATCGTCGGCTTCGCGGCCGGATCGCTCGCCCTGATCACCGACGCCGCGCACATGCTCACCGACGCGATCGCGATCCTGCTCGCGCTGATCGCGATCCGGCTGGCCGCCAAACCACCGGCCGGCGGCTACACGTACGGCTTCAAGCGGGTCGAGATCCTCTCCGCTCAGGCCAACGGCATCACGCTGCTCCTGCTCGCGGCGTACTTCGTCTACGAGGCCGTCAACCGGATGATCCACCCGCCGGAGGTGAAGGGCGCGCTCGTCCTGATCACCGGTGTGGCCGGCATCGTGGTGAACCTGTTCGCCACCTGGCTGATCAGCAAGGCGAACCGCTCCAGCCTGAACGTCGAGGGCGCGTTCCAGCACATCCTGAACGACCTGTTCGCGTTCGTCGCGACCGCGCTCGCCGGTCTGGTCGTCCTGCTCACCGGCTTCGCCCGCGCCGACGCGATCGCCGCCCTCGTCGTCGCCGCGCTGATGCTCAAGGCCGGGGTTTCCCTGGTCCGCGACTCCGGCCGGATCTTCCTCGAGGCCGCGCCGGCCCGGATCGACCCGCAGGCGCTCGGCGCCGAGCTGTGCGCGGTCGAGGGCGTCGTCGAGGTCCACGACCTGCACGTCTGGGAGATCACCTCCGGCGAACCGGCCGCCTCCGCGCACATCCTGGTCGCCCAGGGCCTGGACTGTCACCAGATCCGGGTCCAGATCGAGACCTTGCTGGCCGAGCGCCACCACCTGACGCACTCGACCCTGCAGGTCGACCACGCCGATGGCGAGACGCACTGCATCGATGCCCACGGCACCGTCCACCGCTCGATCACAGCCGCTGGACGAGCACCTGACCAGGCCAATCCGGGTCATTGACCCGCGGTACGGCGAACGCCACGTCCCGCGTGAACCCCTGCTTCTCGTAGTACCCGATGAGCTCGGGGCTGGCGAAGCAGTCGACGCGGAGTAAGCCGACACCTTCGTCGCGCGCCAACTGTCGCGCGTGATCCAGCAACGTGCCCCCGATGTTGTTGCCGGCGGACGCGCGGTCGGTGACGAGCAGGCGGATGTAGAGCTCGGGCTCGGTCGCTCTGGGTACGTATTCACTCGCTGCGCCTACCGCCAGTGCGCCGACGACCCGGCCGTCGGCGTCGGCAACCCACAGGCCGCCGTCCTCGAAGAACGCGGTGATCTGGGCGACTCGACGGGGACTGGACGAATGTGGCGTCGTACCCCACTGTTCTGTCTGCCCGCGACCGACCAGCCAAACGGTCGCGTCATCCAGCAGCTTCAGGACGGCGGGTACGTCGTCCCGGTCGGCCCGGCGGATCGTCAGGTGCACGAAGTCCAGAATAAGTTGGCGACGGATGTCGAAAGGACGTCGGCGGTCTCTACCTAGGGGTGTAGAGAGGAGCTCACCGTGAGCGAGAAACTGGACAAGACCTTCACCGCGCCGTTGCTGAAGAGTGACGCCAAAGGTGGCTGGACCTACGTGAAGATGCCGGCGTCGGCGGAGTACTTCGGGACCCGCGGCCTGGTCAAGGTGCGCGGGACGATGGACGGGCACCCGTTCGAGAGCTCGTTCATGGCGCTCGGCGACGGCACCCACAAGCTGCCGGTGAAGGGTGACCTGCGGACGCTGATCGGCAAGCAGCCGGGTGACGAGGTCACCGTTCATCTGGAAGAGCGTCTCGGCTGACAGTGACTACCGGAATCCTGAGATCGCTGTCACAGCCGGTCATGTTCTGAGTAAGGACTCCGTGAAGAATCACTGCTGACCGGCCGCACGGGTGGGGTTCATCCGGCCAGGACCGTAAGTTCGGGTCGGGTGGTCCGTCGAAGTCAGGAGTGAACGAAGTGCTACGGGGCTCACGGGGCGTGCCGTCGGCATGCCCACGGACAGCGGAGCCGGGTTCCCCGTGCCGACGCTGAACAAGATTCTCGCCATCGCCGGGGCGATCCTGGTGCTCGGTGGCGTGCTGCTCGGGTTCCGGTCGGTCGCGACCGCCGGCGCCGACTGCGGCGCGCCCTTCCAGCCGGCGGCCGGCATCACGCCGATGGCGTGCGACAAGGTGCTGAACAGCGCGAGCACGCTGGTCACCATCGTGATCAGTGCCGGTGCGCTCTGCCTCGTCGCGGCCGTCGCGGTCAAGGTGGTCCGGGACAAGGCCGAGCGGGTCGGCGCCTGAATCTCGGGTGCGTTGCCCGCCCGGGTGCGGCAAGGTACGGGACGTGACGATCGAACCGTTCCACCTCGACGTGCCCGAGAGTGAGCTCGACGACCTGCGTGACCGCCTGACCCGGGTCCGCTGGCCCAGCGAGCTCCCGGGCGTCGGCTGGGCGTACGGCGTACCGCTTGGCTATCTCCAGGAGCTGGTGGAGTACTGGCTGCACGGCTACGACTGGCGTGCGGCCGAGGCCCGGCTGAACGAGTGGCCGCAGTACAAGACGGTGATCGACGGCGCGACCGTGCATTTCGCGCACCTGCCGTCGGAGCGGCCGGACGCGGTCCCGCTGGTCCTCACGCACGGCTGGCCGGGGTCGATCGTCGAGTTCACCGAGATCGCCAAGCTGCTCACCGACTTCCACCTCATCCTGCCGAGCATCCCGGGCTTCACGCTGTCCGGCCCGGTGCGCGAGTCCGGCTGGGAGTTCAAGCGGGTCGCTCGCGCCTGGACCGAGCTGGTCACCCGCCTCGGCTACCAGCGGTACGGCGTACAGGGCGGCGACTGGGGTGCGGCGATCTCCCGCGAGGTCGGCCGGATCGATGACCGGGTGATCGGCGTACACCTCAACCTCATCCCCGGTGCCGGCGCGACGGCCGAGCCGACCCCGGAGGAACTCGAGCCGCTCGACCCCGCCGAGCGCGAACGCACCTGGGCGTCCTGGCGCCGGCAGCAGACCTTCGCCAAGGACCAGCAGGGGTACGCCGATCTCCAGTCGACCCGCCCGCAGACGCTGGCATACGGCCTCACCGACTCCCCGGTCGGGCAGCTGGCCTGGATCGCGGAGAAGTTCGCCGCCTGGACGGATCCGGCGACGCCGGTCGATCGCGACGTCCTGCTGACCAACGTGATGCTCTACTGGCTGACCCGCACCGGCGGCTCGTCCGGCGCGATCTATTACGAGCGCGCGCACGCGCCGTACTGGGGTCAGCCGGCCGAGCCGTCCACGACCCCGACCGCCCTGCTCGACCTCGCGCACGAGAACTTCATCCCGCTGCGGCACAAGGTCGCGCACACCGACAACATCGTGCGCTGGACCAGCCACCCGCACGGCGGTCACTTCGCCGCGCTCGAGCAGCCGGCCGTTCTGGCCGCCGACATCCGGGCCTTCTTCGAGTCCTTGCCGGGCGCCGCGGCCTCGTAGCGCTGATCAGGTCGTCAGCACCACCTTGCCGGTGGTGCGGCGGGCGAGCAGGTCTTCGTGGGACCGTCGGACGTCCTCCAGCGGGTACTCCTGGCCGACGAGCGGGCGGAGTTTGCCGGCCGCGGTCAGGGCGAGCAGCTCGGTGAGGGGTTCGGCGTACCCGCCCGGCAGGTCCATCGCCGGGACCAGCCAGAAGCCGCCGACGGAGAGGTTGCGCCCGGCCAGGGCCTTCGTGTCGACCAGCGGCTGACCCTCGCGACTGGCGTTGCCGTAGTTGATCAGCCGTCCGAACCCGGCCAGCGACTCGATCCCCGCCGTCATGGTCGGACCTGCCGTCGAGTCGAGGACGACGTCGACGCCGCGGCCGTCGGTCGCCGTCCGGATCCGGTCCGCGTACCCGTCCGGGTCGTTGTCCACGGCAACATCCGCGCCGAGCTCGACGGCGAGCGCGCGCTTGGCCTCGGTCGACGCCGTGGCGATCACCTGGCCGGCGCCGAACTCTTTGGCGAGCTGAACGGCCAGCGAACCGACCCCGCCGGCGGCTGCGTTCACCACGACGGTCTCGCCGGGCAGCAGCCGCGCGCTGTTCCGCAGCAGGTGCCAGGCCGTCAGCCCTTGGACCAGCAACGCCAGCGCCTGCCCGTCGGTGACGCCATCGGGTACGTCGACCGCGCGGTGCGCGGCGGCGACGGCGTACTCGGCGTACCCGCCACCGCCGATCTCGAAGAGCGGGGCGAGGATCCGCCGGCCGGTGTCCGTACGGCCGACGATCTCGAGGCCGGGGACGTAGGGGAGCTGGACGCCGCCGCGGTACGACCCGTCGGTCCGGTGCGTGTCGGCGAAGTTCACGCCGGCCGCGGTGACCTCGACCAGGAGCTGGTCCGGTCCGGCGACCGGCGGGTCGACCTCTGCCGGGACGAGTACTTCGGGGCCGCCGAACTCGGTGACCTGGATCGCGCGCATCTCGATGTCCGTCCGTTCTGATGGGAGAACTGTGGGAGAACTAAGGTGTCGGCATGAGTTTTACCGGCTTTCCGGCCGCCGCGCTGGATTTCTACGACGATCTCGAAATGGACAACACCAAGTCCTGGTGGACGGCCCACAAGGACGTCTACGAGGAGTCGGTGCGGGCGCCGATGGCGGCGCTGCTGGCGGAGCTGGAGGAGGAGTTCGGTACGGCGAAGATGTTCCGGCCGTACCGCGACGTGCGGTTCGCCAAGGACAAGACGCCGTACAAGACCCACCAGGGCGCGTATGTCGCGGTCGCGCCGTCGACCGGGTGGTATGTCCAGGTGTCGGCACCCGGGGTGCGGGTCGGGGCCGGGTTCTACGACGCGACGAGCGACCGGCTGGCCCGGATCCGGACCGCGATCGACGAGGACCGCCGCGGCAAGCAGCTGGAGAAGCTGCTCGCGCAGCTCACCAAGGCCGGCTGGACAGTCGGCGGCGAGAAGCTGAAGACCACCCCGCGCGGGTACGACGCCGACCACCCGCGGATCGACCTGCTCCGGCACAAGTCGCTCTCGGTCGGCAAGAACTACGGCTTCGAACCGGTGATCCACACCGCCGAGCTGACCGAGCAGATCCGGGCCGACTGGCGCGCAACCAAGCCCCTGATCACCTGGCTGACCGACAACAGTTAGTGTCCCGAACCTCCGACTCAGGACACTAGTCGCGCTCGTACTCCTTGCGGAGATTCAGGAGGATGTCGGGCGTCCGGTTCGGCGGTGCGGCCACGACGCACAGTGCTTCCATGGCGGCCGTGTACTGGTCGAGGTCGTCCAAGCGGTCCAGGTAGAGCGCGCTGGTCAGGTGCTCGATGTACACGACGTCCGGCAGGTCGCGCTCCGGGAACCGGAGGATGCTGTAGGCGCCACCGTTGGACGCGTGGCCGCCGGACTTGAACTCGGCGACCTGGATCGTGACGTTCGGCTGCTGGCTGGCCTCGATCAGGCGGTCGAGCTGGTTGATCATCGCCTTCACCCCGCCAACCGGCCGGCGCAGGGCGGCTTCGTCCACCACGGCCCACAGGCGGAGCCCGTTCGGCCGGGTCAGGACGTTCTGACGCTTGAGCCGCAGGTCGACCCGGCGCTCGACCTCTTCGGCCGGGATCAGTCCGCGGCCGAGCTGAACCGCCGCGCGGATGTAGTCCTCGGTCTGCAGCAGACCCGGGACGAACTGCAGTTCGTACGTACGGATCATCGAAGCAGCGGCCTCGAGCCCCAGATAGGAGTGGAACCAGCTCGGCAGGACGTCGCCGTACCGGTGCCACCAGCCCGGGTTGTTCGCCTCGCGGGCGAGGGCGAGCAGCCGCTCGCGCTCTTCGCCGTCGTCGAGGCCGTACAGATTGAGCAGGTCGCTGACGTCGCGTTCCTTGAACCCGACGCGGCCGAGCTCCATCCGGCTGACCTTGGATTCCGAGGAGCGGATCTCCCACCCGGCGTCGGAGCGGCTGATCCCGGCAGCCTCCCGCATCCGGCGCAGATGCGCTCCGAGGATGATGCGAAGCGCAGTCGGTCCGCTCTGCGCGCCCGACTCGGTCACACCCACCTCCCACGCCCCAGCGGTCTTGATCAGCGGACACCTCACCCGCAGGTGGACATCATCGCATGGTAGGCAGCGAATCTGCCGAAGTTCTTACAAAAGAGCGGCGTATCCCGACCTGCGATCACTCAGCGTCATCGTACTCGATGGAACATCGCCAAGTTTGTCAAGACATTCTAGCGGCTTGCCGCGCCGGCGAACAGCGTTCGAAGGACCCGGATCAGGCTCGGCTGAGGCGGAAACGGGGGTTCTGTGGTCTCGATATGGAAAACGTGCGGATGCACGTGCATCGGGCGCTTGCATTCGCAGCGTGCCGACGCCATGATTGATTCATGCACAGAAGGTGAGCTGGATCTCGCGAAAAGTGACATCGCGTGAATCAGCAGGCCGGACCTACAGGCCGCCGACGGCCCCCCGTCGGCCCGACTGGTTAGGGAATCCGAGTCGATGAACGACGACGACAGTGGAGCAGCTGAGCTGGCCGGCGGCCGCGCGCCCGAAGAGCTGACCGAGCGGGAGATCCAGGAGCTGGTCGCACGGTGCCCGGAGCAGCAGCGCTGGGCTTTCGAGGGCTGGCTGCGCGGTGTGCGCCAACTCGACGGCGACCCGATGGTGAGCCCGGCCCCATGACGACCGACAGAGCAGCAGGAGGACGGAAAATGGTGCGGATCTGGCTGGGTGACCACCTGATCGCCGAGTACGTCGCCGAGCCGGACCGCGCCTCGCGGTACCAGCGGGTGATGACGCCGAAGTTCACCGGATTGCGTATCACGGTGGACAACGCGGCGACCGGCAAGGCGTCGGAGCTGCCGAGCGAGCAGCTCTGGCCGCTCACCGTTCAGTAGTCCTGCCGCCGCTGCCGGCGGCACCTCCGTCCGGCACCTCGCTCTACTCAGGCCGGCCCTCGTCCGAGGGCCGGCCTTCGCTGTTCTGCACAACGTCGCACTGTCTCTACTGCTCTGTACTGCCCTGGATGAGCCCACGAAAAAGGCCCCTTCGTCACTCGCCTGGCGAAGGGGCCTTGCTTCGGGGTCCGGTACTCAGACGAGGTACTCGAACTCGCCGTCGTGGACGCCGCCCAGGAACGCTTCGATCTCGGCCTTGGTGAAGACCAGGGCGGGGCCACTGGCGAAGCGCGAGTTGCGCACCGCGACGCCACCGTCCGGCAGCTTCGCCACCTCAACACAGTTGCCGTTGGACCCACTCCGCTGACTCTTCCGCCAGCTCAGCTCGCCGTTGGAGTCGGCCGGCATGCCGTTGTAGATCGCAGTCATCAGCTGCACCTTCCGTACGTCGTTGGCATATGCACGTGCATTTGGCATTGCATTTGCATCGTACACGTTTTGGGGGCACGTGTCCGCTCCCTTACCGTCCGTGAGTTTCTTCGCTCAAACGCTCGTTGGATCGGCGTGTCCGGTCGCGATCGGTGACCAGAACCGGGCCGTGACCAAGGTGTGACGTGGGTGTGACGGGGGTCATGCATGAGATCCGGAACAGTGGGTACGACTCTCCTTGCAGGCATGACCGTGGTTCAGCGAAGTGCCACGCCGTGACAACAGTCGCGAGGTCATACCAAAATGGTCACCAGCATCATGGAGCGGGTTTCCACCCGTTGTTCCACTCCGGCCGATCGGGCCGCACGCGAAGCAGCCACTCGAGAACTGATGGAGCTCAGGGCTGCCAGCACCAACGAAAGTGAGCGGCAACAGCTGCTCGAGCAAGTGGTCGAGCTCAACCTCGACATGGCCAAGGGCATCGCGCGCCGCTTCCGCGGCCGGGGCGCCGAGGCCGACGACCTCGAACAGGTCGCCTACCTGGGGCTGGTCAAGGCAGCCCACCACTACCGCCTCGAGGCGGACACTCCGTTCATCGGCTTTGCCATCCCCACCATCCGGGGCGAGGTGAAGCGCTACTTCCGGGACTGTGCCTGGACAGTGCGGATCCCGCGCCGGCTGCAGGAGATGCAGGGCACGATCGCCGGCAAGCTGCCGGAGCTCGAGCAGCAGCTGAACCGGGAGCCGACGCCGGCCGAGATCGCCGCGCACCTCGAGGTCGAGGTGCAGGAGGTCGAGCAGGCGCTGGCCGCGAAGGGCTGTTTCAACGTGTTGTCGTTGGACCGCCCGGCCGAGGTCGACGCCGAACTGACGCTGGCCGACGTCGTTGCCGATGACGACGACGGCAGCATCGACCAGCTGGAGACGGTCGAGATGCTCGAGCCGGTGCTCGCCGGGCTCGGTGAGCGCGAACGCCGGATCCTGCAGCTGCGGTTCGTCGAGGGCTGGACCCAGTCCGAGATCGGCAACGACATCGGCGTCAGCCAGATGCAGGTCTCCCGGGTGCTCCGGAAGATCCTCGACGACCTTCGCGAGAAGCTCGACCCGATGCCGGCCGCAGCCTGAGAGTTGCCGGCGGCAACGCGGCTGTCCTGGTGGTCGACTGGTAACTACTGCCACCAGGGCAGTCGCGACTCGCTGGTCCCTGCGTCTCACCCTCGGTGCCGGGTACCGGCACAATAGGGGCTGGATGAGGGGATAGGTCGTGCTGTTGGCGTTGCGGATGTTCAAGACCGTGCCCGCGGACGCGGTCGCGGTGATTCGCGCGTACCCACCGATGGTGGTGTGCTTCGCCGCAGCGTTGACCGGCACGGCGCTGGTCTTCGACATCTTCTACCTGGTCGCCAGCCCGGGTCTCACGCTGGCGCTTGTCTATACGGTCCCGGTCCTGGCCGGGCTGATCGCGGGTCTGGTCGCGGCGGCGGACGACGTCGGCCTCGAGCGACCCGTCGTACTGCGGACCACCGGTCTCGCGATCGCCGTCGGGATCACCAACGCGATCGTGGTCGCGATGATCGCGGCGATGTCGCGCACCGACCCGTCCAACTGGGCAGCCGGTGGTCAGTCGGTGCTGTTCGCAGGCTGCTCGGTGCTCGCCGTGGCCGTCTCGATCGTTGCCTGCCGCAAGCTGATCGATGCGCTCGGCATCGAGCTCCGGACCCGGCTGCCGCACCGCCGGCCGCCCCGAAGCCCGCTCCCCGCTCCGAAGGTCGCGACCCTGCAGCCGCGGGCGAGCAAGGAGTCGGCCGCCCGTGCCAAGCCGGCACCCCCGCCACCGCCGCCTCCTCCTGTGGATGAGGAGGAGACGATCCCGGTCTTCGTGCCGCCACCGCCGAAGGTGGTCGACCTGGACGAGGCCCGCCCGGTCGTCGCGTCGGGCCCGGTCAGCTCCCACACCTCCCGCGGCCGCCGCCCGAGCACTCGCCGACCCAACAAACCCGGCCGCCGCCCGGGGACCTAACAGCTCTGATCGTCGGGCAGGCGTCCGCTCAGCAGGTAGTCGATGACCTTATTGTCGACGCAATCGTTGCCGTACTCACCGAAGATCCCATGCTTGCGGGCGTTCCGCAGGGTCAGCAGGCGGGCGCCGGTCAGGTGCTCCTGGAGTACGCCGGCATTGGCGTAGATCGCGCGCGGATCTCCGTCGGCGGCGACGATCAGCGCGGGTTCGTCGTTCGCGATCCGGGTCAGCGGCTCCTGTGGCTGCACCGGCCAGAACGCACACGGCGAGATCATCCGGACCAGCGACGCGAAGTGCGGCTCGGAGGTCCGGTGCCGCTGGATGTCCCGCCAGTACACCTCCGGATCACGCGGGACCGCTCGGTCGCCGCAGGCGATCGCGATCTGCGCGCTCACCAGTTGCGACAGCGCGGGCGACAGCAGAACGCCCAGGAACTCACCGAGCTCGGGACCCGGTTCGACCGGTCCGTTGGTCGCCTCGAGCAACGTCTGCACGAAACCGGAGTACGTCGCCCGGGCCGGATCACGGTCGTCGGCCAGCGGACCGAACAGCACCAACGGCACCGACCCGTCGTCGAGCCGGTACTGCCCGACCTGCAACCCCTTGCTCGCAGCGACCCGCTGGATCCGCTCCACCGACGCCAGCACCTGCCGCGCGCTCGCGCCCAGGTGGTACGTCGAGTTCCGCGCGGCCGCCCAGCCGGCCCACCCGCGCAGCGCGGCTTCGTTGGCCGGACCCATGTCCTTGAGCAGCTGCGGCCCGAACGTTTCCGGGTTCATCGGCCCGTCGAGCAGGACCCGATCGGTGCGGCCCGGGAACATCTGCAGGTAGACCGCGCCGAGGTACGTGCCGTAGGAGTAGCCGAGGTACGAGATCTTCCGCTCGCCGAGCGCGATCCGGACCTGTTCGATGTCGCGGGCGGTGTTCCGGGTGTTGATGTATTGCAGGAACTGCCCGGCGTTCGCCGTACAGCGCTGGGCGACGTCGGCCTGCTGCCGGGTGCCGCGGTCGAACGACGCCCGGGTCGCGCCACCCGCCCACGGCCAGGCGGCGATCGAGAGCTTGCAGTCGATCGGCGTACTGCGGCCGACACCGCGCGGGTCGAGGCCGATCAGGTCGTACCGGGTACCGGCCGCCTTCATCTCGGCCCGCATCCGCAGCGGCATGCTCAGGCCGGGACCGCCCGGGCCGCCGTCGTTGAGCACCATCGCACCGATCCGGTCGCCGGTCGCCTTCAGCCGGGACATCGCGATCGTGATCTTCGGCCCGTACGGGCGGCTGTAGTCGAGCGGCACCTCCAGGTCGCCGCATTCGGCGCCGGCCTTGTCGAGCTCGGCCCCTTCGGCGTCGCCCGGGTTGAGCTGGCAGTGGTGCCAGTCGATCTGTGGTTCGTGGGTGGGTGTCGTGACCGGCGAGCTCAGCAGCGCCAGCGCCAGCAGCAGTTTCATCAGTCCTCCTCGAAGTCACTGTCGACGCTAGAGATCGCGGTCCGTGGGCACAGTGACTCCTGCAACCGCTGCTGGGTCGCGTTCGCGCTACCTCGGCCGAGTGGGGCACCGCGCGGCTGCGACACTGTGGTGGATCTTCGGAGGTGCGTGTGTGGGATCTGGTGGTCGTCGGGGCGGGCCCGGCGGGGGCGGCGACGGCGTTGGGCGCGTTGCGGGCGGACCCGAGTCTGTCGGTGCTGATGCTCGACCGGCACGAGTTCCCGCGCGACAAGGCCTGTGGTGACGGCATCGCGCCGCACGTGCTCGACCTGCTCGAGGAGGTCGGGGTCACCGGGATCCTCGACGACTGGACGCCGGTCCGGCGGTTCGTGCTGAACCGTGGTCCGGTCGGCGTCGACCGTCAGTTGGCGCGGCCGACCTGGGTGGTGCCGCGCGAAGTCTTCGACCAGCGGCTGGTCGCGGCGGCGCAGTCGGCCGGAGCGGATCTGGTGAAGCGCCGGGTGCGTGAGCTCGCGATCGGGCCGAGCGAGGTGACGGTCGACGACGTCAAGGCGCGGTTCGTGGTCGGCGCCGACGGCGCGCATTCCGTCGTACGGCGAGAGCTCGGGGTGAAGGCCGGTCCGGTGGCGCTGGCGATCCGCGGGTACGCGCCGACGCCTGCGGCCCGGGCGGCCAGTCAGGTGATCGCCTACGGCTCCGGACGACAGCCGTCGTATGCGTGGTCCTTCGACCGGGGCGACGGCTGGTCGAATGTCGGGTACGGCGAACTGCTCGCCGACGACCGGCCGCGGCCGACGCGCGCCGACCTGTTGGCGCAGCTGGAACGGCTGCTGCCGGGGGCGGCCGAGGGTGGTAAGTCGTGGTGGGGGCATCACCTGCCGTTGGCGGGCTGGCGGTGGCGTCCGTCGTCCGGCCCGGTCCTGTTGGCGGGCGATGCGGCCGGGCTGATCAATCCGATGACCGGTGAGGGCATCTACTACGCGGTGCTGACCGGTCTGCTCGCCGGCCGGGCCGTCGCGGACTCGCTGCGGAACGGCAGCCGCGATGCGGGTACGCCATACCGTCGGCGCGCGTCGCGGCTGTTGGCGCGGCACCTACGGGACACGTCGATCGTGGTGCAGCTCAGCCGGTCGGACCGGGTGCTCGACGCGGGGATCCGCGCGGCGGCCGCGGACCAGCGAGTGTTCGACGATGTGGTCGAGCTAGGGCTGGCTGATGGCGGGCTCACCCGGCGGATGCTGCGGTCGATCCTTCCTTAGCTTTACGCGCGTACTCCAGAGCCTCGTCGACTCGCTCGGTCGGCCAGCCGAGCTCCTTGGCCACTTGCTTGGGGTTGTGGTTCCACACGGTGGCAAGGACGACGAGGCCGTCTTCGATCACCTGGAAGCCGGTGCCGCCGGACATGTCGTCGCTGAGCCTGTGGAAGAAGTCGGCCATCGCGGTGAGACGGCGGCCGGCGGGTGTCTCCGGGCCGAGCAGCTCCGCGCCTTCGGCGGCGGTCTCGGCCCAGTTGAGGTTGGTACGGGCGCTGATGTCCCAGGCCTTGAGCCAGACGTCCTCGGCAATGATGTAGTGCTGCCGGCGGCGGTGTGGGTCCGGTTCGCGGCGGATCATGCCGACCTGGTCGAGGTAGCCGATCGCCTTCGAGATCGAGGCGGGGCTGACGTGCAGCTCGCCGACAAGGTCGGCGGCGGTGAGGCTGCGGGTCTCGGACGTGTAGAGCAGCGCGAGGACCTTCGAGGCCATCCGGGGGAGGCCGCCCTCGACCATCATCTGTGCGAACCGCTCGACGTACGCGTGCCGGTCGTCGACGGTACGAGGGGCCGACCTTGCTTCCGGACGGCTCCGCCGGGCGCGAGCGGCAGTGACGTGGTGTGCGTGGTCGGCGCGGTATCCGTGGGCGCCGCCGTTGCGGGCGACTTCGCGGGTGATCGTGGACGTCGGGCGGTCGAGCTGCCGCGCGATCTCGGCGTACCCGAGTCCATCGGCGAGGCCGGCCGCGATCTCGCGGCGGTCCTGGTGGCTGAGTCTGCCTCCGGGCATGTGTTCCTCTTTTACCGTCAGCTCATTGCAACGAGTTGCGTTCTTCGTCAGTCTCATTGCACAGAATGCCAGGTTTTGTGGGGATTTGGTTCGGTGGGAGCGGGTTGGTTGGTTGCCAGTTGGGTGAACGCAACCTAGTTTTCCGGTCATGGTGCTGACGGTGGACGGGTTACGGATGCGGTACGGCGAGGTCGAGGTCCTGCACGACGTGTCGTTCCAGGCGCGGGCGGGCGAGGTGCTCGCCGTGCTCGGGCCGAACGGCGCGGGCAAGAGCACGACGATCGAGATCCTCGAGGGTTTCCGGCTCCGTTCGGCGGGCCGGGTCGAGGTGCTCGGCGCGGATCCGGCCGACGGCGACGAACGCTGGCGGGCGCGGCTCGGCATCGTGCTGCAGTCCTGGCGCGACCACGGCAACTGGCGGGTGGGTGAGCTGCTGCACCATCTGGGTCTGTACTACCCGGCGCCGTGGGACGCGGCGGAGTTGCTGCGCACGGTCGGGCTGTCCGCGCACGCCGGCCAGAAGATCAAGACGCTGTCCGGCGGTCAGCGGCGGCGGCTCGACGTGGCGATCGGGATCGTCGGCCGGCCCGAGGTGCTGTTCCTGGACGAGCCGACGACCGGGTTCGACCCGGAGGCGCGGCACGAGTTCCACGAGCTGGTCGCCGGGCTCGACACCACGATCCTGCTCACCACGCACGACCTGGACGAGGCGAGCAAGCTGGCGGACCGGATCCTCGTGCTGTCCTCGGGGCGCGTCGTCGCAGCCGGGACGACGGCCGAGCTGACCGCGCTGATCGCGGGGGAGGACGAGGTGCGATGGAGTGTCGCCGGGCAGGTGTTCCGGCGGTCTGTTGCCGACTCCACCGGGTTCGTGCGCGGGCTGTTCGCGACGTACGGCTCGGCGGTGCGGGATCTCGAGGTACGGCGCGCCTCGCTGGAAGACGCCTATCTGGCGTTGATGCGCCGATGAACGTGGTGCAAGTGGGCTTGCGGCGTGGGGTGATCGAGCTGCGGCAGTCGTTCATGAACGGGCCCGAGCTGGTGAGCCATTTCCTCTGGCCGGTCTTGATGCTCGTCGCGCTGTTCTTCCTCCGGCACCGCGACTTCGGGTCGACCGGGCTGTTGCTCGGGGCGCTCGCGTTGCCGAGCATCCTCGGCATGAATGCGGCGATGGGCATGGTCAGCATGAGCCAGCAGCTCACCGCGGACCGGGAGGACGGCACGCTGCTGCGGGCCAAGGCGATCCCGCGCGGGATGACCGGCTACCTCGTCGGGAAGGTCGTGTCGGTCGCCGGCGGATTGTTGGTCGACCTGATGATTCTGCTGATCCCAGGGTTGTTCCTGGTCGGCGGGCTGTCGGCTCACTGGTTCACGCTGCTGTGGGTCCTGCTGCTCGGCCTGGTGGCGACGATGCCGCTCGGCGCAGTGCTGGGCTCGGTGTTCAGCACAGCGCGGTCGCAGGGGTTTGTGCAGTTGCTGATGCTCGCGTTGATCGCGGTGTCCGGGATCTTCTACCCACTGACGGCGCTGCCCGGCTGGCTGGCGTGGATCGGTCAGCTGACACCGATCTACTGGCTGGGCCTGGGGATGCGGTCCGCCTTGCTGCCGTCCGGTGCGGCGGTGGTCGAGGTGGGCGAGTCGTGGCGGCAGTGGGAGACGGCCGGCGTACTCGGGCTGTGGGCGGTGGTGGGGTTGCTGCTCGCTCCCGTCGTACTCCGGCGGATGGCGCGCCGCGAATCCGGCTCGAAGGTCGCGGAGCGTCGAGAGCGGGCGTTGCGCCGTACCGTCTGAGGCCCTTTGACAGGTTCGTGACAGGGGGTGTGACCGGGCGGCGTCCTTAACCTCGTCGGCAGGTGCGTGCAGAGGACGGGGTTCAGGATGAAGTGGAAGATCCAGGTCGACCAGGTCAGGACCGTGCTGCTGGCCACGGCCGACAAGGCGGGCGGGCTCGAGCCGGTCGCGAAGGAGTACGCCGACTACGCGGAGCGCGCCGTACGGCAGTCACAGGCGACGCTCGTCGGCCAGGCGGTGGCCGACTTCCTCACGCACTACCAGGACGCTTGGCGGGACTTCTCCGACCAGGTGAATGCCTCGCTGGCCGGGGCCCGGGACGCGACGATGGCGTACGTCCACGGGCAGGAGGAGATGGCGCTCAACGCGCAACGGGCGGCGGGAGACGCGCCGGCCAAGCGGCGGGCGGCGGAGGCCAAGGCGATCGCGGACAACGATGCCCGTCAGCGGCGTAAGTACGTGGAGTGAGCCGTGTTCGACCCTGACGGCGTACCGGACTTCTTCCCGGGGACCAGCCCCGACGTGCTGGCGTACACGGGTCACGAGGTGACCCGGATCGGTGCCGCGATCCGCACCGTCGGGTGCGACGTGACGGAGTCGTTCGAGAAGCTGTCCGGCTGCTACGAGGCGCCCGAAGCGTCCCTGCTGATCACCTCGATCCGGCCGGCGTACATCAACGTCTACGACTTCGCGACCGATGTCGAGGCGCTGGGTGAGGCGCTCGAGGGCTTCGCGAACGAGATGAAGGCGCCGTTCGAGCAACTGCAGGACCTGTTGGTGAAGGCGCGCGCCTTCCTGGCCAACTGCAAGGCGCTGGAACGCGGCGGCGAGGAGTGGCAGGAGAACAAGGACCTCGTCAAGGAGGAGAACGGCTACCACCTCCGAACCGGTCAGCTGGTCAAGCAAATGATGGACATCCAGGTCGCGTACGCCAACAAGATCGAGGCGCTGGTCGGCGGGCAGGGGTGGTGGCCGGACAGCTACACGCGACGCGGCAAGCTCGGCATCGGCGGGCGGCGGATGGTCAGCGGCGACGGCCCCTCCGGTCCGCCGCCGCCGTGGGGTGAACCGGAGGAGTGGGACGCCCCGTGGTACGTCGACCTCGGCAACGCCGGCCTCGGCGTACTCGACTTCGTCACCACGATCACCGGTATCCAGTGGGCGGCGCACGAGACCGGCTGGACCTGGGACGACGACCTCACCCACTGGGCCTTCGGTCATGCACCGCGCGACTTCCACCAGTCGGTCGACTTCGTGGCGGACGCCGCGATCCAGATCTGCGAGGACGGGGCGATGCTGGTCGGCAAGATCCCCGGCATCCACGAGCTCCTCCCCGCCGACCTCCGCCAGGCCGTCGACAGCCGCTGGGACGCCACCTGGGACGAGATCGAGCACGACTGGCAGAAGGGCAACACGTTCGGCGCGGTGATGGGCGTGGTCGGCCTCGTCCCGATCGGCCTCACCAAGGTCGCCGGCGCCGCCTCCAAAGCCGGAAAGGCCGGCGGCCTCGCCGCAAAGGTCCCCGGCCTGCGCGCCCTCGGCCGAGGCGCCGACAAGTACCTCGACTTCAAGAACACCGTCCACGCCGGCATCATCACCGGCGCCCTCAAGATCCCAGTCGTAGGCACCGTCATACGCGGCTACGCCAATATCCCCGTCCTAGGCCGAGGCCTCCGAGACTTCACCGAAGCCCCCCACCTCCCCACCCCCGCCCCCCTGCCCCACTCCCACCCCCACACACCCGGCCCCCTGGACCACTCCACGACGCCCGGTACGGCGGACCACCCGACAACACCCGGTACGTCGGACCATCCAACGACGCCCGGTACGACGGACCATCCAACGACGCCCAGTACGACGGACCCCGAGCACACGCCCGGTACGACGGAGCATCAGCAGCCGAGCCAACAGACCACCCCAGCCACCCGCCAGCCAGTGGGCAACCAACTCCCACCCACTCTCCCGCCCACCGCCCCGAGCGGCCTCCCCACCACGACCCACCACCCGAGCGACCCCACCACCACCCGCCCCACCACCAACACCCGGAACAACTCCCACGACCCGCAGCAACCCAGCCCTCCCGAACAGCCCACCCCCACCCACCCAGAGCAGCCCACCACCCCCGCCCGGCAACAACACCAAGAACAACCACCCACCCACCCCGCCAACCCCACGACAAGCTCCGAGCACCCGACAACGAACCCCGAGCACCGGACGACAAGCTCCGAGCAGCAGACGACGAACTCCGAGCAGCCTGCGACACGCTCCATTCAGCCCACAGAGCCCGCGGAGGAGCACCGGACGCGTACAGCGCAGCCCACCACCCGTCGGCAAGAACACTCGGAGCAACGCCCCACGACCCCCTCCGAAGAGCACCAGCCAGCGCAGCCCGAGCAGCACCACCCATCAGAGCCGAACGAGCAGCAGCACGTCACGCACCCAACTGAACAACCGCAGACGCACCCAACCGAGCACCCCGCGCAGCCGACCAATCAGCAGCCAACCCGCGCCCGCGAACACCAGCCGACCCACCCGACCGAACCGACCCAGCAGCAGCCATCCCACCCGGCCGAACCGACGCCCACCCACCCATCCGACCCACAAACCAGCCCCACCAACCAACCACCCGTCGTACCAATGCAGCCGTACCTCCCAGGCCAGGTGACCCCCACAACCCACCCCTCAACCACCCACCCCGGAACCGGCCAGACAGCCCACCCGCCCGGCACCCACCGCCCGCCCGACGCACCTCGCTCAACACCCGCGTCGGAACCACCACCCCAACCCAGACCCATCGCAGACCGCCTAAACCCCGACCACCCGGCCCCATCCCGCGCCGACCCCTCCCGACCAGACCCCACCCGACCAGACCCCACCCGACCAGACCCCACCCGACCAGACCCCACCCGACCAGACCCCACCCGACCAGACCGCAACCGAGCAGACACCAGCCGAGCCGACGGCAACCAAGCCGACGGCGGTACGGCGGACGACAGTAGGGCGGATGGCAGCGGAGTAGACGGCAGCCGCAGCGACGGCAGCGGAGTGGATGGAAGCCGAGTGGATGGCAGCCGGGTCGAGGGTGAGCAGGTCTCCGGCGATCGGGTCGACGGGCGCCGGGCCGAAGGCGACGGACTCACGCACCCGAACCAGCCTGCAGCCGACCCGCGCCCGCGTCCGGACGACCCTGCGACCCCACGCGCAGGTTCCATCGCCGACCGGCTAAACCCCAACCGCTCCACCCCATACCGCCCCGACCCCACCCGACCGGACGGCAACCGAGCGAACACCGGCCGAGCCGACGGCAACCGAGCCGACAGCGGCGCGGCGGCCGGCGGTAGGGCAGATGGCAGCGGAGTGGATGGCAGCCGCAGCGACGGCAGCGGAGTGGACGGCAGCCGAGCGGCCGGCGGTACGGCGGATGGCAGCGGAGTGGACGGCAGCCGCAGCAACGGCAGCGGAGTGGATGGCAGCCGGGTCGAGGGTGAGCAGGTCTCCGGGGAACGGGCCGACGGGCGCCGGGCCGAAGGCGACGGACTCACGCACCCGGACCAGCGTGCCGCCGACCCGCGCCCGCGCCCCGACGACCCAGCGACCCCACGAGCCGGTTCCATCGCCGACCGGATGAACCCACAACGGCCCCCGGACCGTCCCGCCGATCGCCCGGATCACGATCCGGACCGGCCAGCTGATCGCGCCGACGAGCAGCCGGAGCGGCCCGTCAACCGCCCTGACAATCAGCAGGACCGGCCGGTCAGCCGTCCCGACGAGCAGCCGGAGCGACCCGTCAGTCGTCCCGATGAGCAGCAGGACCGGCCGGTCGAGCGTCGCGAGGATCGACCGGAGCGGCCCGCCGATCCTCCCGTGGATCAGTCGGAGCGACCCGGCGATCGCGCCGACGAGCAATCGGGGCGACCGGTCAGTCGTCCTGACGAGCAGCAGGACTGGCCGGTCAATCGTCCGGACGTGCAGCACGACCGGTCGGTCGGTCGTCCCGAGGATCGGTCGGAGCGGCGCGGCGATCGCCCCGACGATCACCAGGACCGGCCCGGTGAGCGATCCGTCGATCAGCAGGAGCGGGCTGCTGCTCGGCGTGACGATCGGTCGGATGGGGCTAGCGACGCCTCGCGCGATGGTGTGGGGCGGCGCGGCGTACCGGATGATGCCGGGCATCGCGGCGATCCGGGGACGGCTGCGTCGCGGCACGAATCGGGTCAGGGCGAGCACGAGCGAGCGGGTGGGCGGGGCGCGGAGGTGGTGGATGATCCGTTGGCCAAGGTGTACGCGAATCACCGTGGGGACGACGATCTGCCGCGGACTCCCGAGCAGCTCGGGTTTGCACCGGCGGATCGGCCTCGGGCGGCTGACCCGGTGGCGTTGCGGCGTACGGCGGACGAAGCGCGCGAGTTCGCGCGGGTCGTGCCGGACGAGCTGAAGCCGTCTGTCCGGGCGATGACGGGGAGCAGCTACGGGCCGGTCAACCGTGCGATGCACAGCGGGCACAAACTCGAGGACCTGGCCAAGCTCAAGGACACGCACCCGCAGCTCGGCCTCACCGAGGACAGCGTCAAGATGGCACACGACGTACGCAAGGTGACGGACCTCGCCAATCAGCAGCTGAGTCGTGCGCCGCAGCTCGTGCACCGCGGCGTACGCCTGCCGCGGCATCTCCGGCCGGCGGACCTCGAGCGGTGGGTCGCCGAGGAGTACCCGATCGGCGAGGTCAAGGTCGTACACGGGATGCAGCACACCACGGTCGACCCAGCGGTCGCGTCGGACTTCGCGCACGAGAACCAGCGAGCCGGGGTGGTCTGGGAAATCCTGACCAGCAAGGGCGCGCCGGTCGGGTCGCTGAGTGGGCTGGAGCACTCCGAAGGTGAACTGCTCCAGCCGGACGGGCGCCGGTACGTGCCGGTCGGGATCAGCCGCAACGTCAAGTTCGACCTGCGCTGGGAGCCGGGCAGCCACCGCCGTCAACGCGAGGAGATCGTCATCCACCTGGTCGACGTGGAGGACTTCCCCCACCTCGACCCGGTCAACGCGGCGGAGCCCCGGCACACCGGCAGCACTCACCCAGTCCCCCACGACCCGATCAACCTCGAGAACCTCGCACCCCCCAACCCCACCCAGCGCATCCACCACGCCTCGCCCACTGACGCGGTACGACGCGAGCACGATCCGTCGGCGGACGACACGCAGCGGATTCCACGGGAGCAGGTGCGGCAGGAGTCGAGTGGGGTACGGCGTGAGCACGATCCGTCGGCGGGGGAGACACAGCGGATTCCCCGGGAGGAGGTGCGCCGGCCGGACACGGGCGGAGTACGGCGTGAGCAGGACCCGTCGGCGGAGGACACGCAGCGGATTCCACGGGAACAGGTGCGGCAGGCGGATGCGGGCGGGGTACGGCGTGAGCACGAGCCGTCCGCGGGGAAGACGCAGCGGATGTCGCGGGAACACTTGCCGCAGGAGACGGGTGGGGTGCGGCATGGGCAGGATCCGTCGGCGGAGGAGACGCAGCGGGATCCGCGGGAGGAGGTGCGGCAGGCGGAGGCGGGTGAGGTACGAGGTGGGCTGGATCCGTCGGCGGGGGATACGCAGCGGGTTCCGCGGGAGCGGGTGCGCCAGCCGGAGGCGGGTGGGGTGAGGCACGAGCACGATCCGTCCGCGGGGGAGACGCAGCGAGTTCCCCGGGAACACCTGCAGCAGGGGACGGGTGGGGTGCGGCATGGGCAGGATCCGTCGGCGGGGGATACGCAGCGGGTTCCGCGGGAGCAGGTGCGGCAGGCGGAGGCGGGTGGGGTACGAGGTGGGCTGGATCCGTCGGCGGGGGATACGCAGCGGGTTCCGCGGGAGCAGGTGCGGCAGGCGGAGGCGGGTGGGGTACGAGGTGGGCTGGATCCGTCGGCGG
>NZ_JBEZYC010000006.1:271840-399692 GCF_040638345.1 Kribbella sp. NPDC026611
GGGGATACGCAGCGGGTTCCGCGGGAGCGGGTGCGCCAGCCGGAGGCGGGTGGGGTGAGGCACGAGCACGATCCGTCCGCGGGGGAGACGCAGCGAGTTCCCCGGGAACACCTGCAGCAGGGGACGGGTGGGGTACGGCGTGAGCAGGATCCGTCGGCGGAGGAGACGCAGCGGATTCCGCGGGAGGAGGTGCGGCGTCAGGATGGTGGGTCGGTGGGTGAGCGGGGGCGGCATGAAGTGGGTTCCGGGGTTGATGAGACGCAGCGGATCTCTCGTCCGGAGCAGGACGGTGGGACCGGGGAGTCACACAACGCCTGGGGTCGGCGTCGCCCCACCCCTCCGGGACACACGCACGAGCATGATCCCGACCGCACCCAGCCGGTCCGGCGCGAGGAGGGCGGAGTACCGGACCGCGAGCACACCCAGCCGGTGCATCGAGGGGAGCACGAGGGCGCAGCCCCGGAACGGACACAGCCGGTTCGGGGCGAGGAGCACGAACCCGAGCGCACCCAACCGGTCACGCGCGAGGAGCACGAGGGTGCAGATCCGGAGCGGACTCAGGCAATCCGGCTTGAGGAGCACGGTCCCGAGCGCACCGAGCCGGTACGCCGCGAGGAGGCCGGCGTACCGGACCGCGAGCACACTCAGCCGGTGCATCGAGGGGAGCACGAGGGCCCAGACCCGGAGCGGACTCAGCCGGTCCGGGGCGAGGAGCACGGCGTACCCGATCCGGAGCGGACTCAGTCGGTGCGGCGGGGGGAGTACGAGGGCGCGGATCCGGAGTGGACTCAGCGGGTCCGGGGCGAGGAGCACGGCGTACCCGATCCGGAGCGGACTCAGTCGGTGCGGCGGGGGGAGTACGAGGGCGTGGACCCGGAACGGACACAGCCGGTTCGGGGCGAGGAGCACGGCGTACCCGATCCGGAGCGGACTCAGTCGGTGCGGCGGGGGGCGCACGAGGGGGCGGACCCGGAACGGACGCAGCCGGTCCGGGGCGAGGAGCACGGAGTACCCGATCCGGGGCGGACTCAGCCCGTGGGGCGGGAGGAATACGACGAGGCGGAGGCCGGGCGGGGAACAGACGACGACGGGGTGGATGAGGGGTGGAAGCGGCGGGAAGCTGGGCTTTATCGGAATCAGCCTTGGCGGGGGGTTGATGGGGATGGGCCGGTGCCTACTCATGACGGGGCGGAGGAGGTAGGGGAGTCGTCGGTGTGGAAGGGGATGGTGGGGCAGGAGCGGGTTCGGTGGGAGGTGCCGCAGGAGCGGGGGCGGCCGGTGCGGGTGCGGGTGGAGCGGCGGGGGGATCTGTACGACAAGTACGGGCCGCGCGACTGGCAGGCTGTCAAGGAGTTGGGGTTGACGCCGCCGGAGGCGTACGGGCGGCCGGGGGTGCCGCGGCGGGAGACGGATCCGCAGCGGTGGGATCCGGGTGACCCGAATGGCGACCTGCGGCGCGAGGTGGAGGCCTCGGTCGGTACGGACCCGCTCCAGGACCCGCAGAGCTGGGTCACCAAGGTCAACCCGCACCACGACTACGGCGGCGACCAGTTCCAGAAGAACTGCCCTTCGGTGACGATGACGGTCGCCGACATCATCCAGGGCCGCGACGTCCGCCTCGCCGATGGCGACTTCGGCAAGGTGCCGGGCGACTACGACGAGACGATGAAGTGGATGGGAGTGCGCAACCCGACCGAGCGGTTCGACCGGCACCTCCCGCCCACCCACCCCGACCCGGCCGCGCATCTGCAGGCGTTCACCGACAAGGTGTACCGATCGGTCGCCGACGGCCTCCGCGGCCGGCCGCCGCGGACCGTCGCCGCCATCTGCGTCGAGTGGGCGCCCAGACCGGTCGGCGGTGGCCACTGGTTCGTGGCGTACGTCGACGACCACGGCGCCGTACGCGCGATCGAGGCCCAGCCCGGCGCCAATTCCAAGGTGATGGCCTGGCCGCCGGCGTACCCGACCCAGCTCGAGCGGCTCGAGTACACCGTCCGCGAGCCGGGCGGCGACTGGGAGGACGGCGGACCGGCCGGACCGGAGTCGAAATGGGCCTGACCCGAAGGGGAGGAAACGCCTGATGCCGAACGAAACCGAGGCCCGCGAGACCCTGGCCGGCTGGCTCTCAGACCGCACGCCCACGCAGCCCCTGACCGCCGAGGACCTGGCCGACTGGCCCACGGCGCCGGTCGGTGAGTGGCAGGCGTTCACCCTGCCCAGCCCGGCGAACCAGGTCTACCTGGTTGCTGGCAGCACCGTTTTCGCCTTCGCCCCGAGCCGGTTCACCTTCGACCAGGCTTTCGCGGCGGCGCGAGCGCAACAGGCGGCACAAACGAAACAGGCGGCACAAACGAAACAGCCAGCACAAACGAAACAGCCGGCGCGAGCCAAACAGGCGCCGCGAGCCGAACGGATGGAGCGATGAGCGGACTGCTCGACCAGCTGCCCGGCGTCGACGCCGTCACGACCAAGGCGATCGTGATGCTGCAGGACCGACCGGTCGTCTCGATGTCCAACTGGTTGCTGACGGCAGCGATCGCGGCCGAGGAGACCAACCGGCAGCTGCAGATCGTCACGCCCCCGACGGCGCGGATCACGCACGCGGTGCGAACGCAATTGCGGGCCCTGTGGGTGGTCAAGGGCAACGAAGAGGTGTACGACGGCCTGACCGGCCGGCGACTGATCTGGGACGGCGACCAGTTCGTCCCGAATACGGACACGCCGACGCTGAGTCGCGAGTGGCTCAAACCCCTCGACGGTCCACCGCAAGCTTGCCTCCAGCTCGTAGCGCGAGTGCGTTACCCCGCCGCAGAGCAGACGGTTGTCGGCGGTGCAACGGAGTACCTCCTCGAGGAGCTGACCGGTGAGCCGCCCGCGGGCTGGGGCACCGAGGAGCCGGCGACCCAACTCTGGGACACCAAGGAACTGACCCACTTCTGCCGCCGCTGGGCTCCGCGCCGGACCATGCTCGTGGTCGCCGGCAAGCAGGCCAACGGAACAGTCGAGATCGCTGTACGCCCGGCCGGCCTCGAAGAGCTCGTCACCGTTGCCATCGGCTACCAAAGCGCCGACACCCCGTTGCCGGAAGCAATCTTCCCGGTCGTACGCCGGCTCGCAGACGACTTCGACCTGGTCTCGCTGCTCCTCATCGGCGTTGGCACGACCAACGACACCACCACCCCGGCGCGCTACACCGGCCTCCCGGACCCGGTCGCGCTGGCGATCGGCGGTGACGGACGGGCCGCGATGGGACCCGAGGCGGACCGGGCGATCGCGGCCGGCGCCGCTACCTCGATCGGCCACGACACCGGCCTGTGGTTCCCGCTCGGCACCGGTCACACCGTCCCGGACTGGCAGACGTACGCCGGCATCATGCGCCGGATCACCGCCGCCACCGTCCACTATTCGGCCAACCCGACACCACCCCGCCTCAGCTTCACCATGCCAAGCTGAGACGTATGGACATGCAGGCCTGGGCCGTTGACCACCCCGCGCCGATCGATGACGGCCCGCTCCGCAAGGTACGCCGTACCGTCCCGGAGCCCGGGTCGGGTGAGGTCCTCGTGCAGGTCGAGGCGTGCGGGATCTGCCGCACCGATCTGCATCTCTGCGAAGGCGACCTGGCGCCGAAGCGACCAGGCGTCGTCCCCGGCCATCAGGTCGTCGGCAAGGTGGTCGACCGAGGTGGCCGGTTCAGCCCCGGCGACCGGGTCGGCATCGCCTGGCTGCGCGGTACTGACGGCACCTGTGAGTTCTGCCGGGCCGGGGCCGAGAACCTCTGTCCGCAGTCGACGTACACCGGCTGGGATGCCGACGGGGGCTTCGCCGAGTACGCCGTCGTCCCGGAGGACTACGCCTACGCCCTGCCCACCGACCGGCCCCCCGAGGAGCTCGCGCCGTTCCTCTGCGCCGGGATCATCGGCTACCGCTCGCTCCTGCGCGCCAGTCTCCCGCCCGGCGGCCGCCTCGGCATCTACGGCTTCGGCTCCAGCGCCCATCTGACGGCGCAAATCGCGGCCGCCCAAGGCGCCGAGCTCTTCGTGATGACCCGTGGCGCCGGCAACCAGGCGCTCGCGCGCGAGCTCGGAGCGTCGTTCGTCGGGGAAACCGCGGACCGGCCGCCCACGCCACTGGACTCCGCGATCGTCTTCGCCCCGGCCGGTGAAGTGGTCCCGTACGCGCTCGAGGCCCTCAAGCCGGGTGGGACCGTGGCGGTCGCCGGCATCTACCTGTCCGACGTTCCGCAGCTCAACTACGAGCGCCAGCTCTTCCACGAGCGCGACCTCCGCAGCGTGACCTCCAACACCCGTCGCGACGGGGAGGAACTGTTCCGCCTGGTCGCTCGGCTACCGGTCCGCGCGCACACCACGGTGGTCTCGCTCGACGCCGTCGACCAGGCGCTCGCGGACCTCGCACACGGCCGTGCGAGTGGATCCCTGGTGGCAGTTCCTACCACTTGACTCCGTGGTGAACCGCCCGGCTCAGTTGTTCGTTAGAAAAGGGTGAAGATTCCACCAACAGCTCGGTGCGGACTTCTGGGGCGCCCGCTAGCTGCGTTAGATTTGATCAAATCTTGCGGACGGGGCAGGGGACCACGATGGCCGGAACACCAGGGAGCGTGAGCGTGAATGCAGGAACTGACCAAGCAGCTGTGGTCGGTCCTGCCGACAGGCGCGAGCCGCTGCCCGCGGGACGGCCGGTGCTGAGCAAGATCCTCGGCGCGGTGGGAGTGGTCCTGCTGATCGTCGGGGCGGTGTTCGCTGTCCGGCCGGTGCACCTCGACCGGGAGGACTGCGGCTCGGTCTTCTCGCCGGCCAGGGGCGTCACCCCGATGCAGTGCGACGACCGGCTGGGCAGCCGCGGCGATCTGGTCACCGGCTTCGGCGCCGGCGGTGTCGCCCTGCTGGTCAGCGCCTTTGCGATCACGGCCGTCCGCGACCGGAGGACCCGCGTCAAGCGCTGACAAGGACCAAGCGTTGCGCCGTACCCTCGGATCCGGGTCTTGACCTTCACACTGTGTCAACCCGGAAGGTGGCTGCATGTTCACCATCGGAGACTTCGCGGCGTTCGGTCAGGTGTCCGCACGGATGCTGCGGCACTACGACGCGCTCGGTCTGCTCCGGCCTGCGGTCGTCGACGCGGCCACCGGCTACCGGTACTACTCGGCCGACCAGTTCAGTCGGCTGAACCGGATCGTGGCGCTCAAGGACCTCGGCTTCAGCCTGCAGCAGGTCGGCGCAATCGTCGACGCCAAGCTGTCAGCGGAGGAGCTGCGCGGCATGTTGAGGCTGCGGCAGGCCCAGCTCGAGGACGACCTGGCGCGGAGTGCGGCCCGGCTGACCAGCGTCGAGGCGAGGCTCCGGCTGATCGAGAAGGAAGGTCACATGCCCACCGACGACGTCGTTCTGAAACACATCGCCGCCACCCGGGTCGCGGAACTGTCCGCGATCTCCCCGAGCTACGACGGCGAGGACATCGGTCCCGTCCTGCAGCCGTTGTTCGGCCAGCTCTTTGAGCGCCTCGGTGCTGCCGGCATCACGCCGTGCGGCTCCCCGGTCGCGTACTACGAGGACGCCGAGCACGACACCATCCGCGTGCACGCCGCCGTACCCGTCGACACCGGATCGGCTGCCGACGTGGAGATCCTGAGCATGCCGGAGCTCGCGCAGGCCGCGACCATCGTGCACAAGGGCGACATGATGGAAGCGGACCGCAGTATGCAGACCCTCGCCCGCTGGATCGAGGACAACGGCTATCGCAGCGACGGCTACGCCCGCGAGGTGACCCTCCAGTTCGACATGGACAACCCGGCGAACTGGATCCACGAGTTCCAGATCGCTGTCACCAAGCGGAACTGACGGTCGCGAAGGAGTGCGGCGGCAACGTCATCCGTAGACCCCGGGGTTCCGGCTCCAATCCGAGTGGAGCCGGAGCCACCACGTCGGGATCGCTGACCGTGTTGCAGCTCTGCGGCTTAGGTGCCGTCAGCAACCTTCCGGTGGGCTGGCGGAGCTCCCCGCCCCGCAGATCCAGTACGACGTCCCGCGCCGACACCGGATCCAAGTTACTCAACGAAATAAGGACTCGCCCGTCCTTCACCGACGCGGACGCCGACACCTCCTGGCCCTCGACCACGTGCACCGGTACGCCGGTCGCGTCCTGGTGCCCCTTGTTCATCTCGAACACGTGGTACGTCGGTGTCCGCACCAGCCCGCCGTCGCCGTCGGTGAGCAGCATCGCCTGCAGCACGTTCACCGTCTGCGCGATGTTCGCCATCACCAAGCGTTCCGCGTGCCGGTGGAACACGTCGAAGTGCAGACTCGCCACCAGCGCGTCCCGCATCGTGTTCTGCTGGTACAGGAACCCCGGGTTCGTGCCCGGCTCGACGTCCCACCAGGTGCCCCACTCGTCCAGCACCAGGCCGACCTTGCGCTCCGGGTCGTACGCGTCCATGACGGCCGAGTGCCCGCGGATGATCCGCTCCACGTCGCGCGCCTGGGCGATCGTCCGGTGGTAGTCGTCCAGGTCGAAATCGGTCGCGCTGCCCTTCTCCTCCCACGTCCCGGCCACCGTGTAGTAGTGGACCGAGACCGCCTGGAAGATGTTCTGCGGGTCGCGGCCGCAGCCCAGGCAGCTGATCGACTTCATCAGCGCCTCGGTCCAGGTCAGGTCGTCCTTGTTCGCGCCGGCGGCGATCCGGTAGAGCTGGTTGTCGCCGTGGTCGCGGCAGTAGGTGGCGTAGCGCCGGGCGAGATCGGCGTACGCCTCGGCCCGCATGTTGCCGCCGCAGCCCCAGGCCTCGTTGCCGATGCCCCAGAACGGGATCCGCCACGGCTCGTCGCGCCCGTTCGCCTTGCGCTGCCGGACCATTGGGCTGTCGCCGTCGCGGGTCAGGTACTCGACCCAGTCGCTCATCTCCTGGACGGTCCCGCTGCCGACGTTGCCGCAGATGTACGGGTCCGCGCCGAGCAGCTCGCAGAGCGCCATGAACTCGTGGGTGCCGAAGTGGTTGTTCTCCTCGACGTTGCCCCAGTGCGTGTTGACCATGGTGGGCCGGTCGGCCTTCGGGCCGATGCCGTCCTTCCAGTGGTACTCGTCGGCGAAGCAGCCGCCGGGCCAGCGCAGGTTCGGGATGTTGAGAGCTCGGAGCGCCTCGACCACGTCCACGCGGATACCGCCCTCGTTCGGGATCGGCGAATCCTCGCCGACGTAGAAGCCGCCGTAGATGCAGCGGCCGAGGTGCTCGGCGAAGTGCCCGTAAAGGTGCCGGCTGATGGTCGGACCGGGTACGTCGAGGTCGACTACGACACGTGCGGCCTGTGCTGTGGTCACGGCTCGCCTCCTTGGCTTCTACTCTTGTCGGCATGAACCGACCGGGACGCTGGGGTGGGGACGGCAAAGCACGGTCGTCGACTGTTGTGACGATGGCCGACGTCGCGCGGTTCGCCGGGGTGTCGACGATGACGGTTTCCAACGTGATCAACGGCCGGCCGCGGGTCGGCGCGGCGACCCGGGAGCGTGTGCTCGCGGCGATCAGCGAGCTCGGGTACCAGGTCAACCTGGCCGCCCGGCATCTGCGCGCCGGCCGAACCGGAGTCGTGGGTCTCGCGGTTCCCGAGCTCGAGCGCCCGTACTTCGGTCAGCTGGCCGGACGGCTCGCGGACCGGTTCGAGGCGCACGACCTGCGGATCGTGATGGAGCGTACCGGCGCCAGCCGAGAGGGCGAGCTGAACGCGGTCGCGTTCTCCCGGCTGCGGATGTACGACGGCCTGATCCTGAGCGTGGTCGACATCGACCCGGCCGAGCTCGGCCAGCTGCGGACCGACGCGCCGGTGGTGATGATCGGCGAGCGGGCGCTGCCGTCGCGCTTCGACCACGTGATGATGGCGAACGTCGACGGCGCCCGGCAGGCGACTGCGCACCTGCTCGCGACCGGGGCCCGCCGGGTCGCGATGATCGGCGGCGATCCGGGCGGGAGCGCGACCATGCCGGCGCTCCGGGCCGAGGGCTACCTGGCCGCTCACACCGAGGCCGGCGTATCGGTCGACCCGCGGCTGAACGTCCCGTCCACGTTCCGGCTGCAGGACGGGTACGACGCGATCCGGTCGCTGATCGACCGGGGGATCGGCTTCGACGCCGTGTTCGCGCTCACCGATGTCGTTGCCTTGGGCGCCCTTCGCGCGCTGGCCGACGCCGGGCTGCGGGTGCCGGACGACGTCCAGCTGGTCGGCTTCGACGATATCGACGAAGCGCCGTACCTGATCCCGTCGCTCTCCACGGTCAACCCGGGGCACGAGGAGATGGCCGACGCGATCACGTCTCTGCTCATCGCCCAGCTCAGCAACGGCCCCACCGGCGAGCCGCAGGAAGTCATCGTCCCGGCCCAGCTGATCACCCGCGGCACGACCAAACCGCTCAACTGACCACCACGACCGACCCGCCATGCCATAGGTATATCGATAAACCGATAGGCCGGGCAAGAGGAATGGCGCTGCAATGGCGCAGAGGTGAGGCGCGCGAGGAAGCAGCTACCTGTGCCAGGCCCGGCGCCACCACCTCCCGCCACACGAGGGGATATCCCCTCGACTTGAGCCTTCGCCCCTTCCGTGCCGGGGGAGAACCCTCAGCTCAGGGGGTTAACCCCTCGTGTGGCGGGGGAGGGAGGGAGTCGCCGCACCGCGGTGAGTCAGTCCGTGAGCAGCTTCGCGATCTCGGTCAGCTGCGCGTCGTTCAGAGGGCCGAACTCCATCGCGCGGGCGTTCTGCTCGGCTTGTTCGACGGTGCGGAAGCCGGGGATGGGGAGGGTGCGCGGGCTGCGGGCCCAGAGCCAGGCGAGGGCGCCTTGGGCCAGGGTGCGGCCGTCGCTCTGCAGGACCTCGCGGATGGCGGAGACCTTGTCCCACCACTCCGGCGCGGGTACGCCGCCCTCCTCGAAGTACCGGAGCCAGGACGGTGGCAGCGAGCGAATGTCCGCGCCGGTGGCCGGTCGACTCGGGTCGCGTTTGCCGAGGATGCCCATCCCGAGCGGCGTGCGGTTGATGCTGGCCAGGTCCGCGCGCTCGGCCAGCGCGAAGAACTCCGGCGCGTCGTGCAGGACGCTGGCCTCGTGCTGGACCGCCGAGCAGTGCTCACCGGCCGCGAACAGCTCCGCGCTGTGCACGGTGTCCGTGCTCCACGCGTAGCTCCGGATCAGACCCTGGCGGACCAGCTCCTCACACGCGTCCCGGAGCGGCAGCGCGATCTCGTCGGTCGTGTCGCAGTGCAACTGGTAGACGTCCAGGTAGTCGGTGCCCAGCCGCTCCAGCGACGCGCGGACGGCCTGGTGTACGTACTCCGGGGTGGTGTCCTGGTGGTGCATCACCCGGGTCGACTCGTCGAACGTGTTGCCCCACTTGCTCGCGATGACCACCTGGTCGCGCATCCCGGCGAGGGCCTTCCCGAGCACGCGCTCGCTGTGGCCGGCGCCGTACACGTCCGCGGTGTCGAAGAACGTCACGCCGAGCTCGATCGCCCGGTGGATCGCCCGCACCGACTCGTCGTCGTCGACCTCGCCCCAGCCCAGCGGCTCACCGGCCGGCGTACTGAACGGACCACCGATCGCCCAGCACCCGAACCCGACCGGGCTGACCTCGATCCCAACTCGTCCCAATCTGCGCTTGTCCATGCCCCCAGCCAACCAACCCGCCGATCATCCGTCCAATGAATCTTTTGCCCAGAGTTGATGCGCTCCTCGTATGACCGCTTTACCTTCCGTTAACTGTTAGGTAACCTTCCTAACAATTCACTTCCGCGCCCCCGGAGGTCTTCCGATGAAACTGCGCCACCTCGCGCTCGTCCTGCCCATCGGCTTACTGGCCGCGCTCGGCGGATCCGCCGCCGATGCGCGGACCACCGCCGACAGCTTGCTGTCCCAGAACAAGCCAGTCCTTGCCTCGAGCACCGAAGACGACACCCTCACCGCACCCCGTGCTGTCGACGGAAATGCGTCGACCCGCTGGGCCAGCGTCGAAGGTGCCGACCCGCAATGGCTCCGGGTCGACCTCGGCCAGGCAGCCACGATCCACCGGGTCAGGCTGACCTGGGAGGCAGCCTACGCGAAGGCGTACCGGATCGAGGTCTCCGACGACGGGATCACCTTCGATACTGCCAAGGAGGTTGCCAATGGCAATGGCGCCACCGACGACCTGACCAACCTGCAGGCCCACGGCCGGTACGTCCGGCTGGTCGGCACCCAGCGCGCGACGACGTACGGCTATTCGCTGTTCGAGCTCGAGGTCTACGGCATCACCGATTCGACCGGCGACACCCAGGCGCCGAGCGTCCCGTCCGGTCTGAGGAGCGGCACGGTCACGGCCACCTCGGCTGCGCTCAGCTGGACCGCGGCGACGGACAACGTCGGAGTCAGCGGGTACGACGTACTCCGCGACGGCGTCGTGGTGGCGACTAGCGGCACGACGACGTACAACGACACCGGGCTCACCGCGGCGACGGCGTACCGCTATGCCGTCCGTGCGCGTGATCTGGCCGGCAACGTGTCCGGTGCGAGCGACCCGATCACGGTGACGACGAGCGCCGGCGGGACCGGGCAGTTCGTGCTCGCCGCGGCCGGTGACATCGCGGACCGCTGCACGGCGTCGGACTCGAACTGCATCCACCCGAAGACCGCCAAGCTGGTCACCGCGATGAAGCCCGCGGCCGTGATCACGATGGGCGACAACCAGTACGACGACGCGCACTACTCGGACTTCCAGAACTACTACGCGACGACGTGGGGGAAGTTCAAGAGCATCACCAGGCCGATCCCGGGCAACCACGAGACGTACGACAGCCCGGCGTACGCGGGGTACCACAAGTACTTCGGCTCGATCGCGACGCCGGACGGAAAGAACTACTACAGCTGGAACCTCGGCAACTGGCACTTCATCGCGCTCGACTCCAACGACTTCGTCAAGGAGGACGGCGCGCTGGCCGAGCCGGCCCAGCTGACCTGGCTGAAGCAGGACCTCGCGAAGAACACGAAGGGCTGTGTTGCGGCGTACTACCACCACCCGCGCTTCAGCTCCGGCGACCACGGTGACAACCCGGATGCCGCGCCGCTGTGGCAGACGCTCGTCGGCGCGAAGGTCGACCTCGTGCTGAACGGGCACGACCACCACTACGAGCGGTTCAACCCGCAGAACGTCAACGGTCAGCCGGATCCGAACGGCCCGACGCAGATCATCGGCGGGATGGGCGGGATGGACGCGTACCCGGTGCACACGCCGCACCCGGCGACGGCCAAGCTGATCGCCGACACCTTCGGAGTACTCAAGCTGTCGATGACCGACACGACCTTCACCAGTCAGTTGATCGGGCTCGACGGCAAGGTCCTGGACAGCAGCCCGACGTACAGCTGCCACTGACATGTACCTCGCCTCTGTCGGGCCGCTCCGCACACCGCTCCGACGGGTCCCCGGGAACGTCGTCGCACTGGGCCTCGTCAGCCTGGTCACCGACATCTCGGCCGAGATGGTCACGGCGATCCTGCCGCTCTACCTGGTCGTCGGACTCGGCCTGAACCCGCTCCAGTTCGGCCTGCTGGACGGCCTGTACGCCGGAGCTACCGCGGTACTGCGACTCGTCGGAGGCCACGCCGCCGACCGCTGGCGACGGTTGAAAGCCGTCGCCGGCATCGGCTACGCCCTCTCGGCGATCTCCAAACTAGGCTTCCTGGCCGCCGGCTCGAGTGTCCCTCTGATCGGCGCGGTCCTGGCAATCGACCGCGCCGGCAAAGGCATCCGCACCGCCCCCCGAGACGCCCTGATCACCCTAAGCAGTCCACCCGAATCCCTAGGCCACTCCTTCGGCGTCCACCGAGCCCTGGACACAACAGGCGCCTTCCTAGGCCCCTTGGTAGCAACCCTCGTCCTCTGGACCAGCCTCAACAACTACAACTCAATCTTCATCACCAGCACCTCCCTAGCCACCTGCGGAGTCCTACTGCTGGTTGCGCAGGTACGTGACCATCCCAACCCGGCGCCGGTCCAACATCTGCCACCGACCCGCTTGTTGCGCGACGCAACCTTCCGCAAGACTTGTCTGTGGGCCGCGGGTCTCAGCCTCTTCACCATCACCGACTCGTTTGTCTATCTCGCCATCCAGCGGCGGTGGGAGATCAGCACGGGGTTGTTTCCGTTGCTTCCGTTGGCTACTGCGGGGACCTTTCTCCTGTTCGCGGTTCCGCTTGGGAGGTTGGGGGATCGGGTGGGGCGGTGGAAGGTGTTTCTTGGCGGGCATCTGGCGCTCGTACTCGCCCTCGTCCTCATCTGCGGACCGACCGGCACGTGGTGGCTGGCGCTCGCGCTGCACGGCACCTTCTACGCCGCCACCGACGGCGTACTCCCCGCAGCCGTTGGCCCGCTGCTGCCTGAAGGGCAACGTGCGACCGGCCTGGCAGTACTTCAAACCGGCCAGGCCTTGGCTCGGATGGCCTCGGCCGTCACGGTCGGCCTGCTGTGGACGGTGTGGGACGTCCGGCCGGCTCTCCTCGCGATCGCAGTCGCGCTGCTAGCAGTCACCATCACCGCCGCGGTCGCCAAGCCCCTGGAGGTACGTCGATGACCCGTCGTCTGCTCGTCACCACGATCGGCATCCTCGTCCTGCTGACGGCCGCGATCGTCTACATTGTCGACGCCCGCACCGGCGGCGCCGCGGAGAACGCCGTACCTGTCGTCAACCGGCCATTCACCCTCGACAACTCCACCCTGTACTTCCGGAACCTCGCCCCCGGCCCCGACTCCGGCAAGCTCGCCGCCGTACCCATCACCGACCCATCAGCACCTCGCCGAGTAGGCGACCTCCACTGCGACCGCTTCGCCGCGGCCGGCGGTACGGCGATCTGCCTGCAGCTCAAACCCGGCTCCCTCCCCGCGCTCACCGACCTCATCCTCCTCGACGCCAACCTCCACGAGCGCCACCGCGAAACGCTCAACGGCACCCCGAGCCGCGCCCGCGTGTCCCCGGACGGCAAACGCGTCAACTGGACCCTCTTCGTCACCGGCGACTCGTACGCCGCCACCGGCTTCTCCACCCGCACCGGCGTGTACGACCTCACCACCGGCCACCTCGTCAAGACCATCGAGGAGCTCGCAGTCTTCGTCGACGGCAAGCGGTACTTCGCCTCCGACGTCAACTTCTGGGGTATCACGTTCGCTGCCGACGGCAACCGTTTCTACGTGACGATGGCCAGCAAAGGTACGACGTACCTGATCGAGGCCGACTACCGCACCTATCGCGGCACTGCGATTGCCAAGAACGTCGAGTGTCCGTCGCTCTCACCCGATGGCCGCCGAATCGCCTATAAGGAGAAGGTGGCAAAGGGAGAATGGCGCCTCGCCGTCCTCGACCTCACCACCCGCGAGCTCACCCACCCAGACTCACGCTCGATAGACGATCAGCCGGTGTGGCAGGGCAACTCGACCTTGCTCTACCCGGTCCGCAACTCCACCGGCACGCTCGACCTGTGGTCGGTCGGCCTGGCCACGGCGCCGCGTCTGCTGGTCGCCCAGGCAACCAGCCCGTCCTTCGGCTAATCACTGCCAGCCATTGTCAGGTTTTGCTGACACCGTGAAGGGGTGACTTCGCGACCGCGCCTGCTGGTTCCGGCGGCCTTCATCACCTCCCTCGGCAACAACATCCAACTGATCGGCGCCGCGCTGCTGCTCGTCCGCGCGCACGGTTCGATGCTCGACGTCGGCTGGCTCTTCATCGCGGTCGCAGTACCGCAGGCGCTGCTTTCGCCGTACTTCGGTCGCCTGGCCGACCGCTTCGACCGGCGCCGGCTGTGGATCGGCTGCGACCTGCTCAGCGCCGCCGCGGCCCTCTGCCTCCCCATCGGGCTGGCACTTGGTGGCCCACAGCAACCACTCGTCTACGCGACCAACTTCGCGCTGGCCGTGATCGCGGCGCAGTTCGTCCCAGCCAGTGCCGCGCTGATCCGGGAGCGAGTGCCGGTGGAGCAGTTGCGCCGCTTCAATGCGCACTACGAGATCGCCCTGCAGAGCGGAATGTTGCTCTCCGCATCAGTCGGTGGGCTGGCGTTGCAGTACTTCGGGGCGATACCGCTGTTCGTCTTCAACGGAGTGAGCTTCGCACTCTCCGCCGTCCTGGTGATCGCGGTCGGTCGGGGGCGTCGGGTCGAGGTGGTCGATCAGTTGCCGCATGCAACCAAGGTCAGCGGTCTGCCGTTGGCGCCGTTGGCGTTGCTCTTCGGGCAAGGGCTGGTAGTAGTGACGGTGTTCAACGCGCTGTCACCGGTACTCGTCGTCGGGGAGTGGCATCGCGGCCCGGCGGTCCTCGGCGCGGTGGACGCGCTCGGAGGAGTCGGCTTCCTCTTCGCGGCGGTCGTCTACCGGCGAACCGCCGTACGCTTCGGCGACCTGAAGATCGCCGTCGCCGGCTTCCTACTCTGCAATCTGCTCCTGTTCTTCCAGCCGCTCCTAGGCGTCACTGCCTTGATGGGACTGGTCCTTCTAGGTGCCTTCGTCTTCGGCCAAGCTCGCATCGCAGCTCGCTCGCTGTTGATGACAGCTGTCGACGAGACCCGAGTCGGCCACGCCTTCGGCCTCGCCAACGGCTACGGCCTGGCCGCAACGGTCGTCGTCATGCTGGTGACGTCTCTTGTCACGGACCACACCGACACCCGCTACGGCTTCGCAACCCTGGTAACAATCAGCATCACCGCCGCACTACTCGCCCTCCACTGGATCCGCCGCTCAACCATTTCCCGCCGTACGGCATCTCACCACCATGAAGCGCGACCAGTCGTTCGACCACCTGGCGGAGCGCTACGACCGACTGGCCGACCTGACTGAAGACCCGATCGCCGACTGGCTGCCGACCGTTCTCCCCGAGCGCCGGCGCCGAGCGATCGACCTCGGCTGTGGTGCCGGTCGGCACGCGGTCGTTCTGGCGGAGTACTTCGACCAGGTCGACGCGATCGACCTCTCCGGCCCGATGATCCGGCTGGCCCGGCGCAAGCGGGCGCGCTCGAACATCACGTACCTCGAGTCGGACATTCTCGACGTCTCCGGCCAGTACGACTTCGTCACCAGCGCCGCGACGCTGCACCACGTCGCCGACCTGTCCGACGTACTGCGCCACATCCGGTCCCTCGTCGCGGTCGGTGGCGGCGTCGCGCTCGCGGACACCGTGTCGCCGCGGCCGTCGAACCCGCGGTGGTGGTTGTACGGCGGTGAGGTTCGGAAGCTGTTTCGCAACATCACGCGGCGGGGTGTGGGGACGCGTGGGAGATCTTCCGGCTGGCGACCGGGGACTGGCTGGACCACCGGGTGAGCGACCGGTATCTGAGTCGAGCCGGGTTCGAGCAGGCGTACGGCGCGGTGTTCCCCGGCGGGCGGTTCGTGCGCGTGGGTAACCAGCACGCGGTGCTCTAGTCGCGGCCGGAAGTGACAGTGCTTATATAAGTGCTGTTATGATCGGTGGATGGACGATCCGACGGAGTCGAGTCAGTGGCGTGGGGTGCATCAGTTGCTGGGGCGGATCGACGGGGAGATCGGGCGGATCTACACCGATCGGCAGATCGAGGGGCTGAAGCCGACGTACGTGATGGAGTTGCTGCGGCTGCATATTCGCGGGCCGATGACGATTACCGAGCTGGCCGAGTCGGTGGGACGGACGCACTCGGCACTGAGCCAGAAGGTTGCGGCGATGCGCCGGGCCGGGCTGGTGCGGACCGTGCCGGGTGTGGACGCGCGGAGCAAGAAGGTCACGTTGACGGCCAAGTCGAAGCAGTTGGTCGACCTGCTCGCCGCTGAGTGGCGTGCGACCGAGGCCGTAATCACGGAGCTCGAGGCCGAGCTGCCCTACCCGTTGACGCAGGTGGTGCAAGACATCGAGGCCGCGCTGGCCCGGAAGAGCTTCTACGACCGAGTCGCGGAGAAGCTGCAGTGAAGCACGCGCTCATCGACCTCCGGCCGCTGCGGGTCGTCGCGTACCGGCGGCTGTGGATCGGGCAGGTGTTGTCGGCGCTCGGCGGGCAGCTGACGTTCGTGGCGGTCATGTTCCAGGTGTGGGACCAGACGTCGAGTACGGCGTGGACCGGCGCGGTCGGGCTGGCGCAGGCGCTTCCGTTGATCGTCCTCGGACTGTTCGCCGGAGCCCTGGTCGATCGGGTTGAACGGCGGCGGATCTACCTCTTCACGGTGTGCGGGCAGCTGGTGACGGCCGCGGTGATGGCGAGTCAGCTGGTGCTCGGGCAGGTGCCGGTGGCGATGCTGCTCGGGCTGATCGCCGTACAGGCCACATTTGGTGCGGTGGCTGGTCCAGTCGCGCGGACTGTGTTGCCGCAGCTGTTGTCGCGGGACCAGTTGGCGGCGGGGATCGCGCTCAACCGGATCGGCTTCCAGGGCGCGATGCTGGTCGGCCCGGCAGTCGGCGGCTTGATCGTCGGCGCCTGGGGCGTGGGGGTCTGCTACCTGATCGACGCGTTCACGTTCCTGGCGGCGTTGTACGGCGTACTCGGACTGCCGCGGATGCGGATCGCGGCGACCGCGAAGCCGGGGTTGCGCGGGGTGTGGGAGGGGTTGACGTTCGTCGCGGCGACGCCGGTGATCCGGGGCGCGCTGGTGACCGATCTGGCGGCGACGGTGTTGTCGATGCCGATCAGCCTGTTCCCGGTGATCAATGCCGAGCGCTTCGGCAACAACCCGCGGACGTTGGGGTTGTTCCTGACCTCGATCGCTGTCGGCGGGGTGGTCGCGTCACTGTTCTCGGGGACCTTCACCCGGTTGCCTCGGCACGGCGTGGTGATGCTGACGGGGTCGGCGGGCTGGGGGATCGCGCTGCTGCTGTTCGCGTTCTCGCCGGTGCCGTGGCTGGCCCTGGCGTTCCTCGCGCTGGCCGGGGCCGCGGACACAGTCGCGGTCGTCTCGCGCAGCACGATCGTCCAGCTCCACACGCCAACCGAGCTGCTAGGCCGAGTCGGTGCCGCCGAACAGATCGTCGGCCAGGCGGGCCCCGACCTGGGCAACCTGCGCGGTGGCGTGGTCGCCTCGCTCACCTCGCCGGTCGCCTCCCTGGCCTCAGGCGCCCTCCTCTGCGTCGCAGCAGTCGCCGCAGTCGCCGCCACAACTCCAGGGCTCCGCGAGAGCGAACCGGTGCGCTCTAGAGGCTGACAGTGCGGAAGCCGGCGTTTCCCATCGAGGACTCGGGCGTGTTGGAGGAGCGTGCGCTGTTGCGGTAGCGGTTGCAGTACGAGTCGTGGCAGAGGTACGAACCGCCACGCATAACCCGCGCTGCCCCCAGCGACGGGCCCTTCGGATTCTCACCAGGGCAGAACTTGTAGTACCGCGGCCCGAACCAGTCCGCGCACCACTCCCAGGTGTTCCCGACCATTTGCCACAGCCCGAATCCGTTCGGCTCGAACGTCCGTACCGGCGCCGTCGTCAGATACCCGTCCGCTTCGGTGTTGGCGCGCGGAAACTCGCCCTGCCAGATGTTGCACCGCCACGCGCCGTCCTCGCCGAGCAGGTCGTCCCCCCACGGATAGCGCGCCCCGGCCACACCGCCCCGAGCCGCGAACTCCCACTCAGCCTCGGTGGGCAGTCGCCGCCCCGCCCACTTGCAATAAGCGACCGCATCGTTCCAGCTGACATGCACCACCGGGTGATCCTCGAGCCCGTCCAGCTCCGACCGAGACCCACCCGGATGCCGCCAGTCCGCCCCGCGAACTCCGATCCACCACGGCGTACCCGCAGCCGGCCCCATCACCTCGTCCGGCTCGGCCGCCAACGCCAGATGGAACACCGCGGAGTACCCGAACACCTCGGCCTCGGTCCGATACCCCGTCTCCCCGACAAACCCCGCAAAGTCGGAGTTCGTCACCGCCGTCGCGTCCATCGAGAACCCCTCGACGACAACCTCGTGTACGGGCGTCTCGCCGTCCCCGGCATTCCCGTCCCCACCCGCGTCGCCCATCGCGAACACGCCACCATCCACCAGGACCTGCTCAACGCCGTGCACCCCATGCTCGTCCGGAACAGGTGGTGGCGCAGCACGCTCTCCGCGAGCAGGTCCACAGCAGGCGGTCATAGGGTGGGCGGCCCCTGCTCGATGCGCTCGAGAATCGGGCCCAGGCGGTAGAAGTCAGTGCCTCGGATGTGCTGACGCTCGTCCCACCAGGTGGCGCCGGCTTCGGCCAGCGGCTCGATGACGGAGCGGGCGTTGGCGGGAGTCGTGATGCCGCCGACAATGACGTCGTACGGCGTGGTCGAATCGTCCCGCTGCGCTTTGATGAAGGTCACCAGTTCGCGGAGCTCTTCAACCGGCGGCGCCTCGCCGTGGTTCGCGCTGGCGAAGAGGGGTACGGCGCCGTCCCAGCGCGCGGCGCGCCGCATCGGCGCCTTGCGCGGCCAGTAGCCGGCGATCCACACCGGCGGCCGCGGCTGCTGAACCGTTGCTGGAAGCAACTGAACCTCGTCGGCCCGGTAGTGCTTACCGGAGTGGTTGACCGTCACCCCGGACCAGTACGCCGCCATCAGGTCCAGCCCCTCGTCCAAGCGCTCAGCGAGCACCCGCGGGTCCGTCTCGTCGCCGAAGCTGCCGAACTCGTCGTCGATCGGCCCACCGAGTCCGGCCCCGAAGATCACCCGCCCGCCGCTCAGACCGTCCAGCGTCGCCACCTGCCGCGCCAGTTGCTCCGGCCGTCGTCGCGCGACCGGCGTCACCAGCGGACCGAGCTGGATCCGGGACGTCGCGAGCGCCGCGGCCGTCATCAGCATCCACGGGTCACCGAACGGCTGACCGACCCGGCTCTGCTTGTGGTGGACGACGTGGTCCCACAGGAACAGCCCGTCCCAGCCGGACTCCTCGGCCGCTGTCGCGACCCGGGCGACGGTGTGGGCATCGGCAAAGTCCCCGAAGTTCGGGATGTTGATCGAGAAGCGCATCGTCATTCACCCAACCGTAGTTCGACAAAAGGAATCGTGTCGCCCGGCAACACGTACCGCTCCACCTCCGCGAACCCCTGCGCCGCGGCGAACGCCAGCCCGTCCGTGTTGCTCGCCAGCACCACCGTCAGCACACCGGACCCGCCGAGCTCCTGTCCGCGCGCCAACGCTCGCCGGTAGATCGCGTCGCCAAACCCACGCCGTCGGTACGGCGGTAGCACGCGAGCGATCACCGTGACCTCAGGTACGTCCTCGGCAGGCGGTCGCACGGTAGAACACCCGACGACCATGTCGCCGTCGTACGCCACCTCGAGCACGTTGCGCGTCACGCGCTCGCGCACCTCCTCGACCGACAACTCCGCCGTCGGAATGATCGTGTTGTGGACGAACTGCCAGTCCAGCAGCGTCGTCTCGTCGTCAACCGGCACGATCCGCAGGTCAGCTGTCACCCGCGCATAGTAACGTCCGGGATTGTGCGGATCCTCTTCATCGGCAACAGCTTCACGGCCCGCAACAACCTCCCCGGATTGCTGAAGGGCCTGGCCGGCGCGCGCGGTATCGACCTCGAGCACAAGCTCATCCAGGCCGGCGGCGCGTCGCTGCGTCAGCACCTCAACGCGGGCAAGGCGCTCAGCGAGATCGCGACCGGCGGCTACGACACCGTCGTCCTGCAGGAGCAGAGCACGCTGCCGATCAAGAGCCCGGACCGGTTCCGCGAGAGCGCTCGCGACTTCGATGCGGCGATCAAGGCGGCGGGCACGCGTACGGCGTTCTACGAGACTTGGGCGCGGCGCAATGCGCCCGAGACGCAGCAGGCGTTGACGAACGCGTACGGCGCGGCCGCGGTCGAGCTCGGCGCCACGCTCATACCAGTAGGTATGGTCTGGAAGCGGTTCCTCGCGAAGTACGACGTACCCGTGCTGCACGACGACGACAACAGCCACCCGGCGCTCGCCGGCAGTTACCTCGCCGCGTGTGTCTTCCTGATTGCGCTGCTCGACGAGGATCCGGTCGGCACCGACGTACCGGTGAAGGGCCTCGATGCAAACACCGCGGCCCTCCTGCGGCAAGCTGCCTGGGACATCTGCGAAGAACTAACGTCCCCCGAGTAGACCCCCGAGAACCCCGGCCACGCCGCCGTCCTGGCCGGCCTGGTTGCCGCCGCCGGTGCCGCCGATGACGCCGCCGGGCGGCTCCTCGGACGGCTGGACGACGACGAACCCGTGACCGCCGAAGCTCATCGTGAACGCCTCGCCCGTGGTCCGGCCGAGCAGCGTGCCCAGCCCGATCTGGTCGGCGCGCTGGTACCCGGTCTGCAGGCTGGTCGACCAGCACACCGCCGCCTGCGGGTCGACGTACGTCGGCTGGTCCACGTTCAGCACCACTGGCGTGCCCTTGCAGGTGATCGCCAGCCGGCCCTGACCGGTGAACGTGCAGTTGAAGAGGCCGGCGTTGGACAGCATCCCGACGCCCGACACGCGCTGGATGTCCCAGCTCAGCGTCGGCTCGAACGCGAGCACGTTCGCCCCGTTGATGCTGAGCCCGTCGTGCGGCCCTTCCAGGTCGATCAGGTACACGTCCGCGGCCCGGTCGGCGAGGAACACGTCACCCTGGCCGCGCAGCTTCATCAGCGGGATGCCCTCGCCGGTCAGCTTGCTCTTCAGGAACTTGCCGATCCCGCCGGCTCCCTGGGCCTCGAACTGCACGTTGCCCTGGTACGCGACCATCGCCCCCTGCCGCGCCATCACCTCACCGCGCAACTCCACTTTCAGCAGCTTCGAGTTCTGCAACCGCAACCCGGGCTGCGCCGACTCCTGCTCCTGGTTCGCCGACGCGAACAGTTCACTCCGCACTGACCTACCCCCTCGATTGACTTCAGCAACCCCGAGCGTAGGTTCCGACCCACGCTGTGCCCACCCGGTGCCACCCGGATCCTGCCCTGATTACTACTTGGCGTCGTGGAAGACGAGGCCCAAGGTGTGTCGCCGGCCGCTGCGGATCACGGACACGCCGTGGCGGACCGGCGCCGCGGACCAGCCGCGGGCGGACTTCACCGGCCGGTCCCGGGTGGTGAACACCAGGCCGTGGCCCTGGGGGAGGAGGGTCGACGTACCGCGGGACTGCGCGCGTGGCCGCTGCTCGACCAGCAGGAACTCGCCGCCGGTGTGGTCGACACCGGGGTCGTTGAGGTTGATCACGACCTGCAGGGGGAACACCTTGTCGCCGTACAGGTCTCGGTGCAGCGCGTTCCAGTCGCCCGATTGGTAGCGCAGCAGGATCGGTGTCGGCCGCGTCTGGCCGGCCTCGTGACAGATGTCCAGCCACTCGCTCAAGGTGTCCGGCCACTCTGCGTCCCGGCCGAGCCTTTCGTACCAGTCCTGAGCGATCGGCAACAGCCGCGGGTAGAGGAGCGTCCGCAGCTCCTCAACCGCATCCGGGAACGGCTCGGCGAAGTACCGGTACTGCCCCTCGCCGAAGCGATGCCGGGCCATGTCAATCGTCGCGCGGAAGCGCCCGACCTCGTCGTACAGCCCGGCGATCTTCGCGCACTCGGTCGGGGTGAGCAACTGGGGCAGCAACGCACAGCCGAGGTCGTTCACCTCGGCGCTCACCGCGTCCCAGTCCGCTCCGGCCACTCGTCGCTCGTACTTGTTCATGTGTGTGGAACGGGTGGACTGGCGCAGGTGTGAGGGGATAACCCCACCCTCGATTCGGGGGTTAGCACCATCGTTGTGGGGAGGCGAGAACCCTAGCGTTACAGGCATGTTGAGAACCGCGGTTGCCGCCATCGGAGCGGCGTTCACGATGGTGGCTCCGGCCGCTGTGCCGGCCGAGGCCGATGCCGGCGGGTGTGGTGCGCGAGGACGGGTGGTCTCGGTCAGCCAGGTCCTGCGGCTGACCCGATCAGAGGTGGACGAGGAGCTCCAGGGCGCGGGCCTGCCCGTTGGCGCGCAGTACGGCGTGGACTCGTACCGGGTCGTGTACTGCACGATCTCGGCGTACGGCGAACCGGCGATCGCCAGCGGGTTGCTCGCGTTACCGCATGGGAAGCGGGGCAGGCTGCCGGTTGTCTCCTATGAGCATTCGACGGTTGCGAAGCGCGCCGACGCGCCGTCCGCCTTGGTCACCGACGAGAGTCGGCTGGTGTCGTCCTTCTTCGCGTCCGGCGGGTTTGCCGTGTCGGCTCCCGACTATCTCGGGCTGGGCGTATCGGCAGGGCTGCATCCGTACGTGCACGCGGCCTCTGAGGCGTCTGCATCGGTGGACATGCTGACTGCTGCCGACCGGGTGGCTTCGCTGTCGCACCGGGTGTTCCTGACCGGCTTCTCCCAGGGCGGCCACGCGGTGATGGCGACCGGCCAGGCACTGCAGCGTTCCGGCTCGCGCTGGGCCGTCGCCGCGCTCGCTCCGATCTCCGGTCCGTACGACCTGGCGACCGAGTTCCCGGTGATGTTCGATCCCAACCAGGTCGATCCGCAACGTGCCTCGGGGTACATCTCGTATGTCCTCACTGCCTGGAACCCGCTCTACCATCTGTACGACGACCCGGCCGAAGCCTTCACCGAACCGAGCGCCGGTCGGCTCGCCGACCTGTACGACGGCACCCACGAGATCGATGAGATCGCCGCTGCGCTGCCGCCGCCCACCCAACTGGTCCAGCCCAGCTGGCGCGCCCTGCTCGAGCATCCGACCGGCCGTCTGGCCGCGGCCATCCGCGCCAACCAGGTCTGCCGCTGGGCACCCGACGCCCCCACCAGGCTGTACGCATCCCACGGCGACCGCGACGTCGTCTTCGCCAACGCCGAGTCCTGCCTCCACCAACTCCACCAACACGGCGCCCACGCGCAGCTAATCGACCTCGGCCAACTCGACCACGTCGCCTCAGCCCTCGCATCCCTCCCCGCCGTCCGCTCCTGGTTCACCCAAGAGGCCCACGCCAACGGCCCCCAGAACTAGAGCGAACCGCAGTACGACGCAGCTCGCCCGGCTCACGGCGCCGCCGTCGTACCTAAGGCGGTGCCCAGTGTCTGTCCGGCACGTCATCGCGGCACGCTGACGTGCTGGTCCACGTCGTACCCGACCTGGACCGGCACGATCACCTGCCCCGGACACCACCGTCGCATCCCGATCAGCTGAGACTTGGGCTGCTCGGCGGTTCCGGAGGGGCGGAGAACTTCATGGGGGTGCAATCGGGGGGCAACGTGGGGGAGTGATGGTCGGGGGTGTGGAATCGTTGCGGGTGACGCTTGCGGGTGGGGTGGCGTGTGAGGTTTGTGGGCGGCTTCCTCATCCGCGACGGCTTCGGCTGACGTTCGCCAAGCTGGTGGCCGTCGCTCCGGTGGAGCTTGTGCTGCATGCGATCGTGCTGGCCGTGCACCCGCCGTACCTGGTGTCGGTCGCCGTGCTGGCCTCCGTCACGACCGCGTTGGTGATCTGGGTGGTCGAGCCGTCCACGATGCGTTTGCTGCGAACGTGGCTGCACGCGCCGAAGAGGCGACCGAGGCCGGGTCTTGACGGGCTCTGGCGGATCCGCATGACGCTCGACGATCGCGCCGGATCGCTGCAGCGGGTCGCTCGCCGGCTCGCGGACGTCGACGCGAACATCCTCGGGCTGCACGTGCACCCGATCGATCACGGCGTACGGGACGAGTTGGTCGTCTCGACTCCGGATGCGGTCAACGGAGCCGTCCTCCAAGCTCTTGTCGAAGCTGCCGGCGGGTACGACGTCCACGTGTGGCCAACGACAGCGCTGGCGCTCGTCGACGGGCAGACGAAGGCGCTCAGTCTTTCGGCGCGGGTGGTCGCGGATCCGGCCGAGCTTCCGCACGCCGTCGCCGAACTCCTCGGGGCCCAACCCGTCACTGACCGTGCCACCCTCGCCGTACCGCTGCCGGCCGACGGGACGACCCTGAAGATCCCGTCGCCGTGGACGGGCCTGTTCGCCTTCGTCCGCCCAGGTGAACCGTTCACCCCCGCCGAATCAGCCAGAGCCCACCGCCTGGCCGAACTCGCAGAACTCGCCACCTCACGCCTGCTACCGCGGAAGTAGGTCCAGGCTCCGTCTCGAGGGAGCGATCCCGCCTGCACCGAAGCATGGCAAACGCTTGACTGCGGGTGGGAACGGGGGACCATCGGCAGTAGATGCACCACACCGCGTGGTGCGCGTTGGAGGTGTTCCCCATGACTGAGCGACACGAGTTGCGTTGGGGCGGCTTCGCCGGACTGGCCTTCGTCGTCCTGGCACTGCTGGGCAGGTTCCTGCCCGGCAACCCTCCGACGGTCGGTGATTCGGACAGCACGATCTCGAGCTGGCTCACTGACCACCGGACCACCATGTTGTTGAGCGCCCTGCTGTGGGCAGCCGCTGCCGGACTCGTCATCTGGTTCGCGGCGGCCTTCGCGGAGGCGATGCGGGAGCGGGCCGAGCGCAGCGACGTACATCTCGCGTTGCTCGCCGGTTCGGTTCTGGTCGGCGGCGCGATCTTCGTGAATGCCGCCCTCACGGCCGCGACGTCGTTCGGCGTCGACGGTCGGGATGCGGCGATGACCGGGATGCTGTACGACGCGACCGCGGTGATGACGACCATGATCGGCTTCGCCGCCGCACTGCCGCTGGCCGCGGCCGGACTCGGCGTACTGCGAACCCACGTGATGCCGAACTGGCTCGGCTACCTGGGGATGCTGGCCGCCCTGGTGTCGTTCCTCGGCGCGTTCGGCATCTTGGCGACGTCCGGCACGTTCGTTGCCGGCGGCACCTTGATGACCGCGGTCCCGCTGCTGGTCTCGGCGGTCTGGATCGTCTGCGCGAGCGGATTCATGGTCCGCGAACACCTGCCCGAACTCACCACCGGCGGAGCTGCCCAGCCGTCAACCGCAAGCTAACTCGGCGAACCTACAACCCGAATGCAGGAGACGAGCCCGCTCGTCTCCTGCATTCCTACTGAGCCGACATCTGACGCCGGACACCGGAGGGCCCCAGGTTGGTCCAGATCGAGCGCCGCATGCTCCGGACGTCGAGTATCGTCCGTACCTGCATGGAACGCTCCGTAACCAGGAGGACGTCATGAAGGAACATCCGAGCGCCTCCCTCTTGGTGGCGCGATGGTAGCCGGACGCCGTCGGCCGGCACGGGAATTCGCGCGGTACAACTGGCCCGGCCGCATTTCCACCAGGGCGGTGGTGTGGCTGTTCATCTTCGGCGCCGGGGCGCTGGCGCTGGGGGCGAAGCTGGCGAGCCAGGGTCCGACCTGCGGAAACGTCCAGATGCGCCCGGGGGATCGGTGCCGAATCAACGGCTCGACGGCGAGCTACGGGGACATGAGCTCCTCCCCGGCCCCGTGGATCTTTGTGATCATCGCCTTGGTCCTCTTCGGGTATGCGATCGCCCGGCTGATCAGACGACGGCCACCGACGCCGCAGGAAGTCAAGGACTTCAACACAGCCGCGGCGGCCGCGCGCCGGCACCTCATCACCAAGCACCATCAGCTCGCCGCCCAGAAGATCGCCTCCGCTGAGGATCTCCCGGGGCGCCTGGCCCGGTTCGACCAGGACGTCGCAGCGGAACGCGAGCGCGCCGGCCCCCGCAAAACAAGGTAATCACCGGTTGAGCTCAGGTGCGCAATGCGTTTCCTAGCTGTTCGAGGACGGTGATGGGGGCGAGCATGGTTGCGTCGTCGAGTGGTGGTTGGCCGGTGTCCAGCATCTCGAGGAACACCTTCAAGCCGGGGAGGACGTACTCCGAGTCGAGGCGTATGTCGCGGCTGGTCAGGCCGGTTCGGCCGACGAGGTGGGCGTGGAAGGGGACTCGGTCGGTGTCCGTTGGCTTGACCAACTGCAAGGTCACCAGGATCTCTCCGGTTCGGTACGTCGCGATGATCGTTGAGCCGACGCGGGCCACCTCGACCGGTGCTGGGTCGCCGGGGGCGAGGCGTTGGGCGAGGTCGGCGGTGTGGATGCCGTAGAAGAAGATGCCGGAGTGCTCGCTGTCGGGGTCGGCTGGGCCGGTCACTGTCACGGTCTGCAGGTCGCCGACGTCGGCTGTGGCGAGCTCGTCCGCGTCCGGTAGCCAGCGGATCGCGGAGTACGACGTGACCTGCGTCTTGCCGCGGTGCGCTGCTTGGAGGATCTCGCGTGCGTCCGTCGTACTGGCGGCTAACGGCTTGTCGACCCACACCGGGATGCCTGCCTCCAGGAACGGTACGGCCTCCGCGCGGTGGAGTGCGCCGTCGCGGTTGGTGACGATCAGGGCGTCCACGTCGGCCAGCAATTCACCTGAGGTCGCCACCACACGCTCGATGTCGCCGGCCTTGGCGAGCTCTCTCGTGCGTTCGTCGTCGCCTACCAGCGCTACGATCCGGTGCTGCTGGCCTTCGACGTTGAGATGGCGGACGAGGTGGTCCGCGTGGCTGTTCTCGGTCCCTACCAACGCGATGCGCATCAGACGTCCTGCAACGCGACCGGGCGCCCCAGACGCGCAGATTCGTACACAGCAAGCACAGTCGCCAACGAACGCCGCCCAGCCTCCAACGACACAGCCGGCGAATGTCCCTCCCGAACAGAGGCGATGAAGTCCCGGTACTGCGCCAGATGTGCAAGCTGGACAGCGCCCCACCCAGCGGGCTCGACCTGGGCAGCGCCCCGGCCAGCAGGCTCGACCTGGGCAGCACCCCGGCCAGCAGGCTCGATCGAAGGCTCCTGCGAAACCGGCGCGGCCGCGACGCTCGCGGGTGCGGCTGACGAGAGGGCAGCTTGGGAGTCCGGGGAGGGCGTTGCTGGTGCGCCTGGGGAATGGATCACCGGAGTGGCCTCGGTGTCTGCTGTCGTGGCGAGGTAGGTCAGCTCGTCGTTGTCCAGGATGGCTGTGCCTTGGGAGCCGTGGATTGTCAGGCGGACTGGGCGGCCGGGGTACGCCGCGGTGCTGGCGAGGAGGAGGCCGATGGCGCCGGATTCGAAGACGATGGTGGCGCAGGCCAGGTCTTCGACCTCGAGGTTCTGGTGGGCGAGTTGGCCGGTCTGGGCGCTGACCTGGACCGGGCGGCCGAGCATCCAGACCAGCAGGTCCAGGGCGTGGATGCCCTGGTTCATCAGGGCGCCGCCGCCGTCCATCGCGAGGGTGCCGCGCCAGTCGTCGCCGTCGTAGTACGACTGCGGCCGGAAGAACGCCGACTCCGCGATCCCGGACGTGATCCGCCCGAGCGAACCACGCTCGACCGCCGACTTGATCTCGACCACGGGCGGCTGGAAGCGGCGCTGACTGATCACCGTCACCGTACGGCCGCTCTTCAGCTGCGCCTCGATCAACCGATCCGCGGCGTCGAGCGTGATGTCCACCGGCTTCTCGACGATCACGTGCTTGCCCGCGTCCAGCGCCTCGATCGCCGCCTCCGCGTGCAACGCACTCGGGACGCAGATCGACACCGCGTCGAGCTCCTCCGCCGCGTACGCCTCGGCTGCGCTCGCATAAGCCTGACCGCCGTACTGCGAAGCCAACGCCTGCGCCCGATCGACCTTGGCATCGACCACCGCAACCAGCGCCGCCTCATCGCCAAGCGCCTCGATCAACTGCGCATGAACCCCACCGATGGTGCCGGCACCAACAATCGCGAAGCGCAGGGAAGGTTTCATTGCGCGATTGCAGCATGCAAAGGTTTGCCAGTCAAAGACGCGTCACCACGGCGAAGCGGTAGTTCATACCCTCGGACGTGATCAGCTTCAGTCGAGTCGGCGATACCCCTGGGCTGTCGTAGAAACGGACGCCCTCGCCCAGCAGCACCGGCGCGATGTGCAGAACGATCTCGTCGACCAGTCCGGCGTCGAGGGCCAGCCGCGGTACGGCGCCGCCGGTCACCACGAGGTCCTTGCCGCCTGCCGCCTCCAGGCCGCCGGCGACCACCTCACGGATGTCACCCGAGACGTACGTGAACTCGGGGATCGGGTTCGTCGCCGGATCCTTGTGCGTGTAGATCAGGATCGGTCCCTGCCACGCCCCGCCGTACGGGCGGTTCTTGCCGACCGCGTCGACCCGCTTCCCGCCGCACAGGAAGGCGCCGCAGGAAGCGATCACCTCCGCGCCGAGCGTCGAGGGTCCGCCCTCCGCGAGGAACCCCCAGGAGACGTCGTCGTCACGGTCGCCGATGAAGCCGTCGAGGGACATTGTCATGTGCCAGATCACTTTTTCGGTCATGTCACCAGGCTCCGGCAGCAGAACTCATGCGTCCAATGCCAATGTGGCGGCTGACGCATAGATACCATCGATGCATGCTCGACCTCGTCCGGCTGCGGGTGCTGGCCGCGGTTGCCGCGCACGGTTCGGTGACCGCGGCGGCCGCGGCGTTGCACTACACGCAGCCCACCGTCAGCCATCACCTTGCCCGGCTCGAAGCCGCGACCGGCGCGAAGCTCGTTCAAAAGGTCGGCCGCGGCATCCGGCTAACCCCCGAGGGCGTAGTGCTCGCCCGTCGCGCCGCGGAGATCGTCGGCCGGGTCGATGCGGCCGATGCCGAGCTCGCCGCGATGGTCGGCCTGCAGACGGGCCGGGTCCGCGTCGGTGCGTTCAGCTCGGCCCTCAGCGTCCTGGTCCCACCGGCGGCCGCCGAGCTCCGCGCCGCGCACCCGAACCTCGAGCTCGAGCTCACCGACGTCCATCCCCGGATCGCCGCCGAGCAGCTGAGGGCCGGCGAGATCGACCTCGCGATCGTGTTCCGGTACGACGACGAGCAGCCCGACGACGGGCTCCGGTACACGCATCTCCGCGACGACCCGGTCTACCTGCTGAGCCGCCGTACCGGCGAGACCCTCGCCGACCACCGCGACTCGGACTGGATCGCCGGCTGCGTGAACTGCCGCCGCGAGCTGCTCGCGCACTGCGAGGACGCCGGCTTCACCCCGCACATCGCCTTCACCAGCGACGACATCATCGTCGAGCAGGCCTTCGTCGCCGCCGGTCTGGGGGTCACGACCATGCCCGGTCTCGCGTTGCAATCTCATCTCGCCGCGGGCATCAAAACCACCAAGCTCCCCATCTACCGCCGCATCCATCTGGCCAGCTATGGAGAACCTCCCGACCCGCCGAGCACCACTGCCTTCATTGCGGCCCTGAAACGAGTAACACTGGAGTAGGGCGTACCTCTCGTCAGCACGCGAGGCACACCCTCGGCGGGGGCCGGTCGATCCCGGTTGGACGAACTGGGTGATGGGCACTAGGTGTGCATGGTGGACTGCGTCGGGCTTGGATATCGCCGGAGCTGGCGGGTGGCCGTGGGGCTGCTGGCCGCCATCGGCGTGGTCGCGTCGCTGGTGTTCGTGCGACCGTCGACCAACCTGGTGGCTTTCTTCGTGGCCGCGTTCACGGCCGGATCGGTGTGCCTGAGCATCGGGCTCGGCCGCGACCTGCCGACCCCCGACCTGCTCCGCCTCATCCCGCGCTGGGCCGGGCTCGGTGGACTGGTCGTCCTCTCGATCTGCGGGTACGCCGCCGCCGTCGGCGACGGGACCTTCGCGCTGGTGCTGCTGATCGCCTGCTCGTCGCCACCGGTCGTCGGCTGGCTGTATTCCCGGCCGGCCGACGACCCTCCAGCTGAGGACCGTCCGACCAAGGACCATCCGGCCTGGTCCAAGAAGTTGCCGACGGCATCGACCCGTCGGCGTACCGGCACCGCGCTGGTCAACCCCAAGGTCAGCGGTCTACCTGCTGACTGGCCGCTGCCGAAGTACCTGTTGGCGGTGACCCGGAGCGTCAGCGAGCTGACCGACGACGAGCTGTGCTTGGCTTGGCGACGAAGCTTCACCCAGCTGCAGCGGACGGCCGGCGCAGACCGCCGGACCGCGATGGCCGACGTACGGCGGGCGTACCTCGACGAGCTCGAGCGCCGCCACCCCGACTCGTTCGCCACCTGGATGGCGTCGAACCCGCGGGCAGCCGGCGACCCCGCGCGCTGGTTCACGCACCGCGCCGACCACTGAGGAGACCTGTGAGCCAGACCGAGACCGAGCGCCGACGCACGTTCTTCGGACACCCACCGGTTCTCGCGAACCTGTTCGGCGTCGAGCTCTGGGAGCGGTTCTCGTTCTACGGGATGCAGGGCATCCTGCTCATCTACCTCTACTACACCGCCGACCGCGGCGGCCTCGGCATCGACGAGGGTACGGCGACCAGCATCGTCGGCGCGTACGGCGGCCTGGTGTACCTCTCGACGATCCTCGGCGCCTGGCTCGCCGACCGCCTGCTCGGCGCCGAACGCACCTTGTTCTACAGCGCGATCGTGGTGATGGCCGGGCACATCGCACTAGCGTTGATTCCCGGGCTCGCCGGAGTGGCCGTCGGCCTGGTCCTGATCGCGCTCGGCAGCGGCGGCGTGAAGGCGAACGCGACCTCCCTGGTCGGCACGCTGTACGCCGAGAACGACGACCGCCGCGACGGCGGCTTCTCGCTGTTCTACCTCGGCATCAACCTCGGCGCGCTGGTCGGCCCGATCCTCACCGGTCTGCTGCAGAAGAACGCCGGTTTCCACTACGGCTTCGGGCTCGCCGCGGCCGGGATGTTCCTCGGCATCGTGCAGTACGGCGCCGGCCGCAGGCGGCTCAGCCCGGCGGCGAGCGACGTACCGAACCCGCTGCCGCCGGAGGCGCTCCGCAGGGTCGCACTCATCGCGGGCGCTGTCGTGGTCGTGATCGTCGTGGTGCTGATCTCGGGCGTGCTGCCGGCGTCGAAGTACGCAACGGCGGTAGCGGTGCTGAGTGCGCTCGCGGCGGTGATCTACTTCGCGGTGATCCTGGGCAGCAAGCAGCTGACGGAAGTCGAGCGGCACCGGGTGCAGGCGTTCATCCCGCTGTTCATCGCGAGCGCGGCGTTCTGGTCGCTGTACCAGCAGCAGTTCACCGTGGTGACGATCTACTCCGACCAGCGGCTGGACCGGAACATCTTCGGCTGGGAGATGCCGGTGTCGTTCGTGCAGTCGATCAACCCGGTGATGATCATCGTGCTGTCCGGGGTGTTCGCGGCGCTCTGGACCAAGCTCGGGCCGCGGCAGCCGTCGACGCCGGTCAAGTTCAGCCTCGGGTTGGCGGTGATGGGCGTCGCGTTCCTGCTCTTCCTGACCATGGCCGGCGGCGGCCCGAACAGCGCGCCGCTGCTCGGGCTCGCCGGCATCCTGCTGGTGTTCACGGTCGCGGAGCTGCTGCTGTCACCGGTCGGCCTGTCGCTGTCGACCAAGCTCGCGCCGGTGCGGTTCCGGACCCAGATGGTTGCCTTGTTCTTCCTGTCGATCGCGCTCGGTACGGCGTTGTCCGGCGTACTGGCGAAGTTCTACAGCACCGACCACGAGAAGCTGTACTTCGGGATCATCGGCGGGGTCGCGCTGCTCCTGGGCGGCATGCTCGCGCTGTCGGTCCGCCCGATCAAGCGGCTCATGAGCGGTGTGCACTGAGCCGTAGGTCCGCGCCGATCAGCTCGACCGCGTGCCGCCCGGCGCTCAGAGCTGCTGGGAAGTTGAGGAACGCGTGCATGGTGTCGGCGTACTCGACCAGGCGGGTTTCGACGTTGTCCTTGGTGAGGCGGTCGGCGTAGGCGAGGGCGTCGTCCCGCAGGTCGTCCCGGCCGGCCGCCAGGACCAGGGCTGGTGGGAGACCTGCAAGAGTGGTCGCCCGCAGCGGTACCGCGGTCGGTGGGACCTCACTGGTGGGGACGCCGAGGTACCAGCGGAACCAGTCGGCCTCCGGGTGGACGTCGAGGGTCGGGTAGCAGAGGATCTGGCGGTCGGGGAGTGGGCCGCCTTCGTCGCGGATCAGCAGGCAGGCGCCGGCGGCCAAGGCGGCGCCGGCGCTTTGCCCTCCTACCGCGATCCAGTCGGTGCCCAGCCCGGCGTTGCGGATCCAGGTGAGGGCGTCGCGGACGTCGTGAAGTGCTGCTGGGTAAGGGTTTTCTGGGGCGAGTCGGTAGTTGAGCGAGACCACCGTGACGTCGCCGGCCGCCGCAATTCCCGAGGTTGCGTACTCGATGTCGCGCAGGTGTCCGCCAACGAAGCCGCCGCCGTGCAGCCACAGCACGACCGGCCGAGGTCGGTCGTCCAGCCGGTAGATCCTGGCCTCCAGCGTCCGCCCGGGCAGGTCGATGCCGACGTCCTCGACCTCCACTCTCGGGTCGCGTTCGCCGGCCAGCTCGACCTCCGGCAGGTCCTCACGATCCTTCAGCAAAGCCTCGTACGGGTCGCCCTCGGACGGCGGCGCTGCCAACCGTTGCAGCAGGCTCTCTGTCTCGGCAGCGAACTGCGGCATGTCGACAAATTCGATGTCCTCGGCAAGCGTGCTCATGCGGCGCTCGGCTCCGGCTGGAGGTGACGGGCCGCGTGGCCGAAGACGACCTGGTTCGGCGGGGTGGACGCGTACTCCGCCAGCGCACCGATCCCGCCGTCGAAACCGCCGCCCGTGGACGGGTCCGTCCAGGTGTCTTCGTCGTACTGCTCGAGCTCGGCGACCAGCGCCTCGGCGACGCTGTGGTAGCGGTGCAGGAGGAGGTCGGACGGGATGTGGCGGGCGGCCTCGACGCCGCCGATGTTGAGGGCGCTGCCGATCTCGGGGGTTTCCCAGCGCGGGTCGATGCTCCAGTGCAGGCGGCCGGCGCGGGCGTCGCGCAGTACGGCGAGGGTGATCTCGTCCCACATCAGGATGTGACCGACCAGGTCGTGCAGGCTGTCGCAGAAGTGGCCGAGCGGGCCGTCGCTGACGTAGTACGGGGCTCGGAGGTCTTCTTCCTTGAGCCCGTTGATTCGGTCCAGGAGCAGCTGTTGGTCCGCCCGGAACAGGGCAACGGCCTGCTCCGGCGTCGTTTTCGCAGTACGCATGGCGTCAATCAACCATCCGCGCCGGCGCTGTGCCCGTCGATTGCGCGAAGTGCTCAATCCGCGGGCAACTAGCTGACGCGGGCGCGGGTCCGGGGCTCGGTCGGGGTGTGCAGTGTCCGGACGGCCAGGAACAGCGCGCACAGGGTGAGGCCGTAGACGGCGACGCCGAGCGGCAGCGCGCTGGTCATGCTGAGGCCGATCAGGACCAGGGACCAGACGCCTGCGCCCAGCGGGACGTAGCGCTGCCAGCCGGTCCAGTCGTTCGACCGCAGTACGGCGATGCCGGCGGTCAGGAGGCCGATCGCGGTGAGGGCTACGCCGGCGCCGAAGAACGCGCCGATGACCTGGGCGCCGGTGTCGTCCAGACGCTGGTCGGCGATCGGGATCGACGCGATCTCGGCGAGCAGGAGGACGAGGGTGCCCGCGGCCGCGATGCCGGCGCCGATCCGTGCCGTGCGGCTCGTGAGCGCCCGAAGTACGGCGAGCATGCCGAGGAAGACGAGCAGGTGGAGGACGGCGTACCCGATCGAGACGGCGACGAACGGGCCGCTGGTCCACGGGTAGCTCCACTGCTGGTCCGACACGTCGGTGGCCGGCTTCACGACGACCTCGACGGCGAGCCCGGTCAGCGTGGTCAGGGCAGCGCCGGTGAGGCCGGCGGTGCTGAGGTTGCGGTTCATGGTTTCCCACCTTTCGGAAGATTGTGCTTCGACGGTAGGAAGCGGAGGTGGGTGCGCACATCGGTGGCAGTACGCCGGCGGCTGCGCGGATCCACGTCGTACCGGATAGGTGCCAGCACTGTTGGCCGGACGGTCCGGCGCTGCCACGATGGTGCCGTGGGAGGGCGCCGGCCGATCTGGCTGTTCGGAGTGACGGTGGTCGCGGAGATCGCGGCGATCGTGCTGTCGTGGCGGCTGGAGCCGGTCTACGACACGCTGCTCTACGGCCTCTTCAACGTGGCAACGGTCGGCGCCGGCGCGGTGATCGCGCGGCGGCGGCCGGAGAACGTGATCGGCTGGCTGTTCTGCGGCTTCGGGCTACTGAACGCGCTCACGTCAGACCTGGCGCAGGGCTGGGGCCTGCGCGCGGCCGCGGAGGGCTGGGCCGGTGGCGCGATCGGCGAGGGGATCTCAGCAGTCAGCTGGCTCCCCAACGGCTTCGGCTGGACCCTGACCTTCCTGCTCTTCCCCACCGGCCACCTACCCAGCCGGCGGTGGCGGGTGGTGGCTTGGGTGGGGGCGGTCGGGCTCGTGATCAGCATGACCGCGTGGGGGCTGAGCCCGTCGCGTGGGCGGGACTTCGCGTCCGGGCGCAATCCGTGGGCCGTGGCGTCCCTTCCAACCGGTTTGCTGCTCGCGGTGGGGATGCCGCTCTTCCTCGGCGCGTTGGTTGCCGCGGTTGCGTCGCTCGCTTGGCGCTTCCGGCGGTCGACTGGGCTGGAACGCCAGCAACTGAAGTGGTTCGTCCTCGCCGCAGTCATCGCCGGCATCGCGCTACCAACCAGCTTCGTCCTCTGGTACATCACTCCCGCGGCAGGCATCATCGCCGCCTTCGCTCTTACCTGCCTCCCGCTCGCCGCGGGCGCCGCGATCCTGCGCTACCGCCTGTACGACATCGACTTCTTCATCAGCCGGACCGTCGCCTACGCAACGCTGACGATCCTGCTCGCCGCGTCATACGCCGTCCTCATCGTTGCCCTGGGCGCCTTCATCGGCCGCGCCTCGCCCTGGACCGTCGCCGTCGCGACCCTCGTCTGCACCCTGCTCTTCCGCCCGCTCCGGGCCCGGGTCCAGGACCTCGTCGACCGCCGCTTCAACAGATCCCGGTACGACGCCCTGCACCGGATGGCCGCCTTTCTCTCCGACGTCCGCGCCGGCCACCGCCCGCCTGAGGACGTCCGCGACGTACTCGCTCAAATCCTCGGCGACCCGACCCTCGCCCTCCTCCTCTACCTCCCCGAATCCCGCCATTACGTGGACCTCACCGGCCACGAGCAGCGTGACACCGCGACTCCGGGCAGACACCGCATCGTGATCGAGCGTGGAGATCAGCCGATCGGCGTGGTCCTGCACGACGGGACCAGTGCACTCGGTCCGGACCTGCTGCGCCGCGTGGTCGAGGACGGTGGACTAGCCATCGAGATCGCCCGCCTGCGCGCCGAGCTCAACGTCCAGCTCACCGAGGTGAAGTCCTCCCGCGCCCGCATCGTCGCCGCCGCCCACGCCGAACGCCGCCGAATAGAACGCGACCTCCACGACGGCGCCCAGCAACGCCTCGTCTCCATCGGCCTGGCCCTCCGCCACGCCCAACACCAACTAACCACCGCAAGCCCCACACAGGTCCGCGCCACCGTGAACAGCACTCCTGCAGACGACGGCGCACGCATGTACGGCGCTCGCGCGGACAGCGCCCCGGTGGACGGCACCCGCGTGGACGGCGCGGTGGTGGACAGCGCTTCCGCGGACCGCGGGCTGCAAGGCGCCGTCGCGGCAGAGGTGCGAGCAACTCTCGAAGGTGCGGTGGCGGAGGCGACTATCGCGATCGGCGAGCTGCGAGAACTGGCGCGCGGTCTTCCACCGGCACAACTCGACGCAGGCCTCGGCCCGGCCTGCCGCGAGCTCGCCCGCCGCGCTCCACTCCCGGTTTCCGTAGAGATGCCGGACACCCGCTTCGACACCGCCATCGAAGCAGCGGCGTACTTCATCTGCAGCGAAGGCCTCACCAACGCGATCAAACACGCCAACGCCACCCAAGTCACCCTGACCGCCGTCCAGAACCACAACCACCTCACCGTCCGCGTCACCGACAACGGCACCGGCGGCGCCACCATGAACCCCACACCCACGAACCCCGCCGCCCAAAACCTTGCCGAGTCCACCCCCGGCACCGGCCTCACCGGTCTGGCCGACCGGGTAGCCGCCCTCGGCGGCACCTTCCACCTCCAAAGCCACCCCACGACGGGCACCACCCTCACCGCGGAACTCCCATGCGCATAGTCATCGCCGAAGACCAGGTCCTCCTCCGCGAAGGCCTGAAAATGCTCTTCACCGACGCCACCCACGAAGTCCTCGCCACCTTCGGTACCGCCGACGGCCTCCTCCCCGCGGTCACGAAGTACCACCCGGACCTGGTCGTCGCCGACATCCGCATGCCCCCCACCCACACCGACGAAGGCGCCCGCGCCGCCCGCGCAATCAAGGACACCCACCCCGACACCGGCGTCCTCCTCCTCTCCCAACACATCGAAACCACCCACGTAGTCGACCTCGTCTCCCGCCCGGGCTTCGGCTACCTGCTGAAAGACCGGGTCCTCGACGTCGCCGAATTCCTCGCTGGCGCCGAGCGGGTCGCGCGCGGTGGTTCGGCCCTCGACCCGCAGGTGGTTGCCGGCCTGGTCGCCGGACGCGGCCCGAGCGACCCGCTGGCGTCGCTCACCGACCGCGAGCGCGACGTACTCGGACTGATGGCCGAAGGCCTCACCAACGGCGGCATCGCCAAGCGTCTCTACCTGAGCGAACGTACCGTCGAGGCCCACGTCCGCCACCTGTTCACCAAGCTCTCACTCCCGGAAACAGCCGACGGCCACCGCCGCGTTCTCGCCGTACTCACGCACCTCGGAGTACCGGCGCGCTGAGCCCTCAGTCCGCGGCGAGTTTTTGGAGGAGGTGGACGAGGGTTTGTTGTTCGGTGGGGGTTAGGTGGGCCAGTTGGGTGGTGACGACCTCGCGGCGTTTTTCGCGGAGGGTGGTGAGGAGTTGGCGGCCGGTGGGGGTCAGGTCGACGAGGGTGGCGCGGCGGTCGTGGGGGTCGGGGTGGCGGGCTACCAGGGCGGCCTCCTCCAGGTCGTCGACCACTGAGGTGGCCGAGCGGGGGACGATGCCGAGTTGGGCGGCGAGCTCGCTCAGGCGGAGGGCGTGGCCGGCTTGGTCGAGGGTGCGGAGGACCCGGAACTGGCCGTGGGTGACCGGCTCTCCGAATCCGGCCCGGGACGCGCGGCGCTGCCGTCTGACGATCCCGTCCAGCAGGGCGGCGATCTGTTCCGCCGTCGTCTCAGCCACATCCATCCCCAAAGCCTAGGCCGTCCCACGCCTACCGCACTTGGCACCGCACAGCGGGGAACAAACCGCCCGCTTGTGAGGTTAGCTCATAGTGAGTTAACCTCAGTATATTCCGACACGAGAGGATCTGTATGTCGCAGATGTCTGGACTGCCGGGTGGGGGAGCAGGCGGTGGCCGGGCGATGCGCTCGCTGCTGAAGGACTCCTCCGTCCGGCATCACAAGTTGACCGCCGGCACGCTCCGGCGGATTCTCGGGTTCGCCCGGCCGTACCGCGCTTTCCTGGCCGTCTTCCTGGTGCTCGTCGCGTTCGACGCCGGCACCGGTGCGGTCACCCCGCTGCTGTTCCGGGCGATCATCGACAAAGGCATCGTGCCTGGGCATGCCCAGGTCGTTGTCTGGCTGGCGCTGGTGGTTGCCGCGCTGGCACTGGCCAACGGCGCGATCACCCTGGCCGAGCGGTGGTTCTCCTCCCGGATCGGTGAGGGGCTCGTCTACGACCTCCGGACGGCGGTGTTCGACCACGTGCAGCAGCTCCCGGTGGCGTTCTTCAGCCGCACGCAGACCGGCGCGCTGATCCAGCGGCTCAACGGCGACGTGCTCGGCGCGCAGCAGGCCTTCACCTCGACGCTGTCCAACGTGGTCAGCAACCTGCTCAGCGTCACGCTCGTCCTGACCGCGATGTTCGTCATGTCCTGGCAGATCACCCTGCTCGCTCTCGTCGTCCTCCCACTCTTCGTGATCCCGGCCCGGCTGCTCGCCGGCAAGCTCCGGGAGATCACCTCCGAGACCTACAAGCTGAACGCGACGATGGCGCAGACGATGACCGAGCGGTTCAACGTCGCCGGTGCCGTGCTGGCCAAGATCTTCGGCCGCACCCAGGACGCCTCGAAGGACTTCGCCGGCAAGGCTGCGCAGGTCCGCGACATCGGCGTCACCACCGCGATGTACGGCGGTGTCTTCCGCGTCTCGCTCACGCTGGTCGCCTCGCTCGCGGTCGCCCTGGTGTACGGCGTCGGCGGCGTCTTCGCGGTGGAAGGTGCCCTCGGCATCGGTACGGTCGTCGCGCTGACGGCGTACCTGAACCGCCTCTACGGTCCGCTCACCGCGCTGTCCAACATCCAGGTCGACATCATGACTACGCTGGTCAGCTTCGAGCGGGTGCTCGAGGTTCTCGACCTCCCGCCGATGGTTGCCGACCGCAAGGATGCGAAGGAGCTGCCGGCCGAGCTGGTGCCGTCGATCGACTTCGAGCATGTCTCGTTCCACTACCCGTCCGCGTCGGAGGTCTCGCTCGCGTCGCTCGAGTCGGTCGCAAAGCTCTCGGCCGAGACCGGCGAGAACGTGCTGAAGGATGTCTCGTTCAGCGTCGAACCCGGCCAGATGGTCGCCGTCGTCGGCCCGTCCGGCGCCGGGAAGAGCACGCTGTCGTCCCTGGTTCCCCGGATGTACGACGTCACCGGCGGAGCCGTGCTGGTCGGCGGTCACGACGTCCGCGAGGTCACGCAGAACTCGTTGCGTGCCGCGATCGGCGTGGTGACCCAGGACTCGCACATGTACCACGACACGATCCGCGCCAACCTGCTGTTCGCCCGGCCGGACGCCACCGAGGCCGAGTTGCACGAGGCGCTCGAGGCCGCGCAGATCGCGACCCTGGTCGACAGCCTGCCCGACGGGCTCGACACCGTGGTCGGCGATCGCGGGTACCGCTTGTCCGGCGGCGAACGGCAGCGGCTCGCGATCGCCCGGCTGCTGCTCAAGTCCCCGTCGATCGTCATCCTCGACGAAGCCACCGCGCACCTGGACTCCGAGTCCGAGGCCGCGGTCCAGACCGCGCTGGCCAACGCGTTGGTCGGCCGTACGTCGCTGGTGATCGCGCACCGCCTCTCGACGATCCGCAACGCCGACGTGATCCTCGTCCTCGCCGACGGCGAGATCCGCGAACGCGGCACCCACGACGAGCTCCTGGCCGCCGACGGCCTGTACGCCGACCTCTACGCCACCCAGTTCGCCAAAGCCGCCTGATGGACACCGGGTCGCGGCCCGGACGGGACTCGGGAGAGGATCAGGTCCATGAGAGATCGGATGACTGGGTCAGCGACCGAGCTGGTGTACGACGGGCCGGCGGTGGACTGGTTGGCGGCGTTGCCGCTGGGGAACGGGCGGATCGGGGCGATGTGCTTCGGCGATCCGGTACACGAGCGGATCGCCCTGAACGACGAGACCTTGTGGTCGGGGAGCCCGGAGACCACCAGGCGGCTGTCGAGGCCGGCCGGGGCGCACGGGGCTGAGGCGCTCCAGCGCGTGCGGGAGGCGGTTGCGGCGGGCGACGTACGGACGGCCGAGGAGCTGGCCGCCGGGTTCCACAGTGGGTACTCGCAGGCCTACATGCCGCTCGGTGACATACTGATCGACTTCGAGGTGGACGGCGAGGTCACCCGCTACAACCGGCGGCTGGACCTGGACACCGCGGTTGCGCGGGCGTCCTACGAGGTGGGCGGGGTCGAGGTCTGGCAGGAAGTCTTCGTCAGCGCGCCGGCGCAGGCAATGGTCCTACGTCTTGGCGCCTCTGAGCCACTCAAAGTCACGTTCCGGCTGACCAGCCAGCTACGGGCGACCACGGAAGCGGTGGGGGAGGACGGGCTGGCGCTCCTGGTGACCTGTCCGTCGTCCGTCGCGCCACCACACGCGAGCGTGGACGAGCCCGTGCAGTACTCCGACGGCGACGGTCGGGGCATGAATGCGGCCGTCGTACTGCGAGCGCAGGCGGATGGATCGCTCCAGACCTCAGCCGATGCGCTCACGGTCAGCGGTGCTACGGAAGTGCTGCTCGTCTTGTCGACCAGTACTGGGTACGAGGGGCCTCTCGCTGCACCGACCCGTTCGCAGCAAGCATGTCGTGATGCAGCCGAATCGACAGTGGACGAAGTACTGCGCCGCTCACCCAGTGATGTGTTGGAAGAGCACGTTGCTGATCATCAGGAGCTGTTCCGGCGGTCAGTCCTCGCGCTTCCGGCGCAGAGCGAGGCGACGACCGACGTACGGCTGCGGGAGGCGGGAGACGACCCGGGGCTCGCGGCGTTGATCTACAACTTCGGGCGGTATCTGATGATCGCCGGGTCCAGGCCCGGCGGACTGCCGACCAACCTGCAAGGGATCTGGAACGAGCACCTCCGGCCGCCGTGGAGCAGCAACTACACGGTCAACATCAACACCGAGATGAACTACTGGCCCGCCGAGACCACGTCCCTCGCCGAGTGCCACGAACCGCTGCTCCGGTACGTCAAGGATCTCGCCGAAGCAGGTCGCCGTACCGCCCAGGAGCTGTACGGCTGCCGCGGCTGGGCCGCGCACCACAACGCCGACGCCTGGTGCTGGACCGCGCCCGTGGACGGCAACCCCAAGTGGTCCAACTGGCCCATGGCCGGTGTCTGGCTGTGCCGCCACCTCTGGGACCACTACGCGTTCACCAACGACCGCGACTATCTCGCCGAGGCCTGGCCGGTGCTGCGCGGGGCCGCCGAGTTCTGCCTTGACTGGCTGGTCGAGCTCCCGGACGGATCCCTCGGTACGTCGCCCTCGACCTCCCCCGAGAACGAGTACGTCGCCGCCGACGGCCAACCCGCCTCGGTCACCACGTCCGCGACCATGGACCTGTCGCTGATCGCCGACCTCTTCGACCGCTGCGCCCAGACCGCCGCCGAGCTAGACCTGAATGACCCGCTCGTCGACGACATCCAAGCGGCCCGCAAACGCATCCCGGCCCCCAAGATTGGTAGCCGAGGGCAACTACAAGAGTGGCTCGAGGACCTCCCCGAGGCCGAACCTCTGCATCGGCACACCTCGCACCTGATCGGCCTGCACCCCGGCGACCAGATCACGCCGGACGGTACGCCGGAGCTCGCCGCGGCCGCCGCCCGTACCCTCGAGCTCCGCGGCACCAAGTCCACCGGCTGGTCGCTGGCCTGGCGGATCTCGCTCTGGGCCAGGCTGCGCAACGGCGAGGCCGCGCACCGCCTCGTCCGCGAGCTCCTCACTCCGGCGTCGGACAACGGGACGGACTACGTCGGCGACGGCTCCGGTCTGTACCCGAACCTGCTCTGCGCCCATCCGCCGTTCCAGATCGACGGCAACTACGGCGCCACCGCCGGCATCGCGGAGCTCCTGCTCCAGAGCCACACCGGGGAGCTCGACCTGCTCCCCGCGCTGCCGGCGGCTTGGCCCGAGGGCAGCATCACCGGTCTCCGTGCCCGCGGCGGCGTCCGCGTCGACCTGACCTGGTCGGCCGCCGGCGTCACCGCCGTACTCACCGCCGACCGCGATCAAACCGTGTCAGTCCGTCACGGTGCAGATCGCGAGCTGGTCTCTCTGACCGAGGGAATCCCCCACACAATGACGCGGGCGCAGTAGAGGGGTCAGGTCACGTCGCGGACGTGCAGAACGGTGCCGTTCTCCAGGTCGCGGTCGAGGAGCGACCAGATCGTGCGGGCGACGGTCTCGGGTTTGGCGAGCTTGCCCTGCGCCGCCAGCTCCCGGAACCGGGCCGCCGCCGGCACCTGGTCGTCGTTGCAGGCGCGCAACTCCGCTTGCATGGCGGTGTCGACCGAGCCCGGTGACACCGAGATGACCCGGCAGCCGCTACGTCGGCGCCGTTGCTCGAGCCCGACCGTGCGCACCCACTGGTCGATCGCGGCCTTGCCGGCGCCGTAGGCAGCCTCGCCCTCGTGCGGTCGCCGGGCCGCACCGGAGGACACCATGATCAGGTGCTTCTCGAAGTCGCCGTCGGACACCGCGCTCAGGAACGACTGCCCGAGGATCTGCGCCGCGGCCGAGTTGAGCATCACGTTCCGGATGTACTGGTCGGTGTCCACCCGGTCGGCCGGTCCGAGCGGTGTCAGCGTGCCCGCGTTGTGTACGAACACCACCAGCTCGGGGTCAGCGGCTTCGATCCGTTGCCGGAAATCCTTCTCCACGACGGGCCAGGCGCCCGGATCGGCCAGGTCGACCGCGACGTGCGCGGCACCCGGCGCGCCGCCACGGCGCGAGATGTCCACGAGTTCGGCGCTGTCGAACGGGATGGTCGCCGCAAGTGCGGCTCCCAACCCGGCCGAAGCGCCCGAGATCCAGACCAGGACCCGGCGCAACGGAATCATCGCCAACTCCACCCCGCGCACAGGCAAAAATCCGGCATCATGCAGTTCCCCCCTGCAGGCCCCGAGAACAGTTTCCGTCTCCCCTTGTCCAGCAGAGTACGTCCTGATCCCCGCGGAACGTACCCCTGTCGGCGTTTCCGGACAAAAACCTGTCGGTTGCCCCGAGCACCCTCAGCGAATGCTCAGCAACCGCAAGGATTGCTGGGAATTCACACGTCGTTCAAACCCCGAAAACGCGTCCATATCCCACCGGTCGTGCTCGCGTGGACGCGGCGCGCAACAAACCCCGGAGCAGCGCGGAGTTGGCCGTGACGACCGGTCTGCGCAGCTCGTCCTCGAGCGCGGCGATCACCCCGACCGCGCGGAAGCCGTTACCACCGACGAACACCGCCTCCGCGTCCCGCGGAGTGTTCGCCGCGATCCAGCTGAACAACTCTGACGGACAGATGCTGCGTTGGTTACTGGGCAGGTCACACGGTTGGTGCAGGACGACGTCGAAGTCCTGCGCGGCAAAGTAGTCCGCACCCATCTCGTCCAGTACCGCATCGAACCACGGCGGACTGAACACCGCGAGACGATCGACCCGCAGCGCCCGGAAGCCGTCAACCGCGGCAGCACCCGGAGACACCACCGGAATACCGCCGGTGAGTTTCGCGAGCCGCTCGTTGACCTCGCGCTCACCGTCCGGACCCAGCACGTACGACGAACTCGTGAAGCCGATGCCGATCGCCTGCACCGGCGCCGCCGCGAGCAAGGCCGTCGCCTCGTCGATCGCCGGCGGTTCGACGAATGCCCGGACCGGGGCGAGCGGGATGGTCGGATCCATCTGTCCGCCCATCGCCATCGCGCCGAACGGGACACGCGTTGCGTGCACGCGGACACCTTCCGGTGCCATCGCCTGCAGTTCCGACTCGGGTCCGACATCGGCGTGCGGGATCAGCACCCCGATCCGCGCTCGAACGTCCCAGCCGTCTGGTTCCCACATAGGCCCCTCCTTCCCCGTGGAAATGAGTGTGCAACGGCGATCGTCGCGTCGGTAGCCTCGGGAGGTGGCTGATTGGGAGTGGGACCCGACGTTGTACGCCGGCAGCGCTGAGCACTACGCGGTGGGACGGATGGCTTACCCTGCGGCGCTGGCCGCTGCCCTGAAAGCCGAGCTTGGTCTGGACGGAGGCGGCCGATTGCTGGATGTCGGCTGTGGGCCTGGATCGCTGACCCTGCTGCTCGCACCCTTGTTCGCGGAGGCGATCGGGGTCGATGCCGACGCGGACATGGTCGCGGTGGCGGCGAAGCGGTCAACTCTGAGCAATGTGACCTGGCGACAGCTGCGCGCCGAGGAGCTCCCGGCGGATCTCGGGAGCTTCCGGGTGGTGTCGTTCGCGCAGTCCTTCCACTGGATGAATCGCGAACTGGTGGCGGACCGGGTGCGCGGGATGCTGACGCCCGACGGAGCCTGGGTGCACGTCGGCGCGACCACGCACCGCGGTCTCGACGGCAGTCACGACCTCCCGCACCCGCGGCCGCCGTGGGACGAGATCGACCGGCTGGTCACGCAGTACCTCGGTCCGGTACGGCGTGCGGGGCAAGGGCCCGTGCCGGTCTGGTCGGAGCGCAGCGAGGAGGACGTGATGCGCGCGGCCGGGTACCGCGGGCCGACCCGGTTGGTGGTCGGAGGCAACGAAATCGAAGACCGCAGCATCGACGGCATCGTCGCGTCGGTGTTCTCGTTGTCCGGTTCGGCACCGCACCACTTCGGCGCCAATCTGCAGGCCTTCGAGACCGACCTCCGCGAGCTGCTCACCAAGGCCTCCGACCGGGGCCGGTTCTCCGAGCAGCGCCGCGAGATCGAAGCCGTCATCTGGCGCTGAGCCGGCACTGATCCAGCGATGATCCAGCGATGATCCAGCGATGATCCGGTGCCGGAACCGCCGCAGCGGCCGCGGATCAGGATCCGCGGCCGCCGGCGGGGTGTGTCAGTTGTCGATGTCGTCGTCCTGGCCGTCCAGCTTGTCGAGCTGGTCCTTGGCCATGTCGCCGCCCTGGTCGATCTTGTCGCCGTACTTGCCGCCGGTCTTCTCGTCGGCGAAGTCGCCGGCCTTGTCGACGCCCTCGCCGATCTGGTCACCGTGCTCGTCGACCGCGTCGGTGGCCTTGTCCTTCAGGTTGTCGAACATACCCATCGTGATTCCCCGTTCCGTCGATGGTTGCCTGAACTACCTAACGCCCCCTGCGTACCCAATCGCGCGAACTTCACACCCGGCTTCAGCCGGCAAACGGATTCCGGTCTGCCTGCACCGCGGGCAGCATGGTCTCGGCGAACCGGGCGTACAGCGTGCGCTGGAACATCGGCCCGAAACTGATCCGCGCCACCCCGCGCGCGGTGTAGTCGGCGATCGAGTGCGCGCCGGCGCCGTACCCGACGTTCACCGGGCCCGGGATCCCCTCCACCAGCGTGCCGATCACGTCGAGATCGCCCACCCCGATCGGATAGACACAGTCTGCGCCCGCCGCGAGGTACTGCGTCGCTCGGTCGATCGCCGCCGCCGTGTCGCCGGCGCCACGAATGAACAGGTCGATGCGCGCGTTGATCACCAACGCATCCCCGGCCGCGGCTCGCACAGCGGCCAGGAAGTCGGCCTGCTCGGCCGGATCGACCATCGAACCGATGGCCGGATCCGAGTCCTCGAGGTTGAGACCGACCGCACCGGTCGCGGTAAACCGCTCAACCAGCTCGGCCGGCGCGAGCCGGTAGCCGCGCTCGAAGTCCACGGTCACCGGGACCGAGACCGACCGGGCGATCCCGGCCGCGGCCGCCAGTACGGCGTCGACGGGTGCTTCCTCGCCGTCGTCGTACCCGAGAATCGCCGCCGTCGCGTTGCTGCTGGTCGCGACCGCGGGGAACCCGGCGGCCTCGACCAGCCGGGCCGAGGCCGCGTCCCAGGCGTTGGGTACGACGAGCGGCTTGCCGGGCACGTGCAGGTCCCGGAGGGTGCTTGCGAGTGACATCACGAACTCCTACAGATCAGGGGCAGCCCGAAGGCCGGGAACAAAGCAGGTTGATGAAACGCCATCACGGCCGAGACCCCGGCCGTGGTCAGCGTCAGCACCTTGATCGAGTGCGCGTGGTACGCGCCGTCCTTGCCGGCCAGGTACTGCGCGAAGGCCGGTTGCCCGTTCGCCGACGTCTCGGTGAACAACCGGTGGTTCGGACCCGGCCGCAGCTTCGCGTCGAGCAGCCGCAGTACGTCGCGGCGCCCGGCGAACCAGGTCGGGATCGGCGGCATCTCCCACCGCGCGTCCGCGGTGAACAGCCCTTCCAGTACGGCGAGATCCTTCGACACCATCGCCGCGGAGAACTGGTCCAGCATCGCCCGCCGCAACGGTTCGTCCGGTTCGCTCAGCTCGTCCTCGCGCGGCCGGAGCCGGGCCAGTTCGGCCCGCGCCCGCTGCAGCGAGCTGTTGACCGCGGTTGTCGTTGTCTCCAGCAACGAAGCGACGTCGGCCGCCGGCCAGGTCAGCACCTCGCGAAGGATCAGCACGGCGCGCTGCCGCGGCGGCAAGTGTTGCATCGCCGCAACCATCGCCAGCCGCACGCTCTCCCGGTCGCCGACCACCGTGGCCGGATCGGCGCCCAGCAACTGATCCGGGAACGGCTCCAGCCACGGCACCTCGAGGGCCTCCGCGTGCAGGTCCTCCGGATCGTTGCCGGGGGCACCGAGCGCTGACGGGACCACCCGCCGGCTGCTGTGCTGCAGGAAGTTCAGGCAGACGTTGGTCGCGATCCGGTACAGCCAGGTCCGGATCGATGACCGGCCCTCGAAGTCCTTCAGCCCGCGCCACGCGCGCAGGTAGCTCTCCTGCACCGCGTCCTCGGCATCGTGCAGCGACCCGAGCATCCGGTAGCAGTGCGCCACCAGCTCCCCGCGGAGCAGCGCGAACTCCTCTTCGAGGTTCATCCGACTCCTTCCACCACCTTCACCGCGTCCGGTGCGCCGGTACGGCGGCGGCGAGCAGCGACACCGAGGCCGGACAGCGCTCCGAGGAACGACAGTACGCCGCCACCGGCGATAGCTCGGGTGAATCCGTCACCGCCGTACCCACCGGCCGCCGCGAACACTGCGCCGAGGATGGCGACGCCCGCGACGCCGCCCAACTGCCGGGCCATGCTGTAGATGCCGGAGGCGATCCCGACTGCCTCGCGCGGCAGCGCGACCATGGCCGCGCTCTGGGCCGCCGGCATCGCCAGCGACGTGCCGCAGCCGGTGACGACGAGCGGCAGGATGAGATCGTGGTACTGCGTCCCGCCGCGGCTCAGCCACAGCATGCCGACCGTCTGCAACGCCATACCGAGGATGATCAGCGGGCGTTCACCGACCCGGTCGACCAGCCGCCCTGCGATCGGGCCGACGATGAAGAGGGTCGCGGTCCACGGCAGTAGCTGCAGACCGGCCTTGAACGGTGCTGAGCCGAGCACCGCCTGCATGTACTGCGACAGGAAGAACACTGCGCTGAACAAGGCGGCGCTCAGGAAGAAGCCAGCGGAGTTCGAGGCCGAGAACGAGCCGTTCCGGAAGAAGGCGATCGGGATCATTGCGTGATCCGAGCGACGCTCCCACAGCCCGAACGCCACCAGCAGGACGATGCCTGCCGCATAGGTGCCGAGCACCTCGGCGCTCGTCCACCCGGCCGACGCGCCGCGGACCGTGCCCCAGACCAGGCCGAGCATCGAGAGGCTGATCAGCACCGCACCCATCGGGTCCAGCCGCCGTCCCGGCCCGGTGCTCTCCGGGACCTTCGCCAGGACGAACGCGATCGCCAGCACGCCGATCGGGACGTTGACCCAGAAGATCCACTGCCAGGACAGGCCCTCGGTCACCGCGCCACCGATCATCGGCCCACCGAGGACCGCGATCCCGGTCACGCCGCTGAACACGCCGATCGCCCGCCCGCGCCGCTCCGGCGGGAACGCCGCTCCCAGCAGACTCATCGCCAGCGGCATCACCATCGCCGCTCCGGCGCCCTGCACTGCCCGGGCCGCGATCAGCCCACTCAGCGAGGTCGCCAGCGCGCACGCCACCGACGCCGCGGTGAACACCGCCAACCCCGTCGCATAGGCACGCCGCCGCCCGATCCGGTCGCCGACCGCGGCGGCCGGCATCAACAACATCGCAAAACTCAACGCGTAGGCGTTGACCGTCCACTCCAACTGCTCGGGCGACGCCCCGAGATCCCCTCGAATGGTGGTCAGCGCAGCCGCCACCACCAACACATCCAACGCCACCATGACCGACCCCAGCGAAGTCAGCCCCAATATCCACCGCTCTTGCTTCGTGGTTCGCACAGGTCCTCCAGTTTGCTCTCACCTGTACAGACCACCGCCACCCCCCAAACTCATCGCTCCGATGACCATCAATTAACCCGCCCACCACACCCAGCCTCACCACCGGTCGCGCATCCGCCGCGACCAGCCTTCCCGCCGGGCGCCGGCCGGCCTCATCCCCGGGCACGCATCGCCCGCGGCCGGCCTCATCCCCGGGCATGTATCCGCCGCGGCCAGCCTCATCGCCGAGCGCGCATCCGCCGTTGAGCGGCCATCGCTGCACCCCCGCTCAGCATCACGAGCAGGGTTGCCAGGGACCAACGCCGAAGCACCTGCACTGTGCGGTCCTGGGCCCTCGGGGCAGCTGCTGCCGGTCGGGCGATCGCAAAGTCCGTTGGGGGAGTCACCTTGGTCGGAGTCGGATGTGGAGTGGGAGCCGGGGTTGGCGTGGGCTTGGACGGAGGTGGAGTGCGCGGAGGCGGCAGGACGGCCGGCGCCGTTGGAGTCGGAGAGGGAGTAGGAGCAGGAGTTGGCGTGGGGGTTGGTTTGGTGCTGTGGGTTGGGCTGGGTGTTGGTTTTGGGGGTGGTGTGGGCTTCGGGTGGGTCGTCGGTCGCGGTTTCGGACTTGGCTTGGGCGTGGGACGTGGTGTCGGATGTGGTGTCGGGGGCGGCGGGGTGGTCTCGGTGAGGCAGCCGGCTGCGTCGGAGTTGGCTACGGCCGGCCATGCCGCGAGCTTCGACGACGAGCCGTCGTACCCGATGCGGTAGAGCTCGCTCTGGCGGACGTGACCGGTGTGTGCGGCGTACACAGCTGTCGGCGTGACTACGACCGAGCTGTAGCCGTCCTGCCACGGGATGCCGGGGACCTGAGCGATCTCGTGCACCGAGCCGGAGGCCGGGGACACGGTGACCAGCTTCGCGACGTGGCCCCAGGTAGATATCCCGTAGAGGACGCCGGACGAAGGATCCGCGCCGAAGTCCTCCACCTCGAGGCCCAGGACCGACAGATGGACGGACTGTACGACCTTTCGTTGGGTCAGGTCGACGGTGTAGAGGCGGAGGTGGTCGCGGACATAGAAGCGGCCGCCGACCACTGCACCGGCGATGGGGTCGGCCAGGCCGCCGACTCCGGTGCGAATCGGTCCCAGGTCGGTGACGACCCCGGACCGCGTCATCGAGACGAGGACCGGCTTCCGGAGCAGCCAACCGTCATGATCGCGGGTAGCGATGCCGTAGACGAGGTCCTGGCTGCGCGAGTAGCCCGCAGCCTGGACCTGATACTCGAGCCGCCCGACCTCCGACCGCGCCCCCGACGGCAACTCCACGCGAACCAACCGCGACAACGAATGGAACCCGGACGACTCAAAGTCCAGGAACGAGCACCCCGCAGCAGCAGACGAAGGTACGGCGAACAGGAAGCAGACGACCCCCGACACACTCGCCAGCGCCGCGAGCGACCGCCGTACCTCACCCACTGTCGCTCAATCGCGCCAGCGCGGACAGGAACGCGTCCGGCCCGATGTTGGCGCCGCCGCTGAACGGGTTCTGCAGCTGGTAGATGGCGAACAGCAGCAGTGCGATCGCCCCGGCCAGCATCGACACGATGAATGCGTACGAATACAGGCCCGGCCCGCCGAACATGAACATCAGCGCCACCGACATGACGCTCCCGATCAGGATGGCGAACCACACCACCCCGCTGACGCCGCTGCCACTCGAGTTGAGCCGGTTCTGGCGGGCCTGGTAGACGTTCCAGACCTGGTTCGCCGCCTCGCTGCGGCGGTCCTCCTGACGCTGGCTGGTCGTCTTCGCCTGCTCGACCGTCTTCTGCAGCGACGCGAGCAGGCTCCAGCCCTGGTCGCCGACGTCGCGACCGTCGCGCATCGCCGGCCACTCCCGCTCGGACACCTCGGTCGCGTAGGCACGCGACAGCTGGTGGATCCGGGCCTTGTCCGGCGGTGCGAGCGAGTCGCCGGCCCACTGCACCGCCACCAGCGCGTTCGCCTCGTCGTACGTCGTCTTGCCGGCCGTGTCCATGCCGTCGAAGAGCGAGATCAGCACGAACGCCGCGATCACGACGTTGACCCCACCGACCACCGTGAAGACCTGTCCGGCGACCTCGTTGTTCGCCTCCCGCCCCTCGCGTTGGCGCCACTTCCGCAGGATGACCGCGACGACCGCGGTCACGATCATCACGACGCCGACCCACAGCAGCCCCTCGAAGAACAGACTCATCAATGCCTCACTTCCGGCGGCAACGTGAACCGCAACGTCTCCCTGGTCACCTCGTGCTCGACGATGCGGATAGGTCCCAGCTCCGCGATCCGCTCGATCACCGCGTGCACCAGCGCCGGGGGAGCGGACGCCCCGGCCGTCAGCCCGACCACGCTCACCCCCTCCAGCCACTCCACGGGTACGTCGGTCGCCCGGTCGACCAGGTACGCCGTCGTACCGGTGCGCTGGGCAACTTCCACCAGGCGGCGCGAGTTCGACGAGTTGGCCGATCCGACCACGATCACCAGCTCGGCCTGCTCGGCGATGGTGGCCACCGCGGCCTGCCGGTTGGTGGTCGCGTAACAGATGTCCGCCGTGTCGGGCCCGCGGGCACCGGGAAATTTGTTGCGCAGGGCATCGATCAGCGCAGTGGTCTCGTCCACCGCCAGCGTCGTTTGGGTCAGGTAGGAGATCGGGCCGTCGACCTCCAGCTCGTCCACCTCGGCGAGCTCCGACACCTGCACTGTCTGCTCCGGCGCCTCGCCGAGCGTCCCCTCCACTTCCTCGTGACCGGCGTGCCCGATCAGTACGACGGTGTGCCCGCGGGCGGCGTACCGGCGGGCCTCCTGGTGCACCTTGGTGACCAGGGGACAGGTGGCGTCCACGACGTCCAGTCCGCGCTGCTCGGCGGCCGTGTGGACCGCCGGCGCAACCCCGTGCGCGGAGAAGACGACCGTGGAGCCTTCGGGTACTTCGTCCAGCTCGTCCACGAAGATCGCGCCGCGTGTCTGCAGGTGCTCGACGACGCTGGTGTTGTGGACGATCTGCTTCCGGACGTAGATCGGGCCCGGCCGGGCCGCGAGCAGGCGCTCGACGATCTCGATCGCGCGCTCGACGCCGGCACAGAACGATCTGGGCGCGGCCAGCACGATGGTTCGCGTCATGTTTGTTCCCCCCGGTCGTCAGTGGTCGCGGCGAGTGGCCAGTCGGGCCAGCCTCTCCAGCTCGCCGGCCGCGGGAGCGAGCGCTCCGGCCGCGGTCAGTTCGCCCAGCGCCGCGCTCAGCAGGGCGTCGGCCTGGGCCTGGCTGGTCGCCCGGCCGCCGGCGCCCTCGACCAGTCCGGCCGCGGCCGCCAGTTCGGCGTCGGACAGCTCGTCGTCTCGCTGGTACAGCGCGGCCAGTTCGCGAGCGGCCGCCGTACCGGATGAGAGGGCTGCCACCACGGGGAGGGATTTCTTCCGGCGGCGGAGGTCGGAGTACACCGGTTTGCCGGTGACCTCCGGCCGGCCCCAGATGCCGAGCAGATCGTCGACGTGCTGGTAGGCGAGCCCGAGATCCTCGCCGTACAGCCGGAGGTGGTCGATCTGCTCCGGTCGTCCACCGCCGAACAGCGCGCCGAGCGCCGTGCAGCACCCGAGCAACGCGCCCGTCTTGAGCTGCGCCATCCGCACACACTCCGCGGGTACGACGTTGTCCCGCGTCTCGAACTCGGCGTCGGCCAGCTGCCCGTCGACGAGCTCCTGTACGGCGGCACCGAGCATCCGCGACGCCTCACCACGACTCGGATGGCCGCTGCCGACCAGGACGTCGAACGCCAGCCCGAGCAGCGCATCACCGGCCAGGATCGCCGGCCCCAGCCCGAACACGGTCCACGCGGTCGCGCGGTGCCGGCGCGTGGTGTCGCAGTCCATCACGTCGTCGTGCAGCAGGGAGAAGTTGTGCACCAGCTCGACCGCGACCGCCGCCGGTAGCGCGGTTTCCGGCAGACCGCCGACGGCCTGGGTGGTCAGCAGGACGAGGGCCGGTCGCACCGCCTTGCCGCTGTCGGCGTGAGCCGGCTGCCCGTCCTCGTCGGCCCAGCCGAAGTGGTAGTCGGCGATCCGTCTGGTTGCCGGGGGCAACGTACCCACCGCGGCCCGGAGCGCCGGCTCGACCTGCTCCCGGCTCCAGGCCAGGATCTCGGCCCCGGATCTGATCTCTTGAAGTGTCGACATCGCACCGCTCCTCAGCGCCCGAGCTCAACGTTCTCCAGAACGCCCAGCGCGTCCGGGACCAGTACTGCGACCGAGTAGTAGGTGCCGACCAGGTAGGAGATGATCGCCTTCTCGCTGATGCCGAGGAAGCGGACGTTCAGCCCGGGCTCGTACTCGTCCGGCAGGCCGGTCTGGTGCAGACCGATCACGCCTTCGTCGTCCGCTCCGGTGCGCAGTACGAGTACTGACGTCGTGTTGCTGCTCGAGATCGGGATCTTGTCGCACGGCAGCAGCGGGACGTTGCGCCAGGCGTGCACAGTCTTGCCGTCGACCGTCGTCGTCGCCGGGTAGATCTTCCGCCGGGTGCACTCTCGGCCGAAGGCGGCGATCGCGCGCGGGTGGGCGAGCAGCAGTTTGGGTTTGCGGCGCCGGGTCAGCAGCTCGTCGAAGTCGTCCGGCGTCGGCGGTCCGGTGCGGGTGTAGATGCACTGCTGGTAGTCCGCGTTGTGCAGCAGCCCGAACTCGCGGTTGTTGATCAGCTCGTGCTCCTGCCGCTCGCGCAGGGCCTCGATCGTGAGCCGCAACTGCTGCTCGGTCTGATCCATCGGGTCGTTGTAGAGGTCCGCGACCCGGGCCCGGACCCGCAGGATGGTCTGCGCGACGCTGAGCTCGTACTCGCGGGGCGCCGGGTCGTAATCCACATACGTGCCCGGCAGCTCGTCCTCACCCGCATGCCCCGACGCCACGTCGATCGCGGCTTCACCCGCCTTGTTCTGAGAGCGCTTGGGCTGATTGCGAACCTCCTCCAAATGCAGTCGAAGGCGTTCGGAGCGGTCCACCAACTCGGCGAATTCGTTCCGACTCAGGGTGAGGACGATGCAGCTGGTCGAGGCTCTCGCGGTGTATTCCCAGAGATGTTCCGGTGGTTCGACCATCAGTTCGGCGCCGAGGTGGTCGCCGTCGGCCAGCATCCCCAGGTCGGTGGCTGCGCCGTACGAGCCGACACCCGACTTGGTCACGCGGCCGTGGGCGATCAGGATCACCTCGTCCACGCGGCTGCCGAACTCGGCGATCACCTGGCCGGGCTCGACGTCCTCCCGGCGGAAGCGGTCGGCCAGCGCGTTCAGTACGTCGTCGTCGGCGAAGCCGCGCAGGGGTGCCAGCTCCGTGAGCTCGGCCGGGATCACCCGGACGTCGGAGCCGGTGACCGTGAAGCTCAGCCGGCCGTCGCCCATCGCGAACGTGCTCCGGCGGTTGACGCGGTACGACGCCGCCGTGGTCTCGACCCACGGCAGCTGCCGGAGCAGCCAGCGCGGCGTGATGCCCTGCATCTGCGGGACTGACTTGGTCGTGGTGGCGAGCTGCCGGGCCGCCTTGGTGCCCAGACTGAGCTGCGGGGTTTCGGCTGTGGTCATGCGGCACCGGCCTTTCGGAAGATGCGGACGGCAGAGGTGCCCAGTCCGGTGGGTCGGCCGACGAAGGGTGGCCGGGTGGGTTGCCGCGTGGGTTGCCGGTGCGGTAGGTCGGCGGCGCCGTACCGGTGGCAGCCGCGGTGCCAGGCGAGGATCCCGGACATCCAGTTCTGCAGCTCGTCGGCGTACCGCAGGACGGTCCGGCGGACGTCGTCGTCCAGGCCGAAGTCGGTGATCAGTGCCGGTAGGTCGACCGCGACGACGTTCTCGAACTGCTGCATCCGGGCCGTCATCAGGTCGTTGACGACGGCGACGGCCCGGTCCTTGTCGCAGGCCAGGAAGTTCTGTACGACCAGCACGCCGTTGTGCAGGTCGCCGTCGTACTCGATCTCCTTGTGGTACGAGAAGAGGTCGTTCAGCAGGCAGGCGTAGTCGGACGCCGCGTTCTCCATCGCCTGGATCGGGCGGGACCGGTAGATGTCTGGTGGGACGCGTTCGCCGTGACCGATCCGGCACAGGCTCATCGTGAGCTCCGACCCGAACGTCCGCCGCCGCATCTCCACGTAGTCGACCGGATCCGGAATCCGGTTCTGCGCCTGATTGCCCAACTCCCACAACCAGCTGTCCGTCATCGTGTCCACCGCGTGCTTGAACGCCGTCCGCTGCTCGACCGTCATCGGCCCGGTCGTCCGCCGCCACAGGTCGGCCAGCGAAACCTCCAGCGGCCCCTCGGGAACCGCACCGAGGGAGAAGCAGGCGCCACCGCCCCCCTCGCCTCCTGCTGCCGTCGTTGAGTCCAGGGCCATCAGTGCGGAGAGCTTCTGGTTCATCACCTTCGCCCCCGCCAGATCACGCCGACGACCGAAGACAGCCGGATAGTAGTCATCGGCGTACGTCCCCCACGCCAGCCACCCGCTCGCCAGGTCCAGCTGCTCCGCTGACGCATCCGGGAAGATCCCGGCGGCGCACAACGGTAGGTCAAAGGCTTCCAGCATCCGGGCGTCCCAGATGGTCCCGTCGGTGATGCCGTTCCGATCGCCCCACTCGAGGACGGTGAATCTTGACGTGTCGAGGTGGGGGCTCTGTTTTCCTGGGAATGGCATGTAGATGTCGGGCAGAGCCGTAGGCCCGACGTGTTGGTGTGGGGTGAAGCTGTGGGACCGATTGCGGTAGGGGGCCGTGGCGATCAACGAGGACACGATGCGCATCGCGGACGTGCCCAGGCCGGTGGTTGCGGCCTTGCCGCCGTTGTTCATGTAGCGGCTCGAGCGCAGGTGCCACTCGTGGCCGCCGGACTGCCAGTCCTGCAGGCCCTTCACGTAGTTCAGGACCGCGCCCGGATCGGCCGCGTGCTCGGCGACGACCTGTGGTACCTCGGTCAAGGCGGTGTTCTCGAACTGGTGCAGCCGTGACGTGAGGATGTCGTTCACTAGATTCGCGGCTTGTTGCGTCGGGCAACCGAAGAACGTCTCCAGCACCAGCACGGCGTTGTTCACCTCGCCTTCGACCTCGACCTCGCGCTGGTACGAGAACAGGTCGTTACGCAGATGGATCGCGTCCGAGAACGTGTCGCTGAGTACCTGCATCGGCCGCGTCGCCGCGATCTCCGTCGGTACTTCGGAGGTCACGTACTCGACCAGGTTCGCCGACCACGGCGCACCGCCGACCTTGCGGCGCATCTCGACGTACTCGATCGGGTTGGCGATCCGGCCGGTGGTGATGTTCGCCAGTTCCCACAGCGACTCGGCGAGCAGGGCCTCGGTCGTCTGCCGGAACCGTTGCCGCCAGCCCGCGGACATCGACGGGACGGTCCGGTTCCACAGGTCGACCAAGCCGTGCTCCACCGGGTTCCCGGGTATCTCGGTGATGTCGCCCTCGGCCGGCATGAACAACGGCAGCCGGTCCAGGTACGCCTTGGCGGCCGGGATGTCGCGGGTCTTCTTGTACAGCTCGAGGAAGTGGTCGTCGAAGTAGAACACCCACACGTACCAGTCGGTGACGAGATCCAGCTGTGGACCCGTCGCGTCCGGGTGGGTGTACGCGCAGAGCAGGGCGTAGTCGTGGGAGTCGAAGTCGTGCTCGTCCCAGACGGCGTGCCCTTCCTGCGGTACGTCGATCATGTCGAACTCGTAGGCCCATGCCTTGCTGTGCGCCCGGGCACCCTCGAGATGCGGGTTGATCCTCGCGGGGTAGGGCACATAGAAGTCGGGCAGCTCGTAGGGCTGCGCCACGCGTCAGCCCTCGCGGCCGATCTCCACGCCCTCGAGGATCCCCAACGCGTCGGGCACCAGCACCGCGGTCGAGTAGTAGGCGCTGACCAGGTAGTTGATGATCGCCTTCTCGCTGATGTTCATGAACCGCACCGACAGGCCGGGCTCGTACTCGTCCGGCAGCCCGGTCTGGTGCAGGCCGATGACGCCCTGGCTGTCCTCGCCGGTGCGCATCAGCATGATCGAGCTGGTCCGGGTGTCGCTGATCCCGAGCTTGTTGCACGGGAAGATCGGTACGCCGCGCCAGGCCGGCAGCCGGTGCCCGCCGACGTCGACGTGGTCCGGGTAGATGCCGGCCTTGGTGCACTCCCGGCCGAATGCCGCGATCGAGCGCGGGTGCGCGAGGAAGAACGCCGGCTCCTTCCAGACCAGGCTGAGCAGCTCGTCCAGGTCTCCCGGTGTCGGCGGGCCGCTGCGGGTCGGGATCCGCATGCTCAGGTCGGCGTTGTGCAGCAGGCCGAAGTCACGGTTGTTGATCATCTCGTGCTCCTGCCGCTCGCGCAGGGCCTCGATGGTCAGCCGCAACTGCTGCTCGGTCTGGTCCATCGGGTGGTTGTAGAGATCGGCCACCCGGGTGTGCACGCGGAGGACGGTCTGCGCGACGCTCAGCTCGTACTCGCGCGGGGTCGTCTCGTAGTCGACGTACGTCCCGGGCAGGTCCGACTCGCCCTGGTGGCCGGCCGCGAGCTCGATCGCGGCTTCGCCGTACTCGTTCTCGGAGCGTTCCGGGCTGCTGCGGAAGTGCTCGATGTGGGCGCGCAGGCTGTCGGACTGTGACATCAGCTCCTCGAATGATGCCTGCGACAACGTCAGCAGCGTGCACGGGGTGATCGCCTTGACGGTGAAGTCCCAGAAGTCGTCGGACTCCAGGATCGCCCGGTAGGTGAAGTGGTCGCCGTCGACAAGGGTCTCCAGCACCGACTCGTCGCCGTACTTGCCGAGGCCGATCTTGTTCACCTTGCCGTGCGCGATCAGGCAGATCCGGTCGGCCGGCCGGCCGCGCTCGACGATCACGTCACCGGGCTGGAACTCCTGCTGTACAAAGCGATCCGCGAGCGCGGACAGTACGTCGACGTCGTCGAAGCTGCGCAGCATGCCGAGCTCGCAGAGCTCCTGCGGGATCACCCGGACCTGCGCGCCGGTGGTGGTGAACGTGACCCGCCCGTCGCCGACCGCGTAGCTCAGCCGGCGGTTCACCCGGTAGGCGCCACCCTTCGCCTCCACCCAGGGCAGCAGCTTGAGCAGCCACCGCGAGGTGATGCCCTGCATCTGCGGTTCGGACTTGGTGGTCGTGGCGAGGTTGCGGGCGGCGGCCGTACCCAGGCTGAGCTGGGACTGGCCGTTCGAATGGGTGTCTGGATCGGTCAAGGTCATGGCGAAACACACCACCGTTCGATCGAAGTGCGGGCGCGCGTCAGTGGCCCGGCGCGCGTTCGTACGCAGGCAGCAACCAGCCCCGGACACGGCACTGCCCGGCGCAACGAGTGAGAAGTGGACAAATCCCCCGGACGGAGAACAGAACGTGCTCGGCGGCCCCAGTTACGCCGGTGTCTGTCCGTCGGCTTGCATTACAAAGAGTAATCGCCCGCTCACCGCAGGCGTCAAGAGCTATCAGCGAAGAACTTTCACCGCCCGGTCCGTCAGGCGAGGGGGACGAGGGCGGCTGGGGGGAGGGTGGGGCGGGGGGAGCCGCCGGTGGGTTCGATGCTGAGGCCGAAGGAGTTCATGCCGTTGACGGAGCCGTTGACTACCTGGGTGAGGTCGCCGGTGGCGAGGCCGATGGAGAGGGCGGTGTCGTGCGGGCCCATCATCCACAGCTGGTACGTGCGGTTCTTCGGGAGCTTCGGTAGCGCCTTGAGGACGACGACGGCCGAGTTCGCGCGGGCGGACACGACGACCGTGGCCTGGCCGCCGCCGTTGACCGGACCGTGGACGGTGCGGGCGTCGGGCTGCGTCAGTACTGCGGTCACTCGGTCGCGGGCCTCGATCGCGTCGCGCTTCTCCTGGTACTGGTCGACCGCGACGCCGCCGGCGGCCGCTACCGCAAGGGCCGCGGCGGCAAGGCCGAAGACCGAGCGGCGGCTGAAACGACGACGGACGATGCCGGACTGACCCGGGACATCCGGCGGGAGCTGGCGGATGTTCTCGATCGCGGCGAGTACGTCTGCCTTCAGCGCGGGCGGTGGCGGTGCCGCGACCTGCGACGCGAGCTTGACCGCGGCCTCGCGCAGCTCGGCGACCTCGGTGGTGCAGAACGCGCACTCGGCCAGATGGTCCTCGAACCGGACCCGTTCGTCGGCCGGCAGGGCATCCAGGACGTACGGTCCGGTGAGCGTGTGGACGTCAGGATCCGTCATGACGTGCCCCCCTTCGTGGTGCCGAGGCAGTCGCGGAGGCGGATCAGGCCGTCGCGCATTCTCGCCTTGATCGTTGGCAGTTTGGCCCCGAGCTGCTGGGCGACCTCGGGGTAGGTGTAGCCGTTGTAGTACGCCAGCTCGACCGACTCGCGTTGCAGGTCGGTGAGCGAGTCGAGGCACCGGCGTACCTGCTCGACCTCGAGCCGGGTGGTGACGGTGTCGGCGACCTGGTCGAAGTCGACCTCGGCGGACCGGGCACCGACCAGCTCGGTGCGGTCGGCGGCCGATTGCTCGGACCGGACCCGGTCGACGGCGCGGCGGTGCGCGATGGTGAGGATCCAGGAGTTGGCGGAGCCGCGGTCGGCGTCGTACCGCGTCGCGGTGCGCCAGACGTCGAGCATGACCTCCTGCGTGACCTCTTCGGACTGCGCCGGGTTGCGCAGGACCCGGCGGACCAGGCCGTAGACAAGCGGCGAGACCCGGTCGTACAGGGTGCTGAAGGCGGCCGTATCACCGGTCGCCGTCAGCGTCAGCAGGTCGCCGTCCGAGACCGCGCCGGATCGCGGGTGCGATCCGGCGGGCCAGGGCAGTGAAGTGGGCTCGGTCACGGGTCAGCTTGCCGGGGGCATCAGCACGGAGTCGATGAGGTACACCGTAGCGTTCGCGGTCTTGACGCCGCCGCAGATCACGTTCGCGCCGTTGACCTTGAGCGCGTCACCGGAGCCGGTGACGGTCACGTCCTGCTTCTCCACGGTCGGGTGCTTGCCGACGACCGCGGTCGGGTCGAGCTGCCCGGCGACCACGTGGTACGTCAGGATCTTGGTCAGCAGCGCGTCGTTGGTCTTCAGCGTGTTGACGGTCGCGGCCGGGATCTTCGCGAAGGCCGTGTCGACCGGGGCGAAGACGGTGAACTCGCCGCCGTTCAGGGTGGAGACCAGGTTGACCTTCGGGTTCAGCTTGCCGGAGACGGCCGCCACCAGGGTCTTCAGCAGCGGGTTGCCGGAGGCGGCGTTGGCGACCGGGGCGGCAGCCATTCCGTCGATCGAGCCGGCGCCGGTCGGGTTGGCCTTGGCGTAGCCCGCGCAGCCGGGCCCGACCATCCCGCCGGCCGCCGCGTCGGTCGCCGACGGGGTCATCGCGGGGGTGTCGCTCGTCATCGGCGCGCTGGTGCTGGACGAGCTGGATCCGCTCGCGTTCGAGTCGCTGTCGCCACCTCCACAAGCGGTCGCGGTGAAGGCGAGAGCCAGCGCGGAGACGGCGATGCCGGCGCGGGTGAGGTGCTTGGACATGAGAGGTCTCTTTCTCGGAGGAAGGGTGCGAACGCCGGTACTTCGGCGCCGTCGCGAGACCGGATGGGTGGTTCGTCACGAATTGGTGCTGAACGCTCGCGCCCCCCGCCTGTCGTAGGCTCCTCTGCATGCTCCGGACGATCGGTTTCAGCCTGCTGGCGGCGAGCGTGGTCGCCGTACCTCAGCTCACGTCAACCGCAGAGGCCGCGCCTGCTGTTCAGACCACCCGGGTGGTCACGTTCGACGGCCTGAGCGACCTGATGATCCAGCGCATCCTGCTCGGCGACGACGTCGCCGCGTCGAAGTACTTCAGCGGCAAGCCGGTCGACGACCCGGTCCGCGAGCAACAGATCCTGACGTCGGTGCGGGCGTCGGCGGTCCAGTTGGGCATCGACCCGGACTCGACCGCAGCCTTCTTCCAGGCACAGATCGACGCCAGCAAGGTAGTCCAGCGCGGCCTGCTGTCCTACTGGGCCGCACACCCTTCGCAGGCCCCAACCACCGGACCTGACTTGACCGTCATCCGCCAGAAACTGGACACCCTGACCACCCAACTCCTCACCGAACTGGTTCGCGTAGACGCTCTCCGCGCATCAGGCCTTCGCTGCGCCATCTCCCTCGCAGTAGCCGACGCCACAGCCGCAGCCCACCACCACCTGACCCACCTCCACCGCGAGGCGCTCCACGCAGCATCGGCCGGCGTTTGTTAACCCCAGCAGAGGGCGAGCCTCAGCCCGCCGAAGGCCACGGCTTTCGAAAGATGCTGAGGGCAAGCATCACATCAGGTCACCGGGGCTTGGGTTGGATGGGTAGAGGAAGGAGGCTGGGATGACGGCAGGGCGGTCGGTGCCTACGCAGGAGGACGTGCTCAGGTACTTCGAGACGTTGTCCAACTGGCGGCGGCGGTGGGGTGAGGACGACGAGATCGGGACGTTGAATCACGTCACTGACGGGGTGCGGCTGGCGGCGGCGCGAGCCGTGCGGCACGGGCGGAGCGTGTCTTGTGGGTGGGAGATCGCAGTACCCGAGGAGATGGAGCGGGCGACCAACTCCTGCCCGCATGCGGTCGACATGCCGGGTGCTGAGCACATGCCGGAGCTGTTCCAGAACGACCGGCGTTGGGGCTTCTCGAACGAGCGGCTCGGGATCATGTTCCACGGCAACACGATCACCCACCTCGATTCGCCGTGCCATCTGTTCTGGGACGGCAAGATGTACAACGGCCGCCCGCACTCGATGGTCGACGCGAGCACCGGATCGGCGTGGGCGGCGGTCACAGCGGCCGCGAACGGGATCGTCACGCGTGGCGTGCTGCTGGACGTCGCGGCGGTCCGGGACGTGCCGTGGCTCGAAGCGGGAGAGGGCGTGTTCCCCGAGGATCTCGAGGCGGCCGAGCGTCGCCAAGGCGTGCAGGTGCGGTCCGGTGACGCCGTACTCCTGCGGACCGGCTACGGCCGCGCTCGGCACGAGTCCGGTCCGGCCGGGGGCGTGACGCAGGCCGGATGGCACGCGTCCTGCCTGCCGTGGCTGCAGGAACGGGAGGTCGCGCTGATCGGCGCGGACACCCCACAGGACGTTCAGCCGTCGGGGTACGACGACGTGCTGATGCCGGTGCACGCCGTGGGCCTCGTCGCGATGGGTCTGTGGCTGCTCGACAACTGCGACCTGGAGGAGTGCGCGACAACTGCCGCCGAGCTCGGCCAGTGGGACTTCCAGCTCGCGGTCGCGCCGGTCCGCTTCGCCGGTACGTCAGGCAGCCCGGTCAACCCGATCGCCACCTTCTGACCCGTCAGCCCGCCGTCCGGACCTTGCCTGCGTGCGACACGATCAGGTGCAGTACGACGGTCGCGAGCAGGATCGCGCCCGAGACGCCGAGCAGCCCGTTGGCCGACGACCCCGCGGTCAGCGCGACCCCGCCGAGGCCGCTGCCGAGCGCGGAGCCGAGCGAGATCGCGCTCCCGTTCAGCGCCATCACGATCGCCGCCGAGTCCGGCGCGAGCGAGGCGAGCCGCGCCTGCTGCGGTACGGCGGCGCCGCCGTTGCCGATGCCCGCGCAGAAGAACCAGACCAGCCCCCACACCGCCGCCACCGCGAGCGGCGCGAACTCGAGCGCGATCAGGCCGAGGATCGCGTTCAGGAACAGGCCGCCGAGGACGATGCTGAGCACCCGGATCGCGCTGAACCGGTCGGTGAGCCGGCCGGTGACCGCGTTGCCGAGCATGCTCGAGACGCCGTACCCGAACATGATCAGGATGATCGCCCAGTGCGCCTTGAAGTGCGGGCCGAGGATCAGGGTGGCGTAGGTGAAGCAGGCGTAGCTGCTGCAGAGGATGCCCGTGGTGACGAGCAGGCCGGCCAGCAGCCGCGGCTGCCGGAGCGGGCGCAGGCGCTCGACGAGCGTGCCGCCAGGCAGATGCAGCCGGGGGAGCCCGAACAGGATGCCGACCAGCGCGATCGTGCCGACCGCGGCGACCAGGATCATCGGGAACCGCCAGCTGGACTGGCCGATCAGCAGGCCGACCGGTACGCCGAGCGCGGTCGCGGTCATCCAGCCGCCGAGCACGAACGACAACGCCTTGCCGTGGTGCTGCACCGGCGTCAGCGCGATCACGTACCCGGTGACGGCCGCGTTGAGCAGGCTGCCCCCGAGCGCCGCGACCACCCGGCCGCCGAGCGCGATCGGGTAGTTGGTCGCGATGCCGACGATCAGGTTGCCGGCCACGAACACGGCCAGCGCGAGGACGATCGTCGTACGGCGCTCCCAGCGGGACGTCAGCGTGCCGAGGACCGGACCCGCGAGCGCGGCGGTGAACGCGAAGACCGACATGAGCTGCCCGGCCGCGGCCGCACTGACCCGCAGATCCCCGGCGATCTGCGGCAGCAGCCCGGCCAGCACGTAGCCGTCGATCCCCATCGAGAACGTCGCCACCGCCAGCCACACCAGCGGCCGGTACGAGAACTCGCGCCCCACCGCCCCGGCCGCCCGCGTCTCCGTCATCCCTTCATCTCACCGCGCCCACCCGCTTTACGGCAAGACCTTTCTGATCAAACCTGTAAACTTCCCGCACTGTGGACGCAGCTGCGATCACCGAGGCCCATACCTGAGCACCAACAGTCCAGAGCTGAAGCGCTGCACGTCCTCCAAACGGAACCGGGCCGCCGGCGCGGTTGCTGCGAGGAGGTCGTTCGGAGCTGCTCTACCCACGAGCAACGGATGCAGCCACACCTGCAATTCGTCCACGAGGCCGGCCTCGAGCATGACCGCGGTGACCTGCCCGAAGCCGTACTGGAGCAGGTTGCGCGCGGTCTTCACCTCCCGCACCACCTCGACGGCCTTGTCAGGTGGCACCACGATCGTGTTGTGCCAGCTGGGGGAGGTGAGCGTGGTCGAGACGACGTAGTGCGGCACCGCGTTCATCCGGTCGGCGAATCCCTCGTCGTCCGTCGCGTCCGGCCAGTGGGCCGCGAAGATGTCGTAGGTACGGCGTCCCATCAGCAAGGTGTCTGCCCCGAACAGCAGGTCGTGCGAGTACGCCGCCGCGTCGTCGCTGCGGTAGTCGAACGTCCACCGCTCCGGGTGCTGCACCACGCCGTCGAGGGACAGGTACGTCGAGTTGATCAGCCGGCCCATCCCGATCACGCGGCCAACCGACGGCACAGGAGGGTGATCCAGGCCCAGCCGAGCGTCACCGAGAGGTAGAACAGCAGGCTCGTCGGCCCGGCTGAGCCGGACGAGATGCCGACGAAGCCGAACAGGAACACGACTCCGGTGATCCGGCTGAACCACGCCTGGCCGCGCTCGCCGGCGCGCGACTGGTGCCGGGCCACCACGAAGCAGGCGGCGATGAAGGCGATGAAGCCGATCGTGCCGACGGCCAGGTGAGCGTATCCGTGCCAGCTGATCGGCATCGGACCGTCCGGCGTCCCCGGCGGGAACCCCTGGGCGGGGTCGGCCCGGAAGATCCCGGCCAGCACGAGCGTGGCGCCGTACGTCGCCAGCAGGCGCGAGGTCCACGCGCCGGTGTAGGCGCTGCGCACGCCGATGGCGCCGCAGATGAGCAGCACTCCGGCCACGAAGAAGTTGAGCATCTGGATCCAGCCGTACGGGCCGTTCTCCAGCACGCTGAGCGCCTGCTTGCGCGGGTCGGCGCCGTCGCGGAAGGCCAGCTGCAGTACGCCGACCACGGTGTAGAGCACGCCGGCGGACGCGCCGGCGAGGAGCAGCGGCCGCGCTGTTCGAGTGGTGTTGATGGCGGTGGTCATGGCTAGCTCCTGGTGAAGAAGGCGGAAAGGGTTGGGACGAGAGCGCTCGCCTCGACGTTGTGCTGCTGGCCGGTCAGGGTCTGGCGGGACCCCTTGGGCAGCGCGGCCGCGACGGCGTCCGAGGCCTGCGTGAGCCAGGGCGTCGTACCGCCGTCGATGATCAGGACCGGGCAGCCGACGGCGGCGAGCTGCGTGGTCGGCAGTGAGAAGTCACCGGCGAGCTCCGCGTCGTACATGAGGGCCGGGGAGGCCGCGGCCTCGACGAACTCCCAGTACGGGCCCTGCCGCATGCCGACGACGAACTCCGGTGGCATGCCGACGGCTACGGTCATGAACAGCTCGACCATCCCACCGTGGTCCTTGGCCTCGGCGAGCTCGGTCATCCGCCGCTGGTAGTCCCCGGGCACCGGCGGGCGGCTCCCGGGCAGGACGTACGGCGGCTCCCACACGGCGATCCCGGCGCAGCGGAGCCCGGCGGCGACGGCCCGGAAGCCGAGGAACGCGCCGCCCGACGTACAGAACAGCTGGACGTCGCCGTCGACCGTCGCGGTGATCGCACTGAGGTCCTCGAGCTCGCGGTCGACGCTGTACGGCGGGGTGTCGCCGCTGCGGCCGCGGCCCCGGCGGTCGTAGTTGATCACGGTGCACGTCTCGGCCAGCAGCGCGGCGACGTCGGCGTTGGCGTTACGGTCGGTCGGCCCGGCCCCGATCAGGACCACGGCCGGCCCGGAGCCGGCCTGGTCGAAGTCGATGACGGTACCGTCGGCGGAGTGGACGTTCGGCATGGCATTTCTCCTTCGGGAAAAGGTTCTTGGCCGTTCGATCGTCGACTCGGCGGCGGCCCGCGAGGTAGATGCGGATATGGCCAAATCGGGATGACGAATGTCATCGCGAGATCGCTGATGTCCGTATCTGCCCAGGACCTGAGAACGCTGGGACACTGAGCCTGACCCCGGGTGACGGCACCGCCGGCACCCGATTGGTGGCAGTGCCGGGAGAGGCGAGTGTGATGATCCGGGTTTTGATTGCCGAGGACATGCATATGATCCGCGGTGCGCTCGTGGCGTTGCTCTCGACCGAGCCGGATCTCGAGGTCGTGGCGGAGTTGGAGCGCGGGGACCAGATCGTCGATGCGGCCGTCGAGCACCGCCCGGACGTCGCGGTGCTCGACATCGACCTGCCGGGGCTGGACGGCTTGAGCGCGGCGGCGATCCTGCACGAGAAGGTGCCGGAGTGCCGGACGTTGATGCTCACCGGGCTCGGCCAGCCCGGCAACCTCCTGCGCGCGCTGGAGGCCCACGTCCGTGGGTTCATCCTGAAGGACGCTCCCGCCCAGACCCTCGCCGCCGGAATCCGCAAGGTCGCCGAGGGCGGCCGCGTGATCGACCCCGAGCTGATCGCAGCGGCGCTCGAGACCGGCGCCAGCCCGCTCACTCAGCGCGAGGCCGACGTACTGCGGGCAGCGGACCACGGGACACCGACCGCGGACATCGCCGACCAGCTCTCGCTGTCGGCCGCGACCGTCCGGAACTACCTGTCCAACGCGATCAGCAAGGTCGGCGCCCGGAACCGCATCGACGCGATCCGGATCGCCCGCGACGCCGGCTGGCTCTGATGTCGCAGGCGACGCTCCAGCCCGCGCTGCGGGTTACAGTGCGGGGGACGTCGGAGCAGACAATGGCAGCAGGCCGGGTGGTGGAGTCCCGAGGGCTGGTCGTGATCGGCCAACTAGGTGCCCTCGGCATCGTCCTTGCCCTGCCCCTGATCGACCTGCTCAACATCCTCACCTGGCCCGGCGCGGGATCCGTCGTGCCGATGACCGTGTGTACGGCGCTCTGCCTGGCCCTGCTCGCAGCAATCGTCTGGCCCGCCGTCAGCGGTCGCCGGATCCCCGCTGCCGGCCGGCTGCTCGCCGCGATGGCAGTGCTCATGGTCCTCGCCACCCTGTGGGTCGGCCGCTTCTGGCTCTACGAGTACGCCGCCCTCGGCCTCGCGCTGCTCCTCGTCCTCCCACGCCCCTGGTCCTGGACGCTCTTCCTCCTCGTCGGCGCCACTGCCCTGACCCTCGCCTGGGTCCTCGACTTCGAGTCGGACGTCGCCGCCGTCCTGGCCCTGTACGCCTTCAAAGGCTTGGCCCCGCTCCTCCTCATCCGCTACGTCACCACCATCCGCAGCCTGCAGACCACAGCCCAAGCCCTCGCTGTCGACGCCCGGGCCCGTGAGCGCATCCGCGCGGCCGAAGACCTGAGAGCTACCGTCCAAACAGACCTGACCCGCATCCTGGTACTGGCTGAGACCGCGACCACTCATCAACAGTTCAGGGACATCACCAGCACTTCCCGATCGTCCCTGGCTCGAACCCGCCGCCTGATCGCCCAGTACCGGCAAGGGTCATTGAGCAGCGACGTCGACGCAGCAGCCAGGCTGCTTCAGGCTGCAGGCATCCGGGTGAGCATCGAAAACCCAGCCAGTGGCGACGAAAGCCTCCGCGACGAACTGAAGCGGGCCGTGGAAGGAATCCTGAGCACTCCAGGCGTCACCGCCTGCACGATCAGCTTCGCGCGCGGCCGTCTGCACGTAGAGGTCTCGCCATGACCAGGCGCCAGAGCCGGCTGCGGACCGCCCTGACGGCTGCCTGCCTCAGCGTCCCCGCCATCTTCACGATCTCCGGGTACGGTGGGGGCGGCGGCCACCGAGGCAACCCCGTCATCGTTGTCCTGCTGCTCGCCCTGCTCTGGCTCCTCCACGCCCGCCACGCGACCGCCGAGCTCACCGGCCAACGCCCGCGCGGCTGGCCGATCAGCCTGCTGCTGCTGGCGATCGTGGTCTACCTCCCGCAGCTGTGGTGGGGCCAGAACTGGGCCACCGCACAGTGGTTCCTGATGGCTTCGGCCGTTCTCCTCCTGCACCGCCTGCTCGCCGTCGCGATCGTCGCGGCCGCCACGCTCCTGACCGTCGTCGTCAGCGTCACCCACCCAGCACCCGCCATGGAGATCAGCACCACGGGCCAGCGGGTGTACCTCGCCGTCTTCTGGCTCGCCTGGCTCCCGATCGGCGCCCTCGCGCTCTACTGCTCGGCCGCCCTCGAGCGGGTACTGCGCGAACTCGTCACCAGCCGCACCGAGCTCGCCGAGTCCGAGGTCACCCGCGAACGTCTCCGCCTCTCCCGCGACCTCCACGACCTTCTCGGCCAGAGCCTCTCGGCGATCTCGCTCAAAGGCGACCTCGCCCTGACCCTGCTCGACCGCGACCCACAAGCCGCCCGGACCGAGGTCGCCGAGCTGACCGACATCGCCCGCCACACCTTGCACGGCCTCCGCGAGGTGACCCACGGCAGCCACACCGTCGAGCTCGTCGCCGAATGCGACGGAGCAGCCGCGCTCCTCGGCGCAGCGGGCATCGACCTCCACCTGACTCTCCCCGACGGTCAGCTGCCATCGCCCACCCAGGAGCTCTTCGGCTGGGCCGTCCGCGAAGGCATAACCAACATCCTCCGGCACAGCGACGCCCGGACCGCCTCTGTCGTCATCGACCAGGGCCCGGACGGTCACCGCCTGGAGATCGTCAACGACGGTGCGCATCCGGCCGCCTACGAACCCAGCGGCTCCGGTCTCGCCGGACTGCGCGAACGTGCCCGTCTCCTGGCCGGCACGCTCACCATCACCCACCTCGGCGACCGCTTCAGGCTCGCGATCGACATCCCGGACAGCCTCAGCTAGCTCGGCGGCTGGATCCCGTAATCGTGGATCTTGCGGTAGATCGTGGCCCGTGACATGCCGAGTGACTTCGCGGCGCGGCCCTTGTGGCCGTCGTTGGCGAGGAGGCTGCGGATGATCGCGTCGCGTTCGAGGGCCTCCAGTTGGCTCAGGCTGCGTCGGCTGACTGCCTGGGCCCGCGCGGGCAGGTCCGACGGCAGGACGACGCCGGTGCGGCGACGCCGTACGACGACCTGTTTGAGCACCTGGCACAGCTCGGCGGTGTTGCCCGGCCAGTCCGACCGCATCAACTGCTGCATGGTCTCCGGACTGCACGTCAGCTCGCCGTGGCTCAACTGATTGAGGAAGTACGGAACCAGCTCCCGGACGTCCTCGATGTGGTGGCGCAGCGGCGGCACCTCGACGGTCAGCGGGAACAACGTCAGCAGCTCACCAAGGTCGGCAGCCTCGGCGTCCGTCAGCGTGAGCGCGACCCACGGCGGCTCCGCCGGACGCCGTTCGAGTACGTCGTACAGCGACTGGACGGTCGCCTCGACGCCCGCGGGGTCGAGCAGGTCGGCGTGCCGGATCACCAGCGCCTGCACGGAATCGTCGGACAGCTCGGACTCGAGCTCCGCGGCGAACCCGTCACCCAGCCGCGCCGCGTCGACAACGTGGAACAGGCCGGCCGGGTTGTTCTGGTGATGAGCTGCCCGCGCCAGCGCGACCTTGCCGACCCCGCGTTCGCCGGTGAGCACGACCCACTGGCCGGCGCGGCACGCGTTGTCGACCTCGCGGCTGCTGCCGAGCCAGGGCGCGCTCCGGCCGACCAACCCAGGGAGCACCGGCCGTGGTGGCGGCCGGTGCCCGACGGTCAGGTCCAGGCCGGCCGAGTGCGGGCTGATCTGAATGATCCCGGCGCCGATGCGTCCGCCGACCGGCACCGGCCGGCAGGTGATCCGAACCCATGAACCGGTCGGGAGCTCGGTCACAACCGCCTCTGTCCCACCGCGGGCGAGGATCTCCGCCGCGTAACCGAGCACCGCGCGCTGGTCCGCCGCGTCCAGCGCCTGCCGGGCCTTCGCGTTCATCAGCAGCAGGTCCTCGTCGACCGCGATCACCATGTCACCGAGTCGCCGCGAGCTCTGCAGGTACGCCTGCAGCAGCGAGTGCTCACGCGCGGAGCTGTCCTTGAGCAGCGCCGCACGGATGTTCTCCGCGGTCGTCTTCGCGAGAGCCATCAGCAGCGACCCGGCGTCCTTGCGCCAGCAGGTCAGATCGATCGCACCCACGGTCTTGCCGGTCACCGGGTGCCGGATCGGTACGCCGGCGCAGGCGAGGTCCTCGAGGTCCTCCGCATAGTGCTCGTGGCCGAAGACGTGCATCGGTCCGCCGCCCTCGAGCGCCGTACCGATGCCGTTGGTGCCGGCGAACTCCTCGGCGTAGCTGAAGCCCGGGGCCAGCGAGACCTTGTCCAGGTGCCTGCTCAGGCTGGTGTCGGCGGTGAGGCGCTCGAGGACCAGGCCGGTGCGGTCGGTCAGGATCACGCTGATCGGCTGGCCGTCGAGGTTCTGGTGCAGCTGCTGCAGCACCGGACGGGCGCTGCGGGTCAGCGGGATGTCCAGGTCCGGGTCGGCGACGTACGGCAGCGTGATCCGGTCGGCCGGCAGCTTGAACCGGCGCGAGCGGACCCAGGACGCGAGGATCGGCGGCCGGACGTCCTGGGTCCGGACCGGATCGAGGGTGAGAAAGTTCAGCCGGGCAGTCGCGGCTCGGCGGTTGTCCGCAGCCGTTGGGGCGATCTCGTCCACGGGGCCTCCTGACGCCGAGTGGGTACGGCGAAGTCACCCCACCCGGTCCTCTTCGAGCGTAGTGCAGTCAGCCGCAAGCAGCGTCTCAGAATGAGACAACCGCCGGACCGCTCCGGGCTTGTGATGCGAACAGACGACCTGGAGGTTTCATGGACAACGATGTCTCAGCGGCACCGGAGCCGGACGAGTCCTACAACCCGTGGACCGTGGTGAACCTGGTCTTCGACCACCTGGCTGCGAGGGGTCTGCACCCGGTCCTCGGGGCCACCGGTCACCCGGGCGAGCCGGCCGCGGAACTGCTGCGCTGCCTGGGCATTCGCCCCGATCCGCAGGGCGACCAACGAATCTCCGCGCAGAAGGCGGCGAAGCTCGCCGAGCTCCGGGAGGCCTTCTTCGGGGAGCCGTGACCCGGATCTCATATTGAGACCTCTGCTCACTCCCGGTGGCGATGTACTCAGTGCGTCAGCCGGCCACATGAGCGGGAGGAGTGCCATGAGTCGCCAAAGCGTGGCGAAGGCCCACCAGAAGATCCAGGAGTTGTCATGGGAACCGGCGTACCACGAGCCGGTCTCCCAGTACGGGACGGACTACACGTTCCGTAAGGCGCAGAAGAAGGACCCGCTGAAGCAGGTACTGCGGTCCTACTTCCCGATGCAGGAGGAGAAGGACCACCGCGTGTACGGCGCCTCGGACGGCGCGATCCGCGGGAACATGTTCCGCCAGGTGCAGGAGCGCTGGCTGGAGTGGCAGAAGCTGTTCCTGAGCATCATCCCGCTGCCGGAGATCTCGGCCGCGCGGGCGATGCCGCTGCTGTTCCGGACCGTACCGAACCCGGAGCTGCACAACGGGCAGGCGATCCAGATGATCGACGAGGTCAGGCACTCGACGATCCAGCAGAACCTGAAGCGCCTGTACATGAACAACTACATCGACCCGGCGGGCTTCAACTCGAGCCTGCGGAACTTCCAGAGCGACTACTGCGGCACCATCGGCCGCCAGTTCGCCGAGGGGTTCATCACCGGTGACGCGATCACGGCGGCCAGCATCTACCTGACCATCGTGGCCGAGACCGCGTTCACCAACACGCTGTTCGTCGCGATGCCGGCCGAGGCGGCCGCGAACGGTGACTACCTGCTGCCGACGGTGTTCCACTCGGTGCAGTCCGACGAGTCCCGGCACATCAGCAACGGGTACGCCACCCTGCTGATGGCGCTGGCCGACGAGGACAACCACCAGCTGCTCGCCCGCGACCTGCGGTACGCCTGGTGGAACAACCACCGCGTCGTCGACGCCGCGATCGGCACCTTCATCGAGTACGGCACCAAGGACCGCCGCAAGGACCGCGAGAGCTACGCGGAGATGTGGCGGCGCTGGATCTACGACGACTACTACCGCAGCTACCTGGTGCCGCTGGAGAAGTACGGTCTGGAGATCCCGCACGACCTGATCGAGGAGTCCTGGAACCAGATCTGGAACAAGGGCTACGTGCACGAGGTGGCTCAGTTCTTCGCCACCGGCTGGCTTGCCAACTACTGGCGGATCGACCCGATGACGGACAAGGACTTCGAGTGGTTCGAGTACAAGTACCCGGGCTGGTACGACAAGTACGGCGCCTGGTGGGAGAACTACAACCGGCTGGCCACGCCGAACGGGCACAAGCCGATCGTCTTCGAGGACGTCGACTACGAGTACCCGCACCGCTGCTGGACCTGCATGGTGCCGTGCCTGGTCCGGGAGGACATGGTGATGGCCAAGGTCGACGGCCAGTGGCGGACGTACTGCCACGAGATGTGCAAGTGGACCGACGAGACCGCGTTCCGGCCGACGTACCAGGGCCGGAACACGCCGAACATGGGCAAGCTCATCGGCCACCGCGAGTGGGAGACCCTGTACCACGGCTGGAACTGGGCCGACGTGGTCTCCGACATGGGCTTCGTCCGCGACGACGGCAAGACGATGGTCGCCCAGCCGCACCTTGACCTGAACCCGGACAAGATGTGGACGCTCGACCACCTGCGCAAGTGCCCGCCGCTGGCGAGCCCGAACGTGCTGCTGAACGAGATGACCGACGACGAGCGCACCGCGTTCGCCGCCCGGTACGTCAAGGGTGGGCCTGCCGGCCGTCCGGCTCCGGCCGACGCGTGACCAGATGACCGGCAAACACGTCGTACGGTTCGAACCCGTCGGCATCGAGATCGAGGTGGCGGAGGATCAGACGATCCTCCGCGCCGCGGCCGAGCAGGGCGTGATGCTCATGCACGGCTGCAAGGAGGGACAGTGCGCGTCCTGCAAGTCCTTCGTTCTCGACGGTGAGGACATCGAGCTCGACCGGTACTCGACCTTCGCGCTGCCCGAGTACGAGCAGGACGAGGGGTACACGCTGCTGTGCCGCGCCCACGCGTACGAGGACCTGACGATCGAGCTGCTCAACTACGACGAGGAGATGATCCGCTCCGGGCTGCCGATCCAGGAGCGGGTCGCCGAGGTGGTCGCCGTCAACGCGGTCACGCACGACCTGCGGCACCTGGTGCTGAGGCTGACCGAGCCCGGGGAGCTGAAGTTCTTCCCCGGGCAGTACGTCGACATCGCGGTACCGGGCAGCGAGCACACGAGGTCGTTCTCGATGGCGAACACCAACAGCCGCGAGACCGGGCAGCTGGAGTTCGTGATCAAGGTCTACCCCGGCGGGGTGTTCTCCGAGTTCCTGGACCAGCGGCTGTCGGTCGGCGACCGGCTGGACCTGACCGGGCCGTTCGGGGTGTTCACCCTCCGGGACAACCCGGACGCCCGGCTGGTCTTCCTCGGCGGCGGGGCCGGGCTGGCGCCGATCCTGGCGCTGCTCCGGACCATGGCCGAGCGCGGGATCGACCGGCCCGCGACGTTCTACTACGGCGCCCGGACCCAGCGGGACCTGTGCTTCGTCGACGAGCTCCGCGAGCTGGAGCGGACGTTGCCCCGGTTCCGGTTCGTGCCGGCGCTCTCGGAGGACCGATGGGACGGCGAGACGGGGCTGATCACCGACGTGGTCGCCCGGCTGGAGCCGGACCTGAAGGGTGCCGATGCCTACGTGTGCGGGCCGCCGCCGATGGTCGAGGCGGCGATCCCGCTGCTCGAACGGCTCGGGATCGCGACCAAGCACATCTACTACGACAAGTTCACCACGACCGGCGATGCCGGTGACTCAGAGGTGCTGGAGGCAGGAAGCCGATGACCACCACACAGGACTCACCAAAGACCGAACGCAGCGTCCCCAAGCCGGTCTTCACCGACGCCGAGGCCGGCGCCCGCGAGTTCCCGGACTCGAACTCCCGGCGGTACAACTACTACACGCCGCAGAAGCGCAAGCAGAGCCACTACGAGGACGTCACGGTCGACGTCCAGCCGGACCCGCGGCACTACCTGAGCCAGGGCTGGCTGTACGGCTTCGCCGACGGCCGCGGCGGCTACCCGCTGGACTGGACCGTCCTGAAGGCCTGGGGCTCGGACCAGCCCAGCCCGAAGCGCGGCCCGGGCACCGGCGGCCTGTTCGTGAAGGAGTGGCCGGCCACCGGGTGGCACGAGTTCCGCGACCCGAACGAGGAGTGGGAGCTCACCCTCTACCGGTACAACTCGAACGTCGTCCGCCAGGTCACCCAGAACGTCGAGGCGGCCAAGGCGTCCAAGGCCTTCGAGCAGTGGAACCCGAACTGGGTCCGGTTCGTCGAGCAGCACGTCGGTGCCTGGATGCACGTCGACCACGGCCTCGGCCTGTACCTGTACGCGAACGCGAACCGGCGCGCGCCCACGAACATGCACAACAACGCGATCTCGGTGAACAGCATGCACCGGATTCGCGCCGCCCAGGACCTGGCGCTGTACAACCTCACGCTGTCGGAGGAGATCGACGGGTTCGACGGCAGCGCGCACCTGGAGACGTGGAACAACGACCCGGCCTGGCAGGGCGTCCGCGAGGTCGCCGAGGGTCTGACCGGGATCGACGACTGGTGCGAGGCGATCTTCGCGGCGAACCTCGTCTTCGAGCCGCTGGTCGGAGAACTGTTCCGCAGCCAGCTGGTGCAGCAGGCGTCGCCACGCAACGGTGACTTCGTCACGCCGACCGTCGTCGGCGCCGCGGAGTACGACTTCGCCGAGCGCGACCTGCGCTACACCACCGCGATGTTCGAGCTGCTCACCAACGACAGGGAGTTCGCCGACCACAACAAGGCGATCCTGGCCGACTGGATGTCGACCTGGACGGCGAGGTCGCTGGCGGCGGCGCGCACGCTGCAGCCGCTGTGGTCGCAGCCGGACGCCAAACCACCGCGGTTCGAGGACGGGCTCGACCGTGTGAAGAGCCGGTTCAGCGGCATCGTCACCTCGCTGGGCCTCGAGGAACCGAAGGAGCTGGCACAGTGAGCACGACGTTCACCACCGCAGAGAGCCCGTTCAAGTCCGACAGCACCGCGTCCAACAAGTGCGGCGTCACGCTGATGAACAACCAGGTCGGCGCGGTCGTCGCGGAGGTGATGAGGGCGTACGACAACGTCACCGTGACGCCGTTGCCGTCGATGATCCGGGTCGACGCGATCGGCCGGATGGACTTCGTCTACGACGACATCTCCGAGGCGCTCGGCGAGGAGCCCGGGTACTTCGACCAGGCCGAGTTCGAGGAGAACATGTCCACCCACTACGGGCGGATGGTGCACCTCGACGACCGGACGATCATGTTCGCCAACCCCGAGGACGCCGCCGACTACATCGGCTTCGACCTGACCGCGTCCAGCTGAGACAGGAGGTTCTCCCGTGTACGAGAAGAACGGTGAGAAGTACTTCGTGGTCGACAGCCACATGCACTTCTGGAACGCCGGCCCGGACAACTGGGTGCCGGGCGCCGAGCAGTACGCCAAGGGGTGGATCGAGTGCTTCCACGCGTACCAGAGCCTCGGCCCGAAGGAGACCCACTGGTCCATCGAGAAGTTCATGTCCTACACCGAGGACGACCTGATGAAGGACGTCTTCGAGGACGGCTACGTGGACGTCGCAGTGTTCCAGCCGACGTACCTGAAGGAGTGGTACAAGGAGGGATTCAACACCACCGAGAAGAACGCCGGGCTGGGTGAGAAGCACCCGGGGATGTTCGTCCACAACACCCGGTTCGACCCGCGCGACGGCGACGCCGGCCTGGAGGAGCTGGCCGCCAACGTGGACCGGTACGGCTCCAAGGGGGTCAAGCTCTACACGGCCGAGTGGAACGCCGGTTCGCGTGGCTACAAGCTCACAGACCCGGCCGCGTACACCTACCTGGCCAAGGCGCAGGAGCTGGGGATCAAGAACATCCACGTCCACAAGGGCCCCACGATCTGGCCGCTGGACAAGGACGCGTTCGACGTCGCCGACGTGGACCACGCCGCGACCGACTTCCCCGAGCTCAACTTCATCGTCGAGCACGTCGGGCTGCCGCGGATCGAGGACTTCTGCTTCATGGCCACCCAGGAGCCGAACGTGTACGCAGGTCTGTCCGTCGTCATCGGCGGCCTGATGCACGCCCGCCCGCAGTTCTTCAACAAGGTGATGGGCGAGCTGTTGTTCTGGGTCGGCGAGGACAAGATGACGTTCGGCAGCGACTACGGCATCTGGGAACCGAAGTGGCAGATCGAGGGCTTCGTGGACTGGGAGTTCCCGGACCAGCCGGAGTTCGCCGACTACCCGCGGCTCGGGGTCGAGGGCAAGAAGAAGATCCTTGGGCTGAACGCCGCCAAGCTCTACGACCTGAAGGTGCCGGTCGAGCTGCAACTGAAGGAGGCCACGCCGGCCGCGCAGGACGACTCGAAGCTGGTCGCGTCCTGATGACGGCAGTCCTTACCGAGCGGGACCGGGTCCTGGATGCGCTGGGCGCGGTCCGGGACCCGGAGCTGGACGAGCCGATCACGACGCTGGGATTCGTGTCCACCTGCGTCGTGTCGGCCGCCGGCGACGTGGTCGTCCGGCTGCGGCTGCCGACGTACTTCTGTGCGCCCAACTTCGCCTTCCTGATGGTCGCCGACGCGTACGACGTCGTGGCCGCGTTGCCCGCGGTTCGCGCGGTCGACGTCGCGCTCGAGGACCACTTCGCCGCCACCCAGATCAATGCCGGGGTGGCGGCGCGGGCGGGGTTCCGGGCGTCGTTCGGGGACGAGGCGGCGGCGGAGCTGGACGAGCTCCGCAGGACATTCGTGTCCAAGGCGGTGCTGGCCGGGACCGACCAGGTGTGCCGGCAGTTCGTTGCTGCCGGCACCGATCCGGCCGCGATCGCCGGGCTGACGATCGGCGACGTACCGCCGTCGGCCGCGCTGGAGCGGCTGCTGCGGCGCAGAGCGGAGCTGGGGCTGCCGACCGGCCCCGACGCTCCGCTGCTGATCGACGTCGGCACCGGCGCGGCGGTCGAGGCCGCGGCCGCGGCCCGGCACCTCGGGCTGGCCCGGCTGACCCGGACCGGGATCGAGGCCAACACCGGTATCTGCCGAGGAATGCTGAAGCACCGGTACAGCGACGCCGGTGCGGGTGAGGAGGAGCCCTGATGAAGGCCGTTCGACTGCACGGGTACCACCAGCAACCAGTGGTCGAGGACGTCCCGGAGCCCGCGATCAAGGGCCCGCTGGACGTGATCGTCAAGATCGGCGGCGCGGGCGTGTGCCGCACCGACCTGCACATCATCGAGGGCCAGTGGGACGCCGCGATGCACCCCACGCTGCCCTACACGATCGGCCACGAGAACGCCGGCTGGGTGCACGAGATCGGCTCCGCCGTGACCAACGTGCAGGTGGGCGACACGGTCATCCTGCACCCGACGCCGACCTGCGGGCTCTGTCAGGCCTGCCGCGCCGGTAACGACATGCACTGCGAGAACAGCACCTTCCCCGGACTGGACAGCGACGGCGGGATGGCGGAGTACCTCCTCACCTCCGCCCGTGCGTGCGTCAAGCTCGATCCGAGCACCCGCCCGCAGGACGTGGCGGCGCTCGCTGACGCCGGCATCACGGCGTACCACGCGGTCCGGAAGGCGCTGCCACTGCTGCCTCCCGGCACGACCGCCGTGGTGATCGGCGCCGGCGGGCTCGGGCACATCGGGGTGCAGTGCCTGGCCGCGTTGACCGCGGCCCGGATCATCGTCGTCGACCGGAACCCGGACGCGCTCAAGCTCGCCGAGCAGCTCGGGGCCGACCAAACGGTCGTTGCTGATGGCAAGCAGGTGGAGACGGTGCTGGAGCTGACCGGCGGCGCCGGCGCGCACGTGGTGCTGGACTTCGTCGCCGAGCAGGGCGCGGAGCAGGACGGCTTCGCGATGACCCGGCCGGCCGGTTCGTACTTCGTGATCGGGTACGGCGGCCTGGTGCAGATCCCGACCCTGGACATCATCTCGACCGAGCGGAACATCGTCGGCAACATCGTCGGCACGTTCAACGAGCTGTCGGAGCTGATGGCGCTGGCGCAGGCCGGCAAGGTCACGCTGCACACCCGCACGTACCCCCTCGACGCGGCCGCGGACGCGGTCGCCGATCTCGACGCCGGCCGGGTCCGCGGCCGCGCCATCCTCGTGCCGTAACACGACCATGACCGGAGGGTTTTGATGGCCAAGGAACTGCGCTTCGGCGAAACCGCCCGCGATCTGCTGCTGGCTGGTGTCGACCAGTTGGCAGACGCGGTGAAGTCGACGTTGGGTCCGAAGGGCCGCAACGTCATCCTGGAGAAGATCACCGGGTCGCCGGTGGTCACCAACGACGGGGTCACGATCGCCCGCGAGATCTTCCTCAAGGACCAGTTCCAGAACATGGGCGCCCAGCTGGTCAAGGAAGCCGCGATCAAGACCAACGACATCGTCGGCGACGGCACCACCACCGCGACCGTGATCGCGCAGGCGATCATCCGCGAGGGGATGGCCGCGATCGGCTCCGGCGGGAACCCCGTACTGGTGAAGCGGGGGATCGACCTGGCCGTCGGCCGGCTGGTGGACCGGCTGCGCGAGGTCGCGCACCCGGTCGAGACCGAGCAGGACTACGCGCGGGTCGCGGCCATCTCGGCCAACGACGACGACGTGGTCGGCGCGGTGATCGCGAAGGCGCTGCACACCGTCGGCGACGCCGGCATCGTCACCGTCGAGGAGTCGTCGGTGAACGGCATGGGCGTGGACTTCGTCGAGGGTTTCGAGTTCGACAACGGCTACCTGTCGCCGTACATGGTGACCGACCCGGGCAGCCTGCAGGCCGTGCTCGACAACCCGTACATCCTCTTGTGCAGCGAGAAGATCACCAAGGTCCAGGAGATCATGCCGCTGCTGGACAAGATCATGCGCGCGCCGCGACCGCTGGTGATCATCGCGGAGAGCCTCGAGGGTACGGCGCTCAGCATGCTCGTGCACAACCACGTCAACGGGCTGTTCCAGTGCGTGGCCGTAAAGGCGCCGGGGTTCGGCGACCGGCGGCTGCACAAGCTGGAGGACATCGCGGCGATCACCGGTGGGGCCGTGTACAGCCGGCACTCCGGCTTCAGCCTCGAGACGATGACGCTGGACCAGCTGGGCCACGCGGACCAGGTGCGGGTGAATGCCGACCGGACGGCGATCGTCGCCGGGTCCGGCCACGAGCAGGACGTGACCTTCCGGATCGCGCAGTTGCGCGCGGAGCTGGAGCGGGCGACCTTCGGCGTCGACGAGGACGTGCTGACCGAGCGGATCGGTGCGTTGTCCGGCAAGGTCGCGGTGATCCGGGTCGGTGCGCCGACGCCGGCCGAGCTAAAGGAGCTCCAGCACCGGGTCGAGGACGCGTTGTCGGCGACCCGGGCCGCGATGGCCGAAGGAATCGTCGCGGGCGGCGGCATGGCCCTCCTGCATGCCGCCTCCGCGCTCGACGGCCTGGAGGTGAAGGGCGACTACCGGACCGGGGTCGAGATCGTCCGGCGGGCGTTGCGCGAACCGGCGTACCTGATCGCCGCCAACGCCGGCTACAACGGCGCCGAGGTCCTGGAGCGGACGTCGGCCATGGACACCGACGAAGGCTTCGACGCCCTCGAGGGCCAGTACGGCAACATGCTCGACCTCGGCATCATCGACCCGCTCCGGGTCGCCCGGTCGGCACTGCAGAACGGCGCATCGGTGGCCGGCCTGCTGCTGACCACCAACACGCTGATCGCCGAAGAACAAACCCCGTGGGGTGGCAGTCCGGCCCTGATGACGGAGTACGGCGCCCTCGACGAGGGCCTCCACCAACCCTCCCCGGACCCCAGCACCCCCCAATCCCTCGGCCTAGGTCCGTCTGTGGGCTAGCCGAGCCGTCATGCCCCGGCCGTCGTGGCGAGTACGGCGGCCGGGCGGCTGACGTTTCAGTCGAGGCGAGCCTTCCAGGGGTACTGGCGGCAGCGGGGCGGGGTCGAGGTCCTGGGCACGGACGTCCAGGACCCGTCCCCGTTCCGCATCGTGACCATCGGACAGGTGGTCACTGTCGGCGGAGCGCTGGGGTCGGGACTGAGGTCGATCACCTTGCCGGCCGCGTCGTACCCGCGGACGACGTACTTCGACTTCAGCGGGTCGTCGGCGTCGTACGGACCCCAGTTGAGCCGGCCCTCGGTCGGCGCGAACCAGAAACTGCCCATCAGGTAGGCCTCGACCTCGGCCTGGCCCGGCGGCTGCACGGTCACCCTGGTGATCGGTGCGACGAAGGCGCCGGCGTTCCGGGCCATCAGGTGTATCCGGCCGCCGATGAAGATGGCCTGCTTGCCCATCCGGAGACTCGACTCGCTGATCTTGCCGCCCTTGGTGCGGCTGCAGAACCAGTTGATCGAGACGACGTCGTCCGGCAGGTGAGCGAGCTTCTTGGTGCGTGAGTTCTCCACGCCGTCGCCGATCAGCCAGGTGGTGACGACATTCGGGTCGTCGACGCCGTTGAACTCGAAGGCTCTGACCACCGTGAAGTCGTGGAACGGGCGCTTCAGGCCGTTGGCCGTGATCTTGTCGGACTCGGCCAGGCACTGCTGGTGGAGGGTCTCGGTCTCTGCCGCCGTCAGGATCCTGACCGTTGGGTGGACCGGGCCGGTGACCGGTGGCTTCGCGTCCGGCTTCCACGCGCGGAGTCCGACGACGAGGGCGAAGACGGCGACGGCCGCGACGGCCGGGATCAGGTAGCGGCGTGGCGATCGGACCGGCTCGGTCTCGATGGCAGCCAGGAGTTCGGCGCGGAGCTTCTCGTGGGTCTCCGGCGGCAGCGGCCGGTCGGGCCGGCGGTCGAGCAGATCGGTCATGACAAGTTCTCCAAAGGTGCGGCGATGCTCAGCTCGCGCAGATGTTTGCGGGCGCGGGCGAGTCGCGACTTCACGGTGCCGAGCGGTACGTCGAGGGCGACAGCGGCGGACTGCGCGTCGAGGCCGGTCCAGAAACAGAGCTCGACGACCTCTTGCTCGTGCTTGGGCAGCTTGCTCAGCAACCGCCGCAGCTCCCGTGCCCGCCGCTCGTCGTCGAGCCGTGCGGCCACTTGGTCGGCGTGGTCCGGCTCGTCCGTGGCCGGGGTCTGCCGGGCGAGGTTCAGCCACCGGAAGCGTTGCCGGCGGCGCTCGTTGCGGATGACGAAGTCCGCCGTACGCAGCAACCAGGGCAGCGCCGAGTCGTGCACGAGCACCACGTCGGCCCGCCGTCGCCACGCGTGCAGGAACACCGCCGAGGTCAGGTCCTCGGCGTCGCTCCACGACGCCATCCGCCGGAAGACGAAGTTGTAGACCGCCTTGGCGTGCCGGTCGAACAGGCTGCCGAAGGCGTCGGCCTCCCCGTCCGCGGCCCGCCGCCACAGCTCGCCGTCGCTCACCGCCACCGGCGCTCCTCGAGGTCTCTCCTGACCCGCCACGACCACTACCCGCCACCTCCACCCTGGCCCCCGGCCGGGGCACTCACCGAGTATGTGTCCCGACCTCCCGACCGGGGTTCCGCTAGGTGCCGTTGCGGAACTGGCGAGGCTCTGATTCGACCAGGATTCAATGGGTTTACCGGCCTCCCTGAGCACGCCCTAGCATCGTGCCGCATCGCCCCCGCCCCAAGGAGTGCTGGATGTCGGTTGCGCTTGGCAATGATGTTGCGTTGCGAAGAGGTGCGGTGGCGACGATGTGTGGGGCACCTTTGGTGGTGCTCGTCAACTACGCGCTACCGATCATGACGATGCCGGACATCGCGCGTTCACTCGGAGCGGGGGTGTCGGCGCAGGTCTGGATCCTGAACGGCGCGGCGCTCGGGCTGGGATCGGTGCTGATCGCCGCCGGGACCGTCGCGGACGCGTTCGGGCGCCGGCGCGTGCTGATGGCGGGGGCCGCGCTGCTCGCGCTGTCGAGTCTCGTGGCCGGGGCGGCGGACCGGCCGATGGTCTTCGTCCTGGCGCGGATGGTGCAGGGGGTCGCCAGCGCGATGCTGCTGGCCGCCAGCCTCGGCATGCTCGGGCACACCTTCGCGGGCTCTCCGGCGCGACCTCGTCTGGCCGGTCTCTGGGGTTCGGCGGCCAGCGCCGGCATCGCCAGCGGTCCGCTGTTGTCGAGCGTGCTGGCGGAGGTCTGGACGTGGCGAGCGGCGTACTGGCTGATCTGTGCTGGTTCGATGGCCCTGTGGGCGGCCAGTGCGCGGTTGCTGCCCGAGTCGAGGCCTGGTGACCGCCGGCAGCTCGACCTGCTCGGTCTCGCCCTCCTGGGCCTTGGGCTGGTGACGGTGCTGGCCGGGCTGACTGAGGCGCGGCAGCAGTGGAACGGTCCGGTAGCGATCGGGCTGCTCGTGGCCGGTGGCGTGCTGATGATCGTCTTCGGCGTCGTCGAGGCGCTCGGCCGTACGCCGATGCTCGACCTCGCCCTGTTCCGTTCGGTCTCGTTCGTGGTCGCCACCGGTGGCGCGTTCATGACCGGTCTGACCGTGGTCGCCTTGATGAGTTGCCTGCCGGTGATGCTTCAGGAGCTGCGTGGTCTCGGGGCGCTCGCCGCCGCCGGCCTGTTCGCGAGCTGGTCCGGCACTGCCGCCGTGGTCGCACAACAGGCCCGTGGTTGGCGGTTCGGTGGCCGGCTGCAACTGGGGATCGGCCTGGTGGTGGCCGGAGCCGGGACGGTGCTGCTGGTCAGCGACGTCTCGCACTGGTCGCTGCTTCGGATCGGCGCTGCGCTGGGAATCGCCGGTATCGGGACCGGTCTGGTCAACAGCGCCCTGCCAGGGCTCGCGGTCGCCAGCGTCCCCGCAGACCGCGGTGCGATGGGTTCCGGGACCAACAACGCGGCTCGTTACATCGGGTCGTCGGTCGGGGTAGCGATCATGGTCGCGTTCGTCACCCGGTCGGGCGCGCTGAACGATCACGGCCTGGATCGGGCGATTCTCGTGGCCGCCGCCGCGGCGGAGGCCACCGGCGTACTCATTCTCGCCACTCGCCTCCATCGCTCGGCAAGGTGATCACAAGCACTGCTTGAGCAGGGCAAGTGCCTCGTCGATCCGGTTCTGCTCGATGGCGCCGTAGCCGAGGATCAGGCCGGTGACGCGGGGCTGCGGGTCGACTGCGTGGTAGGAAAGCGGCAGCAGGCCGACACCCAACTCGGTAGCGCGGGCGGCCAGGGCGGTGTCGTCGTACGTCGGCTCGGGGGAGCGGACCGCGACGTGCAGGCCGGCGAGGCTGGGGAGTGGGCAGAGGGTGCCGTCGAAGGCGGTGTGCAGGGCGGCCTGGAGATGGTGGTGGCGTTGGGCGTAGGTGCGGCGCATCCGGCGCAGGTGATGGGCGAGGTGGCCGTTCTCGATGAAGGTCGCGAGGGCTCGCTGCAGTGGCAGGGCGGTGTGCCAGTCGGTGAGCCACTTCGCCTTGCGCAGAGCGCCGTACAGCGAGGGTGGCGCGACGAGGAAACCGAGCCGGATGGTGGGGAGCATGATCTTGGAGAATGAGCCGACGTAGATCACGCTGCCGTCCCGGTCCAGGCTCTGCAACGGTTCCAACGGCCGCCCGGCGAAGCGGAACTCGCTGTCGTAGTCGTCCTCGACGATGGTCGCGCCGGTCCGCGCCGCCCACTCGAGCAACGCGGTACGACGCTGAGCCGACAGCGGTACGCCGAGCGGGAACTGATGTGCGGGCGTGACGTAGACCAGCCGCGCGTCAGCGGGCAGCGCATCGACCACGAGCCCTTCGTCGTCGACCGGTACGCCGACCACCCGGAGCCCGAGCGACCGGAACAGCACCCGCGGCGGCCCGTAGCCAGGATCCTCGACCGCGACCACGTCGCCCGGTTTGAGCACCACCCGGGCGATCAGGTCGATGGCCTGCTGGATGCCGTTGGTGATCAGTACGTCGTCCGGTCCGCCGCGCACGGACCGCGAGACCGCGACGTGCCGCGCGACCGCGGTCCGCAGCCCTGGATCCCCAGCAGGATCGCCGTACGCCGCTGTGCCGACGACGTTCGGCCGGAACTGATCCGCCACCGCCGCCCGCCAGGTCGCGAACGGGAACGACCGCGCGTCCGGGATGCCGGCGCGCAGGTCGAAGCGCGGCGCGGCCGCGGACAGGTCCTCAGGATCGTGCAGCCCGGCCCAGATCGGCTGCGGCTCCGGCCCACCGGTCAGGCGGGACAGCGTTGGCGGTTCGACGGTCGGGTTCCGGATGTAGGTCCCGACCCCGGTGCGCGCCTGCAGGAAACCGTCGGCGGTCAGCTGTTCGTACGCCGTCGCGACCGTGGTCCGGGAGACCCCGAGCCGCGCGGCGAGCTCGCGGCTGGACGGGATCCGGTCGTCGGCCCGGAGCAGGCCTTGCTTGACCAGACCGGCGATCTGGTCCCGGATCTGCCCGGCGAGATCGCCCCGCCCGGCCAGCTCGATCCGAAGCTCCACCCGCTCAACATAAACCCCAGCACGGCCGGCGACGGGCTGCAGTGGAAGGACCCTGTCGCCGGCCGTGTCTCCGAGGGAGGGGAGAGGCCGGGTCAGGAGGCACCCAGCCGGACCCTCGGGTCGATCAGGCCGTAGACCAGATCGACGATCAGGTTGGCGCCGACCACGAAGCAGGCCGCGATCAGCACCAGGGCGACGATCACCGGGAGGTCGAACACCGATACCGCCTGGACCGCGGCCCGGCCCATACCCTGGAAGTTGAAGACGGTCTCGGTGATCGCCGCGCCGGCCATCAGCCCGCCGAGGTCGAGACCGGCGACCGTGACGATCGGGGTGAGCGCGGACCGGAGGTTGTGTTTGAGCACGATCTTCCACGGTGGCAACCCCTTGGACCGGGCCGTCCGCAGGTAGTCCTCGCCCATCGTCTCCAGCACATACGCCCTGGTCAGCCGCAGGTAGCTGGCCGCGAACAGCGTGGCCAGCGAGATCCACGGCAGCACCAGTCCCTGCGCCCAGGCCAGCGGGCTCTGCTGGATGGGTACGTATCCGGGCGCGGGAAGCACGTGCCACTGCGTGGCCAGGAAGTTGTACATCAGCAGCGCGACGAAGAACGCGGGGAACGAGAAGAAGATCAGCGCGAGCGCGACCAGACCGCGGTCCTGCCACTGCCCGCGGCGGAGTGCGGCCAGTACGCCGCACCCCACGCCGAACAGGATCCACACGACGAACGCCCCGGCGGTCAGCGACAGGGTGACCGGCAGCCGCTCCTTGACCATGTCGGTGACCAGTTTGTTCTCCAGCGGCGAGTACCCGAGACACGGCGCCGGGCAGTGCGTGACCTTGTCCGGGTTCACCTTGGCGAAGGCGGGATCGTCCGGGAAGTCCCGCTCGACCACGAGTCCCTTGACGAAGTCGGCGTACTGCGCCAGCACCGGCTTGTCCAGGCCGAGGTAGTGCCGGTTGTCCGCGATCGACTGCGGGGTGCAGTTGCGGCCGCAGGTCAGCCGGGCCGGGTCGGTCGGACCGGCGTAGAACATGCCGTAGGTGACGATGCTGATCACCGCGAGCAGCCCGAGTGCCGCCAGCAGCCGCCGGACCAGGTAGCCGATCATCGGTCTACTCGACGCCGAGCGCGCCGAGGTCGGGGAAGTTGCTGGTCGACGGGTTGTCGATCCAGCCCTTCACACCGGATCCCCAGAGCAGGAAGAACCGCTGGCTGCGGAGCGGGATGTAGGCGATGTCCTTGGCCACCTGCTCGTCGATGTCACCCCAGAGCGCGGCCTGCTTGGTCAGGTCGGTCTCCAGGTAGGCCTTGTCGATCATCGCGTTCACCTTGTCGCTGGAGTAGAGGCCGTAGTCCTGGCCGTTCGAGGCCGCGGACAGGTTCAGCCGGCTGTCCCACAGGACCGGGACGTCGGTCGAGGCGTTCGGCCAGTCGGCGCCCCAGCTCGCCCAGGTGACGTCGTACTTGCTCGCGTTGGCCGGGTTCTGGATGACGTTGTAGTAGGTGTCGGTGAGCTCGTTGAGCGTGACGGCGAAGCCGGCCTTCTCCCACCCCTCCTTGAGCGCGGACGCCGATTTCGCGGAGGTCGGCGTACCGCCGTTGTAGGTGAGCGTGATCGGGTACGGCGTGCTGACCCCGGCCTGGGTGAGCAGGTCCTTGGCCTTGGCCGGATCGCCTTGATCGGGTACGCCGTACGCGTCGAACTGCTTGTAGCCGTTGACGACCGGGCTGATCACGGACTGGGCCGGCTTGCCCGCGTCGGTGCCGCCGGTCGCGGTCACCCAGGCGGCCTTGTTGGTTGCCGTCAGCAACGCCTGGCGGACGAGCGGGTTGGTCATCTTGCGGAAGTTCGGGACGAGGTAGTCGACGTACGGCGCGTCGACGATCTCGAACCGGCTCTTCAGGCTCGGGTTGCCCTTCACCTGCGGCCGCATCGCGGGCGGCACGCTGCGGTCGGAGACGGCGTACTTGTCGTTGCCCTGGTCGGCCGTCAGTCGCTGCGCGATCACCTCGTCCTGCAGGCCCTCGGTGAACACGATCTTGTCCGGCAGCGCCTTGCGGATCTGGTCGGTCGCCGCGTCCCACTGGTCGTTGCGGACGAACGTGCCGCCCTTGCCCTTCTCCCAGCTGCCCTCGAGTTTGTAGGGGCCGTTGGAGAAGACCGCGTAGTTGGACTTGTCGCCCTTGTCCTGCGCCTTCTTGTACGGCGCCCAGGCCGGCATCGTGACCGCGTACGCGAAGTCGGCGACCGGCTGCTTGAGCTTGAACGTGATCGTCTCGCCGTTACAGCTGACCGCCTTGTCGAAGGCGGCCTGGCCGTCCGGGTTCTTGACGTACGGGCCCTTGTAGACCGAGCCTTTGGCGTCCTTCGGGATGTCGAGGAACTGCAACGCGTAGATCGGGCCGCCGGTGATCACGTCGGTGGCGAACGTGCGGGAGACGCCGTACCGGATGTCCTCACAGGTGACCGGACTGCCGTCCTGCCACTTCACGCCGGGGCGGAGGGTGAACTCCCAGGTCTTCGCGCCGTTCGACATCCGGCCGGTGTCGGTGGCCAGGTCCGGGACGACCTTGGTGGCGTCCTTGCCGGTCGCGGTCGGGTACGTCGTCAGCGTCCGGTAGACCAGCCGCGATTCGTTGGCGATGTCGCGGCCGATGTAGGTGCGCTGCGGGTCGAGGTGCTCGGACGGCCTTCGCGTCAGGTAGTAGAGCGTGCCGCCGGCGCTTGCCTTGGACGCTGACGTCGAGGTGGTGGTGTTGCTGCCACAAGCTACGAGCCCGGCGGCGAGGAGCACGACGGCGTACTTCGGGCGCATGGGAGATCTCCTTCAGGACTTGGGGTCGAGGGCGTCGCGCAGGCTGTCGCCGAGCAGGTTGGCACTCAGCACGAAGACGAAGATGGCGAGGCCGGGCAGCGCGAAGAAGACCGGGTCGGCCTGCAGGAAGCTGACCGAGTCGGCCAGGATGTTGCCGAGCGTCGGAGTCGGGGGTGGGACGCCGACGCCGAGGAAGGAGAGCGCCGCCTCGGCGGACACGTTGCCGGGCAGCGTGAGCGTGCCGAACACGAGCAGCGGCGGCCAGAGGTTCGGCAGCAGCTCCTTGAACCAGATCCGCCGGGTCGGTACGCCGATCGCCCGCGCCGCCTGCATGAACTCGCGCTCGCGCAGCGACAGCACCTGGCCGCGGATCACCCTGGCGATGAACGGGAAGCCGAAGAACCCGAGCACGAGAATCAGGTAGACGATCTGCGCCGGGCCGCCGGACGGGACCCCGAGGGCGCTGATCCGCTGGATCAGGACCACCGAGAGCGTCAGCAGCATCAGCAGCGCGGGGAAGGCGAGGACCAGGTCGACGACCCGGCCGAGGACGAAGTCGACGCGGCCACCGGCGTACCCGCTGATGATGCCGACGGTCGTGCCGAGCGTGATGCTGAACACCGTGGCGCAGACCGAGATCAGCATCGATTGGGTGACTCCGGCAACGATCCGGGCGAACACGTCGCGGCCGGTCTGGGGTTCGACCCCGAACAGGTGGTGGGAGCCGACGCCGCCGAGGGTGCCGGCGGGCATGCCGTCCTCGGGGCGGAGCAGGTCGTTGTGCAGGGTGTAGGGGTCGATCAGGCCGGTCTTCTGCAGGATGGGCGCGACGGCCGCCATCACGACGTACAGCGTGAGGATCGTGACGGCGGCCATCGCGACCTTGTCGTGACGCAGGCGCCCCAGGGCCAGCCGCCACGGTGGACGGCCGGACGCCTGGACCCCTGAGCCGGCTTCCGTGGTCGCGTCCATGGCGGCCAGGTTGCTCGCGGCGGCCGGCGCTGCTCCACGATTCTGTGACGGCCGAATCCTCAACCGTTACTTTCTCTTCTGGCCGAATCGTGGAGAGTCTGTGTGGTCCGGGCCGAGGGTGCGGAGATGGACGAGTACCTTGCCGAGCTGCACCGGTCCGCCGCGGTGCTGCTGAGTCGAACTATTGCCCTGGTGTCTGCTGCGGACCTCGAGCGGCCGACGCCGTGTGCGGGGTGGGACGTGTCGGCGTTGCTGGCGCATCAGAGCGGGCAGGAGCGCGGGTTCCTGATGGCGGCAGTCGGTGGTGGCGCGCCGCTGACGGCGTGGCGGCCGTTGGAGGTGGCGCCGGACCGGTTGATCGCGGCGATCCACACGACCGATCGGGCCCTGCGGTCGCCGACTGTGGTGGCACGGTTGTGGGTGCCGGAGATTTCGCGCTCGCGGTTGCCGTGGGAGACCGCGGTGACGGCACATGTGCTGGATCTCGTGGTGCACGGGTGGGATCTGGCGGTGGCGCTGGGTTCGGTGTTGGCCGTGCCGGATCCCTTGGTGGCGTTGGTGCTGGAGGTCGCGTCGGCGATCCCGGACGACGAGTCCCGCGGGACCATGTTCGCGCCGGCGTTGCCTGCCGCCGAGGGCGACGACTTCAGCCGAGCGTTGCGGCTGCTGGGTCGAGATCCCGCATGGGTTCCTCAGCCAGCAGCGCGCTAGCGAGTCCGGTCCGGGAGTACAGGACGCGGCGGCCGTCGCGTCGCGCGGTAAGCAGGCCGGACGAGGTGAGGACGGACAGGTGGTCGCTGACCGTGGCCGGCGCCAGTTGCAGCCGGGCGGCGAGGGTCGTCGTACTGCGGGGGATGTCGAGGTGCTGCAGGACTGCCGCGCGGGAGCGGCCGAGGAGGGCCGCGAGGCGATCCATACTGCCCGGGTCACCGGTCTCCCAGACCAGCCCGGCGCCGCGGGCGGCGTAGCTGATGACGGGCCGGGTGCCTGGATCGACCGCTACCCAAGGAAAGCGGAACACCGAGGGGACGAGCCAGACTCCGTTGCCGTTGGGTGTCGTGGACAGGTCGACGCTGTGCAGGTCGACGGTGAGTGTGCCGTCCGTGTAGCTCAGCTCGTCGTGCACCTGACCGATCGCCGCCCCCAGCCCTTCGTTGGCGACGGTTGTTGCCGCACGTGCGATGTCGGCGCCGACGATCGCATCGACCCGCTCCCAGATCGGCTCGAGCAACCGCCAGTACTTCGTCAGAGCGACGACAACCCGCTCGTGCAACTCATGCGGACACATCCGCGCCAGCCGGCTGTGCGGGGCCAGCTGCCGATACATCTCCACGTCCTGCTCGACGACCGCGGTGTCCGTCCCCCGCAACCGATCGAATTGCTCCAACGGCGCCGGTGGCTTCGCCGTCGGCTGCGGCCCGAGCAGGTCTGGCATCCAGTGGTTCTGCCCCATCAACTCGAACAACAACCGCAGGTCGAAGGCCGGCCGCCGCGGAACCAACGTCCACAACCGGCTGTGCAACGCGTGATGCCGCAGATGCACCAACGCCGACAAACTGGCCGCCGTCTCCCACACCGCATCCGTGGTGAACCGCACCCGAGCCAGATCCCCGACCCCCAACTCGAACCGAATCATCCCGCCACCCCTCCACAGTCGGCCCCGACAGCGTAGAAAGACAGGCCGGTACTGCGAAGATCCGATTCGGCGCGAGCTGGAGTGGGCCGGTCACGGCCCGATAACGCGGCGCCCGGTCAGATCGGCAGGGTGAAGGCGGACAGCCGGGTGTAGACGCCGGGGTAGCCTTCGCGGGCGCAGCCGTGGGCCCAAGACGTCAGCGCGGCGAGCTTGCCGTCGAGGATGAGCGGGCCGCCGCTGTCGTACTCGCACGTGTCGGCCTGCGGGGTGCCCGCACACACCATGTTGCCCGGCTCGAACGAGGCGCCGTACGCCGTGCCGCAGGTCGAGTCCGCGGTCATGGGGATGTTCGCGCTCCGCAGTACCGTGTTGGAGGTGCTGCTCTCGGAGGTCGACCCCCACCCGAGCACCTGCGCCTCCGCGCCGGCCGGGTAGCTCGCGTCGCGGCCGACGACGGGGAGCGTGGCGCGGTTGACCGCCCGGCTCAGCGTCAGTACGGCGACGTCGTTGTGCTCGACGGTGTCGCCCATGAACTTGGTCTCCTTGAAACCGGGCGCGATCCAGATCTTCTTGACCGACACGGTCTCGCCGTCCTTGCCGGTCAGATCGGCCCGCCCGAACGTCGCCCGCAGTAGCCCCGGCGTCAGCTTGAACAGATTCGCACAGTGCGCCGCGGTGACGACCTTGTCCGGCGCCACCAGCGCACCCCCACAGAACTGGCCCGAAGCCCGGATCAAGAACCCCGGACTCCCGACCGCCGCCATCCACGAAGGCGGTGCAACCGGAGTGCCGCCGATCACGGCCTCGGCAGGCTGCGCCGAAATCCCCGCAGCTGCCACCACCAACCCCGCACCTGCCATAGTCAGAGACCGCCGAAACCGGCGAAGAATTGTCATCATGCCGAGAGAGTAAGCAGCCAGGAGGGTTAGACACGGCGGTCGGGCCGGAGGTGGAGTGAGGACTCGTCTACGAGGACGCCGGCGGCGCATCGACAATGACGGAACCGATGGGACCGCGGAAGACTCCCATCGCGGAGAGAGGTGACGATGGTCGAGCGGTGGACTTCTGTGGTTGGCGCGTTCGGGCTCGCCCTCTGCTTGCTGGGGATCGCGGCGCTGATCGACAGCCGGCAGCAGCGGGACCTGGGAGCCGAGTTCCTGGCGACTGGTGTGCGGGTGGTGGCCGAGGACGTCGTGATTGAGGTGGGCACCGGAAAGGGTGGGGACTACCTCGACGCCGTCGACGTCACCTACACGGTGGCGGGGCAGCGGCGGCAGGACGAGTTGGTCGACAGCCTTGGGGATGTCGAGGGCAACGAGCTCGGTCGGCACGCGCCCAACCCCGGGACCAGGTACGCCGCTCCGCTGCAGCTGTTGGTGAGGCCCGGCGAGGCCGACCCGGTGATGGCGTTGGTGGATGCGCAGGAGTTTGCCGACAGCCCGCACACGTCCCCGACGGCTGCGGGGATGATCTCGATCGGCGGGACCGGCGTACTGGCCGCCGCGGCCGCTGTGGTCTGGACGAGGCGGCGGCGGGTCAGTGGGTCCACGGGATGACCCGGACGCAGGTCTTGGGGTCGGGGTGGGAGTCGCGGCCGTACTCGAGGACCTTGGTGGCGGTGGAGTTCGTGAGGCATCTCAGCGCGGAAACGCGGTCCCTTTCCGTGGTGTAGACGAGCTTGCCGTTGGCGTCGTACGCGTTGACGTCGAAGGTGGTGTAGCCGCGGTATCCGTCGAGCTCGAAGGCCGTCGGGCGGGTTTCGTCCATCAGCGGCGTGTACCAGTAGCCGTTCCGCAGCAGCGCCTCGACCGGCTGCCCGCCGGGGAGTTGTACGACGACCTTCGCGACCGGCTTGGTGTACCGGCCGACGGCGGGGGAGACCTGTTCGACAACGGAGTACAGGTACGTCCGATCGTCGTAGGTGAGAGTTGGATCCCCTGCGGCGCCGTACTTGTTGTCCCATCCGCACACGTGCACGTTCTTCGCGCCCTGCAGGATCACCCAGGTTTTGATGTGCGGGGAACCCAGCGGTACGTCGGTGAACTCGAAGGCGTCGAGCACGGTGACCTTGTCCGGAAGCCGCATGCGCAGGCACTGCAGCGCCAGCCGATGGGCTCGCGCCTGCGAGATCGTGCGGATCGGAGCCGCGGTGGGCTTCGCAGCGGCTGGTACTTCGGCCTGGTGCTTGAGCAGCGCAGGCACCCCAACCAGCAGACCCGCGGCGACGGTGATGACGGCAGCAGCAGCCATCAGCGGTACGACGTATGTCCGCCACGACCGGGCGGACGGGCGCCCAGCGGTCTCGTGCTGGACGATCGCCGCGAGCTCGGCGGCCTGACGCTCCAGGATGTCCGCGGGAAGGTCGCGCTCCGGGGGCCGGGTGATCATGACTCGTTCTCCTGCTCGACGAAGGACGCGAGGTTCCACTCGCGCAGACGTTTGCGGGCCCGGGACAACCGCGACTTGACCGTGCCGACGGCGACGTCGAGGGTGATCGCCGCGGCCTGCTGGTCGAGGCCCGACCAGACGCACAGCTCGACGACGTCGCGCTCGTGCTTCGGCAGCTTCTTCAACGCGGCCTGCGCCTCGAGGAGCTGGCGCTGGTCGTCGAGGCGGTCGACGACGTCGTCGGCGTGGTCGCGCTCGGTGTCGAGGGGGAGGTCGGCGGCTGCCAAGGCCCGGCGGTAACGCCGCTTCGAGCGCGACTCGTTCCGGGCGGTGTAGTCCGCGGTACGGAGCAGCCAGGGGAGCGCGGAGTCCTGGTGCAGCACGATCTCGTCGCGCCGCCGCCATGCCTGCAGGAACACGGCGGACGTCAGGTCCTGCGCGTCGCTCCACGACCCGGTCCGCCGGTACAGGAAGTTGTAGATCGGCCGCGCGTGCCGCCGGTACACCTCGGCGAACGCGTCCCCGTCCCCGGTCGCCGCCCGCTCCCAGAGCAGCCGGTCCGTGGTCATACCCACCCCGATCATCGATGCGCCACCCCAGCCGAGTGTGCCATCCACACAGTCCCCTCATCTCGCCTCACCCCTGTACTGTCCGCAGCGCGGCGGAGGTTCCCGGTCCGTCTGGGCGATCGGAAAGTCGCCAAATGCAAGTGCGGCTGCACGGTCGGTCCGGGTGGTTGCCTGGGGCAAATGATTTGGCACGCTGGTAGGCGTTGCCGGGGTGGCGTACGGCGCGCATCGTGGAAGAGTGGAGATCGAGGCTGCTGTGGTGGAGCTGTACGGGTTGCTGCCCGAGCAGTTCGTTGCGGCCCGGAATCGGATGGTGAAGGCGGCGCGGGCGGACGGGGACGAGCGGCTGGCGGCCGCGGTCGCCGGGTTGCGGAAACCGACGGTGGCGGCCTGGTTGGCCAATCAGCTGGTCCGGACCGATCCCGACGGGGTGCATGCGCTGACCGAGCTCGGTGAGGAGCTGCGGGACAACTATCTGTCGACCGACAGCGCCCACCGCCGCAAGCTGACCCGCCGGCGACACGACCTGATCAGCGGCTTGGTGAAGACCGCCCGTACCAAGGCCGCACCCGGCCGCCGCATCACCGCCCAGACTGCGGACCGTCTGATGGAGACGCTCGACGCGGCACTGATCGACCCGGGTGCTGCTCAACTCCTCCGCTCCGGCCAACTGACCAGCGCCCTCCGCCACGTCGGCTTCGGCGTCGTCGACGAGTCCGGCGACCTGGCCCACCTACCGCCCGCTCGGCCCCGCGTGGTCGGCGGCAAACCCACGGGAGGTAAAGCCAACGGCGCCCGAGCCAACGGCGCCCGAGCCAACCGATCCCGCTCCAACGGAGCCGCCGCCGACGGATCCCACGCCAATGGATCCCGTGCCAACGGGTCCCGCTCCAACGGGTCGCGGGCCGCTGGCGCGCTGGCTGAGCGGCGTACGGCTCAGGAGCGGCGGATCCAGCAAGCTGAGGCGGAGTACGCCGCGGCCGAGGCGGCGCGGGCCGAGGCTGAGCGGATCCTGGATGCTCACCAGCACCGGATCGCCGACCTGGAGGCCGATATCGAGCGGATGACCGAGCAGCTCGACGAAGCCCGACGCACGCTGCGCGAGGCCCGTCGGCAAGCAACCCACCTGCAACACACTCTCAACGAAACCACCTACACCGCCAGGTCGCTCGACAAGCACCGCAGCCAGGAACGGCAGCGGCTCGAGAGCATGTGAGACCGGCTTCCGGGCACCGGGGTGCCGTTCGAAGGACCCCGAGTGGAGGAGGACGTGTGGTGAAGGTCGGGTTCAAGCTGATCGCGGAGGCGTACGGGCCGGCGGAGATCGTCGAGCAGGCGGTGCGGGCCGAGGAGGCGGGGTTCGACTTCGTCGAGGTGAGCGACCATTTCCATCCGTGGGTGAGTGAGCACGAGCACTCCGGGTTCGCGTTCTCGATGCTGGGTGCGATCGCCGCGCGGACGTCGGCGGTCGGGCTGGCGACCGGCGTGACCTGCCCGTTCATCCGGTACCACCCGGCGATCGTCGCGCAGGCCGCGGCGACGCTCTCGATCCTCTCCGGTGGACGCTTCACGCTCGGGATCGGTGCGGGCGAGCGGCTCAACGAGCACGTCGTCGGCGCCGGCTGGCCCGCGGTCGCGACGCGGCACGAGATGCTGCGGGAGGCGCTCGAGATCATCCGGCTGCTGTGGAGCGGCGGCTACCACTCGTACGACGGCAAGCACCTGAAGCTGGAGGACGCCCGGGTCTTTGACCTTCCCGACGAGCTCCCGGCGATCGCCGTCGCCGCCGGTGGACCGGAGGCGGCCCGGCTCGCTGCCGAGCTCGGCGACGCGTTGTTCGTCACGGAGCCGGATGCGGACCTGGTCACGGCGTACGGCGAAGCGGGCGGCGACGGGCCGCGGTACGCCGAAGTACCACTCGCGTGGGCGGCGACGGAGGAGGACGCGGCCGAGTCGGCGCGCCGACTGTTCCGCTTCGGCCTCACGGGCTGGAAGGTCCAGGCCGAGCTGCCGAATCCGGTCAACTTCGACGCCGCGACCGAACTGATCACCACCGACCACCTGCTCGACCAGTTCGGCTGCGGCCCCGACGTCAACCGCCACCTCGAAATCGCCCGCCCGTTCGTCGAGGCCGGCTACGACCACCTGGCCCTGATCAACGCCGGCCCCGACATGCCCACCTTCTTCGACTTCTTCACCAAAGAACTCGCCCCAGCCCTCCGCGACCTCACACCGCGATAACGCAGAACTCGTTGCCCTCCGGGTCACGCAGTACGACGAACTCGTGGTGCTCGGGATACTCCCAGTCGTCCGCCCGCATGGCACCGAGCTCCAGCAGCCGAGCAATGTGCTTGTCGCGATCGCTCGTGTAGAGATCGATGTGAACCGGCGTCGGCTCAGCCGGAATCGCCCGGGCCCGCTGCAGCAGCACGGCAGGCGCCGTACGGTCCGGATCCTTCAGCTTGGCGAACTGGTCGTGCGGACCGATCCGGTCCGGCCGCGAGTAGCCCAGAGCGGACGACCAGAAGTCGGCCGCTCTGTCCATGTCCGTCGCGTTCACGCACACCGTCGCCAGGCGCAGGTCGCCGACCTCCGGGGGGCGCATCAGGCGTGGTCGCCGTCTAGGAGTTCGTGCAGGTTTGCGAGGGCCTTGGCGATTTCGTCGTGGTTGTACTGCGCGGCGCGGGACTCGGCGCTGATCACGCCGCAGCGGTGCAGCCGGCGGAAGTCGCCGTACGGGAACTCGTAGCGGCCCTTGGTCTCCTCACCCATCTCGGTGTCGATCCCGAGGAACCAGAGCCCGTAGCCGGACCACCCGTGCTTGTCCAGGAACGCATTCTGCTCGTCCGCCGAAGGAGCATGCTCACTCCAGTCGTCCCGCTCGTCCTTGACCGTCTGCCCCTTCTCGATCAAGTCCTTCGCATGCTCGAACGCCTTCTCATTCAACTTCACACTCATGTGCTCCCGGTTACCCGATCACCACCCACACATTCACCGACCAGGCAACAATTCCTCCATGCGCATCCTGCTGCGGGTAAAACCCGGCGCCTCCCGGACCACCGTCGGCGGCCGCTACGACGGCCCGAACGGCCCCGCCCTGGTAGTCGCCGTAACGGCACGCGCGGTCGAGGGCGAGGCAACAAAAGCAGTCCTTCAGGCCGCGGCCCGGGCGTTCGGCGTACGACGAGCGGCTGTGACACTCGTGCGCGGCGCGACCAGCCGAGACAAGCTGGTCGAGGTCGCGGGCGAGGAGCCCGCGCTCCGCCAGCGGCTCAACGACCTCCTCGACGGAGCCTGACCGCCGCTCAGTCGAGGAGTCTGAGGGTGTGGGCTTGGGCGGTGGCTTCTGTGCGGGTGGTGGCGTCGAGTTTGGTCAGGATGCGGGATACGTGGACGGCTACGGTGGCGGGGGAGATGTATAGCTCGGCGGCGATCTCTCGGTTCAGGAGGCCGCGGGCCAGTAAGCGCAGTACGTCGAGTTCTCGCGGAGTCAGGCCCATCACGTCGGTGCTGCTTGCGGCCGGTTCCAGCCGTGCCCGTTGGCCCAGCGCGGCGATTCGGTCGAGGTACAGGCCGGCTCGCAGCGGAGTCGCCAGCTCGCGAGCCTCCTCGAGCCGTCGACGGGCGCCGGGGCGGTTGCTGATGGCAAGCGCCGCCTCGGCCGCCGCGATCAGGCAGGCGATCGTGCCGGGCAGGTACGGCATCCGGCGCCAGTGGTCCGCGGCCGTGTCCCAGTCGGCCATCCGCCCAGGGCCGAGCGCGGCCGAGATTGTCGCGACGTACGCCGCCAGCGGTGGCGCGGCGGTCGTCCCGACCTGGGGGAGCAGTTCGGCGACCGACGCGCGGATCGACGCCACGTCCGCGGCGATCTCGCGATTGCGTGCTGCGGCGGCGAGCCGGGCCCGTTGCAGCATGGCGATCCCGAGCAGCCCGTCGAGGTCCGGACGCTGAGGTCCGTCCGGATCGAGCGCGTGCTGCAGGAACTCCGCAGCCGCGGGCACGGCCGCCTCCGGGTCGTGCCGGGCGATGGCCAGTTCACAGGTCAACGACGTGAGGTAGCCCTGCATGAAGCTGCGCAACACCGGCGACCGGGCGTACAGCTCGTCGGCCACCGGCAGCAGCTCGGCCGCCCGTGCGAGGTCTCCGCGGTACAGGTGCAGGCTCGCGAGCTGCCCACGCAGTACCGTCTCGTAGAGCGTCTCCGGCCCTGCCGCGAGCTCCTCCTCGATCGCGTGCACGGCCTCGTCCCACCGGCCGACGGCGGTCAGTGCCAGCGCGAGGTTGACCGTCATCAGCGGCCCGCGCCACTTGCGCATCCCGAGCAGCTCGGCCTCGCGGACCGCGCCGGGCATGTGCGCGGCCAGCCGCTCGAACTGGCCGGCCGCGTTGAGCGTCGCGCACTCCCACAGCGAGTTCGCGACCAGCACGAAGTCGTCGTTGATCGCGGTCGCGATCCGCCGGCACCGAGCCTGCGCGTCCCAGGCCGCCTCGAGGTCGTCGGCCATGTACGCGGCATACCCCAGGACGGCGTACGCGCGGCAGCGCAGCCGGTCGTCGTCCAGTGCCTCGCCGATCCGCAGCACGGTCCGGCCGTGCTCCTGTGCCGCGTCGGTGTGCCGCGCGGTCCCTTCATCGATCCCGAGCACCCAGTGCAGCCGCCCGAGCGCGTACGTCTCCTGGTCCGTGGGCAGCAACCGGCGCGCACGATCGATGTCCTCCCGGCCGGTCAGATCCAGCCGGCTCCGGAGCTGTGCTCGATCCAGGAGGAGCAGCGCGGCCCGCTCGGGATCGGCGACCTCGTCGACCAGCTCCAGTGCGGCCGCGCACAGCTCGAGACCTCGGGCACCTTCACCAGCGCGCATTGCCGCCGTGATCGCGCGCTCGAGCAACTCCAGCCGTGCTGGATCGGTTGCCGGCCGGAGCGCGAGCGCCCGCTCGAGATGCCGGAACTCCTCGCCGTACGCGAAGGTCGCCCGCGCCTCGTCGGCCGCGACCAGCGCCGCGTCGTACGCCTCGTCGGCGTTGCCGGCCAGGTACCAGTGCTCCGCCAGCTCGGCAGCCGGCAGACCTTGCGCGGCGAGATCGGGGTGCTCGGACAGCGCGGAGGCCGCGCGCGCATGCAGCCGGCGCCGCTCGCCGGGCAGGAGCCCGGTGTAGACGGCCTCCCGGATCAGCGCATGCCGGAACTGATAGCCGTACGCCGTCGGGACCAGCTGCTCGCGTTCGACGAGCTCGCGCAACGCCCGGTCGAGCTCGTCGTCCGGCCGGTCGGCCAGCACAGTGAGCAGGTCATGGCCCATCGAGGCCCCTGCGATCGAGGCGACCGCGAGCACCGGACGCGCGGTGTCGGACAGGCCGGCGACCCGCTCCTGCAGGAGCGTGCGCAGTGACGAGCGAGGCGAGCTGTCGTGCACCAAAGCCTCGACGAACAATGGGTTCCCGCCCGAGCGGCGATAGACCGCGGAGGCGCGCACCGGGTCGTACCGGCCGTCGAGCGCGGTCAGCAGCTCGCCGACGTCGTGCTGCTCCAGCGGCTCGAGCGGCAGCATGGTGATGTCGGACCGCCGCCCGAGCTCGGCGACGAGCTGACGGACCGGGTGGCCGGCCGGGAGCTCGCCGGTACGCACGGTGCCGATGAGCAGGACCGGGAGCTTTCCGAGGTTCCGGGCGAGGTAGCCGAAGAGTTCGCGGCTCGCGCTGTCGGCCCAGTGCAGGTCCTCGACGACGAGAACCAACGGACGATCGGCGGCCGCACGTTCGATGAGCGCGATCAGGTCGTACAGCAGCGCGAGCCGGCCGCCCGTGGACTCCGGACTGTCATCGGCGGACCCGTGCGGCAGCAGACTCCGCAGCGCCGGGCTGGCCGGCGATCCGTCGGCAAGCCGGCGCACGATCGGCAGGAAGGCGACGTACGGGAAGTGCTCGGCGCCGAGCTCGGGGCAGGCGCCCGTGACGGTCAGCCACTCCGCGCCGAGGCCCGCGGTGAACTCGGCGATCAGCCGGGTCTTCCCGATCCCGGCCTCGCCGACGACCAGGAGCCGGGCCGAATCGCCGGCCTCGACCTGACCGGCCGCGCTCCGCAGTACGGCGAGCTCGGCCTCGCGACCGACGTACGGCGAGGTCACGCGCATTCGCCCAGGTCGGTCGGCATGCTCGATCCTAAACCGGCGCCAGGCCGAAATACGTGAGGCGCCTAGTCGGCGAAGACTGCGCGCCCGAGGGGTGGCACGGCTCCGCAGACGCGGAAGAACGTACGGGCTGCCCGGCGCTTGAGCGTGTTGCGGGTGATCGCGCCTTCGGTGTTGCGGACCGCCTCGCGGACGGTCGCGAAGCCGTGTTTGAGCATGCCTTGCTCGTAGTCGGTGAGCGCATCGCCGAGCGACCGCTCGCCCTTGTGTACCGCGGTCAGCGCGGCGCAGAGGTGCTGTGCATCGCGCAGCGCCGTGTTGCCGCCGAGACCGCCGACGGGCGGCATGTGGTGTACGGCGTCACCGAGCCCGGTGACGTTACCTGCGCGGCCGAGAGACAGCGGCCGAGCTGCGGTGAAGGCGGTCTGGAAGAGGTTGTCGGGCTCCGACGCCGCGATCAGGCGGTGCAGCGCCGGGTGCCAGGTCGCCGTACGGTCGCTCAGCTCGGCCTTCGCCACCTCTGGGTCCAGCGAATTGAAGTCGGCAGGCATCGCGTCGCGATGGGCGATGTAGGCCCACATGACGTAGTCGCGGTCTGCCGAGTCGGCGAGCAGCCGGGCGGGGTCGACGCCCAGCGCGCGCAGGTCGGGGCCGAGCCGGTCGACGACGGCGCTCGGGTCTTCGCGGCGCCGGAAGACCGCGGTGAACAGGAAGTCGCGGATGGGCCAGAAGACGTTCTTCCCCTGGAGCAGCTCGGCGGGCAGCCAGGCGCTGGTCTCGTCGGTGAGGAAGAGCTTGCCGCCCACCGCGACGGCGGGCAGCTCGGTGCGGGTGGCCTCGGGGTGCAGTTGCGCCCACAGCCGGGAGTTCGCGCCGTCGGCGGCGACGATCACGTCGGCGGTCGCCGTACTGCCGTCGGCGAAATGTACTTCGTTGCCGTCGAGCCGGGTGAACTCCTTGCCGAAGTGGACGACGTCGCCCAGGCCGGCGAGGAGCAGCCGGCGCAGGGTGACGCGGCTGACCGCGTGCTCGCCGGTCGCGGGATCGAGCGGGTCCGGTGCCTCGTCGCCACGGCCGACCATGATCAGCGGGCGCATCTGCTCGTCGAGGAACCCGATTCCGCGGCCGGAATCGCCCGCGGTAGCGACCAGGACCTGCCACAACGTGTCCGGGAGGCAGGCGTGCAACGCAGTACTGCCGACGGGTTCGATGTTCAAGCGGAAACCTTGCAGTCGTGACTCCGGCGTGTGGTCACGCTCGTAGACGGTGACGTCGATTCCCGCCTTGGTGAGGCCTTGGGCGAGGCACAGTCCGCCGACGCCGCCGCCGATGATGCCGACTCGCATTTCAGTCCGCTCCGATCGCTGTCAGTAGTTGGTCGTGCCATTCGAGCTCGGCGCGCAGCCGGATCAGGGTCTGGTCGAAGGCGACCGGTTCCAGGCCGACCAGGTGCGGCTCGGCGTCCACCCGGAGGTTCGTCCAGAACTCGAGCTGCTCGGCGTACGACGCTCGCCGGGCGCGCACCGCGGTACGAAGCTCGTCGTCGTCGATCACGCTGCGGTGCAGCAGCACGAGCTGCATGGGGTCCGGCGTCAGCTTGGTGTCGGCCAGCGCGGCCCGGATGATCGCGGCGAGCTCGTCGCGGCCCTTGGCGGTGATGCCGTACACGGTCCGGGCCGGCATGCCGCCTTCCTGCTCGGTGCGGACCACCTCGACGACCCCTTCGGCCGCCATCCGGCCGAGAGCGCCGTACAGCGAACCCGGTTTGACGTCGGCCCACACGTCGGCGCGGTCCAGCTTGGCCGCGGCCCTGATCTTGTGCCCGTGCATCGGTCCGCCGTCGGCCAGGGCGCCGAGGATGAAGAGTCGAGTAGCTCGCATATGAGTACTCAAACACGAGTAGTCGGCGAAGTCAACGGTGAAGCCCGGCGGTGAACTTTCCGGCCACTGGTGGCGTCGACAGTGGTGACCAGGACGGACGATCGGGGGAGTTGGCGATGAGGGGCAGATTCGGGTTGCCGATCGGGCTCGCGGTGGGGGCGGCGGTGGCGATGGCCTGTTTGCACGCGGCGGTCTCCGGCCCGGCCGGGATGGCGAACGCGGCCCAACCGGTGCCCACGACAACCATCTCGAAGGCTGCGGCGACCACCACGCCGACCCCTGAGTCGACGCCGTCGAAGACCGCGAACGGGCCTGTGAAGGCGGCGCACGGCAAAGTCGTCTACCTGACCTTCGACGACGGCCCCGACCCGCGCTGGACGCCCGAGGTGCTCGCCGTCCTCGCGAAGCACAACGCCCACGGGACCTTCTTCATGCTCGCTCAGAATGCGAACCCGCACCCCGGGCTCGTCGACCAGGTTCGCACGGCCGGCAACAGCATCGGCAACCACTCGGTCTCGCACCCGCAGCTCCCGAAGCTCTCACCGGCCGCCCTGCATCACCAGGTCGCCGACGGCGTTCGGTCCAAGTGCTTCCGTCCGCCGTACGGCGCGACGAACGCCCGCGTCCGCGCCGAGATCCGCAAGGACGGCATGCAGCAGGTCCTCTGGGACGTCGACCCCGAAGACTGGGCCCGCCCCGGTACGGCGACCATCGTCAACCGCGTCCTGGCCGGCACCACACCGGGCGCCATCATCCTCATGCACGACGGCGGCGGCAACCGCTCCCAGACCGTCGCCGCCCTGGATCAGGTCCTGACCACCCTCACCGCCCGCGGCTACGCCTACGCCACCCTCTCCTGCTGACCGATCAGATCGGGACGGTGGCGATCAGGTGGTTGAGGACTCGTTGGGTCTTGTTGAGCGGGTTGTTGTCGAGGGGCAGCGACAGACTGGTGGCGAAGGCGGTCAGGGATTCCTGGGTGGCGGCGGCGTCCTTGGGTTTGGCGATCACTGAGAGCTCGAGGAAGTCGAGGGTCGGGTCCACCTGCCAGCGCTCCGCGCGGAGCTCGAGCGCGGTGCCTGTCGGGGTGAACTTGGCGTAGCGGGTGGCCGCGATCGGCGGGAGCAGGCTGACCGCTGCGAGGTTGACCCGGCCGGTCGCGCAGGTGGCGAGGAAGTCCTGCTGGGTCTTGCTGAAGAGGTCCGGCACCAGAGCACTGTCGGCCTGGGCGGCGGACAGGCGAGAGTCTGCCCAGTCGATGGTCATCGACGTGGCCAGCGAGTGCTTGTCGCCGGCCCAGTCGGCCTCGATCTTCAGGTCGGCGTCGTCGGTCTTGCGGCTCTCGAAGTAGTCCGGGTCGAGCTGTGACCAGCGGCTCGGCCGGAGCTTGACGGTGGTGTCCCCGGTGGTCGCGCTCTTGCCGCGGATCCGCAGTACGACGCCGAGGTCGAGCAACGCCGTCGTCGCCGCGGCGCCGGTGACATCCTCGCCGAAGACCACGGTCCACGGCTCCGGGCCGGGCAGCCGCAGCTGGTCGACCACGTCGTCGATCCTTGGTCCGGCCAACGTAATTTTGATTTCTACTGTCTTGGGTCGCATCGCACCCACCCCCGCACTCGACGTTCCTCCGGACCGGGCCTGCCGTCAACGGGTTCATCCGCTTGAAATTGTTGCTCAGGGCAATAATTCACCACGTGTTGACATCACCTGCGCCCCTCCGTAGCGTCATTGGTGGGGGTTCGTCAGGCAAACTCGCCGTGCCTGAGGGGGGAAGCGCATGTCCGACGTTGCGTTGTCCCTGCTCGCCGAACCGGAGTCTCCGGCGTCCTGGCGACGCCCGTTCGAGCGACTCGACGCCATCCTCGCCGCGGCGGTGGCTGCTGCTCGCGTGCGGTTCGGCGACGAGGCGGCGAACGACGCGTTCCGCGGCCTCTACATCACCGACGAGCAGGCGACGGCCGCGTTGCAGGACCAGCCGTCGCACCGCGCGCCGCCGGCCTGGACGACGTACGACGACAACTGGTCCTGGCTGCGGAGCACCTACGGACTGACCGACGCCGAGCTCGACGTCGTGCTGATCGCCCTGGCCCCAGAGGTCGACCTGAGGTACGAGCGGCTCTACGGCTACCTCCAGGACGACGTCAGCCGCCGCCGCGCCACGGTGAACCTGATCCTCGACCTGATCAGCACCTCACCCGACGACAAGCTGGTACGGCGTTCTCTGTTCGCCGCCGACGCCCCGCTGCTGCGAAACCACCTCGTCGACCTGGTCAGCGACGACCGGACCCATCCACCGCTCCTCGCGCAGACCGTCGTACTCGACGAGCAGATCACAGACGTCCTGCTGGCGAAGAGCGGTCTCGACCGACACTTGGCCGCGTTCTGCCGGCTCACCACGCCGCATTCCGGGGGCGAGCTCCCACCAACCATCCTGACCGCGGCACGCAGCGGCACCCCATTGCGTGTCCAGCTGTACGGCGCGGAGGGCCAGGGAACCGTCGCGCTGGCTCTGGCGGGGGAGCTGCGCGTTCCGATCCTTACCGTCCACGCTGCGCACCTTCCGGCCGCGGACGCAGAGGCAGCAATCATCATCACCCGGTCGTTCCGCGAGGCTCTGCTTCAGGAAGCAGTGCTGTTCATCGACGACGTGGACGTCCTCACCCATCGCGCCCACAGAGCCCTGACCGACGGCTTGGCCGATCATCCCGGCATCACCGTCATGGCCGGCACTCGCCCTTGGTCCGCGGCGAGCGGACCCGAGGTCCTCGACGTCGCGGTCAACTACGCAGATCTCGCGGCCAGGCGGCTGTCCACTCTCGCGCGCCGGGTCGAGCCGGAGTGCGGCTGGGCCGACCTCGTCGTACCGGAGGACACCACCGCGCAACTGCGGGAGCTGTGCGCTCGCGTCGGGTTGCGGTCGACCGTCCTCGACGAGTGGGGCTTCGGTGGGAAGCGCGGCCGCGGTACCAGCGCGCTGTTCACCGGGCCGCCGGGCACCGGCAAGACGACGGCGGCCGAAGTCGTGGCCGGTGAGCTCGGGCTGGACCTGTTCGCGATCGATCTGTCCACGGTGGTCAGCAAGTACATCGGGGAGACCGAGAAGAACCTGGAGAAGATCTTCACGGCCGCCGCCGACGCGGACGCGATCCTGTTGTTCGACGAGGCCGACGCGTTGTTCGGCAAGCGGTCCGAGGTGCACGACGCGCACGACCGGTACGCCAACGTCGAGACGTCGTACCTGCTGCAACGGATGGAGCAGTACGAAGGCGTCGCGATCCTCGCCACGAACTTCCGCCAGAACCTGGACGAGGCGTTCACCCGCCGGCTGCAGTTCATCGTCGAGTTCCCGTTCCCCGACGAGGAGCTGCGCGCCGGGATCTGGCGGGTCTGCTTCCCGGCCGGCGCACCATTGGCCGGGGAGCTGGACTTCGCCGGCCTGGCCCGCGACTTCCGGCTCTCCGGCGCGAACATCCGGAACGCGACGCTGCACGCGGCGTACCTGGCGGCAGCGGAGCGCGAGCCGATCGGGATGCCGCACCTGCGGCGGGCGATCCACCGTGAGTTCCAGAAGCTCGGCCGGGTCCGGCCGGAGCTGGGGTGAGCTGCCGTGTTCCAGGACCTCGACGAGACCTTGAAGGCGATGCTCGACGACGCGGCGGCACCGGCCGAGCTCCGGGCCGCGGACGTGAGCTTCGATACGCCGGACCGGGACTACAAGCCGGCCGAGGCGACCGTGAACCTCTTCCTGCACGAAGTGACGGAGAACCGGAGCCTCCGCGACGAGGCGCGCGTGCTGACCCGAGTGGCCGACGGCTACACCTCGCAGCTCCCGTCGCTGCGGGTCGACTGCACGTACCTGGCCACGGCTTGGTCCGCGCAGGCCGGCGGTCTGAAGGCGGCGGAAGAACACCGCCTGCTCGGGCTCACCCTGCAGTGGCTCAGCCGGTTCCCAGTGGTCGCCGACCGGTTCTTGCGCGGTTCACTCCAGACCCCGCCGCAGCCGTACCCGTTGCAGGCGATGGTCGCGCAGGCCAAGGAGAACAGGTCGACCGGCGACTTCTGGACCGCTCTCGGCATCGCGCCGCGGCCTGCGTTCCCGCTGACGGTGACCGTCACGGTCGAGCCGTACGACGAGGTCGTCCAGCTCCCGCCGGTCCACGAGGTGCACCTGCACAGCGGCCTGATCGACGACCCGCTGTTCCGGGGCGTGGTGTTCGACCATTCGCTCGTACCGGTCGCGGCCGCCACGGTCTCCGTCGACGGGACGGGCGCCCGGGCGACCTCCGGTCCGGACGGGGAGTTCGCCGTACCAGGTCTCGAGTTCGGGACGTACACCCTGACAGTGCGGGCGAGCGGGCGGCCCGACGAACAAGTCGCCGTGACGTATGCGGCCGACCATCAGACGCAGACGGTGGTGCTCTCCGGGCCCTAGGCGCGGAGGACGTGGGGAAACGAAAGGGGGAGGAGCATGGTCGACTACGCGACAGCGGCGCCGGGGATCCATGTTGAGGAGATCACGCCCGCGGGCCCGATCGAGGGGGCCGGGACGAGCGTGGCGGCGCTGATCGGTACGACGGCGACGCTGCCGACCGGCGACGCGCTCGGGAAGCCGGTACCGGTGACCAGCTGGAACGCGTACAAGGACCGGCTCGGCGAGTACAAGGCCGGGCAGAACCTGCCGTACGCCGTCCGCGGGTTCTTCGACAACGGCGGCACGTTCGCATACGTCGTACCGATCAAGGACATGGGCGGTCTGGACGGCGCGCTGGCGCAGCTGAGCCGGTTGCCCGACGTCGGGCTGGTGTGTGTGCCGGGGCTGGTGGATCCGGCGCTGCAGAAGGACAAGGTGATCAAGCACTGCGAGGACCTGGGCGACCGGTTCGCGATCCTGGACGGCATCCAGGACAAGGACCCGCTGAAACCGGGTGGCGCGCTGCTCACCCAACGGGCCGGACTGCTCTCGCCGAACGGTTTCGGTGCGCTCTACTGGCCGTGGATCACGATCCGCGACCCAGCCGGCGCTGCCGCGGACACCATCGCCGTACCGCCGTCGGGGCACCTGGCCGGCGTGATGGCCCGCTGCGACAGCACGGTCGGCGTCCACAAGGCCCCGGCCAACGAGCAGGTGCGTGGTGCCGTCGGGCTGGACTTCACGCTGAACGACACCGAGCAAGGCGCTCTGAACAAGCAGAACATCAACGCGCTGCGTGTTTTCCCCGGCGGGCCACCGCTGGTGTGGGGTGCGCGGACGCTCTCCGCCGACGTGCCCTGGCGCTTCGTCAACGTCCGCCGGCTGGTGTCGTACGTCGAGGACTCGCTGGTCGCCGGGTTGCGGTGGGCGGTGTTCGAGCCGAACACGCCGGGCCTGTGGAAGGGGCTGCAGCGGTCGATCACCGAGTTCCTCACCCGCGTCTGGGAGGCCGGCGGGCTGTTCGGCCGGTCGGCGAAAGAGGCCTTCTACGTGACGATCGACGAGTCGTTGAACCCCGCGGCGGTCCGGGACCGCGGCGAGGTGATCGTCGAGATCGGACTGGCCGTCACCCGCCCGGCCGAGCACATCGTGCTGCGGATCGGCCTCTGGGACGGCGGCGCCAAGGTCAGCGAGGGCTGATCCCAGGTTGAACCGGGCCGCGGCCCGGTCGAGAGGGGAGGCAAGGGGATGCCGCAGACAGGACAGCGCGTCGATCCGTACCGCAGTTTCAACTTCCTGGTCGAGCTGGACGGGATCGCGCAGGCCAGTTTCACCGAGTGCAGCGGGCTCGGCTCCACCACGGAGGTGATCGAGAACCGCGAAGGCGGCGACAACACCACGGTGCGCAAGCTGCCCGGCAAGACGACGTACACCGACATCACGCTGAAGTGGGGAGCGACGGCGTCGATCGAGCTGTGGGAGTGGCGGCTGCAGATCGTGCAGGGGCTCGTGGTCCGCAAGAACGGCTCGATCGTGGTCTTCGACCTGGCCAACAGCTCCGAGGTGGTGCGCTGGAACTTCGACCGGGCCTGGCCGACCAAGTGGGAGGGCTCGGCGTTCAACGCCAAGGGCAGCGAGATCATGATCGAGACCCTGGTCCTCGCGCACGAGGGCCTGGACCGGGTATGACCGGGCAGCTGGTCACCGAGGTGCCGTTCGAGCTCCCGAAGGGGTACGTCGACGCCGAGGGCACCCTGCACCGGTCCGGGACGATGCGGCTGGCGACCGCGGCGGACGAGATCTACCCGCTGCGCGACCCGCGGGTGCAGGGCTGGCCGGCGTACCTGATCGTGGTCCTGCTGGCCAGGGTGGTGACCAAGCTCGGCAGCCTGCCGGACGTGAACCCGGGGGTGGTCGAGGGCCTGTTCTCCGAGGATCTGGCGCATCTCCAGGACCTCTACAACCGGATCAACGGGCTCACGCCGCACCTGTTCTCGGTGGTCTGTCCGCACTGCGGAGAGAACCACGACGTGGAGGTGCCGCTGCTGGGGGGATAGCGGGCTACCCCTTGGACCGGGTCCACCAGGAGGCAGCCTTTCTCGGTCGGCACACGCACTGGACTCTCACGGAAGTGCTGACGCTGGATCACGCCGAGCGCCGGCGGTGGGTGCGCGAGGTGACCGCTCAGCTCGAGCCGGGCTGATGGCGTAGGGGGAGGGGGACAACATGGACGCTACGGCGGAGCGCCCGGACACGCTCGGGGAACGGCTGGCCCGCCTCGCCGAGTACCTGCGCCTGCGGCATGTCACCAGCTTCGCGTGGGCGCCGGGACTCGCGACGGTGCTGGACCGGCTCGACGCGCTCGACCAGTCCTGGGCCGGCCGGTTCGAGCGGCACGAGAACGCTGAGGACTGGGCTCCGCGCCGCGGCGCGTTCCCGTCGGCAGTCGCCGTACCATCGCCACTCCGCGAGCCGGAGGCGGTTGGCGAGCCGGAGCCGCAGCGGCTGCCGGTGGATGTGCGGGCACGGCTCCGCGAGGTGGCTGGGCCTGGCGTCGACCACCTGCAGGTACGCGTCGACGCGGAGGCGGACGCCGCGGCTCGTTCGCAGCACGCGGACGCGGTCACGGTCGGTACCACGGTCAAGGTGCGATCCGGGAAGTTCCGGCTGGATACTCCTGAGGGCCTCGGCCTGCTCGCGCACGAGGCGAGTCATGTCACCGCCCTGCTCGCGCGCGGCGCCGGCACGAGCCGAAGCACGCCGGATGGCATCGCGGCGGAAGAAGCTGTCGCGGCGCGTGTCGAGCGTCTGGCCCAACGGCTTCCGATGGGGAGCGAACCGGTCCGGCCCCCTGACAGCAAGTCCGTCGCCCTGTCGTACGAGGCTCATTCGGTAGGTCGCACCAATCATCTGCCTGCAGCGCCCCAAGCTCGCGTGGATGTCCCGAGCGCGCCGCCGGCAATGACTCCGATGCGCGCGGACGCCGACCGCGCGGAGGCGGGCGGCGGCCCCGGCCCTGCGTCGTTCGATGCCGAAGGGTTGCGGCAGGGCATCGTCGAGGAACTGATGCGCCGGCTGCGGACCGATTCCGAGCGGGGAGGCTGAGATGGCGTCGCCGCTGGCCAAGGCCGTGCTGATCGACACCACCACCGGGATCAGCCACGTGGTGATGTACAACCCCGAGGAGCTGAAGGTCGAGCAGGGCAACCAGTTCGCCGAGGTCGGCATCCCGGGGCTGAACGCCTCGCCGCTGCAGTACGTCCGCGGCAAGAACCGGGTCCTGACCATGGAGTTGTTCTTCGACACCTACGAGACCAAGGAGGACGTGCGGACCTTCACCGCGCCGATCGTCGGGCTGCTCGACAAGCTGCCGCAGACGCTCGCGCCGCCGGTGCTGCTGTTCTCCCTCGGCCGCGTGCAGTTCCGCTGCGTGCTCACCGACGCCGGCCAGCGGTTCACGATGTTCGCCCCGGACGGTACGCCGGTCCGCTCGACGATGTCGGTGCGCCTGCAGGAGTACGTCGACGTCTCGCTGGAGATTCGGCAGGGCGTGTTCATCGGGTCGCCGACCGCTTCGGCGATCGTGGACGTGGCGCTGACCCCGATCGTGGCCGCCGTCAGCCCGTCCGCGGCGTCGGCGATGCACACGGTGCTGGCCGGGGAGACGCTCAGCGGTATCGCGGGTGCGTACCTCGGCGATCCCGCGCGCTGGCGGGAGATCGCAAAGGCGAACGCGATCGTCGATCCGCTCGCCGTCAAGCCGGGGGCGTCGTTGGTGATCCCGGGTCCAGCGGCCGGATCGGGGCGGACGCCATGAGTGCACCGCCGTACGCCCCGCGCTTCGACGTCCGCCTGTCCGGCGTGACGCTGGCCGCGGACCTCGCCGACCAGGTGCTCAGCCTGACGGTCGAGAGCGACCTCGATCTGGCCGGCTCCTTCAGCCTGAGTCTGCGCAACCACGACAACGCGCTGCTCGACTCCGCCCTGCTCGACGTCGGCAAGACCGTCGAGATCCACCTCGGCTACGCGCAGGACCTGGTCCCCGCGTTCCTCGGCGAGGTGGCCGCGATCGAGCCGTCGTTCCCGGCCGACGGGCCGCCGACGATCACGGTCTCGGGGTACGACAAGTCGTACCGGCTGCGGCACACCCAGCCGGAACCGCGAACGTACGGCGATCTCAACGACAGCCTGATCGCGGCGCAGATCGCGGCCGAGAACGGGCTGACCCCGATCGTGGACCCGGTGCCGTTCCACGCCGACCGGGTCCAGGTCGAGACCGACATGGCTTTTCTGAAGGCGTGCGCCGAGCAGTATTTCTTCGACGTGTACGTCGAGTGGGACCGGCTGCACTTCCACTTCCCGCGGCCGCAACTGGCCGCGCACACCCTGGAGTGGGGCAAGAACCTGTCCAGCTTCAGCCCGCGGATCTCGGCCACCGGCCTGGCCGGCGTGCAACAGGTCCGCGTCTACAACCAGGAGCTCGCCCAGGCGCTCACGGTGACCATGCTGGCCGCGGACCTCGACCCGGACAACCTGGTCGAGCGGCTCGGCAGCTCGGCGGCGCAACTGCTGATGTCCTTTGTCCGCAAGGGGATCCGGCGTCAGTCGATCGGCAACCCGGTCCAGGCCGCGGCAGTGGCCAGGGCAATCCTGTCGAACCTGCTCGAGGGCATCTACGAGGGCAACGGGTCCTGTATCGGCATCCCGGACCTGTCGGCCGGCCGCTACGTCACGATCGCCGGCGTGGGGAAGCGGTTCAGCGGCACCTACCGGCTGCGGAAGGTGACGCACCGGATCGACGGCAACGGCTTCCGGACCGACTTCTCGATCACGCAGAGCGGGCACTCGAGCCTGCTCGGGCTGCTGCGGAAGAAGCTGGTCGAGACACCGTCGCCGAACCAGGCGGAGAAGTTCTACGGCGTGGTCCTGGCCGTGGTCGAGAACAACAACGAGCTCGGGGCCGCGACGGCGACGCCGGCGATCGGGCGGGTCCAGGTGAGCTTCCCCGGGTTGGGCGACAGCTTCAAGAGTGGCTGGGCACCGTGCGTCCGCCCGATGGCCGGCGACGGTACCGGCTTCTGGGCCCTGCCCGACAAAGGGGATCAGGTGCTGGTCGCGTTCGAGCACGGTGAGCTGTCGAAGCCGTACGTGCTGGGTGCGCTGTGGACGGCGCTGCGTAAGCCGCCGACCGACAACGCGGACGGTCAGAACGCCCGCAAGGTGCTCAAGTCCAAGTCGGGACACACCATCACCTTCGACGACACGACCGGCGCCGCGGCGCTCACGATCAGCGCGGCCGGTGACCTGGCGATCAAGGCGAGCGGCGAGCTCAAGCTCGAGGCGGCCGGCGGCACGGCGATCACGATGGCCGCGGACGGGGTGGACGTGACATGACCGAGGAGGGGAGTCGATGGTCAATCCAACGGTGCTGACCACGGACAGCACGCTCAACTGCTTCCACGGGTTCGCGGTGTCGGCCGGCAGTTCGAGCCGGCTTCGGGTCGGCGGCAAGAACGTGCTGCTGGCGAAGCTCGGCGGCAAGTCCATCGACTGCAAGGTGCCGAATGACCCGACGACCTCGACCAAACAGTGTACGAAGGTCACCCAGGTGTCGGCCGGCGAGTCGTCCAAGCTGACGGTCGGTGGGGCGTCAGTGCTGCTCACCGGCCTGGCCGGGATCTCCGATGGCGGTCCACCTCTCGCTGCCGCACCGCTGCTGCCGGCTGTCGCGAACCAGTCCAAGCTACGAGCGGCGGTGGCGCCATGACCGACGAGGTGCTCGGCCGCGGGGTCGCGTTCCCGCTGCGGATCAGTGGGCCCGGGCTCGCCGAGTCCGCGGGGGTGGCCCGGGTCGAGGAGTCGATCCGGATCATCCTCGGCACGCAGTACGGCGAACGCGTCATGCGCCCCGGGTTCGGCGCCAACCTGAAGAGCCTGGTCTTCGCGCCGAACAACGCGGCCACGGCGAGCCTTGCGGCGTACTACGTGACCGACGCGCTCGGCCGGTGGGAGCAGCGCATCGACGTGCTCGACGTCCGGGTGACGAACGACGTCGACGCGGGCGCGCTCGTGATCGAGATCCGGTACCGGCTCCGGGCCACCGCCCAGGAGCACCAACTGGTCCTTCCCTTCCTGCTGGAGCGTGGCTGATGGCTCCCGAATCGAACCGTGGGCGGATCGTGCCGCCGGACCTGGACGACCGGACCTGGCAAGACCTGGTCAACGAGATGCGGGCACTGATCCCGAAGTACGCGCCGCAGTGGACCGACCACAACCCGAGCGACCTCGGCGTCACGCTGATCGAGCTGTTCGCCTGGCTCGGTGAGAGCATCATCTACCGGCTGAACCAGACGCCGGAGAAGAACTACCTGGCCTTCCTCAACCTGCTCGGGATCACCCGCGATCCGCCGACCCCCGCGCGGACCTACCTGACCTACAGTTCCTCGGTCCCGGCGCCGGTCACGGTGCCGGCCGGGACCCAGGCGCAGACCCTCGACCCGGCCGGTGGACGGCCGGTGCTGTTCGAGACCGACCAGGACTTCGTCGTACTGCCCACCAATCTGAAGGCGGCGCTCCGGGTCGGTCCGCTGGCGGCGGGCGCGACGCGGGCGACCTACCGCAACGTGTCGACCGACCTGGTTGCCCCGCCGACTGCGGAACATCTCGTCGAGGTCCCGGCTGAGCAGACGGTCGCGTTCTATCTGGGGTTCGACCAGCCGGTGACGAACGACGTGACGCTGGACCTGCGCCTCTACCAGGCGGCCCGGACTGCCGGGGCAGCCAAGGTACGCGCCACCTACTCCAGGGGTACGACGGAACCGTTGGCCTGGCCGCCGGTGCCTACGCCGGCCGACGGGACCGAGGGACTGCAGCACGACGGAACAGTGCGGCTGTCGATACCGGCCGACTGGGCCTCGCAGCGCGCCGCCGGTCCCGACGCCACCAAACCATGGAAGACCGTGCTACCCGCGACCGATGCGGACCAGCTCGTCGAGCCACTCTTCTGGGTGGGTCTGCTGATCGACGCGCCGGCTGCTGCACCGACGCCCGGCGGGGACCCGCCACCCGCACTCGCGATCGGCATCGACCGGCTGCTGTTCAACGCGGTCTCCGCGCGGGCCGCGCTGTCGATCCGGACGCCCGAGGAGCTGGGCGAGAGCACCGGCCAAGGGTTCCAGGTATTTGCCCTGCGCAACCGTCCGTTGTACCGGCGGCCGGGGCTGACCGCGCCGTACGCCGATCTGGTCGTCCAGGTCCAGTCCGGGACGCCGCCGGTGTGGCACGACTGGAAGCTGGTCGACGAGTTCCCGCCCGGTGCCGGTGAGGTCTACCGGGTCGACGCGGTCGCGGGCGAGGTGCGCTTCGGCAACTTCGACGAGCGATCCGGCAAGGGCAGCGGATCGGTGCCGCCGAGAGGCAGCAAGATCCAGGCCGCCCGCTACCGGTACGTCGCTTCCGGCGCCGGCGGCAACGTCGGGCCGAACCAGGTCACGGTCCTCGGCACGGTTCCCGGCGGCGGCTCGGCGAACGGCATCGCCACGGTGACGAACCACGGACCGGCGCGGGACGGCGCGGACGAGGAGCCGATCGAGGAAACGATGCGGCGGGCGCCGGAGGAGCTGCGGATCCGCTACCGCGCGGTGACCGTGGACGACTACGAGTTCCTCGCGCGGGAGGCGAGCAACGACCTGCGGATCAGGCGCTGCCTGCCGCCGCGGATACACACCTCGGACGCGCCGGGTCAGCCACCACCATGGCGGGCCGGTGATCCCTGGACGTTCGGCGGACTGGTCCGCGCGCCCGGCACGGTCAACCTGGTGATTGCCCCGGACCGGACTGTCGAAGTACCTCGGCCGGAGCCCACCCCGGACCAGATCCGGCTCGTCCAGGCGTACCTCGATGCGCGCCGGGACCTCACCGCCCGGCTGGAGGTGGTCGCGCCGCGGTACCTGCCGGTGATCGTCAACGTCGAGATCATGGTCTTCCAGCAGGCCCTGGACGCGGGCGCCGACATCGACGCCATCAAGGCCGACACCAAGGCGCGGATCCAGAAGTTCCTGCACCCCACCAGCGGCGGGCCGGAGGGAAAGGGCTGGGCAGTCGGGGCGCCGGTGTTCACCTCCGACGTGTTCCGGGCGCTGATGCCGACCGAGGACCTCGGGTTCATCAGTGTCCTGCAGGTGAAGCCGGACACGCCGGTCTACCACTTCCCGCCGCTCGGTCCGGGTGGGGTCTACAAGGGGGACGTGGAGCGGCCGTTCGCGTTGTCGACGTTCGGTGCGTCGGTGCGGCTGGCCGACTACGAGCTGGTCTGTGCGGCGGACGATTCCGTGCAGCAGGTCAAGACCACGCCGGTGCAGGTCTGAGCGCCCGATGACCGAGTCGAGCAGCTATCTCGCGTACCTCCCGCCGGTGCTCTGGCGGGACTCTCCCACGGCCGAGAACCCGGAGCGGCTCGACCTCGGTGCGGTGCTGCGGATCTTCGAGAAGGTCGCGACCGGTGTGCCGGACGACGTACGCCTGACGCACGTCGGCGCCGCTCGGCCTCATGATCACCCGGCGCTCACCGATGAGATCGCCGACCTGCACCGGCTGTTCGACCCGTGGACGACGCCTACGGAGTTCCTGCCCTGGCTGGCCTCCTGGGTTGCGCTCGACTTCCCCACCTTGCAAGGGGTCCCGCTCTGGGAGGAGTACCAGCGGCGCAAGGTGACCGCCGAGATCGCGCAGATCTACCGGCTGCGCGGCCGCAAGACGGGCCTGAACCAGTACCTCGAGCTGTACGCCGTCGGGCAGGCGCGCCCGCGGGTCACTGTCGACGACGGCGCCCGGCTGCTGAGTGTCAGCCCGCGCACGGGCGAGCTGTCGAAGGTCAGCGCGCTCGTCTCGCAGGGTCCAGTGGTGACGGCGGGTGTGGTGCGTTCGGAGGGCCTGACCCGGCCTTGGTGCGTGACGGCCGGTCCGGACGGAAGACTGTTCGTGGGCGATATCGGCCTCCCCGATGGGGCGCCGGTACACCTGCCGAGCCGGGTCTGGCATCTCGATGCCGCGGGCCGTTACGACCTGTCGGGTACGCCGCCGCGGCCGGCGCCGCTGTCGCCGGATACCGCCAACCTCAAGGACATCGTCGCGGTCGCGGTTCGTCCAGCTCGTGCTCCGGCGCCCGAGACGCTGTACGTACTGACCCGCACCGGCCGGCTGTTCGCCGTACCGGCTCCGTACCGCGGGGTCGCGGCCACGCTCGTGGCGACGTTGTCGACGCCCGGTACGGCGGTGTGGATGGTCGCGCTGGCGGTGGACCCGTCGACTGGCGACCTGCTTGCGCTTGATCGCGGCGGCCGGCCACCGCAGGCGCCGGCACCGACCGCAGTGACCGTCCGGCCGAGCCCGTTGACGGTGACTCGCACCGCCTTGACGAAGACGGTCGAACCGCTGTCGTTGCTCGTCGAGACCAACGGCACGCTCCTGCTCGGCGACGGCGGCGACCAGGAGTCGGCCGGCGCAGGCAACCTGCTGCGCGTCGATCGGGGGAGTACGCCGTGGCGGGAGACTCTGTTGCTCCCGGCAGCGAATCCATTGGTCGCGCCAACGGGACTGGCACGCATCGCGGGTGGGACCTTGTACGTGCTCGACGTCGGGCTCAAGCCCTTCGCTCCGTCGGCCACCGATCCGTTCATCTGCCCGGTGGCCGAGCCCGCAGTCGTTTATGCCGTCGATCTCAGCGTGTCGACCTGCACCCGGATCACCGCTCCCGGGGAGTTCGTGTACCCCACCGGGCTGGCGGCGATCGGTGACCGGTTGGTGGTAAGCGATCCGGGCCAGCCGGAGGTGTCCGGGCTGGAGCCGTACTGGGGCCGGGTCCGCCCGTTCGAGTTCGACGTGTCGATCCACTTCACCGAGTCCCGGCTGCCGGCCGATCCGGTCGTCCGGAAACGCGTCCTCGACCAGGCCGTCGGCAACATCAGCTCGATCGTGACGGAGCAGAAGCCGGCGCACACGCTGTGGACGCTGAACACCTCGATCCTCTGAACAGAAAGGAGTCCTCCAGTGGCTGAGGGGCTGGTACGGCGAACGCAGTACTGGAACCTGCCGACGCACACGGTACGCACCGGATCGACCGGGCACGGGGAAAGTCTGCTCGATCTGGAGGACTACCTCCTGCCGATGGAGGACGCCCGCGACGCGGCCCTCCATCGATGGGGTGTCGCCGACGGTCTCGAAGTGTCGGCGGCAGTCGGAGCCGGCGAGGTGACGGTGTCGCCGGGCGTCGCTCTCGACCGGAGCGGCCGCACGATCTTGCTGACCGACGGCGGCGTCGCGGTGACCGATCCGGCCGTGGACCCGGCCGCGGTGCTCGATGTCGGCACGGTGCCGGTCGGCCCGGCGGGGGTGGTGCTGGCGACGGCCGGAGCGGTTGGGTCCTGTTTGCTGACTTTGACCTGGCGGGAAGTGCAGCGGGACGAAGCGAATGCGCCGATTTTGTTGCACGCTCCTTGGCTGCGGGTGCTGCCGGTGGCGGGGTTCGTGGACAGTGGGGAGCAGGTTGTCCTGGCCGGGCTCGAGTTGGACGCCGCCGGGCAGGTCACGAGTCTGGCGCCGGGGCTGCGACGGCTTGCGGGTTCGTCGGCCGGAAGCCTGGAGCTGCGCGCCAGGTCAGCCGGTCCAACGGTCGGCCAGACTCCGGTTGCCGTGCTGGGCGCGGAGCTGAACGGGGACGTGGTGCTGAGCCTGCTCGGAGGCGGCGTACCGCAGCCCGCGTTGCGGGTATCGGCCGGCAGCGGGGATGTTCAGCTGTCCGGTGCTCTCGCGGTCGGCGGAACAGTTCGGGCCGGAACGGTTCGGGCCGGGACGTCGCTCACTGTTGGGCTCGGTGCTGCGGCCCCGACGCGCGACGTGCACGTCGAGGGGACCGAGGTACACAGCGGCGGGCCTGGCGGCGGGTACTCGTTCGCGGACCGCGAGGTTGGGTCTTTCGTCGAGACACCCGAGGCAGGTCAGCGCTGGGTCTGGTACGCCGCGGGCGCCTCGGCACGCCTGTGGTCGCACGACGACATCCTGACGATCAGGTCCGGACCGGTCGCAGCAGCCTCCGACGGCGTCGGCCTGGATGTCTTCGGGCGGATGCGGGTGCGGCAGAACGGCGTTTTCACGGCCGGGATGTGGTTCCACCAGGACGCGGACCGCGGTTTCGTCGGGATGCTCGACAACACGCACATCGGCCTGTTCGGCGCGAACGGCGCCGGCTGGGGCCTGGTGATGGACACCTCCACCGCCAACGTCGGCATCGGCATCGGTGGGGGAGTGCCGGGGGCTCGGCTGCACGTGGACGGGTTCACCGCGATTCGCGCCGCCGGACGGGTCAGTTCGCCCGCGGGTCCAGGGCCGTTCCACCCGTTCCCGTTCCTCCAGGGCGTCGGCGTCGACGCGAGCGGGGACATCGGGATCCGGGCCAAGGGGCGGCTCTGGGCGGCCGACTTCGACGGTGACGTCTCGATCAGCGGCAAGCTGTCGAAGTCCGGGGGTGGGTTCACCATCGACCACCCGGTCGATCCGGACACCAAGTTCCTGTCGCACTCCTTCGTCGAGTCCCCAGAGATGCTGAACCTGTACGCCGGCACGGTCGTCAGCGACGGCGGAGGCCACGCCTCGATCGAGCTACCGGCGTACTTCGAGGCGCTGAACCGTGACGTCACCTACCAGCTCACGCCGACCGGGGACTTCCGGCCGCATGTCACCGCGATCGGAAAGCTCTCGGGCAACCGGTTGGAGATCCGGACCGAGCCCGCCGGACTCACGGTGCACTGGCTGGTGACCGGCGTACGACAGGATCCGTGGGCGAACGCGAACCGGATCGTCCCAGAGACGCCGAAACCGGCGACGAGTTGACGGAGTGATGGTTGTGACGGATGAGCGGTTGCGGGCGCGGTTGGCGGAGCTGCGGCGGGAGTATGCGGTGGGTGAGGGGCAGCTGCGGGAGTTGCTGCAGCAGGAGTCCGGGTTGCGGGAGACGTTGTTGCGGATCAGCGGCGCGATCCAGGTGCTCGAGGAACTGGCCGGCGAGGTGCCGCGCAGCGAACAGGTGGCCGATGACGGCCGGCAGGTCTTGAACGTTCCGTAGGAAACGAGGGGAGTCGTCGATGAGTGCCACAGGCCTGGTCCGGACGCAGTACTGGAACGTCAGCGGCCCGAATCCCACGCCGCGGTCGGGGATGACGTCGCGCGCGGAGTCGCGCACCGATGTCGAGGGGTACATCCTGGCCGCGGACGCCGCCCGGACCGCCGCCACCTACGGGTACGGCGTCGCGGACGGCCTGCAGGTGTCGGCCACGGCCGGCGAGACCGCGATCACCGTCGCCCCGGGCGTCGCCCTCGACGGGAGCGGGCAGATCGTGGTGCTGGCCGAGGGCGGCCTGGCGATCGTGGATCCGTTCGTCGGGCCGGGCGGCGTACAGAACATCCCGACCGTGCAGGTCGAAGCGAGTGGGGTCGCGTTCGACACCACCGGGCTGGCGGGGGACTTGTTCTTCACCATCACCTGGCGCGAGGTCGAGGAGGCGACGTCGGGGTTGCTGGTGCTGAACCAGGCGCCGTGGCTGCGACTGGTCGACCCGGCGACCTACGTCGACGACGGGCTTCAGCTCGTGCTGGCAGTCGTCAGTCTCGGGACCGGAGGCGTCGTCGACGCACTCGATCCGGGAGCGCGCCGGTACGTCGGGATGCGGGCCAGTCGGCTGGAGCTGCGTTTGCCGGGCCTCGATCCGGCGGGACCGACCGTCGGTCAGCGTCCGGCCGCGGAGCTGGCGGTCCGGACCGACGGTGGAGTCGATCTCAATCTGCTCCCGTCGGCGAGCCGGGCGCTCTCCGTCCTGGGTGGCAACGGCGCCGTCGAAATCGCCGCCGGCCTGCGCGTGGGCGGTCCGACTGCACTCGGTGCCGGGCTGACCGTCGCCGCCGGGATCGAGACCGACGGAGACCTGACCATCGCGGGTGACACCGCCGCCACCGGCGACCTCGCGGTCGCGGGCCGGATCTCCGCCGGTAGCGACCTGGCAGTGGTCGGGAACGCCGCGCTGGCAGGGCAACTGACAGCGGCCGGCGCGGCGCTGACCACGCTGTCGGTGAGCGGTGGCGCCGATCTGGGGTCGAACCTGACCGTGCACGGTACCGAGACGATCGGCATCGATCTCGTCGTCTCGCGCAACGTCCTGGTCGACGGTCGGATCGGGGTGCGGAAGACCAACCCGGCCTTCGAGCTCGACGTGGCCGGCACGATCTGCGCGAACACCTTCTGCAACCCGTCGGACCTGCGGGTGAAGTCCGACGTCCGCGAGCTCGGGGACGTGCTCGACCGGCTGGCCGACGTCCGGGCGGTGACGTTCGTGCCGGCGCAGGCCGATCTCGAGACGCCGGTCCGGCGGCACGCGGGCGTGGTGGCACAGGAGGTCGCCGAGTCGCTGCCGGAGCTGGTGATCCCGATGGGTCCGGACGGGTTGATGGCGGTCGACTACGCGGGTCTGGCCGGCGTACTCGTTGGGGCGGTCAACGAATTGCGCGCTGTTGCGGCGGAGTTGTCGGAGCGGGTGGCGGAGCTGGAGGACCGGCGCGATGTTCGCGGATGACTCTCCCGAGCTGGACGAGTTCGACCTCGATCTGGTGTTCGGTGAGCTCGAGCAGCACGGCATCGTGCTGTACCTGCCGACCGGGCGCGAGATCCCGGGCGAGACGTGCAACACGAACAACGCGACCTGCCCGGACACCTGTCACGCGACCTGCCCGGCCACGTGTCACGCGACCTGTCCGGACACGTGCCATGCCACGTGTCAGGCGACCTGCCGCGCAACCTGTCGGGAGACCTGCCAAGCCACCTGCCACGAGACCTGTCACCACCAGACCTTCGCAAACACGCACTGCTTCACCTGTCGATCAGGTTGCCAGGAGCCGTGAGCATGTCGGTGGTCGCCGAACGCATTGCGGTGCGGGTTGCCGACCCGACCATCCTGGCTGCGGCGATCACCGCGACGGCCAGGCAGTCGCAGTACGCCGATCTGTTGCCGTGGCGACCTGCGAGCCTGGCCCAGGGGCACGCGGGGATCGCGCTGCTCTGCGCGGAGTTCGATCGCCGCGATCCGAACCAGGGTTGGGATCGGAGGGGTCATCAACATCTCGCAGCGGCGGTGGCGGTGGCCGATCCGCATGACCTGTCGCTGTTCTCCGGGCTGGCTGGGATTGGATTCGCGGCGGTGCGGCTAGCTGCGGGCCGTCCGCGGTATGCGCGTCTGCTGAAGACGGTCGATGCGACGCTGCAGCCGTACGTCGAGGACGCGGCCGCGCGGTTGGCGGGCGCAGATGGCTGCGCTGCGTCTGACCACGATCTTGTCTCGGGGCTGACCGGAGTGGGCGTCTACCTGCTGTCTCGGCCTACGCAGCAAGACGCGCTGACTCGCGCGCTGTCCGGTCTTGCGCGGTTGCTGGCCGGCGTTGGCCATCCTCGACGGTGGCACACGCCAGTCGAGTTGGCGGCCGGTTCGCTGCGTACGGCGTACCCGAGCGGGCATCACAACTGCGGACTCGCTCACGGTGCGCCAGGGCCGTTGGCGCTGCTGTCGCTGGCTTTGCTCGATGGTGTGGAGGTGCCGGAGAGCAGACAGGCCGTCGAGAGCACCGCCGACTGGCTCGTCGACCACCAAACCACGGTGGCCGGCACGCCGGACTGGCCCGACGCCGTCTCCCTCGACGGCACGTCGCCTGCGGGCGTGGCGGGGCGAGCGGCCTGGTGCTACGGGGCGGTCGGGGTGTCTCGGAGCCTTTGGCTGGCGGGTACTGCGTTGCGCCGTGCGGATTGGCGGGACCTGGCAGCCGACACGATCCGCGGGATCGCGCGGCGGCCCCCGGAGCAGTGGTGGTTGGACACGCCAACGTTCTGTCACGGCCGTGCGGGGCTGCTTCAGGTACTGCGGCGGTTCGCGGCGGACCTTGGTGATGTCGAGGTTGCTCGCACTGCGTCGGAGTTGGGTGCCGGCTTGGAGGCGGGGTTCGATCCGGACTCGCTGCTCGGAGTACGCGGTCGCGAGCCCGGCGGCGTACTCGTCGACCATCCAGGACTGCTGGACGGCGCGCCGGGAATCGCGCTGGCATTGCTCGAGTCGCCGGGCTGGGACCGAATGTTCTTGCTGTCATGAGCAACTACCGGGTGCTGACCGCACTGGCCGTCCGCGCGCCACTGTTGCCGGCCGCAACCTTCGCCAGGCTCGGCAAGGACCTCGACGCCGAGCGGTGGTGGGCCGACGCGGAGGTTGAGTTCGCGGTGACGGTCGCCTCGCCGGACCTGGCCGACGCGTTGAACCCCTCCGCAGCCACGGCGTCCGCCGCGGCGCTGGCCGCGCTGCAGCGGTATCTGATCCGGGCCGCCACCCGCCCGACACCGTTCGGTGGATTCGCTGCGGTCGGTGTTGCGCGGTGGGCGGATCGCACCGATCTCGAGGTCGAGGCGGTCCGGCGGCCGACGCGCACCCGGCCGGACATGGAGTGGTTGTCGAAGGCACTGACTCGGGAGACGGTGCAGCGCGTCTATGCCAACACCTGCGCGTTCGAGCATGCCGGCCGGATCTACCTCACCGACCCGGGCACGGGCGGCCTGCGGTCCGGCCCGGACGTGTCGGTCCGCGCAACCCCGGTAGTACGCCTCGCTCTGGCACTGGCCCGGGGGAGCGGGATCGCCTTGGAACAACTGGCCCGACAGATCGTCGACGAACGCCCGTCCGCGACCGTCGAGAAGGTCGACCGGCTCCTCGACGAGCTGATCTCCCAGCAGCTCCTGCTGCCTGCGCACCTGCCACCGCTCATCGGCGACCCGCTCGCTCGTCTCTTGAGCGTCGCCGGTTCGCCCGGCTCGCTTGGTCTTGCGGATGTTGCGGCCGCCTGCCGCCGTGTCGACGTCGCCCCTGCGCCGACCGCAGCACTCGGTAAGGCCAGGGCACTGGCAGAGGTGCAGGTGGACACCAGCCTTCCGCTGTCCCGCACCGGGGTCGCTCGGCTCGTCGCCGAAGATGTCCGCCACGCCGTCGACGCCCTGTTCAAGCTGCACCCGAACCCCGGTTGGTCACCGCTGGCCGGCTATCGCGCAGCGTTCCACAACCGGTACGGCGACGACTGCCGGGTGCCCCTGCTCGAGCTGCTCGATCCACGCTTCGGCCTCGGTCCGCCGTCGGCGCACGCTGGCCACGGCAGTGGATCGCGCGATCGGCGAGCCGACGTACTGCGGGATCTGGCGGCTGGGGCGATCCGCGACGGCAGCCACGAGGTCGTCCTCGACGACGCGCTGATCGAGCGAATGTCCAACTGGGCCGTCGAGCCGGATCGGTTACCGGTCTCCGTTGAGCTGAGTGTCCTCGTCGCCGCGCGGAGCCGGACGGCGATCGACCGGGGCGACTACCTGTTGATGGTCGGGCCGAACCTCGGTGCGCAGGAGGCGGGGCGAGGGCTCGGCCGCTTCGCGGACCTGCTCGGCGCGGACGCCCGCGAGTTGCTGACGGAGGTGGTCGCCGCGGAGGCCGCCGAACGCGGCGATGATCCCGTGGTTGCCGAGCTGGTGTATCGGCCGCTGCGGGCCCGGTCGGCGAATGTCGCCGTACGGCCGTTGTTGCGGGACTACGAACTGCCGGTCGGAGTGGCGTCGACGGTCGCGCCCGATCGGGTCGTGCATGTGGACGAGTTGTCCGTCGGACTGGAGGACGGGCGGTTCCGGGTGTGGTGGGACACTCGGGACCGCCCGTTGCTCCTCACCGCGGGGCACATGCTGAATCCGTCCGCGGCTCCGCCGGTCTGCCGGGCGTTGCTGGACCTGACCTCGGACGGTACGACGTACCTCTCGGACTTCGACTGGGGACCGATGACCGGGATGCCGTTCCTGCCGCGCGTCCGCTACGGCCGGGTGGTGCTGTGTCCTGCGCAGTGGCAGCTGGGTCGCGACACGTCAGTCGACGCGTGGCGGGCGCAGTGGAAGGTCCCGCGGTTGGTCTATCTGGCGAGCGGCGACAACCGGCTGCTCCTCGATCTGGACGACAGCTCGCACCAGGAACAGTTGCGGGAGGCAATGGATCGGCAGAGCTCGGTGACCGTCCAGGAAGCGTTGCCGGGTCCCGACGATGGCTGGTTGCCCGGCCCGCGGGGCGACCTCATCGCGGAGCTCGTCGTACCACTCGTGCGCACCAAGGCCCTGTCGCCTACTCCGATCCGCCGAACCCCGATGCTCCGCAAGGATTCCGACGTCCTGCGCACGCCCGGATCCGACTGGCTCTACGTCGCCCTCGACGGCCCGCAACGGACCGAGGACGAGCTGCTCGTCGGCTCGCTCGGCGCGTTGGCGGACGGCCTCGTCGAGAGCGGCGACGCCGACGGCTGGTTCTTCGTCCGGTACGCCGACCCGGACCGGCAACTGCGCCTACGTCTTCACGGCGAACCGGCTGTGCTGATCGACAAGGTCCTGCCGGAGCTGAGCGGATGGGCGGCGTACGCCATCGCCTCCGGAACCCGGACCCGCTTCGAGCTCCGCACGTACGAACGCGAGGTCGCCCGGTACGGCGGACCGGAAACCACCGTGATCTGCGAGTCCATCGCTTGCGACGACAGCGCAGCGGTCCGCCGGCTCCTGCGCGCCGGCCGGGAGCTCGACCGCGTGGAGCTCGCGCTGGTCAGCATGGCCGACTTCCTTCGCTCGCTGACCAATGACGACCTCCGCTGGGCTCAGCAATTCGCCGACCAGACGCCAACCGCCGGCCAGCGCTTCCGCGAGACCAAACAGCACCTCAGGTCCCTGCTGCAGCAGCCCTGGGAACCGATCACCGAGATCCTGGCCCGCCGCCGCGAGGCCTTGAGCCCGCTCGTTGCGTCCCTGCCCTCAGGGCATCAGGAAACCCTTGCCGCCAGCCTGCTCCACCTGCACGCCAACCGGCTGGGCCTGGACCACGCCGCCGAACAACTGACGCTTGGTCTGCTGACCCGAACGCTCCGCTCGCTCGCTGCCTTCGGCGCTACTTCTTGAGGTTGTCGATCTGGGACTTCGCCTTGAGCAGGTCTCCGGTGGAGGCCTTGCCCACCTCGGCCTTGGCCATCACCTCGAGGATGGAGTCGAGCTTGCCCTGGATGAGTGCCTTCTCCAGCGAGGTCAGGACGATCGGTCCGTGCACCTTCTCCCACTCGTCGGCCTCGTAGAGCAGCGTGTAGATCTCGATCACGGCGTTGACGAACCAGGACGCCTTGACGTCGGCGACGCTCGCGCCGTTCACCAGTTGCTGGTACACGGTGAAGGAGTGCCAGACGGCATCCTTTTCCATGTAGTGCATGTTCGCCGGCTGCTGCTCCTTGGCGGTGATCCACTTGTCGAGCGCGGCGCGCCGGTACCGCAGCAACGCCCCGATCCAGGCCCGGGACTCCCGGAACGAGCGGTTCAGGAACGGCTTCAGGTCGGACTTCTTCTTGAGCGCCCCGGCGCTGCCCTTGAGCAGCTCCGCGCCGAGCATCCGGCCCTCGTTCTCGGCGATCATGTCGTTGATCGAGTCCTGCCCGAACACCTCGAACCCCTCGAGGTGCCACAGCTCGTACGCCAGGAAGAGCTCGCGCAGCCCGAGCTGGTTCTGGGCGGCGTACTTCACGCCGGTGGCCCAGTGCATCAGCTGCGAGATGTTCTTGCCGCCACCGCGGACGTCGGCGTCGAAGTCGTTGATCTCCGTGTTCGGCTCGCCGATCAGGAAGGGGATGTCGAGGTACCGGAGATGGGCGGTGTTCTCGATGCCGAGGATGTCGGTCGCGGCGCCCAGTTTGGACGGCAGCGCGAGGATGTTCCGGAACATCGGCAGTCCCTTCAGCCGGTCGAGCTGGGCCGGGAGCTCCTGCCGGTTCAGCCAGCTGATCGCCTTGCGCTCCCAGTCGTTCGCGGGCAACCGCCAGGGACCACCCTTCGTCCTCACCACCAGTTCCTCGTGACCGCCGACGTCCGCCATCGCCCCCTCGAGCGGCGCGCCGATCCGCTGCTCGGCCGCTTCCTTACCTTTGGCCGCGGTGGGGGAGGCGAAATAGTTGGCGAGGTACTTCGTCGACAGCCGCTTGTAGAAGTCCGAACCCGTGTTGATGCTGCCCGGCACCTTGGCCCGCGCGGCGGCCTCCGTCTTGATGTACGCCAGTACCTCGAGGGTTTTCGCCTCGGCGTCCTTGTTGTGCCGGTCGGTGGGTTGCAGGCCCAGCAGCCAGAGCGCGTAGTCGAGCTCCGACCCGCTCATCTCCGAGCGCAGCCGGTCGGGAAGCCATTCGTGGTAGAGCTCGGAGTAGTACGTCTTGAGCACGTCGAGCTGGTAGATGTCGCGGTTGAACGGGAGCAGCACCGCGTAGATCGCTTCCTCGTCGGTCCCCGCCCCCTCCACCGCCTTCCGCAACCGCTTCGCCGCCGCAACCCAGCCGGCGCCATCCGTCGGCAGCGTGCTCTGGATCGCCTGATCACTGTTGGGGTCACCCATGTTGATCAGCTGCAACGCATACTCCAGCTCACTCCCACTGAAGTCGCCCCGAATGTCCTCGACCAGCTCCATCTTGTACTTCTGCCGATACTTGTCCTTCAGCCGCTTCACCGCCTCCGGATCCCGCCCCACCCGCTGCAGCGCGCGATATACCCCCTCCTCATCCGTCCCCCAGCCTGCTATCCCCTTCCGCACGTCCTTCGCAACCCGCTCATAATCAACCGTGTCCGCAAACACCTGCCCAGGCGCAACCGGCTGCCGTTGAATCGGAGCGTTCGGCAGCCCTCGTTGCTGCACCACATGCGCAAGCTCATGGGCCAGCAACCGCCGCCCACCGGCATCACCCGGCGCATACTCCCCGCGCCCGAACACGATGTCGTTCCCCACCGTGTAGGCCCGGGCCCCCAACCGGGCGGCCGACTCAGCACTCCGCGGCCCTGTATGCACCCGAACCTCGCCCAGTCCGGTCCCCAACTGCCCCTCGAAGAACCCCCGCACCGGCCCCGGCAATCCCATCCCCGCCGCACCGGTCACCCCATCACCGGACAGCGTGCGACCACCCGCCACCTGACCGCCGGACCCGTCGGTCGTACCGACCACCTGCTCAACCACCCGATCAGCAGCCACCTCACCCGAATCATCCACGCGCCCAACAGCCCCCGGCCCCTCACCGGCCAGCAACCGCCGAACCCCTTGATTCCCCACCTGCCGCTGCAGCCCAACGACTGCCGACTCACTCCGCCGCACGATCGCTGCAGCTTCCCCCGCCCCCTCCAGTCCCACCTCAGCCTTCGGCCCAAACACCCGCATAGCCGCCCCCTCACCCCTACCGCGAGTCTGCGCGCTTCCAAACTCCCCAGCAACCAGCGAGACCCTCGGATTCAGTCCCGCTGCTGATTGGCGACTCCTGACTCGATCTCGGGTTGTTCGAGGAAGAGCCGGATTAGTGACGGATCGGCCGCCACGGCGAACATCCCGACATTCTGAAAGACGTTGACGTCCTTGACGTCGGATTCGCCTTCGCGCTCGACGCGTCGGACGAGCTTGCTCGTCAGACTCTCAACCTCGTCCGGAGAGAGGACGACGCCCTGCGGGTGGCGGAGCGCGAACACCGCGACGACCGGCTCGGCGGCTGCCGAGCGATCGTCCAGCTGGCGCAGTAGTTCGGGATCGGCTCGCGCCTGATGTTGCTCCTCGGCCATAGCGGGCCCACTTTCGCTGGAACGCCTTCCAGGACATCGTAACCGGGCCGACCGACCGGGGCAGTCGGACCTCAAGGATTGAGGATCGTCAACGCCATCGGGCCGTTCGGCAGACCGTGTCCGACCCGATCGGGTGACTGTCCAGGCTCGCGGCTGCACGACGTCAAGATCGCGGTCTCGAGCTCGTCGACGGTGGCGGACGGTTTCGCTTCCAGCAGCAGGGCCGCGAGTCCCGCGACGTGCGGGGTCGCCATCGACGTACCGTCCATCGCCTGGAACCCGCCACCGGGCCGGGCGGAGATGACGCCAACCCCCGGTGCGACGAGATCAGGCACTGTCGGATCGAGCACCCGGTCGAACCGCTGACTGGAAGAGAACCAGGCGACGTTGCCGGACCGATCCACTGCTCCCGTCGAGACTGCTTCTGGATAGTTGCCTGGTGAGCGGCTGGTGCCGGCTGCCTCGTTGCCGACGGCGAACACCGGAAGGATCCCGCGGAGCCGAAGGATGCTGGTCAGGCTCTGGAAGTCGTCCCACCACCCGGGCAGGCCCAGGGACATGCTGAGTATCCGCGCACCTTGGCCGATGGCCCAGTCCATGCCGGCGACGATGCGCGCCACCACCTGTCCGCCCTCGATCACGACGGCGCTCGCCAGCGTCGCTCCAGGCGCGACTCCGAAGTTGTGGCCGTTGACCGGTCGGCCCGCGATCGTGCCCGCCGTATGAGTGCCGTGCTCGGCGGTGTCGAAAGGCTGCGGATCGGGGACGACCTGCCGCCCGAAGGAATCGAACTGGGCGAAGCTGGCGATGGCGCCTTGCAGACCGGGGTGCGATCCGTCGACGCCGGTATCGAGATGGGCCACCCGGACGCCCTTGCCGGTGAGTCCGTCGGCCCACAGTTCGGGCACGCCCAGGGCGTTCAGGCCCCACGTACGCGTTGATCGAAGGCCGGCAGCCCGTACCGCCACGGGGTGGATCAGCCCAATCTGAGGTGTACCGACGACCTCGGCGACCTGGTTGTCCGCGCGCAGGGCAGCGAGTCCCTGCTCGTCGACAGTGCCGATCGCCACGCCGAGGTTGGGGTAGTAGCGCACCGGTGGGAGAGGTTCCAGCTCGGGCAGGTCCGCCCGCAGGACGGCGGGCCGGTGCTCCAGGGATGCTGCTGCGGCCAGCGTTTCCTCTGCCCGCTTCCGCGATCTGCTGGGGATCCGCTGCTCTGTGAATGTCCCCGCGAGGTCCGCAGCCGCGAGCGCGATCGCGGTCTCCTGGCTGAGTTCCGAGTGCGTGAAGTACTTGGACAGATCGCCGGCGCTCGCCGCGGCGGTCCCGCCGGGTGCGGCTTTCAGTACGACGATGACCGAGGCGATGCCGCTGGTCTCGAGTTCCTGCGCGATTGCGGTTGACATGGTTCCCCCTCATGGATGCCGGAGTACTCTCCGGCTGCGGTCATGGCGTTTCAGCTTCCAAAAACTACGAGGCCGGCAAATACGGACAGGGCGGCTGCTGTCAACCCCAGCAGGCGGCGGCCGAAGAGGGTCAGCTCCTCGGTTGCGATGAGCGCGGTCAAGGCGATCATCCAGACCACGGCTGCCTGCTGGACCGCAGCCATGACGGCCATGAGCGCCCAGCAGGACGTCAGGCAGCGGAGGGCTTGCCGCCAGGCGAATCGGGCGCAGGCAGCGTCCGCGCGACGGCCCACGGGAGGTAGCGCGACCGTGCGCCAGCAGCGGTTCAGGGAGCGTCGCTTGATGCTGGTGAGCTGCCAGCCCGCGGCGACGACCAGCAGAACGGCCAAGAGCGTGCGGTTGTCGATCTTGATGGCCTCCGCGACGGCTGAGGCGACGACACCGACGACGACCCAGATCGCGACGTAGGTAGCGAAGTAGATCGACATGGCCCACCGGCGACGGGATCGGATGCTGTTCAGGCCGACGTGCCGCACAGCCGGTAGGGCGATCGGGGCCATCATCGCAACTGACATCACTGTCCAGCCCAGCAATGCAGCGGGAAGCCACGGCATGGGTGATGCCTGCATGCTGTGGCCCGGATGATGGTCGTGCATCTGAGCGTGTTCCGTGTGCACCCCGACGCCGGCCACCACCGCGGTCCACGCAGCAGCGACGACGAGCGCGAACGGCCACTCGGGTCGCCACCGCATTGCGGCAACGATCCGGCGTCGACCCTCGAGGACGTCGTACATGGTGGCGTCAGGCCACGAACAGACCGACCCGACCGATTCGAACCGGTTGTATCGCGGCCGCCCGTTCGGCCTGAGCCGCCGCGGAGAGTTCCTCGCCTGGTGGTGGAAGCACCTCGATCGGCTCGAAGGTCACGCTGAGCGAGGCTGGGTCCCAGCGCTGCTGCCGCCGGAGCGCCTGGATCGCCGCGGTCGCGTCGAATGTTTGCCCGAACCCGGCGTGGCCCTCGTGCGGCCGGTCGGGGTCGTTCATCTCGGTCAATCCGAAGAAGGAGACGTTACCTATGTGGTGACGCTCGTTCTCGGGACTGCCAGGAAGATCGAGGTATACGGCGTACGCGAGGCCGGGATCGCGGTCGGCCTCGACGTCGTCGATGCTGACCAGAACAGCGCCCTCGTCGCCGGCCGCAGCGGTCCTGGCCCGCGCACTCGCCGGTACCGTCATCCGCACCGAAGCGGTGCTCCCGACGAGTTCGAGCGGATGTTCGCTCGCTGCCACCAGTTCGGGCGGGCGTTCAGGCGGCCGTGCTGCTGCGGCCAACTCGACCTCCCTCTGGAGGGCTCTGATCTCGTCGTCGTAGGCGTAGTTCAACTGTACTGCGGTGTCGACGACGTCTGCGCACGAAAGCGTCACCTGCGTACCGGTCTCGTCGTGGAAGACGAACGCCTGGTTGAGCCAGCCGGCCTCAACCGGGTTTGCTCGGCCGGGGAGCTCGAGCCAGTTGTTCCACAGCCGATCGATATTGGCGTGATGCAGCCAGAAGATCGGATCGAGGGCCGCGCAGTTGGGATCTGTCATCAACGCACCTCGGCAGGGATTGACTACCTGCCCGCCACCGATCGTCGGGTGCATGACGTTGTGCGGTGTCGATTCCAGTTGCCCGATGCCGTTGCCGAAGTGCGCGGGTCCCACCCGACTGCCGCCAAAACTGGGCACGCCTTGCGGGGCCGTGAAGTCGGTCATCGACATCGCCGCCGCGCTCGTTGTCGCGGTGGCCGGTACCTGACCGCCCGTCATCAGGGTTCCGTTACGGCCGGGTGCGGGTACGAAGAGGGGGTTGGCTGTGCCGTCGGGAAGCGTCGGCGCACGGAACGCCGGTGGCAAGGTATTGCTGGGGAAAGTCTTGTCGTAGTTCCAGTACGGGAGCGCGAAGTCGGCGGGTCCACCGAGGTCGCGGACTGCCTTACGCACGATTCGCTCGAAGTAGTACAGATACATCCGGTGCCAGGGCAGGAAGAACCAGCCGCGATGCTGGCATCCGTTCCACTCTGCGCCCGCCGGCGGTGCCGCAAAAGTGCCGTGGATCGCGGCCTGGTAGGCCCAGCTGGTTGGATCGGCCACCGGCCTGGCCTGCATGACCTGAATCGCTCGAGCGTAGGCAAGGGTGATGGGGTCGAAGGTTTGCGCAGACTCCAGGTCCCAGGCGTCCCGGCGGACGAGGTCCGCGACGAACGCGCCGGGCCATCCCCAGTTGGAGGTCGGGGCCGGGTATCCGGGGTCGACTGTTCCGGGGCCGGTGTCGCCGCGGGTGACGCGGATGTATTGGTTGTCTTTGAAGAAGTAGCACTTCGTGTGTGAATAGAGCGCGGCGTCGATACCGTTGGCGCCGAATCCGGCGGGCCATCCCCAGTTGGAGGTCGGGGCCGGGTATCCGGGGTCGACTGTTCCGGGGCCGGTGTCGCCGCGGGTGACGCGGATGTATTGGTTGTCTT
>NZ_JBEZYC010000006.1:399789-527361 GCF_040638345.1 Kribbella sp. NPDC026611
CTTTGAAGAAGTAGCACTTCGTGTGTGAATAGAGCGCGGCGTCGATACCGTTGGCGCCGAATCCGGCGGGCCATCCCCAGTTGGAGATCGGGGCCGGGTATCCGGGGTCGACTGTTCCGGGACCGGTGTCGCCGCGGGTGACGCGGATGTATTCGTTGCCTTTGAAAAAGTAGCACTTCGTGTGTGAATAGAGCGCGGCGTCGATACCGTTCGCACCAAATCCGGCCGGCCAACCCCAATTGGAGATCGGTCCTGGGTATCCCGGATCCACTGTTCCGGGACCGGTGTCGCCACGTGTGACGCGGATATAGCGACTGCCTTTGAAGAAGTAACACCGGGTACGAGAGAACAACGCCGCGTCGATTGCCATACTGGTGCCCCCCACTCATTGGGGGCGGGAGTAGCGAGATCAGACGTTTGATGTCGGTTGCTTCCCTGCAGGCACACGTACGTGCCTCCCCCTGGGGGCAGTCTCTGCTCGCTAAATATGCCTGTCAATGCCTTATGGTGGTTATTTCAGAGGCGGCCACGAACAAGTTGCTGCTGTCAATCACGAAACGACTGACTCAATGCACGGAAAGCGCGTTGCCAGGGCATTGACTGGTGGGACGGCGCAGAGGATTCTGCAAAGAGGAGGGTGGGATCGGGGGTGGGTTGTGGGGCGGTTCTGGGGTGTGACGGTGCTCGGGGTGGTGAGTGCTGTTCTGGGCGGGATCACCTTGATCTGGCAGGAGTGGATCGAGTTCGTTTTCGGGGTGGATCCCGATCGGGGTGACGGGTCGCTGGAGTGGGTGATCGTGGCGGTGCTGGCCGTGGTGGCGGTTGGCTCTGGTCTGGTGGCGCGGTGGGAGTGGCGGCGTACTCAGGCTGCGTCCTGAACCGTGCGGTGTTTGCCGGTTGGTGGGGGAGGAGGCGGCTATGCCGCCGAGGAAGCGGACAGGTCCAGGGCAGGGTTCGGCCGGTCGCGGTGGTCGGCGTGGTCGCGGTTCCGGCGGAGAAGGCGGCGAGCCTGAGCTGACCCGCAATCCAGACGCTGATCCGGTGCAGGTGCATCGGGAGTATGTCGAGCGCAGGATCGGTGGTGGGGCGCCGCCGACGAGCGACGCGTACGCCGAGGCCTTGGCGGAGTTTCACGAGATTCCGGGGGCGATCCGGCTGCCTGCGTCCGAGGCGACCGCGGACACCGTACGTCGGCGTACCCAGCAACCGGGAGAGCCCGAGGAGACCGAGTCAGACCAGGCCGCAGCCGAGGAATCAGCCGCCGCTGACGAAACGGCCGCCGGTGCCGAGGAAGCCGTTGAGACTGAGGCCGATACCGGCGGAGTGTGGGAGTCGGAGCGATGACGCTCGTCGGCACAGTCTGGGCGCCCCGAGGTCCGAGCCCGATCTCCGAGGGAGCCCGCCGAGACAACGGCTTGACCTCCGCGATCGTGGTCCATCCCAACGACGAGCAGATCGTCTACCAGGGCACGGCCGGTGGCGGCGTCTGGCGCACGGTGGACGGTGGCACCCACTGGACGCCGCTCTTCGACCGCCAGCTGTCCTTGGGGATCGGTGAGCCGTACGGCATCGCGATCGACCCGAACGACAGCTCCACGATCTACGTCGGCACCAGCGGCCGCGTCACCCCGCAATCGGCGGCCGGGCTCTATAAGTCAGTGGACGGCGGTTCGACCGTGGTCCGGATGGGCTCGGGATTCCCGGCCGGGAACCTCGGCAACGCGGACCAGTTCTTCACCCAGTCGATCAACGTGATCATCGTCGACCCCGCGGACTCGCGGATCGTCTACCTCAGCAGCAGCTCGGGCGTCTTCCGCTCCACGGACGGCGGCCTCAACTGGACCCGCGGTACCGGTAGCAACGGCGACGCTCGCTCCCTCGTCCTCGACACCAGTTCTCCAACGGCAGCGCGGATCCTGTACGCCGGTGTCGCCGGCCGCGGCGTCTTCCAGTCGACCGACGGCGGCCTGAACTGGACGGCGATCCTCACCGGGACGACCCCAGTGGTCGCCGCCGCGATCGGCGCTGCTCCGCGAACCTTCGGCAAGGTGGTCGTCGACCTCGCACCGCCGACCTCACCGCCGGCAGCAGGCGGCGTTCAGGTGCTGTACGTCGCGCTGGCCGGACGAGGCGGTGCGCCGGATCCGGTCGGGTTGTTCATGAGCACGGATCAGGGCGCGACCTGGACCCAGCGCTCCGCGACCGGGATGCCGACCAATACCCAGGGCGGTTACAGCTTCCACTTCGCGGTCGACCCCGCGTCCCCGGGTGACGGCAGCGGAGACATCATCTACTTCGGCTGTGTCGGGCAGGCGCGATCCACCGATGCGGGCGCGACCTTCACGGGAATGGCCGGTCTGCACCCGGACACCCACGCCTGGGCGTTCTCGCGGCAGCCCGCCCCGGCGCCGTCGACCGTGTACTGCGGTAACGACGGCGGCATCTCGCGCTCCACCGACGGTGGCTCGACCTGGACGTCATTGACGTCCGGCGGCCTTCAGACCGGTCTGTTCTACAACCTCGACGTACGCCCGGACGCGACGGCGAGCGTCTCGGTCGGAGCGCTGCAGGACAACCAGATCGAGACGACCAGCGGCGGTACCGGTCTTGGCTGGGTCGGCACCAACGGCGGCGACGGTTGGGACGTCGTCTACGACGGGCAGATCGCCGGCCAGATGTACGCCACCAGCGGCTTCTGGTCGCCCCCTCCCTGCACCCGGGTCTGGCGCTCCACCGACGACGGCGTGAACTGGTCCGAGATCACTCCGTGGGGAACCACTACCGACGCCGGCTGCTACCTGTCCCCGCTCGCCACCGATCCGAGCAACGGCGGCGTCGTCTATGCCAGCGGCAACCAGAACCTGTGGCAAAGCCAGGACGGCGGCGGTACCTGGCGAATCGTCGGCTCGTTCCCCGGCGCCGGACAGGTCTCGGTCGCGCCGAGCGACGGCAACCGGGTCGTCGTCGCGGTCGGACTTCGCGTGTTCGTCTCGAGCGACGCGTTGGCGGCCGGTACGCCGACCTTCACCGACATCACCCGCAACCTGCCGAGCCGGTCCGTACTGCGCGCAGCCTTCGACCCGGCCGATCCGACCGTCGTGTACGCCGTACTCGGCGGCTTCGACGGCAGCGGACCTGGCCAACGCGGCCACGTCTTCCGAACCACCGTAGGCGGTACGGCGTGGGCCGACGTCTCACCTCCAGTCAACGTGCCCCACGGCGCACTCGCTCTCGACGGCACGGCGACCCCGACGACGATCTACGTCGGCACCGATCTCGGCGTACTGCGTTCCATCGACCGCGGGGTGTCGTGGAGCGTCCTCGACGACATCCACTTCCCGCGCGTGCCGGTCACCGATCTTGTCATCGGCGCAGCCAGCGGCACCCTGCATGCCGCGACGTACGGCCGTGGCGTCTTCACCTTGACCACGCCGGACCATCCGGCGATCGCGGTCAACCTCGAGGCCAATCTCGACTTCGGCACGGTCTGCGACGGGACCCGCTACCTGACCCTGCAGGTGTTCAACGTCGGCGGTGGGACGCTGCGCGTCGACAGCGTCCAGCGCAGCCTGGGCTCCGCCGGATTCCGGGTCCTGCCCGCACCCGGTACGCCGGTCACGATCCGCGCCGGCGAAGAGCTCGACTTCACGGTCGCCTTCACGCCGACCACACCAGGTACGGCGGAGGCCGCGACGATCCGGATCCGGAGCAACGACCCAGGCGCGCCCGTCGTCGACGTACTGGCGACCGGACTGGGCGGCGTGGCCGATCTGCAGGTCGTCATGCCCGACTGGGGTGACTTCGGTGCCGTCTGCCTCGGCGAGTTCGTCGACCGCGACCTCGTGCTGAACAACGCCGGCCCCTGCTCGTTGCGGATCAGCCGGATCACGTCGTCGGCGGCGGAGTTCGAGATTCCGAGTGTGACGACGTACCCGCTCGTCGTCGCGGCCGGCGCGTCGATCGACGTACCGATCCGGTTCCGGCCGTCCGCGCGCGGAACCGCGAGTGGACTGTTGCAGGTGTTCAGCAACGACCCGTCGAGTCCGGCCTCGGTCCGGCTGCGCGGGACCTCGCTGCCGCCGCGGCTGGTGTTGTCGATCGCGGACTCCGGAGACTTCGGGGCGACCTGTGTCGGCGACTTCCACGACGAGGCGCTCACGATCGCGAACAGCGGCGACTGCCTGCTCACCGTCACCGAGCTGAGCTCGTCGGATCCCGCGTTCATCGTGCCGGAGGTCGACGCGCTACCGCTGACAGTCCTGCCCGGCACCGCGGTCGAGCTCACCCTTCGCTTCCAGCCGGTGGTCTTCGGACCCGTCGGCGCGGTCATCACTGTCGTCAGCGACGATCCGGGTGGCCCGCGCACGATCGACGTACGTGGCGTCGCGCCCAGCGGGGTCATCGCGGTCACCGGAACCACCGACTTCGGCGGCGTCGAGCTCGGTACCCACGCCCGCCAGGCGATCGCGATCTGCAACGTCGGCGACTGCGACCTGCACGTCACGCACGTCGGCTTCGCACCACCCTGCCCGTGCGACGCGGTCCGTCACCACGGCTGCGGATGTGGGTGTGGCGGTGGCGAGCACGACCACCACGAGCCGGAAGAGTCCGAAGGCGGGAAACACCACCATCATGGGTCCGACCAACGATGTCTGAACTTCCGGATCCTGAGCAACCCGTTCCCCGCCGTCGTGCACCCGGGCTCGTGCCTCGAAGTACTCCTGGAGTACGTTCCCACCTGCGACAACTCGGCCTGCTGCGAGCTCGTCATCCACAGCGACGATCCCGTGCACCCGACCGTGACCCGCTTCGTCACCGGTCACCTCAAACGGACCCTGCGCTCCGCCCTGAAGTGCTGGGCCGCCCAAGAACTGAACACGATCCTGGAGGCCGGCCGCTCCTAGTCGTGCTCGATGAGGTTCGGGCCAGCATCAGGAGGCTGGCGATGACGCCGGTTGTGCCGAGGGTGATCAGGCGGACGTCGCTCTGCAGGAGGCCGAAGGTGAGCCAGCAGGTGAGTTCGCCGAGGACGAGGGCCCAGGTGCCTCTGGAGATGCCGGTGGGATGCTCGGTGCGGTACGCCGTCCAGAGTGACGGCACGACCTGCACGATCGCGGCGCCGGCCAGCAGGCCGCCGAGTCCGACGCGGCCACCGATCACAGCAGCGAGGACCAGTAGCCCGACCCAGCCGCCGATCCACGGGATGGAGCGCCGGCTCAACGCGCCACGGCGCACGAGCATCACGGACAGCGTTCCGGCGAGCAGCGAGGCGGCCGTGGACGGCGCGCCGGCAGTCCAGTATCCCGAGGCCATGAAGTAGCCGAACCAGGCCGCGTTGTTGATGCTCGTCAGCGTCGCCCACGCCCACGACACTCCAGCCGTGTCGCCGGTCCGCCGAAGCTTGAGGAGCTGAGGGAGGTACTGCGGGATGCCGAAGCAGGCGGCGACGATCGGGAGGAGATCCAGCATGACGCAATTTTACTGCTCAAACCGAGCAGGATGTTTGCCAATATGTGCTCATTCAGCGCCTCAGGTGAGTAGAATCGTGTCATGGATGCGATCGACCGCAAGATTCTTGCGGCCCTCCAGCTCGACGGCCGCCTGACCGTCACCGACCTGGCCCAGCACATCGGCCTGAGCGCGGCACCGTGCCACCGCCGCCTGCGCGAGCTGGAGCGTACGGGCGTCATCCGCGGCTACCGGGCCGTGATCGACGGCGCGGCGGTCGGCCACGGCTTCGAAGTACACCTGGCCATCACGATGGACGCGGAGGCATCGGTCGAGGCCTTCGAAGCCGGCCTGTCCGAGATCCCCGAGGTCGTCCACGCCGACCGCCTGTTCGGCGAACCCGACTACTTCGTCCGCGTGATGACCGCCGACATCGAGTCCTTCCAGCACCTCCGCGACAGCAAACTGTCCCGCCTGCCCGGCGTCCAGCGGCTGGTGTCGACGATCGTCATGAAGAAGGTCGTGGACAACCGGCCGCTACCTACCTAGCTACTCGCCGACGACCTCCCGGTCAGCGGTGGAGAACGCGATCATCAGCACGGCGGGTTCGGTACCGACGTTGCGGGCGTTGTGCACCGTGCCCGCCGGAATCGAGATCGTGTCGCCCGCGGACATCGGCAGCTGCTCGTCGCCGAGCCGGTGGTCGATCGTGCCGCTGATGACGTGCAGCACCTCGTCGCAGTTCGGGTGGAAGTGCGGCGGGTTCTGCCGGCCCGGCTCGATCGTGCAACGACCCACCGTCATGGTGTCGGAGTTGCCGATCGCCCCCGACACCATCCACTCGAGCCGGCCCCACTCCTGGGGGTCGACGACAACTTGGTCGGACGGGGTCAGTCCACCACGGCCCACGATGTGCTCCTGACGTCGGGTGTTTCGTTGGGAGCCATCTTGCACGGTGGGCCGGTCGCCGAACCTTCTGAGAGCTCGGCGTCCCGGTTCTAGGATGCGCGCATGATCGATTTCGGCGTGGGTGCGGCGGGGGCCGGGGATCTCGAGGTCGCGTGGCATCCGGGGTGGCCGTCGGCCAAGCACGATCCGGCGCCGGAGATCCAGGTGCACTTCTACGACCCGCACACGGTGATCCTGCGACAGAACAAGTCCGTGAGTCACGAGGCGCCGTTCCTGTTCCTGCTGTTCGGCAACTCGCGGGCCTTGCTCCTGGACACCGGCGCGACCGCGGACCCGGCGTACTTCCCGCTGCGCCGGACGATCGACCAGCTGATCACCGACTGGTTGGCCGCCAACCCTCGCACCGGCTACGGACTGACGATCGCCCACACCCACGGGCATGGCGACCACGTGGCCGGCGACGAGCAGTTCGCCGATCGGCCCGACACGGTTGTGGTCGGGACGTCCGTGGACGACGTCATCGCATTCTTCGGCCTGGACCAGTGGCCGGACGGCGCCGCGACCGTCGACCTCGGCGACCGAGTGGTCGACGTACTGCCGGGGCCCGGCCACCACAAGGCCGCCGTGATCTTCTACGACCGCTACACGCAACTGTTGTTCAGCGGGGACTCGGTCTACCCCGGCCGTCTGTACGTCGAGGACTGGCCAACGTTCACCACGACCATCGATCGCCTCGTCGACTTCTGCGCCACCCACCTCGTCAGCCACGTCCTCGGCTGCCACATCGAAATGACCACGACCCCCGGCCACGACACGATGATCGGCTCCACCTACCAGCCCGACGAACGTCCATTGCAACTGACGGTCGACCACCTGCACGCCCTGCAGTCCCTCCTCAAGCACTCCGAAACGACCCCAGGCACGCCACCCTTCGGAGAGATCACCACTTACCCCCACGACGACTTCATCGTCTGGCGCTTCTGAATCAGCGAATCATCAACCAAATCTATGAATCTGCTCGATAATTGACATTAGACCTATGGGTCAGCGCGGGCACATCCTTGATCCAGCAGCATCCGGCTGGAGACAGGGAAAGGACCCTGAAATGACCACTTTCGTCCTCGCGGCCCTGGTACTGATCATGATTCCGGGACCCGATCAAGCGTTGATCACCCGCAACTCCCTGGCCGGTGGGCGGCGAGGCGGTCTGCTAACGATGGTCGGGGGCGCGCTCGGTCTGACGGTCCACGCGAGCGCGGCGGCTCTGGGCTTGTCGGCGCTGCTGCTGGCGTCGGCCAGGGCGTTCGCCGTACTCAAGATCGTTGGAGCCATTTACCTGCTCTGGCTCGGAGTGCAGACGCTACGCACCGCGGCTCGCACCCGACGGGCCGCGCAGGAGGAGCAAACCCCCACGGCGCCACGGCGGCCGCGAGCCTATGTGCGGCAGGGTTTCCTCGCGAACGCCCTCAACCCCAAGGTCGCCCTCTTCTTCGTCACCTTCCTGCCGCAGTTCCTGACCGGCGACGCCGGCTCGACCAGGGCCGAGGCACTCGTCCTGTCGGCAATCTTCGCCGCCCTGTACCTGAGCTGGTTCAGCCTGTACGTCGCAGCCATCAGCCGCCTCGTCCGCTGGCTCCTACGCCCCGCCATCAAGTCCCGCATCGAACGCGTCACCGGAGCCGTCCTGCTCGCGGTAGCCGCCCGCCTAGCCCTGGCCACCCAGTGACGCAGACCGGTGGTGGTCGAGGAACGTGGTGAGTTCCGCGACGTACTGGGGGCGGTTGTCGCGGTGGATTGAGTGGCCGGCTCCGGGGATGTGTACTGCGTGGAAGTCGCCGGCCGCTGCTTCGGCGCAGCGGGCCGCGTAGTCGGGGGAGATCAGTGAACCGCGATCGGTGTCGCCGTGGATCAGTAGCACCGGGCACGTTGTCGCAGCCAGCAGGTCGGTCAGCGGCGCCGCCTCCTCGAACGGCAGGTCGAACAGGTGCGGGTTGACCTGCGCCTTCGACACGGCCCAGGGCTCGAGCTCGTCCTCGGGCCAGCCGGGATCCGCGGAGCGACCCCGCGCGATCCGTGCCGGCAGATCGAGGGCTCGCAGGTCCGCGAGCCATTGGGGCTCGGACCACGAACCTGCCGGTTGCTCGCGCCGGCCGCCGGGCGGCGGGTCCTCGAGCACAACTGCACGGACCAGCTCCGGCCTCGACGCGGCCAGATAGGCGGCCGCCATCGCGCCCATCGAATGACCGACCACGACGACACCGCCGTCCCGGGGCTGGCTCGACAGCACGAGAGCGGCGTCGTCGCGATGCCCGGCGTACCGGATCGGTTCGTCCGGAAGGCCGGACTCGCCGTGCCCGCGGGCATCGATCGCGAGCGCCCGGATCCCCGGCAGCTCGCCGAGCAGCGGCTCCCAGCACCGCGCCGAGTCCGAGAAACCGTGCAGGAACGCGACCTCGGCCGCCGCCTCGCCGGTCCGGTACCACGCCAGATGGGCCGTCTCGCCTCGCACACCGAACATGGTCCCGAAGATAACCGAGTTTTTTGCACAGAACGGTCATTGTCTCGAAATGCGAATGATTTCCTGGAAAAGGCCCGGAGGTTATTGGCGCGCGACCGCCACGGGGATGGCGGTCGCGCGCGGATTGTCAGCCCTGGAAGTACGCGCCGGGGAAGTCGACCTGCGATCCGGGGGCCGGCTGGATCTGGTCCTCGTCCGGTTCGGTGGCCAGGTAGCCGATGACCGGGCAGTCGATCAGAGCCTTGGCGCTGCCGAACGTGCTTCCCCCGGGCCCGGTCAGGAGGTCGGGCCGCTCAGCGGCCAGCTTGAGGATCTTGAACTCGTCGGTCTGGCGAGTGTCGAGGCCCTCCTTGATCGCCTTCGGCGTCCACTCGATGAACTGCGCCTCCCACAGCGGGCTGTACGCGGACCGGCGGTTGTTCTCGGTCAGGGTCGGGAAGTCGCCCTGGACGTTCAGCGCGTCGCCACCCGCACGCAACGCCTCGAGCAGCGCGGTGTTCTTCAGCGACGCATCCTCGGCGGCGTGACCGTCCAGGATGAGGTGGGCGAGGCCCTGCGCCTGCGGGTTGTTCGCTCCGGTCTGACCGTTCACGAACGGGAAAATGCGTTCGCGGACGCTGCCCAGGAAGTCGTCGCCGCCCGCGAAGGCAGTGGCGTTCAGGGCGGGCACGTACGTCGAACGCTCCAGTACGGCGGCCGCCTCGTCGCTGGCGTCGGTGGAGATGTAGAGAATCGGCTTGCCGGAGTCGAATCCACGGACCAGCAAGAGATCGACGGACGCGCCGTGGAACTCCGCAGGCTTGGTGTTCTTGGCCGCCGGGTGAACGGCGAGGACGCGGTCGGCGGTGTTCGTGTGGTGCTCGACATCGAACGGGCCGTTGCCGACGGCCACGATCGGCGCGTTGTAGACGGTCTGGGAGCCGGCGATCCGGATGAACGGGCTGTACTTCGCGTCGCCGACGGCCCCGGCCGCAACCTTCGCTGGCGGGAAACCGGTCGGGCCGGCCGTCAGGACCCGGGTCGGGCCGAAGTCCGGGATACCGGCGAAGTGAACCGTCGCTTCGCCGAAGACATTGTCCTTGCCGCCGCTCAGGGTGACGTCCTGGACACAGGTGGCGCAGCCGATCGACGCGTTGGCCAGCTTGGGGGCGTAGTTCAGCCCGAGGTCTTCCGCCGCACCTTGGTCCGACGCCTCGGTCAGCACGTACCACACGGTCTGGCCCTTGAAATCGCCCTTGTGCAGCGGCAGCCGTACGTACTCGTCGTGCAGGTCGACCTTGACCGCGCTCGGCAAGATCGTCTTGGCCCGCGGCAGGACCCCGGACGTGGTCGATGCGACCGCGGTGGTGGCAGAGGTGGAGGCCCGCGCCTGGACTGCGATCGCCGTGACGGCAGCCGACGCGGCCACCAGTCCGATGACGGAACGGCGAATCGCGCGGTGGCGACGATGGATCTGCATGAATGCTCCTTGTGCATCACAGGGGAAAAGAATCAGCATTCGCGAACCTAATCCCGCCGGATGCGCCGACCTATTAACCCGGTCTTACAACTCCGCCGCCGCGTTGCAATCTCCATTTGTTAAGGCAGAGGTAACCAGGCACCGGTCCTCCAACCCGACCAGGCAGCACCCGAGTCCGGGGGCATGCAACCAACTTCTGGGTCGTCGGCGTGTCTAACCCCGAGATCGAGGATCGGAGAGCAGATGACTGATCGGGACGCCGCGTTCGAGGCCTACTTTGCGGCGCGTTCCGATGCCATGCGCGGTACGGCGTACCTGCTGTGCGGCGACTGGCATCGTGCGGAGGACCTGGTCCAGCAGACGTTCACGAAGATCTACCTGGCGTGGCGTCGGATCCAGCGGCACGAGGCGATGGACAACTACACCAGGCAGACGCTCGTACGGACGTTCTTGTCCGAGCGGCGCCGGGGGTGGTTCCGCTTCGAGTCGGTGGGGTCTCCGCCGCCCGAGGGGGCGGTGTCGTCGGGCGGCCAGGCCGACCAACGGCTCGTACTGCTGGAGGCACTCGCGAAGGTGCCGCCGAGGCAACGCGCCGTACTGATCCTGCGGTACTGGGAGGACCAGTCCGTCGAGCAGACGGCCGCGCTGCTCGATTGCTCTACCGGAACTGTCAAGAGTCAGGCCGCGCGTGGGCTGACAACGCTGCGCGGTGTGCTGGAAGAGGAGAGGGTTCGATGAACGAAGAGGATCTCAACGAGGCATTGCACGACGTGATGGTGCGCAGCAGCCCGCCGTCGTCGATGGATCCTGCGCGCGCTCTCGAGCAGGGCCGCCGGGCGCAGAAACGGCGCAGGGCGGCCTGGGCGGGAGTCGCTGCCGTGACGTTGGCGGTTGGGGCCGCGACCGTTCCCACACTGATCGCGAACTACAGCGGCAGCCGGTCGGTGGGCCAGATGGTGGCCGGTACGTCGCAGCCAGTGGCGACGGGGAAGCCGTCCGCCAGTGTGCCGCCGGTGTCCTCCACCGTGGCTCCGACGACGCGGAAGTCCAATGACCCGTGGCCGGAGGGCCAGGTGGACCGTACGGCGACCGCGGGTCCGCGCGCCACTCGGGCGGTGACGCTGATGGGCGACCTGAGCTCGTCATTGCCGCCGGGGTTCAGCGCGCCGGACCTGAAGTACTCGGACGGTCGCCCGATGAGGTGGCCACAAAGCCAGTACGCGTCCAATGACGGGGAGCGGGACTACTGGGAGTACATGGCCACTATCCCAGTACAGAAGGACGACCAGGTCGGCCAGTTGCTGGTGCAGTCGACCACGCCCGACGGGAAAAAGGCGACGGACCCGTGCACGCTGGCGAAGAGGTTCTGGGGCGGGACCGGTGCTTGCACCATCACGAACGTCGGCGGCAAGAAGGTCGGCGTACTCACCACCAACGGGCGCGGCAGCTACGACCAGTGGGCCGCGTACCGCTACGACGACGGCACCGTCGTGTACGTCGCGCAAACCAAGAAGTCCGACAACCCGGAGCTGTCACCACTGACGCAACCGGTCTTCACGCCCCACCAACTGGCCGAACTGGCAACCTCACCAAAGTTCAAGATCAGCACGTGACCCACACGCCGCGGACACCGTCGCCGACGGTGTCCGCGGCGGCGCACATGTCAGCTCAATGCGGTGGTTAGTTCCTGATAGGACACGTCGACCGGGCGGGTGGTGTCGAGGACGAGGCGAGCGTCGGTGCGCGGTTCGTACTCAGTCATCGTTTGGTGCACCTGTGGCCACGAGGGATAGGTCCAGCCGGGAAGATCGCTGGCTCGGGTCTCCACGCGGTGGCGGTGCTCGGTGGTGTCTGGACAGACCGTTTCGATGACCACGTGGTCGGCGCCGACGGCCGTCGCCAGGTCTCGCCAGCCGTTGCGGGCCTCGGTGACCGGGTTGACGGCGTCCGCGATTACGGTCAGGCCGCGCCGGAGCTGATTCGCGGCGACGTCGTGGGCCACGCTGTACGCGGCGATGCCGGTCTGCTCGGGAGTCAGCCCGTTGCGGCGCATGGCACCTTCGATCTCGTCGATGCGCAGCCAGACCGCCTTGGTGTCAGCGGCAAGCCGGCGGGCGAGTGTCGACTTACCGGTACCGGGCAGGCCGCCGAACTCGAGCAGCAGTCCTCTGTGAGACATCCTCGACTCCTCCAGTCGCTTTACATCCTGTATAGTGAGTCGCTGTACACGGTGTCAAGGAGGATCAGTAGTTGAGTACAGCCGGCCGACGTGCCGCTGCGATCGCGGCAACCCGCCGCGGCATCATCGATGCCGCCCGGGAACTTCTGGCCACGCAACAGTGGCAGCGCTTCACCGTCGAGGCTGTCGCCAACCGGGCCGAGGTGACCCGCGTGACCGTCTACAACCAGTTCCACTCCAAGCGCGGGCTGCTCGACGGGGTGCTGGCCGACCTCACCGACCGTGCCGGCATGGACCAGCTCCTGACCGACACACAGGATCTGAGCGCCGGCGAGGCGTGCGCGCTGATCGTGCGGCGGACCTGCCTGTTCTGGCACTCGGAGCGCCAACTCCTCCGGCCCCTGTTCGGCCTGGCCGGCGCCGACCTCGAGGTCGCGTCCATCCTGACCCAACGCGAAGAATGGCGCGGCAATCAGCTGCGGCACCTCGTACGGCGCCTCACGACAGAACCACCCTTCGACCAGGCAGACGTACTCGCCGGCGTCATCGCCGTGACCTCGTTCCCCACCTACGACGCGCTGGGCCCGCTCGCCGACGACCCAGCCCGCGCCGCCCTACTCGTCAACCACCTGGTCCGCAGCCTCACCGGCTAGTGCGTGAGTGCCGGCATCCCCCAGCCCGCGGCGAGCGAGGACGGCCGCGCGTTCGTTCCGCCGGCGAAGTACTCGGTGAACTTCATGATCAGCGGGTCCCAGGCCAGCGGGTCGAAGTGGTGCTTGTGGCCGGGCAGGAGCAGCTTCTCGTCGACGTGCGTCGCCAGTACGGCGGCCTCCATGGCCCGCAGCCCGGCGTCGGCCGAGTCGATGGAGTGGATCGCGCGTACCTCGGCCTCCATCTGTACCGGGCTCTCGGCAACGGCCAGGGGTCCGTCCGGAGTGAGTTGTACGGGCGTGAGACCGGCGGCCGCGAACTTGTCCGGCTCGTACCGGTAGCTACGCGCCTTCTTGTACCCCGGAACGTCGCGTCGGCCCGTGAGCAGTGCGAGCCGATCGATGGCATCGACCATCGGGAGGTCTACCAGGTTCAGCACGCACAGCGGTCGCTCGGTGAGGTTGTGGACGGTCTGCGAGTTCACGCTCATCCCGAGCATGGCGGTCCGTCCGACCCACCACGCGGACGACATCGGTGCCGCGTTGGTGGTGCCGTCGTCGTTCAGCGAGCTGATCAGCACCACTGGCGTGCCGAAGTACAGCATTTTGGGTTCAATGGTGCGCATCATCAGTCTGGTCCTGTCTGGTGGTGGGCTTCACGGATAGAACGCGGTCCGGGCCGAAGGTGTGAGTGCGACCGCGGTTCTCGACAAACCGTCCACCGGGCGCGTAGCGTTCGAGGCACCGCGAGCACGAGGTCCAACATGTGGCCTTGCCTGGCTCGCGGATTTCTGGTTGGACCTCCGCCATGAGCACCACGCCTTACCGTCTCGACCATCTCCGTCGCGACGGACGCTTACTCACCCGATTCGCCCACCAGCTGACCGTCGCCTCCGGCGTACCCGTCGGTTCACGCTGGAACCCCAGCCACTCCGACCCGGCGAGAGCCTGGCAGATCGCCTGGTGGAACGGGCCGACCGTCGCGCTGATGCGCTTCCTCGCCGCCGACCTGGCCGGCAGCGTCGTCGGTGTCGCCATCGAGGATCTGCAGTGGAGCCGGACCATCACCCCTGATGCGTTCGCGCTCGCACTCATTACCAACGTCCGGGCCGGCCGGCCGCCCCTGGGCGCGCACGCCACCTGCGGGCAGTTGATGGCCGCGCTCGAGCAGATCGATCATCCGCAGCGAGGTACGTCGCGTGACGTGCAACTCGCGCGCCGGCTGGCCCGGCTCGGAGATCACCTCGAGCACGGCATGGTCGCGTTCCTCCAGCACTACGGGCTGGCCGGCCTCGGCGAAGGTCACCTGCCTGTCCAGGGCAACTTGTCCGTGCTGCGGGAGCTGCAAAACGACGACGGCCACAACCGGCTGCGCGGCGACTCCACTTCTGCATGACCTGCTGACGAAGACCTGGCCGCGAGTATCGGTCGGCCTGACTCGTGATGATCAGCGTCGTCGCGAAGCGGCCTTGTTGCCGATGGGGTGTGGGTCGGGGATCTGGGGGGTTGCTTCGCGGAGCCAGCGTTCGAGTGCGGTGCGGGCGGCGTCCTGGGGGAGTCCGTTGACCAGCTGCCGGGTCTCGGGGCAGGTGAGAGAGCGGACGATGCCGACCAGTTGGATGGCGTGCAGGCGGTGGGTGGGAGTGGGATCGGCGCCGTCGTACGCGGCCAGCGCTTTGGTGATCTTGTCCTCGTAGTCGACCCACATGCGCAGCAGACCGGACCGCAGGGCTTCGGACTCGCCGTACCCACGGTGAAAGCCCTCGATGCCGCGACCGTCGGTGTCATCTGCCAGGGCATCTTTGAGTACGCCGGTGACGGCCTCGGCCGCACTCGTCCCGGGCGCGCGCTCCGTCAGCGCGCTGAGCAGCGCGTCGATCAGCCAGGTGTCGGTGAAAACCAGGTCTTCCTTGGACCGGAAGTAGACGAACAGTGTCTTGACCGACACGTTCGCCGCATCGGCGATCTCCGCCACCGTGACGTTGTCGAACCCGCGCTCCTCGAACAACCGCTCGGCCGCGGCCACGATCGCGGCCCGGTTCAGCGCCTTCTTGCGCTCACGCAGCGGCAGCGCCGCCAGGTCACCCATCCGGCCATCCTACACTCGTTCACCTTTCGCGGTGCAAGGCTATCTCGCGCTTGACTATAAAAGGTAAGTGACTTACCTTCGAATGGAAGTTACCTATCTGGAGGTGAGTCGATGTCGTTGCCCGAAGTGACCCAACGCCGCGCGCCGGCAGCGCGCGGGCTGGTCGTGCTGATGGTCCCGTTGATGCTGGTGCTGTTCATCTCGAACCTGGACCAGACGATCGTCGCGACCGCGCTGCCGAGCATCGGCCGCGATCTCGGCGACCTGGCCGGCGCCTCGTGGATCGCGACGTCGTACCTGCTGACGAGCGCGGTGACCACGCTGATCTTCGGCAAGCTCGGCGACATGTACGGCCGGAAACGGATCTTCCAGTTCTCGATCGTGGTCTTCCTGGCCGGATCGGTGCTCTGCGGTACGGCGCACAGCTTGCTCTGGCTGGTGTTGTTCCGGGGACTGCAGGGCGTCGGTGGCGGTGGACTCAACTCGTTGGTGATGGCAATCATCGGCGACCTGATCCCGCCGCGGCAGCGGTCGAAGTACCAAGCCCTGCTGGGCATTGTCGCCACGCTCGCCCTGATTGCCGGGCCCTTCCTGGGCGGCCTGTTCTCCGACGAGCTGTCCTGGCGCTGGATCTTCTACCTCCACATCCCGATCGGTATCGTTGCTTTGGGCATCGTCGCCACCCGGCTGCACCTACCGCGATCGGCGCGGCCGACCGGCCGGGTCGACGTGTGGGGCGGCCTCCTGGCGACCGTCTTCACCACTGGCGTGATGCTGTTCACCACGTGGGGTGGGACGCGGCATGCGTGGAGCTCGCCGCTCATCCTGGGGCTGATCGGCGGCAGCGTCCTGACCCTGATCGCCTACCTGGTGGTCGAACATCGCGCGGCCGAACCGATCACTCCGCTGCACCTGTTCCGGAGCAGTGTTTTCAACATCGCCGCCGTACAGTTCCTGATCGCCACCCTCGTGCTGTTCGTGGCGATGCTGTACGTGCCGTTGTTCCTGCAGACCGTCCAGCACAAGACTGCCTTCACGGCAGGCCTGTACGTCATTCCGATGCTGCTCGGCCTGGTCGCGGCCACCGCGGTCGCCGGTCCGCTGATCGCGCGCAACGGGCGCTACAAGCCTTATCCGATCATCGGCGCCGTACTGACCGGAGGTGCGATGTGGGTGATCAGCCGGGTCGACGGACAGACTTCGGCGATCGCGCTCATCGTTCCGCTGGTGATCGCGGGTGCGGGCATCGGCCTGTTCGTCCAGGTATCGCTGCTCGCCGGGCAGAACGCCGCCGCTCACCGCGACCTGGGTGTCGCCACCGGAACACTCAACTTCTTCAAGTCCATCGGAGGAGCCTTCGGCGCAGCCCTCTTCGGCGCGATCCTGACTGCCCGGCTGACGACCACAACCCAGGTCGACGCCTTCCGGACCGTGTTCTGGTGGACCGTCCCCTTCATGGCGCTTTCCCTCGTCCTCGCTCTCGTCGTCCAGGAGAAGCCCCTCTCCGACGAAATGAAAGAAGTAGCCGAAGGCAAGACCGAGGTCCCGGAGTACTGAGCAGTTGGAAAATGTCGGCGCTCGGTGGTCGGTAGCCATTACAGTGCCCGGCATGGTGGGTGCTGACGAGCTATTCGTGGACTCCGGGCCGCTGCGGATCTGGACGGAACGAATCGGAGATCCGGCTCGGCCTGCGGTGCTGATGGTGATGGGGTCGGCTGCTCAGGGAGTCCTTTGTCCTGACGCGCTGGTCGATCGGCTGGTGCAGCGTGGGGTTCAGGTGATCCGGTTCGATCATCGAGACACCGGGCGGTCCAGCGTGGTCGACTTCGATGCGCACCCGTACACGATCCCGGACCTGGCTCGCGACTGTCTGGCTGTGCTGGACGGTTATGGACTGAGATCCGCCCATGTGGCCGGCACTTCCCTCGGCGGCATGATCGCGCAGTGGCTGGGGGTGCATGCGCCGGACCGGGTCCGGTCGTTGACGCTGATGTCCACCTCACCGATGGGTCATGATCCGAGTACGGCGTGGGCGCGGGCGCAGGCGGGGGAGCCCGCCGACCCGGATGATCTGCCCCCGCCGTCATCCGCGTTTCTCGCGCATCTGGCCGCCGGGCTGCCGCCGGGTGTGGAGACCGACCTGGCCTTGTTCAGGATCTTCAACGGGCCGGTTCGGCCGTTCGACGAGCCGGCGGCCAGGGCGATGCTGGAGCTGGCGCTCTCGCGGGCGACCGACCCGGCGGCCGCGGCCAACCACGGCCGAGCGGTGTGGATGGACGCCCCTGACCTGCGGGCCCCGCTGTCCTCGATCACCGCACCGACCTCGATCGTGCACGGAGACCAGGATCCGGTCTACCCACTCGCTCACGCGGAGGCCCTGGCGGCCGCGATTCCAGGCGCAGTACTCCACGTCGTCCCCGGAATGGGCCACATCACGACGTCCCCCGGCCTCCCCGAGCAGGTCGCCGACCTGATCCGCCTCTGACCCGCCTCGACTGTGGCCGGAACGGCGCGAGCCAGAACTGGTCCTGGCCGACGCCGGAAAACTGGACCTTCACCGGGACCAGAGTCGGATTCTAGCGTGACTTTATTGCAGCTACAACAGATGGAGTCGCGCACCATGAACAAGGCCCTACAACGTCTGGACGTCCTCGTCGGCACCTGGGACATGCATGCGTCCATCGGCGATCGCCCGATGGGTGAGTCGAGGGCGACTTTCGGTTGGCATCAGAGTCACGGCTACCTGACGATGCACGTCGACCCGCCGACCGACATCGCACCCGAGTGGCAGCAGAACTCGCCGCTGCCGATCGATGCCGCGATCGGGTATGACGAGCACAGCGGCTCGTTCACCATGCTGTACTCGGACGCCCGCGCAGTCTGCCGCGTCTACCAGATGGCTTTCGAGGGTGACCGCTGGACGATGCAAGGCCAAGCCGCTGACGGATTTCATCAGCGTTTCGTCGCGATCGTCGATGCAACCAGAGGTCGCATCGAAGCGCGTTGGGAGCACGCCGAGGACGGCGAGTCCTGGCGAAGCGACTTCGATGTCACCTACGTCAAGCAGGACACGACTTCCGTGAGCTCCGTGTCTGGGAGAGTTTGAGGGATAGCGGAGGTCTTATGCGGTTCAGGTCGGGTGGGCGGCTTCATGCTCGGTTCGAGTTCGGGGAGCTGCATGTGGTGTCGTTGCGGGATGGGTACGTCGACATGCCGCCGACGCGGCTGCGTGGCGAGAATGGGCGCGCGCTCGACGAAGTGCCCTCGGGGGTGCCACTTGCCGATGGCAACTTGCGGTTGTCGGTGAATGCGTTCTTTATCGGCGACGGGACGCGGTCGGTGCTTGTCGACACCGGTGCGTCCAACGCCTACCACGACACGATGGGATCGATCTACGACGCGTTCGACGAAGCCGGGCTCGATCGCGGTGAGGTCACCGATGTGGCCATTACCCACCGGCACGTGGACCACGTCGGCGGCCTGATCGCGCCGGACGGTTCAGAGGCGTTCCCCAGTCTCGAGCGGGTGTGGATCGGTGCGGGTGACGCCTCGGTGTTCACGGACCGGCTCGAGCCGCTCCGCGACCGCGTCGTACCGATCACTGGACCGGCTGCGATCACTGACTGGGTCACGGCCGTCCCCACGCCAGGTCATACGCCCGGTCACACCATCTATGACGTCCGGAGCAACGCCGGTCATCTTCTGGTCTGGGGTGACACAGTGCACGTTCCCTCGCTCCAGTTCGAGCAGCCGTGGGTGACCTGGGAGTTCGACGGCGACCAGTCGCAGGCGCGCCTCGCACGGGCTGCTCTCCTCGAGCAACTCGTGCAACCGGGATACTTCGTTGCCGGAGCGCACCTCGACTCGCCCGGCATCGCCCGCGTAACTCGAGCCGTGGCCGGCTACCAAGCACAACCAATCTCCTGAGCTCAAACAGCGAGGGTGAAGCGGCGGCGTACGCTGACTGCTATGCATGGCGGGGCTGGTGAGCTGGGGTCGTTTCTGCGGGCTCAGCGGGCTCGGGTGGAACCGGCGGTGGTCGGTCTGCCGGCCGGTGGTGTCGCCGGGTGATGGGTCTGCGTCGGGAAGAGGTCGCTGTTCTGGCGGTCGTGAGCGCGGACTACTACACGCGACTCGAGCAGGGTCGCGAACGGAACCCGTCGGCCTCGGTGCTGAACGGGATCGCGCACGCGTTGCGGCTGGACGCCGATGCGCGCGGTCACCTGTTCAGGCTCGCCGGTCTCGCGCCAACACCGCGACTGGGGTCGGCCCGCGACCAGGTGCACCCTGCTCTGCTCCAGCTCCTGGACAGCTTCCCGACGGCGGCGGCGTACGTGCTGAATCCGGCGTACGAGATCCTCGCCACGAACCGGGTCGCCCAAGGCCTGCTCGCGCCGTTCGGGATGACCAACATGCTGCGGATCATGTTCGAGCATCCGCAGGCCCGCGTGATCCTCGGCGACTGGGAGACCGTCGTCCGGCGGGCGGTGTACGCCGTACGCTTCAACGCGGCGTCCTATCCGGATGATCCCGAGATCGCGGTGCTGGTGGCGGACCTGGTCGCGAAGTCGCCGGAGTTCCGCGCACTGTGGGAGGACCAGACCGCGCGCGGATTGAGCCGGGCGTACAAGATCTTCAACCTCCCTGCGATCGGCCGCGTCGAGCTGACCTACCAGACCTTTGACGTCCGTGCCGCGCCCGGCCTGCAACTGCTCGTCGGTACGGCGGAACCGGGCAGTCCGGACGCCGAAGCGCTGGCCCGGCTCGCGTCGTCCTGATCTTCCTGGGTGCGGCGCACCCAGGAAGTCGCGGCCTTCCTCGCCGCACCGCAGAGCTCGACGCTGTCTGCGTGGCCACTCTGGCCACCCAGACTCTCCCAGGAGCTCGAGATGCTGAACTACTCGACGTACGTCGCGCCGTCCAAGCCGGCCGTTTCCGACGATCTCCCACCCGGCGAGTTACGGCGGATGTGGTCGCCGACGGCGGCGACGCTGATCTCCGGCGAACGCGACGCGGTCCTGGTCGACCCGCTGATGACCCAGGCCGAGGGCGCGGATCTGGCCGGCTGGGTCGCGGCGAGTGGCAAGAACCTGACCACGATCTTCGTCACGCACGGGCACGGCGATCACTGGTTCGGCGCCGGGCCGGTTCTCGACCGGTTCCCGGACGCCAAGCTGGTCGCGACCCCGGCGGTCGTCGACGGGATGCAGCTGAATGTCAGCCCGGCGTGGCTGGACGGATTCTGGCGCGAACGCTTCCCCGGGCAGTTGGCCGACCGGTTCGTGGTCGCCGAACCGCTGAAGGACGGCACGATCACGCTGGAAGGTGAGCAGTTGGTCGCGATCGACCTGGGCCACACCGACACCGATGGCACCACGGCGTTGCACGTCCCGTCGATCGGCCTGGTGGTCGCCGGTGACGCCGTCTACGACGAGGTCCACCTTTACATGTCGGAGTCGGTTGCCGGAGGCATCGACCATTGGCTGGCCGCGCTCGACGTACTCGACGGTTTGCAGCCGACCGCCGTCGTGTCCGGTCATCGCCAGGCCGGCGCCTCCGACGATCCCCGCTACATCGACGAAACCCGGCGTTACCTCCAAGCCTTCGCCGCCGCCGAATCCCGGACGAACACCGCTCTCGAGCTCTACAACGCAGTACTGGAGCAGTACCCGAACCGCCTCAACCGAGGCGTCCTCTGGAACTCCACGCGAGCCGTCAAACACGACTGACCACCGCCAGCTACCGCCGACGTCGGGTGGTGGTGTGGAGGGGCAAGAGTGCATCCAGGGTGGCGACGGCGTTTGCGCGGGCGGCGATGAGGATCTCCTCGTCGGTGAAAGATGTAGCAGCGGATGCGTGAACGGCGGCGTTGATGCTCAGTAGCGCCATCCGCAGCTGCAGTACGTTGGACGGGCTCTGGTCGGGCAGGAGGCCGGCCAGCACGTTCACGAGCCGCTCCAGGGTCGAGCCGATCCGATCGTTGGCGCCACCCTCCAACGAATGGGTGATCAGCGGGTTGGCGGCCAGGAAGCGGATGCCGCGGAGCTTCTCGGCGGAGAACGTCTCCACCCAGCGCAGCACGGCGGTCCTGACCAGCTCCGGGCGCTGCGGCTGCTCCTCGATCCACGCGAGCAACTCCTCGGCCTCGTCTCCGCGCTCGTCGAACAGCGCCTGCAGGATGTCCGCCTTGCCTTTGAAGTGGTAGTAGAGCGACGGCTTCTGGATGCCCAGCTCGTCGGCGATCTCCCGCAGGGTGGTTGCCTCATACCCCTTTCTGGTGAACAGCTCCAGGGCGACGCGCTGGATCGCGGCGCGGGTGCCCGGTCCGGAGCGGCGTACGTGGCCGGCGAGATCGACTTTCATGCGAGTAGCCTAACGCACGGTAGGCTGATCTACCTAACGTTAGGTAGGCTACGCTTCGAGTCAGTCGCACCTGGAGGAGAGATGAGTCAGTACACCGTCGTCCGCGAGTACCCGTATCCGATCGGAGAGGTCTGGACCGTCCTGACGGATCCGGAGTACGTCGCGCAGTGGACCACGACCGGGCAGGGGGGCCGGCCGGAAGGATTCGCAGCTGTTCCCGGGACCAAGTTCCAGTTCATCGGCAAGCCGACCATCGGCTGGGCCGGCATCGTGTACTGCGAGGTCGTCGCCGTCGACGCGCCCCGGTCGATGCGCTACACCTGGCGTGGCGACAAGGACAGCGACGACGTCACCGACGTGACGTACCTGCTCGAGGAGACCGCCGGCGGGACCAGGTTCACCTGGGAACACACCGGCTTCACCGGCGCCGGCGGATTCGCGATGTCCAAACTGCTGGGCAACGTCCGGCGCAAGATGATGACCGACGGCCTCCCACCGGTCCTGGCCGCCTACCACGCCAGCCGTTCCGAGCCCTAGGCATGGTCCGCGCTTCCGGAACACAGCGCGTTGGCGCGGGCCAGGTCGGACTCGAAGTCGACCTCGACCGCGGGGTACGCCGAGATGTCGAGCGGGAGCACCTCGAGCGCGGCGTGCTCGATCGCCGTCTCGATACCGCGCTCGAAGTAGTCGTCGTCCGCACACGCGGCCAGGTGCGCGATCAGCACCGGCTTGTCGGCTGCGGCGACGTAGTTGATGCCGATGGCTTCGCCGAGGCCGCCCTGAACGGTCTTGGACAGTTGAACGATGTGGCCGTCCGCGTCGACGGTGTACTTGATCTCCTCCTCGGCGACGGCGGCCGTGTTCACGCAGACGAAACTCCGGTCGGCCTGTACCGCGGGTACGACGAGGTCGAGCAGTCGTGGATGGAAGACCACGTCTCCGTTGAGCCAGAGCACGCCGCCAGGTGCCGAGGCGCGCAGTCCAAGGAGGAGGCTCTTCGCTGTGTTCGTCTGTCGGTACTCGGGGTTCTGGACGAACTTCGTGCCCGGAGCGGCCGGCATCACCAGGCCGGCCTGATGGCCGACCACCAGGGTGACGTCGACGTCGTCGCCGAATGCGTCGCGGAGGCAGTCCAACTGCCGTTGCAGGATCGTCCGCCCGTCCCGGAGACAAGTAAGCGGTTTCGGCAGAGATCTCCCGAGGCGGCTGCCCAGACCAGCCGCCAGGATCACGACCTGTACCGCGATCGCCCGAAGCTCGTCGTTCGGCACCACGACGTCGGTACCGGGACGGATTTCAGCAGTCATGGCGTTCCTCCTTCCTGCGCGCGCATCACCGCGGCCGTACGCGTCGAGCCGCTGACCTGCCGGCCACGACGCCCTTCGAGAGTACGGCGGTGGAGCCAGAGGCAGGCGATGCAGGTCAGGGCGGCCGTGGCGGCGACGGTGAGCCAGCCGGCGCGGTGGTTGAGGGGGTTGCCGGTTGCGGTGGCGACGCCGATCGCGGTGGCGACCATGATCGCCGTGCCCAGTTGGGCGGCGGTGTTGAGGAGGCCGGTGACGGTTCCTTGCTCTTCGGGCGGGACCGCCGTGCCGAGGGCGTAGGCGGCCACCGCGCCGACGCCGTTGCCGGCGCCGGCCATCACCAGGCTGACGACGACGAGGCTGGGCTGCCGTGCAGCGAGGAGGCCGGCCAGTCCGATCATGCCCAGGCCGGACAGCAGGATCGTCAGCGGCGTAGCGACTCTCAGCAGGCGAGTAGCGACTGCGGCCCCCACCACGACGGCAAAGCTGAAGGGCAGGATCATCAGCCCTGCGCCGGCCGGGCTGAATCCCTCGCTGTCCTGGAAGTACAGCGTCGTGAGGATGACCAGCGGGCTCGTCGTCGCCGTGACTCCGAACGAGCCGGCGACCCCGGCAAGGACCCCCGGTCGACGCCTGGTCCTCGTCGGCACGAGTTGGCTCGTGGTGCGGCGTTCGCGGATCAGGAGCGGCGGGACGAGGATTGCGACCACCGCGAGCAGTGCCGCGGTGATCCGCCACGAATGTGTCGTCGCGTTGGCGGCTGCGACGAGAGCGGCGACGGTGACGGTCTGGAGGCCGACGGACGGGAGGTTGAGGTGGTCGCGCTCGGTCGTTGGCTCTCCGTCAGCGGGTGTGACGCGGATGATGGCGAGCGCGAGTACGACGACCGCGGCGAGTCCGGCCCAGAAGATGACCCGCCACCCGAGACTCGACGTGACCAGGCCTCCGACGAGCAGTCCGGCCGCGCCTGCGAGTCCGCCGGTGGCGTTCCACGCACTGAGAGCACGTTCTCTGCGTGGAGCGGACGCGATCAGCAGCACAAGAGCGTTCGGTACCGATGCCGCCGCCCCAACGCCTTGCAGGAACCGACCGACGAGAAGTGCGGCAGGGGCTTGCGCTGACGCGCACAAGACGGAGCCAATGGCGTAGAGCGCGAGTCCGGCGAGCACGATGCGCCGCGGTCCGAGCCGGTCTCCCAGCCGGGCCGCGAGCAGGAGCAGCCCGCCGAAGCCGACGGCGTACGCCGGAACCAGGAGTCCCGCGTCCGTGGCCGAGCCGTGCACCGACGCGAGCATCCGGGGCAGCGCGGCGACCACGACGGTCACTCCCATCACGTCGACGAACTGCACGGCACACAGCGTCAGGGTTCGCAGCCTCATGACCTTCACGCTAACTAACGGTTTTTAGATAGGAAAGCGTTAGCGTGTCGGGGTACGATGACCTGGTGGCCGAGACGCCGTCGTGGGTCTGGCTCGAGGGTCACCCGGCGCTCGACTTCGCCAACACGGTGATTCGCCGGGGCTGGACCGAGCTCGAGCTGATCCACTCCTGCGCCGACCTGGAGTCCTGGCTCGACGCGGCCACGCTGCCGGCGCCGCGCCCCCGACGCGTGGTTCAGGCCGATGTCGAGGCGTTCCTCGCGCTGCGGGACCCCGCCTTACGGCTGCTCCGCGCCGCGACCGGGCACGGCCTCTGGAGCGCCGCGGATGCGGAGCTGGTCAACGAAGCCATTGCCTCGGTGCCGGTGATCGAAGCCCTCGGAGCAACTCGCGGTGTGATCGAGACCCGCACGCTCGGTTCGCCCAGTCCCTTCGCGCTGCTGCTGGCCCGCCTCGCCGGCGAAGTCCGCGATGCGTTGACGTCAGACGTCCTCGCCCTGTGCGACGCCCCGGGCTGCGGCCAACTCTTCTTCCGCCGCCGCCCGAACCAGGCCTGGTGCGGTCCTCCCTGCGGCACCCGAGCTCGCGTAGCCCGCCATCAGCAGAAGCGGCCGCGCGCTACTGACGCTTGATGCGAGACCTTTCCCATGGATATTCGCGGTCCCGGTGGGAACCGCGCCGGCCAGGCGTGCACGTCATTCGTCGGCGTGGCGCAGTGGACGAGGGAGCTGGGGATGTTTCGACACACCAAGCGGTTGCAGACCGAGGAGATCGGTCATATCGAGATGCTCGCGACGATGGTTGCCCGACTGCTGGAGGGTGCGCCGGCGACTGCCACCGCGGATGCTGTGGAGGATCCGGTGATGGCCGCAGTACTGGGTGGGATGGATCCGCAGCAGGCAATCATCGCCGGTGGTGGCGCGTTGCCCGCGAACTGTCAGGGCGTGCCGTGGAACGGCGGCTACATCGTTGCCAGTGGCAATCTGCTGGCCGACTTCCGGGCGAATGCGGCCGCGGAGGCGCAGGGGCGGCTGCAGACGGCGCGGCTCTACAACATGACCGATGACCCGGGCGTGAAGGCGATGCTGCAGTTCAACCTCGCCCGGGACACCGTGCACCAGAAGCAGTGGCTGAAGGCGATCGAGGAGCTGGAGGCGGACGGCCTGGAGACGCCGATCGTCCCGGACGCCTTCTTCGACGAGGAGGACCAGACCCACAACCGGACGATCTGGGGCTTGTCGGACGGGACCGACGGTCCGAAGGGCGGCTGGACCGAGGGCGACGACGCCCTGGAGTACCTGCTCGACCCCGAACCGCTGGGCGGACCCGGTACGGCGCCGGCGCCCGATCCCGAGCTGTTCGGCACCTACTCGACCGTGCAGGACCTCAAAGGCACGGTGAAGGCCAAGGCAAAGTCGACGGCGAAGAAGGTCAGCGCCAAGAAGTCGACTCGCTCCCGGAAGCGCTGACGGACGGCGCAGGTCGGGCGAGAATGAGGAGGTTTCGCACAGCCAGCAGGAGCACATCGAGGCCGACCAGCTGCTGGCGAAGCTTGCCGCGACCGATCCCGCCTCGCCGGACTTCGACACCGCTCTGCAGAACCTCATCGACGCCGTCTCGCACCACGTCGAGGAGGAGGAGACCAAGGTCCTCCCGGGCATGCGGTCGAACCTGTCCGACGAACGGCGTACCCAGCTTGGCGAGGCGTTCGCCGCGAGCCGCAAGCAGCACCTCGGCGAGCAGCCCGGCGACATGAGCCGCGAGCAGCTGGCGAAGCAGGCCGCCAACGCGGACATCTCCGGTACGTCGGGGCTGAGCAAGGACGAGCTCAAGAAGAAGGTCGAGAGCGAAGCCGACCGCTGATCCACCACGACGTCGCCTCACCCTCAGCGGGTGAGGCGCCGTCCGGTATCTGGTTTTGGTCAGGAACCTGTCTGGCACGGCGCCGGTCCGCCCGGGCTGACCGCTCGCCGAGGCCCCGCCGTTCAGCACCGAAGCGGCGGGGCCGACTCACGTCTCGGGATCGTGGCGGTAACGGTGGCGGATGGCCGCGGGGATGGCCAGCCAGAGGATCACGAACGAGGTGAGTACGACGGCGACGACGATGATGGAGAGGGTCCGGGAGAGGACGACATCCAAGGCGATCAGGACCCCGCCGCAGATGGCTGCGACGAGGAACACCAGGCCCCCGCGCGCCAGGCGGTCGCTGATTCGGATCAGTTGGTCGCGGAGGCCTTGCTGGTAGAGCATTCGGTGCACGGCGACCGGAGCGAGGAGCATCGCGACGGCCAGCGCGGACGCGATCAGCGTGACGGCGTACACGATGTGGGTGAAGTCGTCCGCCGAGTGGAACGCGTTCTGGAAGGCGATGCTGAGCAGGAACGCGAACAGGATCTGCGTACCGGTCTGGGCCAGCCGTAGCTCCTGGAGCAGTTCGGCCCAGTGCCGGTCGAGGCGCTCGCCGGAGTCCTCTTCGTCGCGTTTGTACATGGTCATCGGCTACGGGAGCGGCCGGCCGCCGGTGGCGCCGATGCGTTCGCCGGTGATGTAGGTGGAGTCGTCGGAGGCGAGGAAGACGTACGCCGGTGCGAGTTCGGCGGGCTGGCCGGCGCGGCCGAGCGGAGTGTCGGCGCCGAACTCGCCCACTTTGTCCGCGGGCATGGTGGCCGGGATCAGCGGCGTCCAGATGGGGCCGGGGGCAACGGCGTTCACGCGGATGCCTCGGGGGCCGAGCTCTTGGGCGAGGCCCTTGGTGAAGTTGAGAATCGCCGCCTTGCTGGTCGCATAGTCGAGCAGGTTGGGCGACGGCTCGTACGCCTGGATCGAGGTGGTGTTGATGATCGCCGAGCCGGGCTTCAGATGGGAGAGTGCGGCCTTGCACAACCAGAACATCGCGTAGACATTGGTCTTCAGGACCCGGTCGAACTGTTCGGTGGTGATGTCCGCGATCCCGTCCTGCGACATCTGGTACGCCGCGTTGTTGACCAGGATGTCCAGCCCGCCGAGCTCTTCCACGCACTGCTCAACGAGCTGCCGGCAGTGCTGCTCGTCCTGAATGTCGCCGGCCAGGGACGCAGCGGTCTGCCCGGCGTCCCGCACCAGGCGGCACGTCTCCCGCGCGTCGGTCTCTTCGGCTTCGAGGTGCGAGATCATCACGTCGGCGCCCTCGCGGGCGAACGCGAGCGCCACTGCCCGACCGATGCCGGAGTCCCCGCCGGTGATCAACGCTCGTTTCCCGGTCAGCTTCCCGCTCCCGCGGTATGACGTCTCGCCGTAGTCCGGCTCCGGATCCATCGCGCCGCTGTGGCCGGGGTGCTGCTGTTCCTGCGGCTTTTGCTGCTCGGGCTCGGCGTACCGCGTCCTCGGATCGCTGCTCATCGTCCTCCTCTCACTCGCCATCACGCCTGCAGTACCCACGCAGGATCGGTCCGCTTGCTGCGGGTCCGCCGCTGTTACTCGGCGCGATGCTTCGGCGACTTGGCTCGGGCCTCGGCGCCTGTGGTTCCGGTGTCGGGGTCGTCGCCGGACACCCGTCCGACGAATTCGTCACTGGCTCCGGTTCCGGTGGTGGTCGGCGTACCGTCGGCCGGATCGCCGCCGGTGACTCGTGTCATGGCCGTGCTGCTGTCCGCGGGGGCGTCGCGTTCGTTCACGGTGTGGCTCAGTCGCCAGCGCTTGACGCGCTCCCAGATGGACATGATGGCAACGACCTTTCCCGGCATCGGGTGCCGACTCTCTCGGTTCCCGATCCAAGCCCCTGAAAACGCAACCACCGGCGCTGATGGGGTGGGCTAGTGCTTCGTCATCCGTCGGCGGCCTTGGCGGCAGAGGCCTTCCTGCCTGCGCGGGCGGGCCTTTTCGCCCGCTCTGGTACTGACTCGCGAGCCGACTCCTGCTTCAATTCCGCAGGCTCTGCATGGATCGGCCCTCCACCGAGGCGCCGGAACTTCCATTGGTGCTCGTCATAGTCGTAATACGTATCCACGCCACCAACCGTGATCACGTCGCCCTCCTCGTCGTACACCCAACCCAAAGAGCGATCCCGCAGTACCCGGAACGCCGCCAATCCAAACGTCTGATTGCTCAGCCGGTGAATTCGTTGACGCCGAGGGCAAAGTCGCCATGGCCGACCCCGTTGCCGGCGAGACCGACCGTGACCACGCCCATTCCCTCCAGCCAGTGCGCCATTTTCAGGCCGCCGACATCCAGCGGGCGCAGCCCGAGGCTCTCGATGAACGCGCCCACGGCCGTCTTGGCCTGCGGGTCGTCGCCGGCGATGAAGACGTCGGGCCGGCCCTTCTCCAGGACATTGCGGAAGATGGTGTTGAAGGCCTTCACCACGCTGGCATCGGCCGGGGCCACCTTGGCGACTTCCTGCGCGATCGAGGTCTCCCCGCTGTGGGTGAGTCCGTCGAACGACGCGTTGAAGGGGTTGCTGATGTCGACGATCACCTTGCCCGCGAGGGCGTCTCCGTACGCGGCGACAACCGGAACGACACCGCCGTACAACAGGGCCGTGATGACGATGTCCCCGGTCGGTACGGCGCCCCACTTGCCTGTCGTCGCGCCGCCGCCGAGAGCCTTGGCCAGGTCATCGGCCTTGGACTGATCGCGTCCCATGACCTCGACGCTGTTGCCGCCCGCCACCGCGAGCTTGCCGATGGTACGGGCCATGTTCCCCGTGCCGATGATGGTGATGCTGCTCATGAGGTGTGCTCACTTCCTGAGGGTCGGTAGGTCAGATGGCCGTGGTGCCGCCGTCGGCGACCAGTTCCAGGCCGTTGACGTAACTGGAGTCGTCGGAGGCCAGGAACAGCGCGACGGTGGCGATTTCTTCCGGTCGGCCCATCGTTCCGCGCGGGATGAGGGACTCGAATGCGGCCTTGGTTGTCTCGTCGAACAGTTCCTCCTGCTTGGCGGTGGCGACCTGGCCGGGCGTCAGGACGTTGACCCGGATCTTGCGGTCACGCAGTTCATTCAGCCAGACGCGGGCCCACGCCTGCTGGACTGCTTTGCTTCCCGCGTACAGGCTCCAGCCGGGGAAGGCGCCGAGGGAGGCGTTGGATCCGGTCATGAGGATCGAGCCGTTGTCGTTGATCAGCGGCAGTGCCTTCTGCACGGTGAACAGCGTGCCCCGTGCGTTCAGCCAGAAGGCGCGGTGGAACTGTTCCTCGGTGATCTCGCCGAGGACGGCGGGCTCGCCCATCCCGGCGCTGGCCCACAGCACGTCGATCGAGCCCTTTTCCCGCTTGACCGTGTCGTACAAGCGGTCCAGGTCGTCCAGTTCTGCCGCGTCACCCTGCACGGCGGTGACGTTGCGGCCGATCTGCTTGACCGCATCGTCCAGTGCTTCCTGCCGCCGGGCCTGGATGAAGACGTGGGCTCCTTCCTCGACGAACAGTTGGGCGCCGGCCAGTGCCAGGCCGGTCGATCCGCCGGTGATTACCGCGACCTTGCCATCGAGCTTTCCCACGATCACTCCGTTGAATTGACGGGAATTATGTACACCGAGCTGTGTGCTTACCGTAGAGGAGGGTTGGCGGGGATGCAAGCTATGTACACCGATCGGTACCCGAGTGGGCTACGCTTGGACGCATGACGGAGTTGGAGAAGGGCCCGCAGGGCCGACGCCGCGGCCGGGGCGCACATGAGCGCATCCTCAGCGCGTCCCAGCAGTTGTTCCGCGATCAAGGCATCAACCGGACCGGCATGGATCAACTCTGCGCCGTGGCCCAGGTGTCCAAGCGCACGGCGTACCAGCACTTCACCAGCAAGGACGAACTCGTCGCCGAGTACCTGCGCCGATTCGATCCGGACGTCATGCCGGGGGTGTTCGACCGCACCGACCTGACCCCCCGCGAACGACTCCTCGCCGCTTTCGACATACCCGCGTCCACGCCCTTGTGTCCCTACATCGGGGCGGCCGTCGAGCTCCACGACCCCGACCACCCCGCATCGCAGTACGCACGCGACTACAAGAAAGCCATCGCCGCACGCCTGGCCACCACCGCCCGCGAAGCCGGCGCCACGGACCCCGAACAACTCGGCGAACAACTAGCCCTCCTCCTCGACGGCGCCGCAGCCCGCACCCGAGTCCTCAACACCGATTCCTTCCCCACCGCGTCCGCCATCGCCACCATCCTCATCAACAACGCCATCCCTGCTTAGGCAGGGACGTTCTGACGTAGGAGAGGGTGTTATCGGGGTTCGATGCGAAGGGTGGTGGCTTTGGCTGTGGGGTTGGTGATGGCTTGGGTGGGGGATCCGTTGCCGTACTTGGCGAAGTACGCGCTGTCGATCTGGGCGTCGGCGGTGGGGTCGGGGATGTAGGTGACGTTGCGGGTCTCGTCGGCGAAGGAGATTGCGCCTTCGTGGTGGCGTACGACGCCCTTGTACCAGCTGCCCTCGGTACCGCGTACCGAGCGCACATACAGGCTGTCGTTCACGACGACGTGCCACACGATGGTGAGGGTGCGCAGCGTGTGGTCCTCGCGGCGGCCGGCGACGCGGATCTCGCGGATCCGGTCGAGGCGGCGCAGTTCGTCTGCGGTCCAACTAGTCATCTGTTCCGGTTCCTTCCGTCGCGCAATGGAGAGGTTAGCGGCGGCGTCGGGTGGGGTGGAGGGTTTGGTCGCCGTAGCTGTTGTCGGCGGGGTTGACGGTGACACCGGGGGCGACGATCTCGTCGATGCGGTCGAGTACGTCGGGTGTGAGTACGACGTCGGCTGCGGGGAGGAACGCGTCGAGTTGTTCCATGGTGCGAGGGCCGATGATGGCGGCGGTGACGGCCGGGTGATTGATGACGAAGGCAACGGCCAGCTCGATCAGGGTCAGGCCGGACTGTTCCGCGAGTACCGCGAGCTCTTCGACCGCTTCGAGTTTGCGCTGGTTGGCCGGTGTGGACATGTCGAAGCGCGCCGGCGGACGCGCGGCCGAGGTCGGGGTGACGGCGGAGTCCTTGCGCCAACGGCCGGAGAGCCAGCCGCCGGCCAGCGGGCTGTAGGTGAGGGTGCCCATGCCGTGCCGGAGCACGGTCGGGAGGACGTCTTCCTCGATCCCACGCACGAGCAGTGAGTACGGCGGTTGCTCGGTGACGAACCGTTGCAGATTGCGTTCCCGAGCCGCCCATTGCGCTTCGACGATCTGCGAACCGGAGTACGACGACGAGCCGACGTACCGGACCTTGCCCTGATGGACGAGGTCCGACAATGCGCCCAGGGTCTCCTCGACGTCGGTGTCCGGGCTCGGGCGGTGAACCTGGTACAGATCGATGTAATCGGTCCCGAGCCGCCGCAGCGTGTCTTCGACCGCGCGGACAATCCAGCGCCGCGAACCGCCGCGCAGGTTCGGGTCGTCCTGGCTCATCGGCATGAAGAACTTGGTCGCGAGAAACACCTCGTCCCGCCGCGCCTTGAGAGCCTCACCGACGATCTCTTCGGAGACGCCGGCGGAATAGACGTCGGCGGTGTCGACGAAGTTGATCCCGGCGTCGAGGGCCCGGTGGATGATGCTGATCGCGTCGGTACGGTCGTCGTTGCCCCACGGGCCGAACATCATCGCGCCGAGGCACAGCGGGCTCACGCGGACGCCGGTACGGCCGAGCGGTCGAAACTCCATGTCAATCCTTCGTGTCGTGGTGCATTGCCCGCGCGTCTGCCGCGGTCCAGCTGCCGAGCAGTTTCAGCGCTTCCTCGGCGGGCGAGTCGGGAGGTGCGGTGTAGACGTTGATGCGCTGCCCGGGGTCACCAGCGAGTCGAGGGCCTCGAAGTCGAGTTCGAGGTCACCGACGAGCGGATGGTGGAGGCGTTTGCGGCCGCTGCGGTGGTACCGGACGTCGTGGGCGGCCCAGCGGCGGCGGAAGTCCTCGCTGCGGGTCGACAGTTCACCCACGAGATCCGAGAGATCCTTGTCGTAGGGGTCGCTGCCTGCCGCGGCGCGCAGGAACGCGACGCAGTCGTCGGCTGCCTTGTCGTAGTCGAGGAAGAACTCGGTGGCGCGCGGGTCGAGGAAGCAGAAGCGGGCGCTGTTGGGCGGCTGGCCCGGTGTGTGGGCCGCGGCCTGGTCGTACAGCGGACTGTAGAGCGCGCGACCGAGGTCGTTGGCGGCCAGTATGTCGAAGCGGCCGTTCCGCAGGTACGCCGGCATCGGCATCTGGTCGAGGATGCGCTGCACGACCGGGCGCACGCGCTTCTTCGCCGGAGTATGTCGTGGCGCCCGGTTGCTCGGTGTGCTCGCGGTGCGGATCAGGCGGTACAGATGATCGCGCTCCGCCTCGTCGAGTTGAAGGGCGTGGACGAGTCCGTCCAGAACGCCGTCCGAGACGGCACCGACGCTTCCGCGCTCCAGGCGTGTGTAGTACTCGACGCTGATGCCGGCCAGCAGGGCGACTTCCTCGCGGCGCAGGCCGGTAACGCGTCGGTTGGCACCGCCGTACACCGGCAGTCCAGCTTGCTCGGGGGTGATCTTGGCCTGGCGAGTGGTCAAGAACTCCCGGAGGTCCTTGCTGGAGTCGTTCTTCGCGGCCATAGCTTTACGCTACGTCGTCGCCGCGCGCCTGCCAGGCCCTGCCAGTACACCTCTCGACAGTGCCTGGTGCCGCTGCCGGGGCCGCGGTTGCCTGGTGCGCGTGGCCCAACGCCGATGACCGTGATTCCAAGGAGTTCCCTGTGCAGATAGATCCACGCCGACCGACCACCAAGAATCCGCTCGACAAGTTCACCGGAGATGTCTGGCTGGACCCGATCGCGTCGCCCCGTGACGAGGGTCAGCGGATGACGGTTGCGAGGGTCCGGTTCGCGCCTGGCGCCCGTACGGCGTGGCACTCGCACGCGCTCGGGCAGACGTTGCACGTCACCCAAGGAGTGGCGTGGATTCAGTCCCGCGGTGGCCGGAAGGTCGTCGCTTATCCGGGGCAGACGATCTACTGCCCGCCCGGCGAGGAACACTGGCACGGCGCTGCGCCCGACGCCTTCATGGAACACCTCGCGATGCTCGACAACGCCGACGATCCGGCCACCACAACAACCTGGCGCGAACACGTCAGCGACGACGAATACCACGCAGCCGATGAGGAGCCGTCATGACGAACGCAGAGAACCAAACGGGGGCGCAACGCCTGATCGGCGACTTCGCGCCGAAGCTGGTGGCGCTCACCGACGACGTACTGTTCGGCGACGTGTGGGCGCGGACAGAGCTCAGCCCACGCGACCGCAGCCTGATCACCTGCGCCGCACTGGTTGCCGGTGGCAACCCGGAACAACTGCGCAGCCACCTCGCGCGCGGTCTCGACAACGGGCTCACCGAGACCGAGCTCAAAGAAGCCATCATCCACCTCGCGTTCTACGCCGGATGGCCGCGCGCAATGTCCGCGATCACCGTCGCCAAGGACGTCTTCGCCGACACCAAAACCGAATGAGCTGAGAATCTCAGCAACTTTTGGGCGGCCGCTCGCATCGAGCTAAATGATGGGGGTGGCTTCTATGAAGCGAATGATGGGGGTGCTGGCCGCGGCCGTCCTGACCGCAGGCCTGCTACCCGGAACAGCGATCGGAAATGTGACAACGGCTTCGGCGCAGTGCCGGATTGCCCTGGGCTCGGTCTCGGCGACGGGTGATTCGCAGTGGCAGGACATCGTCGCGGCGACGCCGCCCACCAACGCGGGCGTCCAGGTCATCGGCCGTGATTTGTACCCGGACGGCGCAACGCGGCTCAGCACCGCGATGGTCTACGAACCTGTTGCCGGCGGGCCCAGGGTTTTCGGGTACGTCGTGATCGGATCGGCGCTGTACCGGACCCGGTACGACGCGTACTCCGGGGGAGCGGGAACCGTCGTACCCGGGTCTGTTGTCCTGCAGAGGATCGGCGGTGGCTGGGATTCGTTCGTCGCCTTGCAGGAGTCGCGCTACGCGCCGTACAGCGGAAGCTTCTCCCGGACGAACGAGTACGGGCTGCGCAACGACGGCACCTTGTTCCGCTGGACCCGCGACAACCAGGGGGTATGGCGGAACGCGACGTCCGCGCCGGGGTTCGCCGCGGTGAAGTCGATGGTCCTGATCAGCAAGACGCGGACCTACGACACCTTCCTCGCGAATACCAGGAGCGGAGCGCTCTACACCATCCACATCCCGACGACCGCGCCGATGAAGCCGGTGGTGACGAAGGTCCGCGGATCGACCTGGCAGGGCTTCGAGTCGCTGGTCGCCGAGAAGTGCGGATCGCAGGGCACGCTGCTGGTCGGCCTGGACAAGGACACCAAGACGGCCTACCTGTACGCCGTAGGCCACGCCAACGGTCCCGCCACCGTCATCCGTGCCCTCGGCAAACTCCCCGGCACCTTCGACGCCCCGCTCTACTTCCGCTGGGCAACCCTCGACTTCGACGACCTCTTCGGTGAGTAGCAGCCAACCCTGAGTTGTCTCTCCGCGACCGGTGCCGCGGTCTGCGTGATTGCCGTCGGTTTACGGTTCCGGATCCGGGCGGAGGGTGCAAACTGGGGGCGTGGCGGTGTGAACGAGTCGACCGGCGCGAGGAGGTGCTGGCGATGGAGATGCAGGAGCTCATCACCGTGGTCAACGAGGTGGCGGCGACGTTGCTGGTGCCGATCGACCTGCTGGTGACCCTCGGCCGGATCACCCGCAGTGCGGCCGAGACGATTCCTGGGATCGAATACGCCAGCATCTCGGTCACCTCCAAGGACGGCCGGATCGAGACTCTCGCACCGACCGACCTCGTTGCGGTCCAAGCCGATGAGCTGCAGTACGAGCTGTGCGAGGGACCGTGCTACGCGGCCGTGACCGGCGTACCGGTGGTTCAGGTCGACGATCTGGCATCGGACCTGCGGTGGCCGGAGTACGGTCCGAGGGCGGCGGCCGCGTTCGGACTGGGGTCCCAGCTGGCGTTCCAGTTCCATGCCGAACCGCACGCCCGGGGTGCGCTGAATCTCTATGCGACCCGCGCGCACGAGATCGACACGGACACCCGGCAGTTGGGCGCGATGTTCGCGCGGCTCGTCGCGGTCGCCCTGGGCTGGGCTCGCCACGACGAGAACCTGAGTGAAGCCCTGCACAGCCGTCAGGTGATCGGGCAGGCGGTCGGTATTGTGATGGAGCGCTACCGGCTCGACCCGGACCGTGCCTTCGCCTTCCTGGTGCGGGTCTCCCAGACTGCCAACGTCAAGCTCCGTGAGGTCGCGGCCGGAGTCATCGCCGACACCTTCGACCCGGTGAAATGCCGGCCGAACCGGACGGGCAATCTTCGGACGCCGGTACGCCCAACCGTCACCGGTGGGTAGGTCATTGCCCTTGGCGGTCGCCGTTAGCGGCGGCGTGGACGACTGCGGCCGCCATTGCGGTCAGGGGGATTGCCTGGATGCGGGCGCGCGTCACCAGTTGGTCGAAGGCGGCGTCCATGGACAGGCCCTCGGCGTACGCGAGAACGCCTTTGGCTCGTTCGATCACGGTTCGCTCTTCCAGCGCGGCCCTGGTGCGGGCGGCGAGCTCCGCAGGTGACAGGGCGGTCGTCTGGGCGATCACCAACGCAGCGATGTCGGCGAATGCCTGCGCGATCAGTTCCGCATCGTCGGCGAGTCCGCCCTCGGCGAAGAACAGGTTGACCGCACCGAGCATGCTGCCCTGCCAGATCATCGGCGCGGCGTGGACGCCACTGAAACCGGCCGCACGGAACGCCTCCAGCAGCGTCGGCCAACGGGCCCCGATCGCCTCGGTGCCGACAACGGTGACCGACTGCCCGGTGGCCACGCAGTCCACGCCGGGGCCGTTGTCGATCTGAACCTGGTACACCTCGAGGTGCTGCGCCCGATGGTCGGTGGCAGCCAGGAACTCCAGCCCTTCCCGGCCGGGCTGGACCACCACGATCCCGGCCGCGGTCGCCTGGACGCACTCGGCGCAACCGGCCAGCAGGTTGATGGTCGTTCCGATCACGTCGTGCTCACGGACCAGAGCGGCAGTCGCCGCGGCCAGCTCACGCACCGCGCGTTCGGGCAGCGCCGAAGGGGCGGTGTGGTAGCTGGTCATGAATCTCCTCGGAAATCGAGCTGTCGGGTGACGACCTGGTGGGCGATCTCGCCCAGCGTCGCGTCGTGCGCGTACGCATGTGCTCGCAGCAGAGCCAGCGCGTCCGCGGGCGGAACGTGCAACTGGACGATCACCATGCCGGTGGCCTGGTGTACTTCGGCGCGCGCCGACCACATGCCGCCGTCGAGCCCGCGCTCCAGCTTCGGGATGGGGTCCTTGAGCAACGCGGCGGCGATCGTGTCGGCGAGGAACTGTGCCGTCTCGAAAGATTCCGCGGTCCAGGTGTTGCCCGGGCGCAGATAGAGGCCGAGCACACCGAACGCCTGGTTGTCCGGTCGCATCGGGTGCGCATGGACGGTGAGCTCCCCGACGCGCTCCAAGGCTGCGCGGGTGAATTCGGGCCACCGGTTGTCGAACCTGTCCGCGACGACCGTGGTCAACGGTGCTGCCTCGCGGAGGGCGGTCAGGCACGGGCCTTCACCCAGGAGGTCCTGCAGCTCCTCCAGTGCGCTGGCTGTCTCGTCGGTCGCGCTGAGACGGAGCTGGCCCGCTCCGGGCTCGTGAACCGTGAGCCACGCGCCGTCTGCCTGGAGGATCAGTCGAGCGGCCTCACACAGCCGGTCGGCGAGATGCCGACTGTCCGCATTCGCGGCCGCCAACCGTGCCAGCTTGGCAAGGACCGCCGATCGGTCGGTCACTGCCAACACCTCTCCATCGGCCCCCACCAGCCGCAGGGTTGCATCCATCAACCCTACTCCCGGCCCACGATTACCGTCGGCAGCGCGCCAGTTCGTCGCTGGAGCCGGCGCTTGCCGAAGGCACGTTGTGAACAGTCAAGGCAGGGTGCCTGCGGTCAGCAACCAGCGGGCGGCCTCGACGAGTGGAATTCCCGCGTGCTGTGCCCGTCGGTCGAGTACGGCGAGGGCGCCGTCGAAGGTCAAGTCGTAGCGCTCGGCGAGTACGCCCTGAGCCTGTGCGACGGAGAGAACAGCCGCGTCTTGCACGGCTCTGGACAGGGATGCCTTGGCGTCGTGGTTCGTGCTCATGAGCGCAACCACCCTCCGCGGCCGCCGCCTCATGCACAACAGACCGGGATTGTCTGGAACCGCGGACGACAGGCCTTGAGCAGCGCTGTCGAAAAGCCAACGGCACTGTCAGCTTACGCCTTGCCGGCAGGTGCGGTTTTGACCTGTCCGCAGCGGGTAACCGGTGGCTCAGTTCGAAAGCGAAGCCTCAGGTCCGCCGGGACGCCCACAGCGCTCGGCCTACCGGCAGGAGGCTGTCGCGATGTCCACCCCCGAACCAATGAAGCTGGTGACTCTTCCGGGCGTCTTCGCTCCGATCTCGGACTCGTGGATGCTGGCCGATGCCGTCCGCCAGGAAGTCGTGCCGGGCCGGACGGCGCTCGACGTCTGCACCGGGAGTGGTGTCGTCGCGCTCTCCGCGGCGGAGCGCGGCGCGGTCACGACCGCTGTCGACGTCTCCCGACGAGCGCTGCTCGCGGTCCGGCTCAACGCGCTCCGGTCCGGTCTCCGCATCCGGACGCTCCGGGGCAGGATGTTCGCGCCTGTGGCAGGGGAGCGCTTCGACGTGATCGCGAGCAACCCGCCGTACGTGCCGTCGCCGCGGCCCGACGTACCCCGTCGCGGCGCGAGCCGGGCGTGGGAGGCGGGCCCCGACGGCCGTCTCGTCGTCGACGCCCTGTGCGACGCCGCGCCTGCCCACCTGCGACCGGGCGGGGTGCTGCTGCTCGTCCACTCGTCCCTCATCGGGATCGAGGCGACCTTGGACCGGTTGCGGCAGGCCGGTCTCGTGGACGTCGAGGTGCGAAGCTGCGTGCGCGGCCCGCTGGGCCCGCTGATGCGAGCGCAACAAGCCGCAGGGACGATCCCAGCCGACGTCGACGAGGAGGACGTTGTGGTCATCCGGGCCTGCGCCCCGCTTTCGCATCCAGCCTCGGGATTTGGGGTACCGGGACGGCGAGTTGACCGTGGATGGAGGTAGTTATGCCTGGCAAGTCGTCGAACGTGAAGAACGAGAAGCAGTACGAGGCGCTCAAGGACAAGGGGATGTCCAAGGAGCGGGCTGCCAAGATCGCCAACTCACCGAAGTCCAGCGAGCACGGTGGCAAGCAGAGCGGCAAGGGCGGCAGCAGCAGCCAGGGCGGTACCACCGCACAGAAGAAGAAGGCAGGCCGCAAGGGCGGCAAGGCAGCAGCATCGAAGAAGTGACGAAGTGCGTCACGTCGGCTCCCTGGCATGCCAGGGAGCCGGGGCGTTTCTACGCGGTCGGGGTGGGCACCGCGTAGCCCCGAATGTAGTCAGGAAGGGGATGACGCCATGACCAGCGCACGTGAGTTGATGACACCCGGCGTGGAGTGTGTCGGGGAGAACGAGAGTCTGGTCGACGCTGCTCGCAAGCTGCGGGACCTCGACGTCGGCGCGTTACCGATCTGCGGGGAGGACAACCGGCTGAAGGGTGTGCTGACCGATCGCGACATCGTGGTGAAATGCATCGCCGACGGAGGCGACCCGGCGCAAACGACAGCGGGCTCGCTCGGCGAGGGCAAGCCGGTCACAATCGGCGCCGATGACAGTATCGAGGAGGCGCTGCGCACGATGGAGCAGCACCAGGTACGGCGCCTTCCGGTGATCGATGGCCACGAACTCGTCGGGATGCTCGCCCAGGCGGACGTCGTCAAGGCGCTACCCCAACAGGCGGCCGAAACCGTCAGCGAGATCTCCGAACCGTCGTAAGCCACGACCGATCGACCGAGTCACCGGGTTCTACTCGAGGCCGAGGCCTTGGCGGGCGGTGTGGTTGAGGTTGTCCGGGGTGAAGCGGTTGGGCCAGTTGCGTTCGTAGTTTTCGTCGGGGAAGTCGCTGGGGCTGGAGCCGGTGCGGAAGGCTTCGCGGACCTCGGCGGCGTACCGCTCGTTGCGGGGGCACCATGGGGCGGCGGGGATGTACATGACGTTGCCCCAGCCTTTCTGGTTCTGCACCGGGGCGACGCCGTGGATCAGGTCGCAGTGCCACCAGACCGAGTCGCCGGCCTTGACGTCGGGGATGCCGCTGACGGCGCGCAGCAGCAACGGGTGCCAGGTTTCGTTGGCGGGAAACACCTGGTTCACGGTCACGCCGCACATGTCGTCGTCCGGTACGTCGGCCAGCAGCGGACGCAGCATCAAGTACGCCATCGCCTCGGGGATCGGCACCGTCTGCAGCACACCCTGGTCGTGGTCCATGTCCGACAACGCAGTCCAGCCCTGGAAGGTGCGGAACGCCGAGCACATGGTGCTGCCGGGGTACTGCGAACCGTCGGTGCGGTGAGCGGCGCTCCACGGGTCGTACTCCTCGACCGTGCCGTCGAAGAGGTGCCGGAACGCGTTCTGGCTCGACTCGGTCATCCACAGGTCCAGCGTGCCGGGGTCCAGATGGGTGCCCAGGCCACCGGAGTCGATCCCCGGTGGGCGCCGCCGGATCCGGTCCGGGTACAGCGAATCGCGGTCCGGGTCGAACCACTGCACGCCATCCGACTCATGAGTCCACTGCGCGTTCAGAAACGCTTGTACGCGGGCCATCCGGTCGCTCTGCCGGGCCTGCATCTGCGCCGGCGACCAGTAGATCGGGTAGATCTCCGGCTTGGACCCGACGCTGCCGAAGAAGTCGTCGCCCGGACCGCGGTAGTTCTCGAAGAAGCGGTTGCTCTCGACGTAGTCCACGATGCCCTGGTCCCAAGCGAGGGCCTGCTCGCGGGGAAAGTGGCCGCGGACCACCAGACAACCCCGGCTGCGCAGCAGCTCGACCGCTTGGGCGGACACGGTCCCGTTCTCGATGTCGGTGTAGTCGATGACCGGCCACACCGTCTCTCCAGCCCGCTTGGCCGCCTCGATCTCCTCGACCCGGCCGGCGATCCGCTGCTCGACGACGGCGAAGACTTCCTCGACCGTTCGCCCCGACGCCGCGATCCGGGCGCGCAGGGCGGCCTTGATCTCCCGGATCGCGGCCTTCAGGTCGGTCGGCACTTCCTCCCAGTGCGGCAGCGGTGGCAGCCCCGTAGTACTCAGCGGAGTGGTGGTCATGGCTCACACCTTTCTAGGAAGCAGCGCTAACTAAATCCAGGTTAGGGCGCCTTAAGCGATTTAGGCAACACTCCTGACTAGACTTCGGCCATGACGCCGGCCAAGCCCTCGCTGGACCTGCTCCGCTCGTTGACCGACGAGCACGTGCTCCGTGCGCTGATGGCCGAGCGTCGGCTGACCCGGGCCGAGATCGCCGTACGGACCGGTCTGTCCAAGCCAGCGGTCTCCGACAGCGTGCAGCGGCTGACCGAGGCCGGCCTGCTGCGGGATACCGGGGAGCGCACCACCGGTCGCGGGCGCGTCGGCACTTACTTTGCTTTCGGCAACGACCTCGGCGCGGCGCTCGTGCTGAGCGTCGCTCCCGAAGGCGTCGTCGCCGAGGCCGTCGACGTGTACGGCGAAACGGTCGCGCGGGAGACGGCGCCGGTACGCCGACCCGCGCGGCCCCGCGAGGTCGGTCAGGTGATGCGAACCGTCGCAACCCGGGTATCCGAACATTGCTCCGGGCGGCTACGTCTCGCCGTCGTCAGTGCCGCCGATCCGGTCGATCGCTCGACCGGCCGCCTCGTACATCTTCCGGGAGCACCGTTCCTGCTCGGCGAGCTGTCACCGGTGGAGTTGCTGGGTCCGCTCGTCTCCGGCGCCGTGACTGTCGACAACGACGTCCATTGGGCCGCCCGCGCCGAGCTCGCCGCCGCCGGCGGCGATCATCCAGCGGATTTCGTCTATCTCTACCTCGGCGAGGGCCTCGGCGCCGCCGTCGTTGCGGACGGCGAGGTACGGCGTGGGCACACCGGCATCGCGGGCGAGATCGCGTACGTGGTGACCCGAGGACCACGCGGCCGCGCCATCACCTACACCGAGGTGTTCGCCGAACTCGATCTGCGCCAGCCGGATTCGACGGCGATCGACAGTCTCGCGTTGGCCCGCGTCATCGAGGTTCCGCGGGCAAAAGCCCGTCGCGTCCTGGCGGTCCTGGCCGACGCGACCGCGGGAGTCATTGCCGCCGTCACGGCGCTCACCGACCCCGCGCTCGTCGTACTCGGCGGCCCCTGGGGCACTCATCCCGCGCTCGTCGACGCCGTAGCGCGCCGCGTCGGCGAGGTCACTCCGCGAGAGATCCCCGTTCGCGTCGCCCAGCTCACCCACGAGCCGGCCCTGACCGGTGCCAGGCACCACGCGCTCGACGACCTCCGCTCTCTGGTCCTGGCCCACGCCTGACGGCTCCAGCAGCCGACGCGAGGGTGATGCGGCGGAGCAACCCAGGGTGGAACCTTTCCCGTTTTCCAGACACAAGCCGGGCACAAGTCAGTCGGTCGGACGATGGGAGCGCTGATGCACGGCAGGATGACGGGAGTCGGCCGTTGATAGCCCTTCAGGCGGGGCGCGACGAGGCGGCGATGGCGAAGAGCAGCGACCGGATGCTGTGGGAGCGGGTCGCCGGGGGAGATTCGGCGGCGTTCGCTCAGCTGTACGACCGGTACTCCGGGGCGATCTACAACTTCTTGTACCGCCGTACCGGTTCGTGGAGCGACGCCGAGGACCTGACCTCGACGGTCTTCCTGCACGCCTGGCGGCGGCGTACCGAGGTGGTCCTGGACCGCGACTCGGTGCTGCCCTGGCTGTACCGGGTGGCCGAGTACACAGCGCGCAACGAGTGGCGCTCGAAGGCCCGTTACCGCCGCGCCCTCGCGGCCGCCAACCTACGGGTCGAACACGTCCGCGACCATGCCGACGACGTGGCGCGCCGGCTCGAGTACGACGAACAGATCCAGGCGGCGCGCGAGTCGCTGAAACGGCTGCCCAAGCAGCAGCGCGAGATCGTCGAGCTCTGCATCTGGGCCGGCCTCGACCAGCAGGCGGCCGCGGTCGCGCTGGACATCCCGATCGGCACGGTCAAATCCCGCTTGTCCCGCGCTCGCAAGCAGCTGCGCGCGCTCGACCCCGGTTCTTCCCTGGAGGATTGATGATGAACACCCAGCTCACCCCGCCACCCGAGCACGAGCTGCGCCCGGCCACCCGCGAGCGGCAGCGCGACGAGTTGATCGGCATCGTCGACCACGAGTCCGCCCAGGCCGCACCACGCCGCCGGTTCATCCCGCTCGCCGCGGCCGCGGCGGTCGTTGCCGTCGCCGCGGGCCTCACGATCGGCGTACCCGCTCTCCGCGGCCACGATGCGCAGCCATCGGTGTCCGGGGCGGCGGGCGCCGATGCGGCCAAGCCGGCCATCGAGCCGCTGACCGCGACCGAGAAGCGGAAGTACGTCAAGGAGTGTGACCACCCAATGAGCACGTTTTCGGATCCGGCCGGTAGCCCGGCCGTGGCCGACGAGTTCAAGTGGGTGAAGCCGCCGGCGGATACCCACGCAGTCGCCTGGGTCGTGCTCTCGTACTACGGCGGCCGCAGAAACATCGCCTGCGGCTTCGACGCCAAGGGCCATCAGACGGGGTGGACCCCGGCGCGCAGGGGCGAGACCCAGTCCGCTGTCGTCCAGAAGACCGGTGCGGGCAACGGGACCTACGCAAGGGACGTAGCGCGTATCACGATCGCGATCGGCACCGGACCGGCTACGGAAGCCATACTCCGGAACGGGTTCTTCTTCGCGCCGATGAAGTTCATCGACACCCTGACCCGCCCGGCCCCGGACTCGGCACCGAAATACACCGTCCGTGGGTACGACGCCAACGGCAAGCTGATCTACTCGAGCCCCAAGACGTACCGGGAAGAGCAGGCCCTGCTCGACGGCTGCTTCACCAACCCCGAAGGCACGAAGGTCGTCTTTGTCGGCGGCGGACGGAAAGACACACCCCCCGTGAGCCAGTGCAGGCGGGGCGTCGCCTGGAACTGGTAGCTCTGGGCCGTTTACTGGGCTGAAGGTCGCCGGCGTACCACGTAGAGAAGCAGCACGGCCGCCATCGTGGCGACGCCGGTGACGCCGACTGCGTGGTACCCGGCGACGAACGCGTCCCGGACGTGGTGGAGGGCACCTGGGTCGGTGGCCGAGCGGAAACCGTCGACCCAGGATCCGTCCGCCTGGCCGGCGTGGGAGCGGTAGACGACCGTGCCCAGGCTGCCGAGGATCACGAGCCCGGTGGCGATCCCGATCTCGTTCGCGGTCTGGGCGAGTGACGCTGCCGAGCCGCCGAGCTCCTGCGGTGCGTGCGAGATGATGTCGTTCATCAGGAACGGGAACGCGGCGCCGATGCCGGCGGTCGCGAGGGCGCCACCGACGACGATGGCAGCGATCCCGGAGCGGTCCGCAGGGATGAAGACGTACGGCACGAAGCCGGCGGTCATCACGAGCAGACTGCCCAGCACGATCCGCGCCGGAGCTATCCGGTGGCCGAGCCACGGCCCGAGGTTCGAGGCGACGATCATCGCGAGCATCGACGGGATCTGCCACAGCGCCGCGACCAGCGGCGACAGGCCCAGGACGGACTGCAGGTAGAACGTCGCGAACAGCGAGGTCCCGCCCATCAGCAGCGCTGTCAGGAACAGGACGGTCAGCGCGCGGCCGACTCCTGGCCGCCTGAGCAGCGAGAGATCGACCAGCGGGTGCTCCAGCCGGCGCTGTCGACGTACGAACACCAGGCCCAGCAGTAGGCCGGCCAGCCCGAGAGCCGTCGCTTCCCAAGGGTGCGCTCCGTTGACGGACCACTTGAGGGTTGCGACCAGGGTGAGGATGGCGGCGAGACAGAGGACAGTACTGCGTACATCCAGCGGCGCACTCACTGTCGTCTGCGACTCCGGCAACAGCCGTGGAGCGGCCAGCACGGTCAGCAGCATCACCGGTACGCCGAGCAGGAACACCGAGCCCCACCACCAGTACTCGACCATCACGCCGCCGAGCAGCGGCGCGACGGACATGCCGGTGAGGAAGCAGGTCATGTAGGCGCCCATCGCGGACACCCGGCGCTTGGGGTCCGGGAAGAGCTCGCCGATCAGCGCCATCGACGCGGGCATGATCGCGGCGCCCGCAATGCCCATCACGGCGCGGGTCAGGATGATCATCCAGGGCGCCGACGCGAACGCCGCGACCGCCGAGGCGATCGCGAAGACGGCCGAGCAAGCCACGATCAGCCGGCGGCGGCCGATCCGGTCGCCGAGGGCACCCATCGTGATCATCGTGCCGCCGACCATGAACCCGTAGATGTCGTTCATCCACAGCAGCTCGGTGGGGGAGGGCCGCAGGTCGGCCGCCATCCGTGGCAGTGCGACGCTGAGCACGCTGATGTCGATCGCGATCAGCAACGAAGGCAGCGACAGCAGTGCGAGCGCGAGCCGTGGGCTTCGTGCTTTGGTCTCGCTGAGGACGGTCATCGCTGCGCCGCCTCGTACTGGGACACCACGACTCGGCCGTCGACGATCCTCGAGCCGACGAGCTGCAGGCTCTGGCGTTGTTCCGGCTGTGCGAAGAGCCGACGCCCACCGCCGAGTGCGACGGGGTGTACGGCGACGTGGTACTCGTCGATCAGTCCCAGCTTGGTCAGCTCACCGGCCAGCGCGGCGCCGCCGGTCAGCAGCAGGTCCTTGCCCGGCTGGGCCTTGAGCTCGTTGACCTGGCCGGCCAGGTCGCCGCTGATGACGCGGCTGGTCCAGTCGTCACCCTGATAGCTCCGCGAGAACACGATCTTCGGGGTGGCCCGCCAGAACGGCGCGAACGCGAGCACGTGCGGGTCGTCGGTCATCGACTCGGCCGCCGGCCAGAACCCGACCATCATCTCCCACACCGGCCGCCCGAACAGCAGCGTGTCGACCCGCCCGTCGAGCGCCTCGGAGTACGCCGACAGCTCCGGTCCCATCTGCGCCCAGTCGAACTCTCCACCCGGCCCGTCGACGAACCCGTCGACCGAGACGTGCACCCAATAGATCAGCTTGCGCATCATTCCTCCTCTGTACGGTCACGAGAAGGTCGGAGCCGGCCGGCCGTCCTTGACATCCCATCCTGAGAATTTTCTGATTCGGGTCGTCCGGGAGGGGCAGCGACCCACGATCGTCGGCCGCGCGGCGCCCGTCGTCCGCCCGAAGCAGGTGGAGATCCCGCGCGGCGGTACGCACCGGGCCGATATCGCGCTCGCGGTGACGAGCTGCGGCCCGGGGCGGCTGGCTCCGGGCTCCTACCTCGTCTACATCCCCCTCTCTCCGGACTCGAAGCCGGCCGGTCTGGCTCAGTACCTCCAGGACCTCGAACCGGTGGGCAGGCTTCGACTGAAATAGGGTGCGCTCGGTCATTGCCGGGCGTGGACCGTGAGTTCGTCGACGAACAGCCAGTCGGCGTTCGCGGCGGACGTCTTGGTCAGGGTGAGTTTGACGAAGCGCGCGCTGACCGGCGCGAAGGCCAGCTCGTACCATCGCCCGACGGCCGTCGAGGAGCGGGCCCGCTCGGTGTACGCCGTACCGTCGGTGCTGGTCGCGACGACGACCTCGGACGGCGCGTAGTCGTGCTCGTCGTCGGCGTACTCGCGCACCTTGACCAAGGACACGGACTGGACCGTGCCGAGGTCCAGCACGATCGAGACCGAGCGCTGACCGGACACCGGATAGCCGTAGGACAGGCCGTCCGCGTAGCCGGCGGCAAGGATGCCGTCTGACGACTCGGAGCCGCTGTCCGGGTAGCCGCCGGCCGGCGCCTGGTACGACCTGACGAGGTCGGGACCGAGATCGCCCTGCACGATGATCTCGCCGACGAACAGGTAGTCCGCGAAGCGTCCCTCGGTCTTCGTCATCCGCACGACGACGCCGTCGTGCGTGACCGTCGGGAAGCTCAGGTCGTACCAGCCGCCCGCCGGGACCGTCGCCTCGGCCACAACGTTGCCCGCGACCACGATCTGGACCCGGTCCGGCGCGTAGTCGTGCTCGCCGTCGTCGTACGCCGCGACCCGGACGTGGTTGAACGGCTTCGCGGCGCCGAGGTCCACCTCAACGTCGACGGTCTTCGTCTCGCCCGCGCCGAGCGGGTAGCCGTAACTCAGACCGTCGTCGTACCTGCCGCCGCCCACGCCGTCCGTCGACTCCTGGCCTGAGTCCGGGTAGGCGGCCGACGGTTCGGCATTCCGGTAGACCGGACGGCCCCAGGCGAGATCGGCCGGCGTACCGGGTGCAGCGGCGTACACCTCGACGTCGTCCAGGAACATCGAGTCGCCGTCCGCTGTCCCGGTCTTGGTGAACTCGAACCGGACGTACCGCGCCTGCACCGCGCCGAAGGTGAGGTCGTACCAGATCCCGGCCGTGCCGCGCGGCGTCGACTGCGCCGCCCGGGACGTGAACCGCGTCCCGTCGACACTCGTCAGCACGCGGACCTCGTCGGGCCGGTACGGCGGAAACTCTTCGTACGCGTGCGTCCGGGCGTGGTCGATCGACTGGACCGCGCCGAGATCCAGGTCGAGCGACACCGTCCGCCGGGCGCCGACGTCGCCGTACTCGAATCCGACGCTCAGCCTGTCGTCCGACGATCCGGCCGGTACGCCGTCGGTCGCCTCCCGCCCGGTGACGACATCGCGCGGAGTCTCCGACCAGGTGTACGCGCGACCGCCGGCCAGATTCGGAGCGGCCAGTGCAGCGCCGGCGACCTCGATGGCGGAGAGCGCTGAGCTGGTCTGCACCCGGAGGTAGCGGGCCTTGCTGTCCGGTGTGGTGACTCCGGTGCTGGATCGGAGCGTTGCCCAGTGCGAGCCGTCGTACGACTGACTCAGCTGCACGCTCGCCGGTACGGCGCCGGACCAGCGCAGCCGGATCGCGTCGAGCTGGACCTGCTTGCCGAAGTCGAGCTGGAGCCAGCCGGAGCCGCTCGGCTGCCAGGCGGTTGCCGGATCGCCGTCGATCGCGGCTTGAGCGTTGCCGCTGGACGCCGTCGCCACGGCGGCGCGAGCAACGTCGGTCGCCGGCCGGCCCGCGGCGAGATCGAGCATCAGGCGCCGGACCCGGATCATCGACGACGTGTCCGGGGTGTAGGTCTCGGCATCGGTGACCAGGCCGGCGGCGAGGTCGTGGGCGGCGACCGGATCGGTCTTGCCGAGCAGGTTCAGGACCTCGTAGTCCTCGATCCCGTCCCGCAGCGATTCGTACCGCACGGTCGACCGGATCGTCTGGTGCTCGCGGTCGGGCAGGACGATGTACCCGTCGCCCTTCTGCTCCTGAAAGTCCTGGCCATCCCCGTCGTCGTCGTTCAGCGGGTACCACCACTTGTCCATCGCCCAGTGCAGGTAGCCGGTCGCGCCGCGGGAGTAGGCGAGCCACAGGGTCTGCCGCTGGTCCCACTGCGGCTGGTCGATGAAGCGGTTGAGGAAGTTCCCGGTCGGGATGCTGCAGTTGTAGAACCACAACTCCTTGCCGCCGGCCCGCAGTTTGTCGTACGGCACCGGGTTCGCGGTGTAGTTGCGCAGGTTCGGCTCGACGATGTCGGCCTGGGCGGCGACCTGCGCGGCCCACGGTTCGGCGTACACGGCGTCCCCGAGCTTGATCGCGGGCCAGGCGGCGCGCATCCGCTTCGCGATTCCGGTCCAGCTGTCCACGGCGACCTGGTCCGACGGCTCGTCGCCGACGTGCGTCCAGAACCGGGATGCCCAGCCCTTGGCCTCGAGGTGCGCGCGCAGCGCGGCCGTGTACTGGTCGAGCCAGCGTCCGGCCTTCGCGGTGTTCCAGGACTCCCAGGCCGGCTGGTTGGTGGCCGGGTCGATCAGCTCGATCGACCAGTGGTCCGGGTCGTCGTGCGGACCGCTGACGAGGAAGCCTTCGATCCGTTTGACGCCGCCGCGGGCCAGGAAGAAGTCGACGATGTCGTCGAAGTGCTGCCAGTTGAAGACGTACCGCCCGGTGCCGGCGTCCCAGTGGCTGCCGCCGTCCATCAGCATCCGCATCACCGGGATCGTCAGGTTGTTGGTCCGATGTGCCTTCCACTCCTTGGCCAGGTTGCCCATCAGCGCCCACCAGCCGGGGCTGTACTTCTGCTGCCCGAACGCGTCCTCGACCGGTTCGCGGCCGCCGAGGTCCCCGGTGTCCAGGACGCCGAACATCAGCGACCAGAGCGTGTTCGTGAACGCGCCGTCGCTTGCCTCGGGCAACGTCACCGGCCGGACGTCGACCTGCACCGGTACGGCCTGGTCGCCGGCCGTGGTGCGGACGGTTGCCGTACCGTTGTAGAGGCCACCCGGGGTGGTTGCGGGAACGTAGACGCGGATCCAGATCGGCTGGGTGGTGCGGGCCGGTACCGAGCGGGTGGCGTCGTTGGACAAACCGTCGGGGAAGTCGGCCGGCGCCTGCCGCGTGACCGGGGTGACGGGGTTGCCGCCCTCGGTGGTGTTGGCGTCCAGGTACGTGTTCTCGACGAACTTGTACTCCAGGTTCGCCGCGGCGATCCGGTTCGCGCCGCTGACGAGGTCGGTGAACGCCACCTGGTCGATCCGGAACGCGTCCGGGCGCCGTACGACGAGCTGTCCGGCCTCGTACTCGTTGCGCGCGGTGTCCAGGCGGAGGGTCTGCCCGGCGTCGGCGGTCGGGAGCGAATCCGAGAACACACTGGTATAGGCCGATTCGGTCCAGGCCCACGAAGAGCCGACCGCGGCGGCCGGCGACGCGGGTGCGCCGTACGCCGGAAGCGCCAGGGTGAGGATCGTGATCAGGCCTGCGACGCAACGGAAAAGACGCATGGATGGCTCCTCACCTGACAGCTGGGGCGGACCCTCAGCTTCCGGGCGCGCCTCGGTGACGGCAAGAAATTGCCGTAGACCACTGCCTTCCGCCCTCAGCCCGAGAGCAGCTCGCCGGGCCGGATCGAGGCCACCCACTCGTCGCGCCGCTCGCCGTGCAGGCACGCGGTGTCGGGTACGGTCGTGAACCGCCGGAACCCGGCCTTCCGCGCCACCGCACGCGAGGCCTCGTTGCCCGCGACGGCACGCCAGATGACCACCCGCCACGCCAGCTCGTCGAATGCATACCCGACGACGAGGCGCAGCGCGCGCGTCATCAGCCCGCGGCCGCGCGCCCACGGCGCCAGCCCGAACCCGACATCACCACCACCTGCCCGCACACTCCCCAGATCGATGTTGCCGGCGAACCGCCCCTCCGACTCGATCGCCCAGCCGTACACCTCGCCGCTGACCCAGCCGCCCGGGATGAGCTCGGTGACGAAGTGCTCGGCGTGCGAGCGCAGGTAGGGCACCGGCTTGTCCGTCCATTGCCGATAGCCCGGATCCACGCACATCGCGGTGAAGTCGTCGATGTCGCCGGGCGCGTGCGGACGCAGTACCAGTCCCGGCAGCCCGTCGGTCAGGATCGGCACACAGTCAGGAAAGTCAGCCACAACTCACCCTCCCAAGGCGCGCTGCCGGCCCACAACGTGCCCGCGTGGACCAGTCGGTCCGCGGCAGCATAATCTGGCGGGCGGGATCACCATCTGCGCAGGAGGAACTGTGAGTCGCTGTGCTTACCTGTTGACCGTCTGCGCGCTGGCCCTTGGGCTGGTGGCCGGGACGAACCTGACCGCGAGTGCCACGCCACGAGTGCCGGTGTTCTCGCCCGGCGCGCCCGGGGCCGGGGATCCGTACTTCCCCGACATGGGCAACGGCGGGTACGACGTCAGCCACTACGACATCCGGCTGGCGTTCGACCCCAAGACCAAGGCGATCAGCGCGACCACGACGATCCTGGCTCGGGCCACGCAGAATCTCTCCCGGTTCAACCTGGATTTCCAGGGACCGCTGAAGATCAGCAAGCTCTCGGTCAACGGGCGCGACGCGTCGTACGCCCGCAGCGGTGCGCAGGAGCTGGTGATCACTCCGCGGCACGGCCTGTGGCGCGGAAGCCTGTTCCGCGTCTCGGTGACCTACGCGGGCGTCCCGCGGAAGATCGACGACCCGGCGCTGGGCCTCTCCGGCTGGGTCGCCACCAAGGACGGCGCGGTCGCACTCAACCAGCCCATCGGCGCAGCGACGTACTACCCGGTGAACGACACGCCCGACGACAAGGCGACGTACACCCAGACCATCACCGTGCCGACCGGACTCACCGTGCTGGCCAACGGCGAACCGGGTCTCACCACCCACCACGGCGGCCGGACCACCTTCCGCTGGAACATGCGCCGGCCGATGGCCAGCGAGCTGGCGATGCTGGCGATCGGGAGCTACAACGTCACCCGCGGCGTGACGGCGGGCGGTCTCCCGAACATCACCGCGATCGGCAAGTCGATCGACACCGTGGCCGGTCAGGGCAAGGTGTTCAACCAGACCACCGCGCGAGTCATCCAGTGGGAGTCGTCGGTGTACGGGCGATACCCGTTCGACTCGACAGGTGGGATCCTCGCGGACGTCGGCGTCCACTACGCCCTGGAGACGCAAAGCCGACCGGTGTACGACCAGCGCAACAGCCACGTCGACGGTGACCTGCTCGCGCACGAGCTCGGCCACCAGTGGTTCGGCGACAGCCTGACGCCGGTGCACTGGTCGGACATCTGGCTGAACGAAGGCTTCGCGACGTACTCGGAGTGGCTCTACCAGGAGAAGTTCAACGGCGTCCCGGTGGCAAAGACCTTCGCCGACACCTACGCCCACGAGGACAACTGGACCGGCAAGGTAGCCGACCCCGGCCGCGACGCCATCTTCGACGACCTCGTCTACAACCGCGGCGCCATGACCCTCCAAGCCCTCCGCCAGAAAATCGGCGACCGAGCCTTCTTCCAGGTCCTCCGCGACTGGCCGACAACACACCGCTACGGCAACGTCTCAACCCAAACTTTCATCCGTTTCGTCGAACACCTCACCCACCGCAACCTCACCCCCTTCTTCCAAACCTGGCTCTACAAACCAGGCAAACCAACCCTCTGACCACCCACCGGCCGAGGACCAAGGAGGTGGTCAGCGAGCGGTCGGTCGGCTGGGATCAGAGGCCACGGATGGAGAAGGGCTTGCTGGTGCCTGCCTGGTAGCGGTCGCAGGCCGGGAAGTAGGCGCGGTACGGGATCAGGCCTTTGTAGGGCGGCTGTGCGGTCAGGGTGAAGCGGCCGCTCGTTCGGACCACGCCGGTGTTGACTGCGCGCCACTGGGTTGCGCCGTACAAGCGCTGCAGTACTACCTTGCAGGACGACGGTGCGCCGAGGACGTTGCCGGTGACCGGGACGAGTGTGCCGACCGGGGCGCTGGTCTTCGACGGTACGGCCGAGAGGATCCCGGGGCGGGCGACGAAGAGTTTCAGACTGGCGATGTCCCAGATGCGGCCGTGGATCCGCAGGCAGACAAGGGCGTTCGCGGCAGCCGCCGGATAGGCCTTGGTGACAGTCCCACTCGTACTGGTGAGCGGCGTGTCTCCACCTTGGTTCTGGTCGCATTGGTTGCCGATGCCGAGCAGTACCCGGATCCGGGTCCCGTAGGGCTTGCCTGTCGACGAGTCGGTCAGCGCCCAGGTGATCGTGAAGCTGGATCCGAACGGCACGATCGACGGAGTTACCTTGGCGGTGACCTTGGGAAGGTGAGTGCCGGCCACCGTCAGGTCCGGCCCGGCGACCGGCGTCGGATCGGGCGGCATCGGGCCGGACTCGTAGACGGTCAACGGTCCGGTCGTCACACCGAACACGGTGAATACCCCGTTGGCCGTGGACGGAACATAGACCGGACCCGCCCAGGTGCCGTTCTGTGTGGTGCCCGACACCCGCGGCAGATCGGTCGACACCAGCAAGGTCCGCGGGCCGCTGCCGGACGTCCGTTTGAGCCAGATATTCAGCGGCATGTTCGCCAGGCCAGGCTCGTCGGATGCGTAGCCGCCGGTGACCCGAATTTGCACGGCCACTGTTGCGAGGCCGGAGACTGCGACCGAGGCGCGGTCCAGGGTCACCTGAGTCACGTGGAGTTTGGGATCCGGAGCCGCCTGAGCGGACGGCGTTGCCGCGAGCAACAGCCCGACCAGTGGCGCTGTGAGGAGTGCCGCCAGTACGCGCCGGAACGCCCGGCTTCGGCTGGTTCTGGATGAAGAACGAAACATCTCAGTTGCCTTTCGTGTCAGCCTCGCGGGAGCCCCAGAACTCGCCTGTCGTGGGCCGCGACATCGGCTGGGTCGGCAGTGCGCCGGACCTACTTCGCCGTCATGGCATCCCCTTGCTCAGCTAGATGCCGCGAACTGAAGGTTTGTTCTCCACCAGGCGGCTACCCCCCGATTCAAACGTTTGGCGGTCAGAAGGTTCCGGGGGCGAGAGATGGCTGTGGTGGGCGATCGGTGCGAGTGTGAGGGGTACCCGTTGCGGCCAAGCCCGCGGGGATGGGGGATGTCATGCAACCAACGCGGCTCGTCAGTGTGTTCGTGCTTGTCGGCGCTCTGCTGGGAGCGGGTGCGGCCTGTAGCAGCAAAGCACCGGAGAACAAGGCGGTCGTTGACCCCGGGCCGGTCAGCCTGCGGCTCGGAACCGCGGACGACTCGGACGCGCCGGGTGGTGCAGCCATCACAGAGTTCGTCCGCCTGGTCCGAACCGCGTCCGGCGGGAAGCTGTTGATCTATCCGGTGTGGCAGGCCTCCGGCTCCGAAGTCCGCGAATGGGACCAAGGGGTCGCGCGGATGGTCAAGAACGAACAACTGCCCATGGGAATGATCCCGGCCAGGGCGTGGGATACCGAGGGAGTGACCAGCCTCCGCGCACTCAACGCGCCGTTCCTGGTGACCTCTGACGCACTCGCGGACGAGATCGTGGGTACTTCGGACCTTGCGGGGGAGATGATGGCCGGCCTCGACAAGGCGGGCGTGTCGGGGCTCGCGTTATTGCCGGAGGGGCTGCGCCATCCGTTCGGATTCGGGCACGCGCTGGTTACGCCCAAGGACTACGCCGGCAAGGGCGTCCGCGCGCCGCGCTCCGACCTCGGGGACGCGACGATCCGCGCGCTCGGCGGCAAGCCGGATGACGCGGTCGGAGACGGGTACGCCGCAGGTGCCCGAGACGGAACGCTGACCGGTGCGGAGACTGGGTTCGTCCTTTCCCTCGACCTTCCCGCCCCGGCCGTCGCGGTCGCCAACCTGACCTTCAACACCAAGGTGAACACGCTCGTCATCAACTCGAAGGTGCTGAACGGGCTGTCCGCTGTGAACCGGAAAATCCTGCAGGACGCCGCGACCGCAACCCAGCGCTGGGTCCTCACCCACCGAACCACGGAGTCAGCCAACGCGACCGCCTTCTGCAACAACGGCGGAAAAATCGTCAACGCAACACCCGCACAACTACAAGCCGCCACCCAGGCCGTCCAACCCCTCTATACCGCCCTCGAAAAAGACACCGCCACCAAGACCCAACTCGACCGCATCCGCCAACTCAAACAATCCCTCAAGATCCCCGCCGAGGACAAAGCCACCCTCTGCCCATGAACTGAGCTGCTTCCCCGGAGCCGCTAGAAGCTGAGCTGCCGCGGCGGCAGACCGACTGACATCTCTTCGATGGCCGAATACAGGTGATGCCAGCCGAGAGTGATCGCGACGGTGCCGTGCCCTGGGTACAGCCCGGCGGGCTTCAATTCGGCAAGTCGGCGGACGGTCTGTGTGGAGTCGGCAATCGAGCAGTCCCAAATGTCCTGGAGGAGGATCCGTCCATTGGCGAAGGCAGCGTCCCCGCTGAACAGGTCGACACCCCCGGAGCGGTGCAGGGCGTAGGAGATATGGCCGCTGCTGTGGCCTGGGGTCGAGAGCACCTCGAGCTCCAGAGCGCCGAGAGTGAGGCGTTGGCCGTCGGTCAGCTCAGCGTCTACTGGGCAGGCCCGGAAGCTGTAGTCGTCGGGATAGCCGCCCGGACGCTTCATCCGGTCGAAACTTGCTGCCCGTTCGTCACCGTCACGCAAGTACGACGCAACCTCCGGTGAAGCCAGCACCTCCGCATCAAGCGCGTCACGGAGCGCCGCGGCCCCGCCGGAGTGGTCGGCGTGTGCGTGCGTCAGGACAATACGGCCGACGGCCGACCGCAGTACTCCGCTGCGCTCGATCTGCGCGAGAATCGGTGCAACGTCGACACCGGCACCCGCGTCGATCAGCACGGCATCCCCTTGGTCAGCCACCAGGTAGACATGGCAGTCGCGGGGATGCGTCATCGAGAAGCCACTCGCACCGCTGCCGACGAGCCAAATGTTGTCGGTCAGTTTCATGAACCCGAAGCCTAGACGCAGCCCTCGCATCCCGCGGACGTATTCAACGCCGTACGGCTCGAACACCAGCTGCTTTGTTGCGGCTCGATGCACTTGATGAGGATGCGAGTGGTCTGACTTTCGTCCGCCAAGGTGTTCCTCCGGGGAAGCATTCATCGAGCTGTTGCGGGCGGGAATTCGATGCCGGCGGGTTCGAGTGCGACGTTCAGGAGGGTGGTGCGTTGGAGGGCGGTGGTGCAGCGGGGGCTGACGAGGATGGACGTCTCGTTGGCGGGGGTGAAGATGTCGCTTCCGTCGAGTGTTGTTGGATCTAGGAGGCGGCCTGCGGGCGCGACAGGTCCGCATCGGCCGGTTACGCGGAGGACCTGCGAGAAGCGGGAACTGATGAGGAACAGGGACGCCCAAAAGGTTCCGACCAGGTCGCCCACTGGACCGTGCTCGTGTGCGACTGCGCGTAACGGAGGAAGGACGGCGGCTCCGGTCAACACACTGCGCGGATCGAACTCCGCCAGCGCCGGGATGTCGGCCCGAAGCCACGAATAGTCGTCCGTGGTGAGCCATCGGAGGTCGGCTGCCTCGACCTCGGAAGGGGACCTGGAAGCCATATCTCCCGCCCATCGTTCGTCCGAACCCCAAGGACAGTTACGAGCGTACTCGGCTGTTACGACGTCAAGCCTTCTAGTACCACGTCCGCTGCGGAGAAGACTGCGTAGAGCGTGTGGGTGCCGGTTGTCGGGGGGAGGGGGCCGGTGAATGGGGTGAGGTGGGGGGTTGGGGGGATTTGGGTGGTGGTGAGGAGCGGGCCGTGGAGGGGGTCGTCCAGGCGGAGTTCGATGGTGGCCTGGGTGGGGCCTCGGTTTGCGGCTGAGAGGGTGTAGTTGCTTTGGGCGTCCATTGCTACGTCGTGGAACGCCAGCCAGGCGTGGGGTTCCAGGGAGATGACGGCGTCGCCGCGCTCGGGGCTGCCGGTGGTCAGGGTGATGGCGCTGTAGTCGTCGAAGCTGGTTGCCGGGAGGTGGGCGAAGGAGCGGGGTGGGATCTGTTCGCCGATGACGTCGAAGGTTGCCGTCAGGCGGACGTCGGTGCTCGACCGGCCGACCATGATGCTGTGCGGGGCCGTCTCGACGCAGTGGCGGTCGCGGGTCACGTCCCAGAAGCCGAGGTCGGTCGCGGCGATGGTCAGCTCGACGTCGGTGCTCTCACCAGGGAGCAGCGGCACGCGCCGGAAGCCGCGGAGTTGCCGTAGCGGTTGCTTGACGCGCGACCGTTGCTGGTGCGTGTACAACTGAACGACTTCGCATCCGGCCCGGTCGCCGGTGTTCGTGACGGTGAACGTGACCCGGACCTCACCGTCCGCCGGTATCGACGGTGTGCTCAGCCGCAGATCGCCGTACGTGAAGGTGGTGTAGCTGAGGCCGTGGCCGAAGGGATAGAGCGGGGTGCCGCGGTAGTACAGGTACGTCGCATCAGCCGCGATGATGTCGTAGTCGAGCAGGCCGGGCAGGTCCGCGGCGGAGTGGTACCAGGTCTGGGTCAGCCGCCCGGACGGGTCGTGGTCGCCGAACAGGATGTCGGCCAGCGCGCGCCCGTACTCCTGCCCGCCGTGCGCGGACCAGAGGATCGCCGGCAGGTGCCGCTCGGCCCAGCCGATCGCGAACGGGTAGCTGCTGCTCAGGACCAGGACCGTCCGCCGGTTCGCGGCGTGGACCTGACGAATCAGCCGATCCTGGGCGGCCGGCAGGTCGAGGCTGTCCCGGTCCTCGGTCTCCCGGCCGTTCACCAACGGGTGGTTGCCAGCGACAACGATCGCGACGTCGGCGCCGGCCGCGAGCTCGGCGGCCCGTGCGGCCCCGTCGACCACGACATCGAGCACGAAGGCCGAGCCCTCGTCGGCGAGAACGACCGTTCCGTCCAGGTGGACAGATAGGTAGCGACCACTGTGCCGATGCTGGATCAGCACCTCATCAGCCTGCCGGACGAGCCGGAACGTCTGCTTGACCTCCCACCCGTTCGGCCCCGGCTGATCCGCTACGACCTCGCCGTCATCGTCAACGCTCACATGGAGCCCGTTCAGCACTGACCGCAGCGCCCACGCACCCCCGCCCCAGTCGAACAGGTCGAACTCATCGCGCTCGGCGCTGGTTCGCAGTACCGCGTCCGGGCCGACGGTGACGTACGACGACGTACCGGCAACCCGGAGCGAGATGCGGTCGACGCCCTCGTGGTACTCGACCCGGTGGTGACCCAGGCGTTCGAGGAGGCCGTCGAGCGCGGTGATCTGATAAGGCAACGTGCCGGCGTACGCGTCCGCGGACAGCGCGCCGGCCAGCGGGCCGATGACGGCAACCCGTGTGAGCGTCGACGCAGCGAGGGGCAGGGCTTGACCGTCGTGCTTGAGCAGCACGATTGCCTGCCGGGCCGCGTCGTGGGCCAGCTGACGGTGGGCGGGGCAGTTGACCACTTCCGGCTCGAGCGCGTGGTACGGGTCGAGCTCGGGCGGATCGAACTCGCCGAGCCGGAACCTGATCGCGAGCACGCGCCGTACTGCGGCTTCGAGGTCTGCAGGCGCGATCAGGCCGCGGTCGAGCGCCGCCGTGAGATGTTCGATCGTCGGGCCGGAATCGGAGTCGTCCTGCGTGAAACTGTCCACGCCGGCGACGACCGCGGCTGCGTACGCGGTCGGGCCGTCGGGCAGGTAGTGCTGCAGGCCGAAGAGGTTGGCGGGCGCGTAGGCGTCGCTGACCACGAGCACGTCGTCGGTCGTCCAGGTCCGGAGTACGTCGTTGATCAGTGGCGTGAGGTGGGCGGGCCGTCCGTTCACCAGGTTGTACGACGGCATCACCGCGACGGCCGCGCCGGCCTCGATCGGCGCGCGGAACGCAGGTAGCTCATAGTCGTGCAGCACCCGCGGGGGCAGGTTGCTCGAGCTCGTGCACCGGCCGGTTTCGTTGTTGTAGGCAAGGAAGTGCTTGAGCGTCGGCGCCGTCTTCAGGTACCGCTGGTCGTCGCCGGCCAGCCCACCGCCGTACGCCGTGGCGATCACCCCGGTCAGCCACGGATCCTCGGCGTACCCCTCCTCGTTGCGGCCCCAGCGCGGGTCACGCAACGGGTTGACCACCGGCGCCCAGACGTTCAGCCCGACACCGGCCGGGTCCTTCTGGTGGAACACGCGGACCTCGTCGCCCACCGCGTCGCCGACCGCGCGAACCAGGTCTGGACTCCAGCTCGTGGCAAGGCCGATCGCCTGCGGGAAGACCGTTGCAGGCCCGTGCCAGGCGACGCCGTGCAGGGCCTCGGTGCCGGTGCGGAACGCCTCCAGGCCGAGCCGCGGGACCGGCGCCTGGTACTGGTGCAGCAGCGCGATCTTCTCGGCCGGAGTGAGCCGGGCGAGCAGGTCGGCGATCCGCTCACCGATCGGCCGCGCCGGGTCGCGGAACGGGGGAGCTGGAGTACTCATGGCGATCGACTCCGTTGGCTGGGTGAGTCGAAACGTCTCGACGGTGCCCTGACAACGGCGGTTATCGAAGCGCTTCGACAAAACGGGCTGAACCGAGGGTTGCATCCCGCGCGCCCAGGGTCAAGACCTCGGGCACTGGCCCGAGGTACGCGTTTTCCCGAGCGCTCAGCCGGGGAGGCGCCCGCTGGTCAGCGGGGTGAAGGCGTGCGCAGTGGCGCCCAGGGGAGTAGCGGTATGAGGGAAGGTCGACGCGACGACGGTGCAGCCGCCGGCATCAGGGGCGATGGTGGCTTCGCGCAGGGCCTTGTCGATCGCGGGAACCAGGTGGTCAGCGAGCAGGGCGTAGGCCCCGCCGAGCACAACGACCTCCGGGTTGAGGATGTTGACAAGGGCCGCGATGCCGTGGCCGAGGTGGGTGCCCGCCTCGGTGAGCACTTGGATGACGTCCGCCTCCCGGTCATCGGCACGCCTCAGCAGCGCCTCGAGTTGGTGCTGTGAGTCGTCCTCCTCCGCCGAGGCGTCGACGCGGGCGAGGATGGCGGGGAGGCTGGCGAGGGCTTCGAGGCAGCCGTGGCGGCCGCAGGGGCAGAGCGGTCCGTCGGGGATCAGGCGGAGGTGGCCGATCTCCCCGACGTACCCGAGATGTCCTTCCAGCGGCCGGCCGTCGGCGATGATCCCGGCGCCGACGCCGGTGTCCCCGGTGAGCTGGATCAGGTTCGGCGTACCGGCGTACTCGCCGTACAGGTGCTCGGCCAGCACCCCCAGCGACGCGTCGTTGTCCACGGTCACGGGAATGTCCGGCCGCGCGAGCGCCGCGGCCAGTTCGGCACACAGCGGCACGTCCCGCCATCCCAGCCCGGCGGCCAGCACGACCGCACCCTCGCGATTCACCAGCCCTGGTACGCCGACCGTGATGCCGAGCACCCGCCGCCCGGTCGACTGCACCGACGTGATCGCGCGGCGAGCCAGGGCAGCGAGCGCCGCGATCGTCTTCGCCGGCCCGGCGTCGACGCCCGGTCCGGCGCGGTGCCAGCGCAGTACCTGCTCGCCGGCCGCGTCGCAGCCGATCGCGGTCAGGCCGCGGGCGCTCACCTCGAGCCCGATCGTGGCGTACGCCGATCCGTCGAGCACGAGCAGCGTTGCCGGCCGGCCGACGTGGTTCTGGGTCTGCTGGGTCTCGCGGACCAGCCGCCGGTCCAGCAGCTCGCCGACGATGCTCGTCACGGTCGCCTTGTTCAGCCCGGTCCCGGACGCGATCGCGGCCCGCGAGCAGGGCGCCGTACGGCGCAGGAAGCCCAGCACGGCCGCCAGGTTGGTGGCGCGGATGTCGGTGTGGTCCGCGGTCTGTGTGATCAAGGTCCGTCCCGTCGAAAGAAGTTCTGGGTCAGTTCTACACCTTGTCGTACCGTCTGCTCTGCGTTAATTTGTTTGGCTACCAGCCCAACTAAGTCTAGGGGATGCGACGTGACCCGACCAGTGATCGGCGGAACCAGCCGCCGGACCTTCATCACCCTGCTCGGCGCCGGTGCGGCGGCCGCCGCCGGCGGGGTCACGCTGACCGGCTGCTCCAACGGCAGCTCAGGTTCCAGTACGACGGGGCGCGCCGAGACCGAGGACAAGCTGTCCGGCCTGTTACCGAAGTACGTCCAGTACGAACCGGTGAAGCCGGACCTGCCGGGGGAGAACGGCGCGTCGCCGGGGTTCACGCACTACCCGAGCGAGCTGAAGCGCGCGGTGCCGGACAAGATGGTGCCGAGCGGCAAGGAAGTGTCGGCGATGACGCCGCTGTGGAGCCCGATCCCGCCGCTGGCCAACAACTCGTACTTCGACGCGAACAACCAGCGGATCGGCGCGCCGGTCAAGTTCAACATCCTGAACGGCAACGACTACGGCGACAAGCTCGGCCCGATCCTTGCGGCCGGCAACGTCCCGGAGCTGCTCTGCATCCCGGGCTGGAACATCTCCGGACTGACCCGGTTCGGGCAGGCCGTGGACAAGCTGTTCGAGGACCTGACGCCGTACCTGGCCGGCGACAAGGCCTCGGCGTACCCGATGCTGGCCAACCTGCCGACCCGCGCCTGGGCCTACGGCGTCTGGAACAGCCAGCTCAAGGCCGTCCCGTTCCCGTCGGACGGGTTCCCGTGGATGATGATGTACCGCAAGGACCTCTTCGACCAGCTCGGCGCGGAGCCGCCGAAGAACGCCGACGACCTGCTGGCGCTCGGCAAGCAGCTGACCGACTCCAAGGCCGGCCGGTGGGCGTTCGGCAGCGTCTCCGACGAGGTGATCCGGTCGTTCGGAGCACCGGGCGGCTGGCGCAAGGACTCCAGCGGCAAGCTGGTCAACAAGATCGAGACGCCGGAGTTCGAGGCAGGCGTGGCCTTCGTCCGGAGGCTGTTCCAGTCCGGGTACGTGCACCCGGAGGTCGTCGCCGGCGGCGGCGCGGACGAGAACGCACTGTTCGAGGGCGGCAAGTTCCTGATCCGGCAGAACGGCCTCGGCGGCTGGCACGAGTCGCTGCAGCGGCAGCTGCCGATCAACCCGAAGTTCAACCCGCAGCCGGTGCTGCCGTTCGCCCACGACGGCGGTACGCCGATCGTCTGGAGCGGTGAGCCGGCCGGGATCTTCACCTTCGTGAAGAAGGGCCTCGGCGAGGCGCGGGTCAAGGAACTGCTCGGTGTCCTGAACTACACCTCCGCGCCGTTCGGGACCGAGGAGTACCAGCTCTACAACTACGGGGTCGAGGGCAAGCACTACACGCGGCAGAGCAACGGCGCGCCGAAGCTGACGCCGCTCGGGCAGAAAGAGGTCTCGCAGACCTACATCTTCCTCGGCGGACGTCCGCTCGCCATCACCGAGAGCGAGTACCCGGGGTACGTCCAGTCGATGTGCGGCTGGCAGAACGCGGCGATCAAGGTGCGGGAGAAGAACCTGTTCGAGGGCATCCGGGTGGAGCAGCCGGCCAAGATGGCCGCGCTGGCCAAGCCGTTCGACGACGCGCTGCAGGACATCTACCGCGGCCGCAAGCCGGTCAGTTACCTGAAGACTGCCGTCAAGCAGTGGCAGGACAACGGCGGCAACGAAGGCCGTGACTTCTACGCCAAGGTTCTCAGTGACAACGGTCGTTAAGCCTCCGGTGGAGGCGGAGCAGACACAGGAGACCAAACAGCCCAGCCATCGGCGCAAGCGCGGTGGAGCGACGTTCCGGCACCGGTTGCGGCGGGACTGGCCGTTGCTGGTGATGGTGGCACCGGTGATCGTGCTGCTGGGCGTGTTCCACTACTTCCCGACGCTCGGCAACGTGATCGCCTTCCAGGACTACTCGCCGTACGCCGGGATCCGCGGCAGCGACTTCATCGGGTTCGCGAACTTCGGCCGGATGTTCGCCGAACCCGCGTTCTGGCGCGCGGTCGCGAACACGCTGTCGATCACCGCGGTGCAGCTGGTGTTCTTCTTCCCGATCCCGATCGGGCTGGCGTTGCTGCTGAACGGCGTCCTGTCCGCGAAGATCCGCAACGTTGTCCAGGGCATCGTCTACCTGCCGCACTTCTTCTCCTGGGTGCTGGTCGTTTCCCTGTTCCAGCAGATGATCGGCGGCGCCGGCCTGCTCTCGCAGACCCTGCGCGATCACGGTCACCAGGCCGTCGACCTGATGACGAAACCCGACACCTTCATCCTGCTGGTCACCGCGCAGGCCGTCTGGAAGGACGCCGGCTGGGGAATGATCGTGTTCCTCGCCGCGCTCTCGACTATCAACCCGGAGCTCTACGAGTCCGCCGCGGCCGACGGCGCGAACCGCTGGCGCCGGTTGTGGCACATCACCCTGCCCGGTCTGCGCCCGGTGATCGTGCTGCTGCTGATCCTGCGCCTCGGCGACGCGCTGACCGTCGGCTTCGAACAGTTCATCCTGCAACGCAGCGCCGTCGGCGGCAGCGCCGCGGAGGTGCTCGACACATACGTCTACTACCAGGGCCTGCTCGTCGGCGACTTCGGCTACGGCGCCGCCGCCGGCCTCTTCAAGGGCGTCGTCGGTCTCGTCCTGGTCCTGGTGGCCAACCGATTCGCGCACATGGTGGGCGAACAGGGGGTGTATTCGCGCTCATGACGACACGAGCTGTCTGGGAGGAAGAACCGACGATCATCGATCGTCTGAGCAAGCCGGTCGTGCTGACGCTGATAGCGCTCGCGGTCGCGTTTCCGCTGTACGTCGTCGTGGTGACCAGCCTGTCCTCGACCGAAGCCGTGACGCGAGCCGGCGGGCTGGTCGTCGTACCACGGGAGCTCACTGTCGCGGCGTACGTGCAGCTGCTCTCCGGCGGGGTGGTCACGCGGGCGCTGGTCATCAGTGTGGCGATCACCGCGATCGGTACGGCGTTCAGCCTCGGAATCACCGTGCTCGCGGCGTACGGGCTGTCCCGGCCGGGATCGTTGTTCCACCGGCCGCTGCTGTTCGTTGTCCTGCTGACGTTCCTGTTCGGGCCCGGCATCATCCCGAGCTACCTGCTGGTCAACTCGCTCGGACTGATCGACCACTACGCCTCGCTGATCCTGCCGGCCGCGATCTCGGCGTTCAACCTGATCGTGATGCGGTCGTTCTTCATGGGCATCCCGACCGAGCTGATCGACAGCGCCCGAATCGACGGAGCCGGTGAGCTCGCCATCCTGCGCCGGATCGTGCTGCCGCTGTCGAAGGCTGTCGTCGCGGTCGTCGGTTTGTTCTACGCGGTCGGCTACTGGAACGCGTTCTTCAACGCGCTGCTCTACATCAACGACAACACCAAGTGGCCGCTGCAAATGGTGCTGCGGACCTACATCGTGCAGCAACAGGCCCTCCCGACCGGGGCCGGCGGCATCGCGACCGGCGTCGGCCTGGGCCTGCAACCGGCACCTGGGCTCGCGATCAAGATGGCGATCGTGGTGATCGCGATCGTGCCGGTGTTGCTGGTCTACCCGTTCATCCAGCGGCACTTTCAGAAGGGCGTCATCATCGGCGCGGTGAAGGGGTGAGCATGAGCTTCGGACGCAGACAGTTCCTTGCCCTGGGCACCGGTACGGCGTTGGTCGCCGCCGGGGGCACTCAAGCGGCTGCGTCGCCGTCGACATTGGCTGGGGGCTATCGCTGGCGCAATGTGGAGATCGTCGGTGGCGGCTTCGTCACCGGGATCATCCACCACCCGGCGAAACGCGGCGTGGTCTATGCACGGACCGACATCGGCGGCGCCGCCCGCTTCGACGGCCGCACCCAGCGCTGGGTCCAGCTGCTGCACTGGATCGGCTGGGACGAGTGGAACTGGACCGGGGTCGAGAGCCTCGCGCTCGACCCGAAGGATCCGCAACGGCTGTACCTGGCGGTCGGCACGTACACGAACGAGTGGTCGCCGATCAACGGCGCGATTCTGCGGTCCTGCGACCAGGGCCGGACGTTCGAGCGCACTGACCTGCCGTTCAAGCTCGGTGGCAACGAGCCTGGTCGTTCGATGGGCGAGCGCCTGGTGGTCGATCCCCTCGACGGCCGCGTGCTCTACCTCGGCACTCGCAACCAGGGCCTCTGGCGGAGCGCCGATCGCGGGGTCACCTGGGCGCGGGTGGACAGCTTCCCGGCCGTCGGCAGCCCCGGCATCGGTATCGGCTTCGTCTTCGTGGACCCGCGCAACGGCACCGTCTACGCCGGCGTGTCCGACCCTGCGAACCCGCTCTGGCGCAGCACGGACGCCGGCGCGACCTGGTCACCGCTGGCGGGCCAACCGACCGGTCTGCTTCCGCACCACGGTGAACTAGGGGCCGACGGCAACATCTACGTCACGTACGGCGACCTGCCGGGGCCGTACGAGATGCATGACGGCGCCGTCCACAAGTTCAGCACCGCAACCGGCGAGTGGACCGACATCACCCCGCTCCGGCCGAACACCGGCGGCGAGTCAGGGTTCGGGTACGGCGGTCTGTCGACGGATCCCCGCAGTCCCGGCACCGTGATGGTGTCCACGATGAGCCGTTGGGGACCGGTCGACGACATCTTCCGCTCGATCGACGGGGGCCGGACCTGGCATTCGATCGGTGAGCGGATCGTGCTGGACACATCGGGAGCGCCGTACCTGAACTTCCACGGCACGGCCAAGCTGGGCTGGATGATCGGGGACATCTCGATCGACCCGTTCGACTCGGACAGGGTCCTCTATGTCACCGGCGCGACGATCTTCGGTACGGACGACGTGACCGAGGCGGAGGCGGGCCGCAGTACGCACTGGTCCGTCGCCGCGCAGGGGCTCGAGGAGACCGCCGTACTGGACCTGATCAGTCCGCCGTGGGGGCCGCCGTTGATCAGCGCGCTCGGCGACATCGGCGTCTATCGGCATGACCGGTTGGACGTCGTACCGCCGGACGGACAGGCGGCGAATCCGGTCAGCGGGACGTCTCCAAGTCTCGACTATGCGGCCCTGGCACCGGGCTTCGTCGTCCGGCTGGCGAATGCGAACGCCGGCGAACGCGGCGCCTATTCGACCGACGCCGGGAAGAGTTGGCAGCCGTTCACCGGCGAGCCGGCCGGGATGACACAGACCGGCCGAGCCGCGGTCGGTGCCGACGCGCGGACGATCGTGTGGTCGCCGGGTGACGTCGTCGCGCACTATTCCCGGGACCGTGGGGCGACCTGGACCGAGATCACCGGGCTGCCGGTCACTGCGGTGGTGGTGGGGGATCGGGTCGATCCGGCGATGTTCTACGCCTTCGATCCCGCGGCCGGCCAGGCGTACGTCAGCTCGAACGGTGGCGCAACCTTCACCGCGACGGCAGGCGGCCTGCCGATCGGAGCGGGGAAGCTCGAGACCGTGCTGGATCGTGCCGGCCACTGCTGGCTGGCGACGGGGGCGGGCGGATTGTTCCGCTCGGTCGACCGCGGGCTGACGTATTTGCCCTTGGCATCGATCCAGGAGGCGTACACGATCGGTTTCGGCAAGGCCGCGCCGCGGCGGCGGGAGATGGCTGCGTACACGTCGGGCAAGGTCGCCGGGGTGCGCGGCATCTTCCGTTCGGACGACAGCGGTGCGTCATGGGTGCGGGTGAACGACGACCGCCATCAGTACGCCTCGACCGGCGAGGCGATCACCGGTGATCCGCGCGTGTACGGGCGCGTTTACCTGTCGACCAACGGCTTCGGCATCCCGTACGGAGAGCCGGCCTGACCAGTTCTGCTTCATCTCAACGCCCAAGGATGAGAGGAACCGTAATGACAAAGTGGTGGAGAGCCGTAACAGCAGTGGTGGCAGTACTCGCGGCGGGCGCGGCGGGCCTGGTGGCCGCCGTACCGGCGAACGCCGCGGCCTGGTCGTCGTCGGACAAATGGGCCACCTGGTCCAACGGCGGCTACACGATCCGCAACGACGTCTGGGGCGGCGGCGCCGGCCCGCAGACGATCTGGGCCAACTCCTACAGCAACTGGGGAGTCTGGGCCGACCACCCGAACACCGGCGGCGTGAAGGCGTACCCGCACTCCGCCCGCAACATCGGCCGGCGGGTCAGCGCACTCGGCAGCCTGACCAGCAACTTCTCCGTCAACAGGCCCGGCAGCGGTGCGTACACGACGACGTACGACATCTGGGCCGACAACAACGCCTACGAGATCATGCTCTGGGCCAACAAGCAGGGCGCCGTCGGCCCGATCGGCTCCAGGCAAACCACGACGACGGTCGGCGGCCACACCTGGGACGTGTACCGCGGCAGCAACGGCTCGAACGCCGTCTTCTCCTTCGTCCGCACGTCCAACACCAACTCCGGAACCCTCGACATCAAGGCGATCCTGAACTGGATCCGCAACGCCGGCTGGATGGGCGACGCCACCGTCGGCGAAGTCCAATTCGGCTTCGAGATCACCTCCTCATCCGGCGGCCAGAACTTCACCACCAACTCGTACTCCGTCAGTTCCTCCTAACCCCCCAGCCGGGGCTCCCTGACACCGCTGCCCCTCAGGGAGCCCCACCGGCGGGACTCCTGTGTGCGCTCGAGTCGGGCGTCATGGGCGTGGGCGTTGTTTGGTTTGGGCTGCGAGTAGGTTGACCACTTCAGCGATGCGGGCTGCGCGGAGATCTGGTCGGCGGGTGGTGGCGTCGATCCAGCGGAGGTACGCCTTGCGGTAGAACTGCGCCAGGGTGTCGAAGAAGGCGGCCGCGGCTGGGTCGGCTTCCAGTGCTGCGGCGATGTCGTCGGCAAGGTCTTCGCGTTGCGGGCCCTCGGGGGCCAGCTCGACCGTCACCTCATCGCCGATCGCGACGCCGGTGTCTCGTAACCACAGCGGGGTGACGGTCAGTACCCATCCGCTCCCGGTCGACGTCAGCCTCCCGCGGACCCGCCTGCCGTCGATCGTGCCACCGACGGGATGATCGGCCTTGGCGCCCCACGTCTGGTCCGGATCGAACGGCACAACGATGACCGCGCGGTCACGCGGACCCGCGGCGACTACGGCGCGAAACTCCTGTCGACTCACAACCTCGAGCCTGGCACGCTTCCGACAACCGTGAAAGGCCACCTCCGGGCTGTCGGGACCCGCGGTCTTCTGGGCCAACGCCTGGTTAGGGAACCAGGTGGATGTCGATGATTGCTTGGTTGTCGCCGGCGTACGGTGCGCGGAGGGTGACGCCGGGCGGGTCGTCGGATCGGGGTTGGATGGCGCCGATGACTACGGTGTCGCCGAAGGTGTGCGGGTCCGCGGTCAGAGTTCCGCTGCCGCCACGGATTGCTCCGGTCAGGGCGAAGGTGGCGGTGTCGCCGGCGACGGTAATCGCCAACGTGCTGCCGCGAAACTTGATCTTCTGGCCACTCCTGACCAGGACCTGGCAGTCACCGTCAGCACAGGCCGATAGGTTCCTGCCGTCTTTGGCGTGGGGTGCCGGTCGCGGCTTCGGGGTCGGCTTGGGCGGCGGAACGGGGGGCGGCGTGGCAGTTGGCGTCGGCGACGTGCCGGCTGGGGTGGATGGGCTTTGTGTACCGGTGGGCTCCTCGACGGAACCGCAAGCGGCGAGCAGGAGGGCGGCCAGTGCGACCGGTACGAACTTCATGACGGTCAGCATGACGAGCCACGCAGATCAGCTGAGCCGGTTGGCCGCAACCGGTCAGTCGGGCTGATCGGTTCTGGGTGTTGTTCTGCGCCGGCGCGGTCCGGCCGACCGCGGCGGTGTCCGACGCATGTGGTCTCGGGCGCGACCGAGGATATCGGCGAGGGTCTCGATGTCGGAGCCGGACAGCGGGGAGAACAGCAGGTCGTCGAGGACCGCGATGTGCCCCGGGAAGACCTTCGCGAGCACAGCCCGTCCGTCGTCGGTGAGGCTGACGGTGATGCTGCGCTCGTCGTCGGAGGACTGGATGCGGGTCACCAGACCCCGCTTCTCGAGCGTCTGAGCCTGGTAGGTCAGTCCGCTGCGGCTGTAGACGACGCCGTCAGCCAGATCGGTCATCCGCCGGCTGCCCGCCGGAGCGTCGCCCAGCGTGGCCAGCAGTTGGAACTGTACGTAGCTGAGATCCCCGGCGTCGCGCAGCTGCTGCTCAACCGCGTGCTTCAGCAGGCTGCTCGCCTCGATGAGGGCGAAGTAGGCGCCCAGCTGCGTGGCATCCAAGGGCCGCGGCGAAGAGGTCATGGGGTCATCGTATCAGTGCTTCTAATTCGAAGTACTTGCTTCTAGTTCGAAGCAATGCTACGGTCGATCTCAGTTGCTTCGAATCCGAAGCACATACTGAGGAGACAGATCATGAAGGCAGTACGGTTCCACCAGACAGGCGGCCCCGAGGTGCTGCGCTACGAGGACGCCGACCAGCCGCTTCCGGGCAGGGGTGAGGTGCGGATCCAGGTCGCCGGCTCGGCGTTCAACCCGGCTGACGGCGGGATCCGCGGCGGCTTCGTGCCGATCCCGGTGACGCTGCCGCACATTCCGGGGTACGACGTCTCGGGCACGATCGACGCGCTCGGCGACGGCGTGGACAGCTTCACGGTGGGCGAGAACGTCGTCGGATTCATCCCCATGAACGCCGACGGTTCGGCAGCGCAGTACGTCGTCGCTCCGGCGGACTCCCTGGTCACGGCTCCGACGCGCATCCCGCTGGCCGATGCCGCCGGGCTGCCGTCGGTCGGGCTCACCGCCTCACAGGCGCTCTTCGAGGCCGGCGGGTTGAAGGCCGGCCAGCGGGTCCTGATCAACGGTGCCGGCGGCCCGGTGGGCGGGTACGCGGTCCAGCTGGCCAAGCGCGCAGGTGCGTACGTCGTCGCCACAGCCAGCCCGCGCAGCATCGAGATCGTCAAGGCGGCCGGTGCGGACGAGATCATCGACCACACCGCGACGTCCGTGCTCGAGGCGGTGACCGAGCCGGTCGATGTGCTGCTCAATCTGGCACCGATCACGCCCGACGGGTTCGCTGCCCTGGTTCCACTCGTCCGGGACGGGGGTGTGGTCGTCTCCACGACACCTACGGTGCCGACACCCGGCGACGAGGCTCGCAACGTGCGCGCGGTAACGATCTTCGTCCATCCCGACGCCAACGTGCTCTCGCAGCTCGTGGCGCTGGTCGACAGCGGCGACCTCGACGTGGCGATCGCCCGGCGCGTGCCGCTGAGCGAACTACCCACGATCCACCAACAGGCCGAGGCAGGCGAAACCCACGGCAAGATCGTGGCCATCCCACCCGCCGTCTGACCATCCCTTCAAGGCCCCCGCCCCCTGGGCGGGGGCCTGGCGGATCATGGACCCGCCGGAATGGCAGATCCCCGGGGCTGATGTCGGCAGATTCGCAGGCCGGCGCGAGGCGAAGAACCTCCCCCAGCCGCCACACGAACAGGGCGGTGTACCCCGCGATCCTGGAGCCGGGCTTCGAGTTAGTCTCCGTCCAGAGTCGCGGACCGGCTGCGACGACGGTGCGAAACTCCTGTCGACTCACAACCGCTTGCCTGGCACGCTCGCAACGGCCGTGAAGACCACCTCCACGCACAGAGGGGGCTCGCTTCGAGGCACCAGGTGCCGCTCCCAAGTACGCCGCCCGATGTCGTAGGCATCCAATTGGAGACGACACTCGTATGAGTTCCCGCGAGAAGCGTTGCTATTGGGGCTCGACGTGGATGACGTAACGATTGTCGCCATTGTCCTCGTCGCGAACCAACTCAGGCAATTCCGGGATGTCTGCGAGGTGGATCGCCCAATCGAACCGCGCTTCGACGGCGCCACCAAGCACGTTCTCCTCGCAGACGACCCGCGCGTTCCAAGGGTGATATTGCTGGACTCCACGCAACTCTGACTGTTGCGCCTGGGTAGGTGAACCCGGTCCTGAAAGTATGCTCTTTCGGCCAACCCTCGGACTCTCCCTCTCCATCGTTCGACCTTCCCGACGCACTCTCGGACATCTCCTCCAGCTTTTCAATACCGAGAAATACTTCCACGCGTAGGTCCGGGAGAGCTGGACCGCGGACTCTGATCTTGCCTTCCAGGCAAATTCTCCCAAAGATCAGCGGAAAGCTGCCCGGCACGTTCTGAAACGAAGTTCCGCGCATGAAGAGGACGCTGGCGGCTCCTGGAGGAAGCGCTGTTATTCCAAGCTTCGCAGCGGGAAGTTCAATGCGGCCATCGCCATGAGGCTTGCCAATCTTCGCCAGCTGGTCGCGGTTGTAATCCACTGAATGGGACTTCTCGATTCGCAATCCAGGTACTGGCGATGACACTCGGTATCGGTATTCCTCGAAGTACCCCTGCGGCGCGCCCTCGGTTGAACTGATCAACCATGGACTGCGCGGCTCAGCCTCAACGCTGGAGATGTTGCGGCCAATCGATTCGTTGTCACACGTTACCTTAAGTGTTCGAGGCTTCTCTTCCCATTCCAAATATATCGTCCATTGTGCGCTCGTTGTGATAGCGCGCACCGACTCCAGTTCGAGCTGTAGATTACTTATATATTCCTGCGGTGCATTTGCCCCGAAGATCGTGGTGAGTGCAAGTTTAGCTATCTCTCGCACCAGAATAGATTTTAGTAGGCGATCAACTGTGAATCCTAAAATGCTGGCGACAAACAATCCCTCGGCCAGGGCGGAAACTCCCTCGGACCACCAAGAATCGCCGAAATCGTGGGTTGGCCCCCTGAGGAGCAGGGTCAATGCGGAGACGGCCATAACTAAACCAAGGAAAATATAGAAAGTCCAAGGCTTTTGTTCGCGTTGAGTTGCTCGTCCCGACCAATCTGTCACACTCCCACTCCGATCTCTCTACCCGCAGAACGCACGGACGGCAGTGCCCCCCACCTGTGTCTTGTCCTTGTATCGGAGCCTGAACTGTCCTCGTTACCATCCAGGCGAGCAGTGTGACTGAGCGCCACGCTGAGGACGGTTGGACGCGGATAGCTGAGGTCGGCCTATGTCAGGCGACACACTCTGCTTCCTTGACTCGAGGTGCCGGAGTCGGTCTTCAAGTCGTCAGCGGACCCCCTGCGCGAGGCTTCGCAGGTAGAACGTTCTGTCTTGACAGGGAGGCAGAACGATCGCCATCCTGTAGATGGAACGTTCGGTCTACCTGCTGAGCCGCGTCCGCTTCCACCACTTGAGAGGATCATCGTGACCACCGTTGACTCAACGACCGCCGGAGGAGTCGCCTCGGCGCTGCGCCGGCTGTACTTCGTGCGGTTCGCGTTCGCCATCGTCTGGGCCGCCCTGCTGTTCACCACGAAAACGCACCTCGGACCGCTCGCCGTCATCCTGGTCGTCGTCTATCCCTTGTTCGACGTCGCTGCGGCTGTCGTGGACGCTCGTTCGTCCGGTGCCGCCGGGTCGGCTCGCGGCCTGTACGTGAACATCGCGATCAGCCTGCTCGCCACCGTCGGCATGGCGATCGCCAGCTCGTCCGGTGTGCCTGCGGTCCTGCGTGTGTGGGGCGCGTGGGCGATCGTCGCCGGGCTGATCCAGTTGGTCGTGGCCGTCGGCCGCCGCAAGCTGGGCGGTCAGTGGCCGATGATCCTCAGCGGCGGCCTGTCCGTGCTGGCCGGCGGGTCGTTCGTCGCGGCCGCCTCCGCGTCGAACCCGGCGCTGACCAACATCGGCGGGTACGCCGTTCTCGGCGGCATCTTCTTCCTCGTCTCGGCGATCCGCCTCGGCCGCGCCGCCAAGAGGAGCTGACATGACCACGACGTACGACGTCGTCATCATCGGCGCGGGACCGGTCGGGGAGAACGTCGCCGACCGAGTCGTACAGGGCGGTCTGACCGCCGCCGTCGTCGAGCGTGAACTGGTCGGCGGCGAGTGTTCGTACTGGGCCTGCATGCCGACCAAGGCCCTGCTACGGAGTGCCGCGGCGCTCCGCGCGGCCCGGCAGGTGCCCGGCGCACGTGAAGCGGTGACGGGTGATCTGGACGTGGCCGCGGTACTCCGCCGTCGCGACTCCTTCGCCTCGCACTGGGAGGACGACGGACAGGCGTCCTGGCTCGCGTCGGTGGGTGTTCCGCTGTACCGCGGACACGGCCGGCTCAGCTCCGAGCGGGTTGTCGAGGTGACCGGAAAGGACGGCACCACGACGACACTGACCGCACGACATGCGGTCGTCGTCGCAACCGGCAGCGGCGCATTGGTCCCGGACATCGAAGGCCTGCGCAAGGCTGCACCGTGGACCAGCCGGGAGGCGGTCGCGGCGCAAGAGGTTCCGGGCCGGCTCGCCATCATCGGTGGGGGAGTGGTCGCCTCGGAAATGGCGACTGCCTTCTCCGATCTCGGGTCGTCGGTGACGATGCTGGCTCGCGACGGCGTACTGCACCTGGCGGAACCGTTCGTGGGGGAGCGAGTCGCGGAATCGTTGCAGGAAAAGGGTGTTTCGGTGCGCATCGGAGCCGAAGCGGTCGCGGTGAAACGCAACGAAGACGGAACGGTCTCCATCACGCTGGCCGACGGCGAGCAGGTCGACGCCGACGAGCTCCTCGTCGCGATCGGCCGTACTCCGAACACGCAGGACCTCGGACTGGACACCGTCGGCCTGACGCCGGGCGCGTGGCTCCTTGTCGACGGCACGATGCGGGTCGTCGGCGAGGACGGCGGCCTGATCGGTGACGGGTGGCTCTACGCTGCCGGGGATGTGAACCACCGCGTTTTGCTGACGCATCAGGGCAAGTACCAGGCCCGCGCCGTGGGCGACGTGATCGTGGCGCGTGCCAAGGGCAAAGAGGTCGACGACGGCCCGTGGGGCCGACACGCGACCACCGCCGACGAGCGCGCCGTACCACAGGTGGTGTTCACCGATCCGGAAGTCGCGTCGGTTGGACAGACCGCAGCCGCCGCCGAGGCCGCCGGGCTGCGGATCCGGGTCATCGACTACGACCTGGCCGCCACTGCTGGATCTTCTCTGCAGGCCGAGGGCTATCGCGGTCACGCCCGGATGGTCGTCGACGAGGATCGTCAGGTGATCGTCGGTTTCACCCTCGTCGGCCCGGACGTCGCGGAAATGCTGCATGCGGCAACCATCGCCGTAGCCGGCGAGGTTCCGCTGCACCGGCTCTGGCACGCGGTCCCCGCCTTCCCCACCGTCAGCGAGGTATGGCTAAGACTCCTCGAGGCGTACGGCCGCTAGATCGGATGCGTCAGGTGTCGGAGCGGTCGTGTTCGAGGCGGTTGCGGCGGTCCTGTTCGCGTTTGGAGTAGGCGGCGGCGCGGATGGCTTCATCCGACTCCAAGCCTGAGCCGAGGCCGCCGCCTACCGTTGCTGCCGATGCGACGAACCAGGCCAGGACGAAAAGGTCACCGTGGCTGATTGGAACATTGACGTAGCTGCGCATCACGCCCGGGTCGGGGACGAAGAACGCCCAGGCCAGGTTCACGACGTACAGGGCGGCGTAACAGATGAGTCCGCCGGCCAGCAAGGTCAGCAGCGTCGAGGTGTTGTAGAGGCGCGACCTTTCCCGTGCCTGTGGGGAGTCGTCGTCGGGCCGGTCCCACAGCTCGCCGTCGATCACGAGCCAGGCGGCGACGAGCGCGATCGAGGCGACGCTCGCGATCACCAGCCGCCACCACGACAGCGAGCCTGCCAGCAGCCAGATCGTGGAGTTGACGGTGGCTACGGCCCCCGTCGCCAGTGCCGCCACCAACGCAGACTTCAGGCCGGGCACCAGCAGCCACGGTCCGGTTGGCGAGCACCATACCCATCAGCAGGCGCCAGTGGCCGCGCACCCGCGGAAGGGGCACGCGGTGCTCGTCGTTCGTGGTTGGGTCCGCCATACCGCTGACCAGTGAGCGCACCGCCCGACGGGCGCGGCTGTGCATCCGGAGTCCGCCCAGCGCAGGCAGGGACAGTACCGCGGTCCGTTGCTCCGGGTCGGTGTCGACCAATAGGTGCCGGCCCTCATGGTCGTGCAGTGGAAGTTCGGTCAGACCGATCACGAGATCCCAGTCCCGCCGGCGCGCGTGGTCCTGCAGCCGGGCCACGGCGCGGTCGACGTCTTCGGAGCCGGTGGTGAACGGCTCACTCACCACGGTGACGTGCCAACTGTCCTGACCGTCGAGTGGGCGCAGATCGGTCAGTCTCTTGGCGATCTCGGTGGGCGCGGCCGGATCAGCCACCAGACCAACGCGAATGGCTCCCATTGCAACCCGGTACCCGTCACAGCATCGACGACACCGTGTGACTGAGCTCTAGAACACAACCGCGCTCGCGCTCCTGATCGGGTCGCTGGTCCTCGGGAAGGCGACGGCGGGGAGTCAGTCGCTGGCCGCCGCCGGACAAGTGTGGCTGACCAACGAAGTCGCCGGGGTCAGCCCTTGAGGCCGGAGAGGGTCATGGTGGCGACGAATTGTTTTTGGGCGATCAGGAAGAACAGGATGAGCGGCAACGTGGCGACGACGTTTCCGGCCATCAGCAAGGACCACTCGGTGCGGCGGGTGCCCTGGAAGTTCGCCAGGCCGAGCTGCAGGGTGAAGGCGTGGTCGTTGTTGATCGCGATCAGCGGCCAGACCAGGTCGTTCCACGAGCCGAGCAACGTGAAGATCGCCAGGGTCGCGAGCGCGGGCTTCGCCAGCGGGAGCACGATCCGGGCGAAGACCTGCCAGCGGTTCGCACCGTCGATCAGACCGGACTCCTCGAGCTCCTTGGGCAGCGACAGGAAGAACTGCCGCATCAGGAAGATCCCGAACGCCGACGAGAGCCAGGGCACGATGGCGGCGCCGAGGCTGTCGATCAGCCGCAGCCGCGAGAAGAGCAGGTACGTCGGGATCATCAGCAGCTGGGTGGGAATCATGATCGTTGCCAGGATCATGAAAATGCCGACCGTACGGCCCCGGAACGCCAACCGCGCGAAGCCGTACCCGGCCAGCGAGCACAGGACCAGATGAGAAACGATCGCCGACGTTGCCACCAGCATGGTGTTTCCCAGCCACAGCAGCGCGTCCGACTCGGTGAACAACGTCACGAACCCGCTGAAGTCGATCCGGGACGGGATGATCGGCGGCGGGAACCTGAGCAGTTCGGCCGCCGGCGACACCGACGCGAGGAACATCTGCACGAACGGCAGCAGGAAGAGCAGCGCCACCGGAGCCAGCAACAGGTGCCAGCCGGACGGACGTGACTTCGGGGCCATCTAGAACGCCTCCATGTTCTTTCGCCGCGAGTAGACGACGACCCCGATCGTGGTCAGCAGCGTGATCGCGAACAGCACGTACGCCGCCGCCGAGCCGTAGCCGAAGTCGAGAGACCTGAACGCCTTGTCCCACAGGAAATAGACGATCGTCCTCGTCGCGTTCAACGGACCGCCACGCGTCGTCGTGTAGACGAGGTCGAACAGCTGGATGGCGCCGATCGTCTGCCAGATGGTGACGAAGACGGTCACCGGCCGGAGCTGCGGCCAGATCACGCGCCAGAACGTCTGCCAGCTGTCGGCGCCGTCGACCCGCGCGGCCTCGATCAGCTCGCCCGGTACGTCCTGCAGTGCCGCAAGGTAGATGACCGTGGTGAACGCGGCCTGACCCCACAGCGACATGATTGCGATCACGACCATCGCCTGGGCCGGATCCTCGAGCCAGCCCTGGGCGGGCAGCCCGAGCATCCGGAGTACGTTGTTGACCAGGCCGTACTGCGGATTGAACAGGTACGTCGACAGGATCCCGGTGGCGGCCGCCGAGGCGACGAAGGGTACGAAGATCGCGGTCCGGTAGAGCCCGATGAAGCGAATCCTCCGGTTGAGCGCTACCGCCAGGAACAACCCGGCGAGCACCGACATCGGGACGAACATTGCCGTGTAGACGACCGTGTGCAGTACGGCGTCCGCGAACTCCGCATCCGTGACGAGCCGGCTGTAGTTCTTGCCGGCCACGAACTCGGGTGGGCTGAACCCGTTCCACTTCTCCAGCGAGAGAACGAACGCCCAGCCGGCCGGAAAGACCGAGAGCCCGAGCACGATCAGCGTTGCCGGGCCGACGAAGAGCCAACCCGTGAGCGCAGCCCGCCGGTCCTGCCGACGTCCGGAGCGATGCGGTTGATCGGCCCTTGACGGCGCAGTGGCGGTGGGCGGCAGCTCCGTGGTGGTCATCGCGCGGCCTCGAGCGCGGTGTTCGCCTTGGCGGCGGCCTTGTCCAGTGCCGGCTTAGGCTCGGCCCGTCCCTGCAGCACCTCGGAGATGGCTGCACCGATTGCCTGCGACAGCCCCACGTAGCCGGAGACGGTTGGCCGGACCTTCTTCGCGTTGGCGCCGTTCGCGGCCATGATGTCCAGGCCGGGGTACGTCGTGACCTGGGTCTTGAAGGCGGCCGAGCCGACCTCGGAGGAGCGCAGCGGTAAGTTGCCGACGGCCACGTTCCAGCGCTCGTCCTGCGCCGCCGAGGTCAGCCAGTTGGCGAACTCGTAGGCCCAGTACTCGCGGTTCTTGTCGTGGTGGTCGAACAGCGCCCAGAGGTCCGGGCCGGACGCGGTCTGGTGATCGCCGTTCGTCCCCGGCAGCAGCGTCACGCCGTACTTCGTGTGCGCTGTCTTGAGGTCGTAGAGCACCCAGGGTCCGGAGGCCATCATGCCGATCCGGTTGTTCCGGAACAGCTGCTCGTACTTGGTGTCGGTCTGATCGAGATACACGGACTTGTCGGTGACGGCCATGTCCCGCAGGAAGGTCAGCGCCTTGACCCCGGCATCGGAGTTGAACGCGGCGGTCTTCTGGTCCGGGCTGAGGATCTCGCCGCCGTTCTGCCAGAGCTGCGGCCACATCTTCCAGACGGTGTTCTCGGCACCGGACACCGAGTAGGCATAGCCGTAGGTGCTCGTCGCGGGGTTGGTGAGCTTCTTCGCGGCGGTCCGGAGATCGTCCCAGGTCCACTGGTCGGTGGGATAGGGCACGCCGGCCGCGTCGAAGACTGTCTTGTTGTAGAGCAAGGTGAGGTTGTCGACGATCGCCGGGAAGCCGATTGTCTTCTTGCCGGTCGGCCGGGCAGTGAGCCGGGCGCCCTCGGGGAACTCGCTCCACTTGACATCGGGCTCGGCGACGCGGCTGGTGATGTCGAGGGTACGGCCGGACGCCTCCAGCTCACTCGCCCAGCTTCCGTACGCGTAGGAGATGTCCGGGTAGCTGTTGCCGACGAACCCGGCGGAGAGCTTCTGCAGCAGATCGTCGGTGCTGGAGGCCCCGGAGGACACGTCGATCGAGACGTTCGGATGGGCGGTGTGGAACTCGGCGGCCAGTCCTTCGAGGATCTTCTCCGAGTTCTCGGTCTGCCCGGTCCACAAGGTGAGCGAGACGTTCGCGCCCTTGTCCAGGCTGCTCGCACCCTGGCCGCTCGATCCGCAGGCGGACAGCCCGGCCAGACCAAGCGTCACGAGTGCCGTGACGACGGAGACAGTGGTACGACGCTTCATGACAAGCTCCTTCGAGGCCGGGTCGTCGTGACTCAGCTGCGGTTCGATACGTCGGACAGATCGAGCTCCACGCCGCCACCGAGCGTTGACGGCAGCAGGTCCTGATGGACCTTGAACAGCTCGTCGACGAGTGCGGCGAGCCGGTCCGGGGTGAGCGTGGAGCTGGCGTTCGGATCGACGAGCATCGCCTGCAGAACCAGCTCCCGCGAGCCGGTCAGGGCGGCCTCCACAGCGAGCTCCGCCACGGACAGGTACGTCCGGTTGTGTACTGCGCCCTGGACCGGGATCGCACCGACGGCGATCGGCGCGATCCCCGATCCGTCCACCGTGGCCGGGACCTCGACGACCGCGCCTTGGGGCAGGTTCGAGATGAGGCCGCGGTTGGGGACGTTCACATGGATCTCGCGCTCGGTGCCGGTGACAACGGAGTGGATGATCTGCGGCGCGTACTCCGCCGCGCCACCCTCGTCCTCGAGGTCCAGGTCGCGGCCCTCGGCGAGCGCCTGCTGGGCCGCGTGGAACTCGGCCAGGTTGCGCCGGTCGGTGTCGAGATGCTGCATCGGCCGCAGCCGGAAGCGCTCGATCTGCTCGTCGGAGCGCAGGAACCAGGACAGGTACTCCGCGCTGTGCTCGCTCGTCTCGGTCGGGTAGTAGCCGATCCGGCGGAAGATCTCCACCCGCACCCGGCGCTCGAGCTCCGGGTCCGCCGCGATCTTCTCCCGCAGCCGCGGGTAGAGGTCGGCGCCGTCCCGGCTCCACTCGTACAGCCACGACTGGTGGTTGACGCCGGCCGCCCGGAACCGGGTGCCTTCGAGCGGTACGCCGATCAGCGCGCAGAGATCGTGGACGGTCCAGAACACGCTGTGGCACAGGCCCGCCGTACGCAGGTCCGGCGCGACGGTCGCCAGCCACCAGATGTTCATCGCCATCGGGTTGGTGTAGTTGAGGAACAACGCTTCCGGACAGACCGCGCGCATGTCTCTGGCGATCCCGGACAGAACGGGGAACGTCCGCAGGGCGCGGAGTACGCCACCGATGCCGGTGGTGTCGCCGATCGTCTGGCGCAGCCCGAACTCGTTCGGGAGCTCGAGATCGACGCGGCTCGCGTCGACACCGCCCACCTGGATCATGTTCACCACGAAGTCGGCACCGTCCAGGGCCGTACGGCGGTCCGCCGCGGCAGTGATCCGGAGCGGGCGACCGGTGCGGGCGGCGAGCTGTTCCGCCGTACCGCGGGCCACGTCCAGGCGGGCCGGGCTGATGTCGTGGAGGACGAGGTCCAGTTCCGGCAGGTCCGGAAAGCTGAGCAGATCCGCGACGAGCTGACGGGTGAAGACGACGCTGCCTGCCCCGATGAACACAATGCGAGTCATCCACTGCTCCTCGATCGGTCGTGCTGACCTGTGATAGTGATTGCTGCAACAATAGTGCATATGCTGCATGCGCTTGCAATGGCTTGTTGCGACTACTTGGAGACACAATGACGATCGACACCCGCTTCACGGCCGAGGATCTTGCGGTCGAGGTCCATGGCAGTGAAGTCGCGATGGGAGTTGCCGCCGCCGACCGGGCCGCCCGCGTCCTGAGGACTGCCGTGGAGGCGCGCGGACAGGCGCGCGTCGTGATCGCGACCGGGAACTCGCAGTACGCGTTCACCGACGCCCTGGCCGACGAAGACATCCCGTGGGGGCAGGTCGAGGTCTTTCACATGGACGAGTACGTCGGGATCGACGACCGGCATCCCGCCAGCTTCCAGCTGTGGATCCGGAACCGGATCGAGCAGCGGTTCTCGCCGGCGCGGGTGCACTATCTCAGTGGTGTCGGCGATCCGCAGGCAGCGGCGGACCGCTACGAGCGGGAGCTCCGTTCAGCGCCGCTCGACCTTGTCTGCATGGGCATCGGAGAGAACGGTCACTTGGCCTTCAACGAGCCCTTCGACGCCGACTTCGACGATCCGCGGTGGGTTCGGGTGGTTACGCTGACGCCGGAGTCGAGGCGTCAGCAGGTCGACGAAGGTCATTTCGCGTCGCTGGACGACGTACCCGGGCAGGCGATCTCGCTGACGATTCCGGCGCTGCTGTCGGCGGATCAGGTCCAGGTGTGCGTGCCGGAGCGCCGCAAGGCGGCCGCGCTGCGCGCAACGCTGGTCGAGGAGATCGGTCCGCACTGCCCGGCGACGATCCTGCGCCGGTCGCCCAACGCCGTCCTGCTGCTCGAGCCTGCCTCGGCGTCGCTGCTGGACCGCGCCGACGTTCGCTGAACGCCGGCGCTGCGAGGTCTCAGGCGGTGGTGTCAGGTGGTGCGCGCGGGGCCGGTGGAACTCCGCACGATCAGCCGCGAGTCGAGGACGACGTGCTCGTCGTCCTCGACCTGCCGGTCCTCGATGATCGCGAGCAGCGTGTCGACCGCCTGGGAGCCGGCGGCGTCGCCAGGAACGTGGACGGAGGTCAACGTCGGATACGCCATCGCCGACATCGGGCTGTCGTCCACCCCGATCACACTGATGTCTGCACCGGTCCGGACGCCGCGCTCGGTCAGCCGCGCCATCACGCCGAGGGCGATCAGGTCGTCGTACGCGATCACGCCGGTGATGCCGCGCGCGATCACCAGGTCGGCGGCATGGACGCCGGACTGGACCTGCGCCTCGAACGGTCCGAGCTCCACGAGCTCGAGGCCGAGCCGGGCGCTTGCTGCCAGGACGGCGTTGCGGCGCTGGGTGTTCGACCAGGAACGCTTGGGTCCGTTGAGGTACGCGATGTTGCGATGCCCAAGAGCGGCGAGGTGCTCGACCGCCTGATCCATCCCGCCGGCTTCGTCGATGACGACACTCGCCGCGCCCGGAACGGCCCGGTTCACGAAGACCACCGGACCGAGGGCGAGCAGCTCATCCATCAGGTCGTCGGGGGTGCGGGGCGAGGCGATGATGAGACCGTCGACCTGCCGGCGCATCGTCCGGGCCCGGGGCAGCTCGTCGGCGGGGCGCTCGTCGACGTCGGCGATCAGCACCGTCCTGCCGTGCTGCATGCCGCGCGCCTGTACCGCCTTGATGATCGGCGGGAAGAACGGATTGGCGATGTCCGGCACCATCAGCCCGATCAGGTCGGTGCGGCCCGCCGTCAGCGACCGCGCGCTGTGGTTGGGGACGTACCCCATCTCGCGCGCGATCCGCTCGACCCGCTCGCGGGTCGTCGCGTTGACTTTCTCGGGAGCCGAGAGCGCCCGGGAAACGGTGGAACCCGACAGCCCCGCCGCAGCCGCGACGTCCGCCAGCGTGACAGCCATGCCGCTCCTCGAAGAACAACCGTGCTGCGGTTGCAGCAACCGCTTGCAGTATAACCAGGCGCTGTCCGCGGGTCCGGGCAGGCTTACGCCTCGGTTGCCGGTTGGGTTATCCGGCGCGAGGTTGGTGAGGGGGAGAACCGGAGGCCGGGGAGGTTGCGGCGGCGGATCATGAGTTCGGCTACGACGATGTTCGGCAGCCAGCAGAGGAAGGGGACTGCGGCGTAGGCGTTGTTCATCAGCTGGTCCGGGTCGACCTCCGAACCTCGCACGGCACCGGCGGCGAATGGCCTTGGCGAACTGGAACGGACCCAGGGCCAGGGCGAGACCCGCCGAAACGATGTGGACGTAGAACGCGGCCTGCACAAAGGCCGGCTTGTCCGCGTAGTTCGCCGCGAGGCCGGTCTGTTGGGCTGCCAGTGCATCGAGACTCCCGGTCGCGCACTGGCCGACGAAGAATCCCGAAATCGCCAGCTACAGCAGGGTATCGGGGCGATCTGCGCGCTGCCTTGGTCGAGGCTGGTATCGCCCTTGCTCGCGACGGCGGCCCGCGCGCGGGGGTCTTGCGGGAGGTTGCCAGGGTCGTCGGCGTCGCGCCGAACTCGGCGTACAGTCACTTCGCGACCTTGACCGCGCTGCAGCAGGCGGTCGCGGAGAGGGCGCGTGTCGACATGGCCGTGGCCATGAAGCTCCACCTCGATGCCGTTGCCTCAGCTGCACCTGAGGACGCGCAGGAGGCGGCGAAAACGCTCCTGCCGGGTGACAGCGGGGTCCTTCCGACGGGGAGGCTGCGTCGGAAGGACCCGCCGTCAGGTGTCCGCTGGCTGCGGACAGCTGCGCTCAGCGGACGGTGATGCCGAGCGGCGCACTCTGCGCGGACCGATTGAGCGACGGGTCCACGGCCTCGACGGTGATGTCGTGCGGACCGCTCGTGATCCTGCACAGCAGAACCAAGGTTTCGATGTCGTACGTCGTCGCGGTCGGCCGCGCGCGCTGCTGGCCGTCGACCAGGACCCAGTAGTGGCGGACCGTACCGGAATCGTCCGTCGACGGATCCCAGCTGATGATGGCCTGTCCGCGATCCTCACCGGACACATGGAGATTCTGCGGTACTGAGGGTGGAGTGACGTCGGTGGCCGCAGCGGCGACGGACGGTGCGGCCACCAGGCTGCCTCCGGTGATCACGACGGCCGCGACGAGGCGAGGTATGGGCGAGAGCATCGGCAACTCCTTCGGCGGGAAGTAACGCGACGCTAGCTTCGGCCGGCTTCAGATTGTTTTCAGCGGGCGGGTTCGGACCGGGCGTGACGTGCGGGCGTTGAAGTCGGGTTGAAGTCGTTGTCGGCAATGCTCGGGTCGCGCGTTCGGCGTGCAGGTCACCGATTCGACAGGGAGTTCGTCATGACCGTCGTAGACAAGGCAGTGCTGGTTACCGGCGCCAACCGCGGCATCGGGCAGGCGCTGGTGGAGGAGGCTCTCCGGAGGGGTGCGCGACGCGTGTACGCCGGCGCGCGCCGGCCGTTCGCCCACCCGGACGGCAGGGTCGAGGTGCTGACGCTGGACATCACCGATCCGGAGCAGATCGCTCAGGCTGTCGAGCAGGTCGAGTCGCTCGACCTGCTGATCAACAACGCCGGTCTGGGGTTGTCCGAGGACCTGAGTGATCGCGCCGTACTCGAGCAGCACCTCGCCGTCAATCTCTTCGGCACCTTCAGCGTCACTCAGGCTTTCCTGCCGTTGCTGAAACGATCTCGGGGCGCCATCCTCAACATCTCGACGCTGGCTGCCTTCGCGGCCGTACCGGTGCTCCCGGCGTACTCGGTGTCGAAGGCCGCCGCGTTCTCGCTCACGCTGGCTCAGCGTGCCCTGCTCGCCGGTGACGGCGTACGAGTTCACGCCGTACTCGCAGGTCCGGCTGACACGGACATGACTCGTGACCTGGAGATCCCGAAGTTCGCGCCGGAGCTCCTTGCCCGCGGTGTGTTCGACGGTTTCGAGAACGGCGAGGACGAGATCTTCCCCGATCCCTTCTCGGCATCGCTGGCCGACGGCTGGCGCAACGGCGTGGCAAAGGCGCTCGAGCGTCAGAACGCGATGATGCTGAACGCACCGTCCGGCACCGCGTAGCCAAGGCCGGAGCGCGGCGATCGTTGCTATCAGCAATGGACCGCGGATGCTGTCGATGATGGTGAGGTCGTTACTGGGAGCCGGTCGGACAGTGCTTGGGCAAGGCGTTCGATCTGCCGGCGATCTCCTGTCATCGGGTACAGCACGACGTCTGTGACGCCCGCATCGGCGAGCAGGTCGAGCTCCTCGCGGACTCGAGCCGCGCTGGTGAGTGTGTCGGCGCGCGCCGCCGGGAAGAACTGTTCGCCGTAGTAGTGCCGCAGGTAGTCGTCGGCGACGCCGTCAGCGTCGCCGAGACCGAAGTAGCGCCCGGTCACGATCCGGGGCCGGCCGGTGCGTTCGGCATCGGTCCAGGCCTGGCGAACGGCTTTGGCTCCGTCCCGCAGGAACTGTAGGCCGAACAGTGGCGCGACCCAGCCTTGCCCCTCGGTCGCCGCGCGAACGTACGCTGCCGGGACGAGGCCGCCGAACAGCAGGGTCGGCCGGTCGGCCGGAAGGCGTCGCATCGGTCCTCCGCCGCCTTGCAGCTCACCCGCCCACGCCTGGCGCATCGTTGCCAGCGCCGATGTCATCCGGGCACCACCCGCTGACGTCGGCACTTCACTGGCCACGAAATCGTCGGGCCAGCCGCCCAGGCCTAGTCCCGCGGTCAGCCGCCCGCCGGACAAGAGCTCGACCGAAGCGATCTGTTTCGCCAGCAGTACTGGATTCGCTCGCCAGCCGACGTTCAGCACGGTGGTCAGCAACTCCACCCGTTGGGTGCGGGACGCGGCCGCGGCGAGCGCGGTCAGTGGCTCGATGTTGTCGTAGACCAGTCGGTCGATGACGCCTACCGATGCGAACCCCGCCTGCTCGGCCTCTGCGGCCCAATCGCCGATGGTCGTTGCGTCCACGTCCGGTACGGCTGCCGGCAAACCTACGCCGATTCTCATGCCAAACTCCTCGGGCTTCACTTGTGCCGTTGCGCTCGGTGCACGCAGGTCAGATTTTCCAGTTGATGGGGTAGTTGATGATCGGCGTGAACGTCGCGCCCGCTGCCTCCGCCTCTCCGCGGGCATCGACGATCATCTCCTTCAGGTGATCCAGCTGCTTCGCATGCTCTTCGGTGTCCCAGACGCTGATGTGTACGGCCGAGCCCGCTGGTGAGACGCCGGCGTAGAAGTGGAGGAGCCCTGGCAGGCGTTGGATGGCTGGGATCAGGTACTCCGAGATTCGGGTGTTCATGGCGTCGACCTCACTGAACCGCGGTGGGTCGAAGGTCGCACGCGAGAGGCGGACGACGGCGGCCGGAGGCAGAGATTCGGTCATAGCGATTCCAGTCACTCGATAGATACGTGTCTAAATGATGGGCAAAGTGCGCGTGCACGTATTGAACGTTTCGGACATGCCGGCCAGGGGACTGATGGCTCAGGAATGGAAGAAGCGGGTGAAGAGGTCGGTGACGTAGGTGGGGTTCTCTTCGATGAGCCAGTGATCGGTGCCAGGGACGATGGCGGTGGTGACGTTGGTCGCGACGCGCGGGAGGTCCTGGCCCACCAGGCCGCCCGAGCTGTTCTCTCCGCCGACGCCGAGCACCGGGATCGTCAGCTTCCCGTCCTTGGCGATCAGCTGGTCGACCGCGTGCAGGCCCTCATCCTGTTGCCGGAAGAACTCGAAGCCCGCATGCGTACTCGACGGACGGCTGTAGGCGGCGATGTACTCGTTCTCCTCCCGGCGGCTGATCGCGCCGTTGGCAGTCTCGTAGAACGGCAGATAGAACTCCCGCTCGCGTCCGGCGACGAGCTGTTCGGCCAGATCGCCTCGAGGGCCATTGATGAACCAGTCCCACCAGAACGCGCGCGGGTTCTGCTGGACGAGATTCAGGTAGTCGCTGGTCGGCGGTGCTTCCAGGAGGGCGAGCCTGCGTACGTCGTTGCGATGGGCAACGGCGTACGCCAGCGCCACTTGGGCGCCCCAGTCATGGCCGGCGATATCGATCGTGCCGAGGTGCAACCGCAGTACCACCGAGCGTACGTCCGAAGCCACCGCCAACGCGGTGTAGTTCCCGGCGTCGGTGCGGGCCGGCTGCGAGTCACCCAGACCGCGGAGGTCGATCATGACGACGGTGTGATCGCGGGTCAGGTTGGGCGCGACCTTGGCCCACGTCCGCCAGGTCTCAGGCCAGCCGTGCAGGAGAACCAGGGCCGGACCGTGACCGCCCACGACGTAATGGACCCGTGTTCCCAGGTTGTCCGCATAACCGTCGCGGAAGCCCGAAGGCGAGGTCGCAATCGCAGCAGACGCCGCGCTGGGCACGAGCAAGAGAACAATGGCCGCCAGGAGCGCGCCGAGACGATGACGCATGAGCTGTCCCTTCGATGTTTTGAGCACGTTCAGCGTCTCGGCGATGGCTCGATCGATCAACGGCGATCTGCTAAACCGGCGTTCAGCAGGGAGTACATGATCATGTCGCGGCGTTCCTGACCTACCGGCTGCCAGCTGCGCAGCAGACCCTCGGGCTGGAAACCGACGCTCTCCGCTGTTCGGCTCGACGCGGTGTTCCAAGGTTCGACGTACAGCTGGAGACGGGGCATCCGCAGGTCGTCAAGACCCCATGCTGTAACGGCCCGCAGAGCCGCGGCGGCGACGCCTTGGCCGCGAGCGGCCTGCACGACCCAGTAGCCGAGCGATGCACGCCCTTGGTCGGCATCCCTGAGCCAGAGTCCGATGGCTCCGATCGGCCGGTTGTCGTGAGTGATGACGAAGGGATAGCCGGCACCCGTTGCTGCCCGGTCCCATTGACGCTGGACGAAGGCGTTGCCCGCCTCGGGTGAATACTCAGCGGGGATGGTTGTGATCAGCGGGATGTATTCGTCGGCGGATGCCTCCTGGACGAGAGGCAGATCATCGAGCTGCCAAGGCCGGAGTACTAGATTGTCGCCCGCGGCCAAGCGCGGGACATCCAAGGGCTGGACCATGGCAGCATCGTGCTGGAATTTGGCGATTGGAGGTGTACGGCGGTGCCCGAGCAGGAGTATCGCGTCCAGTTCGACGCGGAATTGTCCTTCGCGAACGGTGGGGGCCTTCAGACCCAGGGGTTCCGACTCGATGCGCCGCGCGCGGACGTCACCGAGGACGAACTCGCGGACCTGTTCATCCGGCACCTCGGCCTGCTCATGGTCGCGGACATCCGGTTCAGCAACGTGCAGGTCATCGCCGAGCCACACAAGGGATCCCGCGGCGGTCCGTCCGACCAATTGGCGAGCACTGATCCGCGAGAACTGCTTGCCGACCTGCCGACCATCGTCGTACGCCTCGGCGGCGTCACCAGCCGTGCGATCGGACCCGAACTGCTCCGGCCCCTCCAGGTTTCCGGGCATGCCGTCTTGCTGGACACCGACCGGCATGAGGCCGGTGCAGAGGACGGCCGAGGCGCACCCTTTCTGACCGGTCCGGCAGCGCAGTTTCTCGTTGATGCGGGAGCTCGACTGGTCGGCATCGACGGCGCGACCATCGACGATCCGGAGGATGACGCGCGGCCGGCTCATTCCTTGTTGCTCGCGGCGGGAATCCCCGTACTGGAGCACCTGACCGGACTGGATCAGGTTCCCGTGACCGGTGCGCGACTTCATGCCGCGCCACCCCGGATCGTTGAGTTGGGCACCCTTCCTGTCCGCGCGTACGCCGTGGTCCCTGGACAGCCGGAGTGAAGCCGATCTGAAGCCATCACCAGGGAGCGTCGTAGGATGAAACGACTCGTTGTGTGGTTGATCGCGTCCTGCCTTGTCGGCGCGCTGGTCACATCGGCCTCTTCGTCGGTTGCGTCGACCAGCAGCGCTCCGGACTCTCATTCACGTTCCGCCACGGTGACCGTGCCGGGCGCTGATTTCTTCCCCGAAAGCATCGCGTCCACGCCGGACGGCACGCTGTTCGTGGGCAGCATCGTCACCGGCGAGATCCTGCGGCTGCGGTCACGCTCATCCACAAGCGAGTCGTTTGTCCCGCCGGGCGTCAACACCAATACCGCGGGTCTCCTCGTCGACCTCGCCCGAAGGGTCCTGTGGACCTGCGCTGTCGACCTGCAGTTCGTCAAGCCGACGGCGCTGCGCGCGTTCGACCTGCAGACCGGGAGGTTGCGCGCGAGCTACGAACTGCCGGATCGAGGGGTCTGCGCGGACCTCACCCTGGCGCGCGGGAACGTCTACCTCACCGACACCACGAATCCGACCGCCGCAACGCGACTGCCCGGACGGATCCTCAGGCTGACGACACCTCACCGGCAGTCGCCAGGCGGAGGCTCGCTGACGGTGTGGTCCGCGGACCCGCTGTTCACCCGGCCGGTGTCGTTCATCCAGATCAACGGCATCGCGTTCGACGGAATCGCCACCATTTACACGACCAACCTGAGCACCGGAGAGCTGCTGCGCGTTCCGATCCGGTACGACGGCTCCGCCGCGCCTGCGCAGCTCGTGCAGCTCGACCGGGACCTGGTGCAACCGGACGGGATCCGAATGCTCGACCCCGCGAGGCTCCTGGTGACGGAGGGAATCGGACGGTTGACGCTGGTCGACGTCAGGACCGGCACGACCTCGGTCGTTTCCGGCGCGCTCGATCAACCGTCCTCGGTGACGATCGCGCGCGGGAGTCTCTGGGTCGTCCAAGGCCAGATCTGGCGTCTGCTGGGCGGCCGGCCACCGGTCCTTCCCTTCACGATCGTTCGCCTCCGCCGTCCGGCCGGGTAGCTTCGATCCTTGCCGCCTGCTCGGACGCCACGGCAGCGAACGCCCGGATGCGGGCGTTCTCGTTCCGCGTCGTCCAGACCAGACCGAGCGGCAGCGGTGGCAGGTCGCGGATGGGGACGTACGTCACGCCGCGGCGGGCGGGAAGGGCGCCGGCCGCGGTCGGATGGACGATCCGTCGGCGCCTGATCAGCGACAGGATCTCGTACACCGTGCCGATGCTGTGCGTCCGGGGGATCGTTCGTCCGGACGGTGTGGACGGCGGAACGATTCGGTCGTACAACAACTCGGGAAAGTCCGGCGGTCGATCACAGACCTCTCGATCGGCCAGATCCTCCACCGAGACCGAGGACCGTCGGGCCAGCGGGTCGGAGGCGGCGACGGCGAGGACTCGGGGGCGCAAGGCAACGATCGGCCCGGCGGTCAGGCCAGGTTCCCCGACGACGAGCCAATGCACCAGGATTTCGATCTCGTCCTGCCGCAGCGCGGCGTACGGTTGCACGCTGTGGATCTCGTGCAGCCGGACCTCGCAGGTCGGGTGCCGCGACTCGAAGACCTCGACCAGCTGGGCCAGCTCGTCGCCATCGGTGGTTCCGGTGAAGCCGATCCGGAGCTGTCCGACGGTCTGTCTGGCGGCAGCGCGTGCCTCGTCGAACGCCAGGTGCAACTGCTCGTAGGCAGGGCGTACGCCTTCGCCGAAGCGCCGGCCGAGCGGAGTGAGCTCGACTTTGCGACTGGTCCGCTCGAACAAGGCTCCGCCGACCTGACGTTCCAGCCGGCGGACGAGCTGGCTGACGTGTGAGGTCGATACATGCAGCCGCTCGGCAGCCCGGCCGAAGTGCAGCTCGTCGGACAGGGCGAGAAACACTTGGATGTCTCGCAGCTCCACGGAAGGAACCTATGCCGTGGCTGGTTCCGGCCGGCTTCACATCGGCTTCACCCGATCCGTTGCGCTACGACCGCTTGCCGTTCGTGCGGGCGGTCGGACAGGCCTTGACAGTGGACCGCATCGAGGATTGATACTGGTTTAGTTCAGTATGCCGTGACCGTGATCGCGAGGTGGGTGATTCGTGCGGCCCGACCCAGGCGTTCCCATGATGGCGGGGCAGCAGGTCGACTTCCGGGTGCTCGGGGCGCTCGAGTTCGCTGTCGACGGCGCAACGGTGGAGATCGGCTCGCCCAAACATCGCGCCATGCTGGCGATGCTGCTCGTGCACACCGGACGATCGGTGCCGATCGTCGAGCTCGCCGAGGCCATCTGGGGCGCGGGCGGTCCGAGCGACCCGCGGCGGGCAGTTCAGCTGTATGTCACCAGGTTGCGCGCGGTGTTCCGGGACACCGCCCCGACGATCACCATCGCCAGCCTTCCGAGCGCGTACCGGCTGGACGTTGGAGCGGACCGGGTGGACCTCGGCCGGTTTCACCACCTTCTGGACGCCGCCAGGAAGGCCGGCAAAGAGGGGGACGCGGATCTGGAGTCCTCGCTTCTCGCCGAAGCGCTGACCGAGTGGCGGGGCGCGCCGCTCGCCGACGTGCCGTCGGAGTTCCTGCAACGTGAGGTGGTGCCGCTGCTCGTCGAGGAGCGGGTCCAGGCGTTGGAGCGGTACTTCGACATCGAGCTCAGCTCGGGACGCGCCGCGGAGGTTGTCGGCGAGCTGAGTGCGTCGGCCGCCCGGTACCCGCTGCGCGAACGGTTCGCCGCGCAGCTGATGATCGCCCTGTTCCGCACCGGCAGGCGGGCCGATGCGCTCGAGGTCTACCACGATGTCCGGCAGCGGCTCGCCGATGAGCTCGGGGTCGATCCCGGGGATGAGCTTCAGGCGCTGCATGCGACCGTGCTGGCCGGACGACCGGCGGCTGACGATGCCGCCGAACGAGCCGGCTCGATGCCGGTCCCACGCCAGCTACCGCCTGATATAGCAGCATTCGCGGGCCGCGAGGACGAGTTGACTCAGCTCGACAGGTTCCGGCGCGAGACCGCAGGCGGAGTGGCGATCGTGGCCGGTATGGCTGGTGTCGGCAAGACCTCGCTGGTTGTGCACTGGGCCCGCCGGGTCGCCGATCGCTTTCCGGACGGTCAGATCTGGGTGAACCTGCGCGGGTACAGCGCGGAGCCTGCGCTGCGGCCGGAGACGGTACTCCGGCGGCTGCTGCACGCGCTCGGCGTACCGGATCAAGAGATCCCCACGGAGCTTGACGATCGGGCCGCCATGTACCGGTCGCTGATGGACGGCCGGCAGGCGCTCGTCGTTCTCGACGATGCGCGCAGTCCTGATCAGGTCCGGCCACTGATTCCTGGCTCCGCAGGGACGTACGTCGTCGTCACCAGCCGCAATCAGCTGACCGGTCTCGTGGCGAGCGAAGGCGCGGTCGTCGTCGGGCTCGATCTCCCCAGCCGCCGTGACGCCGGCAGAATCCTGGCCGACCGCGTCGGCCGCCAGCGCGTTGCGGCCGAACCGGCGGCAGCGGACGAGATCGTCGACCTCTGCGCGCGGCTGCCGCTCGCGCTCGCGGTCAGCGCCGCGCGGGCGGTGGCGAACCCCACCTTCGCGCTCAGCGCACTGGCGGCCGAGTTACGCCGTACCCGGGGGAGTCTGGACGGGTTCTGGAGTCTCGATGATCCGACCGAGGTCCGGGCCGTCTTCTCCTGGTCCTACAACGCACTCAGCGACGGCAGCGCGCGCCTCTTCAGGCTGCTCGGCCTGCACCGCGGCCCTGAGCTCGGCGTCAACGCCGCCGCGAGTTTGGCCGGTGTCGCCGCCCCCGATGCCAGGCTGCTGCTGGCCGAACTCTGCGCCGCGAACCTGATGGTTCAGCCGGCACCGGGACGCTACGCGTTCCACGACTTGCTCCGTGTCTATGCCGTCGAACGGACGGTCGCGGTCGACTCGCCGGCGGACCGGAACCAGGCGACTCGCCGGCTTCTCGATCACTATGTGGGTGCAGCGCTGACCGCGACCCAGCTCCTGCGTCCCTGCGACCCGATTCGGTCCCGACCGGTGCCCGCCGGAGTCACTGTCGACGACGTGACCACTGCCAAACAAGCCCGGGCTTGGTGGGCTGCCGAGCAGGCGGGGCTGTTCGCAGCGATCCGTCAGGCCACGGAGACGGAACTCGTCGAGCACGCCTGGCTGATGTCGTGGGCTGCCGGCGATTTCCTGTGCCGGCAAGGACATTGGCGCGATTGGATCGCGGTGACGGAGTCTGCGCTGGGTCTGGTCGTGCGCCATGGTTCGGAGGCCGATCGGGCCTATGGGCATCGCCAGCTGGCGAAGGCGTGCGCGCGTCAGGGCCGCGCGGAGGATGCCTGGCAACAGTGCCGGCTGGCGCTCGAGCTGGCTGAGCGGAACGGCGGCGACGGCCGGGAACTCGCCATCACGCATCGCATGGTCGGATCCGTACTGCGCGCCCAGCGACGCGGGCGCGACGCCCTCGAGCCGGAATCGAAGGCCCGCGAACTCTTCCGGAAGCTTGGCGATCCCGGCGGTCAGGCCCGGGCTCTGAACGCGATCGGCTGGACGTACGCGACCCTCGGCGACTACGACCAGGCGCTGACGAACTGCCAGCAGGCGCTCAGCCTGGCGAGCAACGGACCTGACACGACTGGCACAGCGGCGACCTGGGACACCTTGGGGTACGTGCACCATCAGCTCGGCGACCACCGGTCCGCGATCAGGTCGTACCGGCGGGCCCTGCCGCTGTTCCGCGAGCTCGGCGACCGGTACGCCGAGTCCGAGACGCTGACCCGTCTCGGCGACACCCACCGCGCGCTGGGCGACGACACGGCGGCGCGGACGGCGTGGGCGGCCGCGCTGGACATCCTCGCCGACGTGCGGCACCGCGCCGCGAACGAGGTGCGGACGAAACTGCGCGAGCTCGACAGCAGCGCCGTACGTCCGGCCCGCTGGCGCGGACGGCGTCGCCCGGATTCCGCGGAGGTCGTCTGAAGGCGATCTGAAGCAGCGCGCGCGTACCGTCGAGTCTCCGCAGGCCACCAGGGAAGGGACGCGTGGATGCTGCTCGAGAACAAGGTTGCCGTGGTCTACGGGGCTGCCGGTGCGATCGGGAACACGGTCGCCCGGACGTTCGCTCGCGAAGGTGCCCAGGTGCACCTGGCGGGACGGACCAGGACGACCCTTCAGGTGATCGCGGACCAGATCACGGAAGCCGGCGGCTGCGCGACCGTCGGCGTGGTCGACGCGCTCGACGCGGAGTCGGTACGGCGTCATGCCGCGGGCGTGATGGCCGCATCCGGGCGGATCGACGTGTCGATCAACACCGTCGGATTCGATCATCAGCAAGGCGTTCCGCTGCGTGAGCTGTCGTTGGCGGACTACCTGTACCCGATCACGGGGTACACCTCGACGCAGTTCCTGACCGCGACCGCGGCCGCGCGGTACATGGCGGACGCGGGCGGCGGGGTGATCCTCACGATCTCGACGACCGCCGCGCAGGTGACGCTGCCGGTGGACGGCTTCGGACCGGCCTGCATCGCGGTGGAGGCCTTTACCAAGCAGCTCGCGAACGAGGTCGGACCCTACGGCGTCCGGGTGGTCTGCCTGCGCGCGGACGGGATCGCGGAGTCGGTTGCGGCCGGCTCGTACGTCGGCGCACTGTTCCGGCGGATGGCGTTGCGATTCGGTGTCTCCGTCGACGAGATGCTGGCCGACCCGGGCGCGCCGGGCCGGATGCTGCCCCGAGGTACGACGCTGGCGGATGTGGCCGAGGCCGCGACCTTCCTGGCGTCTGATCGCGCGGGTGGCATCACCGCGGCGGTCACCACAATCGCCGGCGGCTCGGTCCTCGGCTGAAGGGTGTTCGAGCGATGAGCGGATCCGATGACTACAACGCGAGCATCATCGCGGAGTTCCGGGCGAACGAGGGACAGGTCGGCGGGCCGTGGGCCGGGTACCCCGTCATTCTGATCCACCATGTCGGTGCCAGGTCCGGCGTCGAACGGGTGACGCCGTTGGGTTGCTTTCCTCAGCCTGACGGAAGCTACGTGGTCGTCGCCTCCAACGGCGGCTCAGCCAACCACCCAGCCTGGTACCACAACGTCAAGGCGAACCCCGTGATCCGGGTGGAGTTCGGCGCCGAGTTGTTCTGGGTGACCGTTCATGAGGTGCGCGGGGCAGCGCGCGCCAGGCTGTGGCCGACGCTGGTGGCCGAGGCCCCACAGTTGGAGGACTACCAGCAGAAGGTCGAACGGCGGATCCCGGTCCTCGCGCTGACGCGTGGGCGGGGCGTGGCTCAGGTCGGGTTGGGCGGGCGGACGGCGCGGCGCTGAACGTCGTACCGGTCGCCGCGATACACCGAGCGCCCGTACTCGATCAGGCGGCCGTCGGTGTCGGTGCTCGTGCCTTCGAAGGCGAAGCACGGTTGGGCCGTGGTGATCTCGAGCAGTTGGGCTTCGGCGGTGTCGGGGAGCACGCTGGAAATCGTGTGCGTCGCGCTGCCGACCTGCACGCCCCAGTGGTGCTCGATGGTGTCCCACAGCGACACGTTGTCCAGCAACAGTGTTTCGAGACCGGGGAAGCGGGCCGCGGGCAGGCTCGTCCGCTCGACTGCCATCGGCTCACCATCGGCCGTGCGGATCCGGACGAGACTGATCACGCGGGCGCCGCGCTCGAGTTCCAAGGCCCGGACTGCAGCTCGGGACGCGCGTTCGACGGCCACGGAGATCACCCGCCCGCCTGGCTCGATCCCCCTGGCCCGCATGTCTTCGGAGAACGAGTACAAGGCATCGGACTGCACCAGCTTCGGGCTGGCGACGAACGTTCCCTGGCCGTGATGACGACGTACCAGCCCCTCGGTGACCAGGCGGTCGACCTCCTGCCGGACGGTCAGGCGTGCGACGCGGTACAAGTCTGCGAGCACACGTTCGGACGGCAGTAGGTCGCCCGGCTTGAGGGTGCTGATCAGCGCGAGCAGAATCTCCCGGAGCTGGGCGCCTTTCGGGCGAGTGTCCTCGAGATCGACGACCGCCAGCATCCCCGGCTCTGGTTCGCGGCGGTACCGAGCCACGACGCTCCCTCCGGTTCAGCGATACTGTCCTATACAAGTATAGGGTGCGCCGCTAGCGAGGTTCGAAGTACTTCCAGGTCTTGCCGTGGTCGGTGCTGGTGATGACGTGATTGCCGTTGTACTGCATGCCGTAGACGAAGTCGCCGACGGTTTCCAGTTCGCCGAGGTCGGTCGGCGGGGTGAACGGTGCGCCGGCACCGGGACGGAGGAGTTCGCGTTTCTTGCCCTGGTAGAGCGCGAGTCCCGTGCCGTTGTCGAAGGCAACAGGTGACGACAGGTACGGCGCGCTCCGAGCGGACACCGTCGTCCAGTGTTCGCCGCGATCGGTGGACAACCGTAGCGGCACCGGGTCATCGCCTTGGGTGACCCGGGGGTCGCGGCCCGGAATCAGCACCATGGTCCTGCCGTTGGGGCTGACGCCCAACGCGCCACCCATGCTGCCTCCGCCGACGCCTGAGCGACCCCAGGTCTTACCGTGGTCGTCGGTCCAGTAGACGTAGCGGACGCCGCTGTTCTTGGCGCCGACCAGCCACCACCGCCCGGTCGTGTCGCGGAACGGCTCGTAGGCGTCGTCGGCGCCGGGGATCTTCACCTCTCGCAGAGTGCCGGTCTCGCGGTTGAGTGCTCGGAGCGTGCCGGCCGCCAGCAGTACGTCGTCATCGGTGAACCTGTCCGTCGGCGGAGCCCAGTGCAAGGTCTTCTCGATCCGGCCCCGATCCGTCAGGCGGACCATCACGGACTGGGCCCAGGTCGGATCGGTCGCCTTCATGCTCGTCGGCATCGACAGCGCCAGTGCCTCGTCCCCGTCCCGCAGCACGAAGTACTGGTTCTTGCGCACCGGCGCGGTGGCCCGCACCCCGTCCCGGCTCAGCACCGCCGCATAGCTGTAGGTGTATCCGGGCTGAGGTGACGACCACAGCGAGGCCCACCGCGTCGGTGTGCCGAAGGCGATCGCGGCAGCGCCCGACTTCTTGTCGTGGATCAGTCTCTCCGCCGCCTGGTCGACCGGGATCGCCGTCCGGCCGGCGGCGGGCGGCTTCGCGGTACCGGTCACGTTCCCGAGCGGCAGAACGGCAGCCAGTGCGGCGAGCGTCACCGCCGCGACGACGCCCGCGCCGGTCAGCGCCTGCCGACGGCGACGGCGGCGCTTGCCGCTGCGCTCGATCGCCTCGAAGGGCACCGGCTCGACGGTCTGCTGGATGTCCCAGGACAGTTCCTTCAGCTCAGACATGGTTGACCTCCTCGGAGTCGTCGGCGAACTCGTGGACCAGCGGGGCCAGCCGTGCCCTGCCTCGAGCCAGGCGTGCCTTGACCGTCCCTTCCGGAACGCGCTGCTGTACGGCGATGTCGCTCACCGGCAGGTCGACGATGTGGTGCAGCACGATCGCCTCACGCTGCTCGTACGGGAGCTGCCGCAAAGCCTCGACCAAGGCGATCCGGTCCGCAGACAGCCCGGCCACCGTGGTCTCGGGAACATCCACACGGGAGAGCAGCCCATGGAACCGGGCCGCGCGGCGGTAGCGCCGGCGTACGGCGTTCAGCGCGACCGTCCGCAGCCACGCCTCCGGGTTGTCGAGCTGAGCGAACCGCCGCGGTTTCTCGACCGCCCGAACGAACGCCTCCTGCACCGCGTCCTCGGCCTCACTCAGATTCCCGCAGACCGCGAACAACTGCCCGACGAGCCGCCGGTAACACCCGTCGTACAGCTCGCGCACTCTGTCGCCCTCAGCCATCACCACTCCCTGGATCGACCCCTTTCCCCTCACGAGTCCCACCAAGCCCATCCGGTTGCATCATGGGCGTGAACTACAGTCGGACAGCCGTACCACGCCACCGGTGCCAGGAGGGTTGTTGTTGTCCGAGCGCATGAAGCGTGTCGTGCCGGTGGTTTGGCCTGTGCTGCTCACGGCTGTGATCACCGGGCCGCTGCTCGCGCCGGGGTTTGTCGTCAGTTACGACATGGTGTTTGTGCCGGACCTCCCGCTGCGGCTGGAGCTGTTTGGGGTTTCGGGGGCTCTGCCGCGGGCGGTGCCGTCGGATGTTGTGGTGGCGGTGCTGGACGAGCTCGGCGGCGGGCAGTTGCTCAGCAAGGCCGTTCTGGTTGCTATCCCCTTGCTGGCGGGGCTGGGGGTGACTGCGTTGTGGCGGGAGCTCAAGCTTGGCAGTTGGTTGGCGGGAGTTGCGGCGACGACGCTGTATGTCTGGAATCCCTTTGTTGCTGAGCGTTTGCGGCTCGGTGCCTGGGCTCTGCTGCTTGGGTACGCCGCTCTGCCCTGGCTGGTCCGGGGCGCTGTCAGGCTGCGTGAAGGGAAGGGGTGGGTCGGCATCGTCCTGGCGGCGGCGCTGTGTGCGCTGACGGCGTCGGGTGGTGTGGTGGCGCTGCTCGTGAGTGGCGTGGTCCTGCGCTGGCGACCAGGGGCCTACAGTCGATGGCCCTTGGGAGCCGCCTTGCTGTTGAACGCGCCCTGGATCGTGGCTGGCGTCACGCACTCGGGTTTGGCGAGCGACGGTGCCTCGGTGGCGGCGTTCGCGGCTCGTGACGAGGGCTATGGGGGTACGCTCCCGACGCTGCTCACGCTCGGCGGTGTGTGGAACGCGGACGTCGTTCCGGGCGACCGTGGTGAACCGCTCGCGCTCGTCCTCGCGTTCGCGATGCTGCTGCTGTCGCTGGCCGGCGTGCGGCTGTGGTGGCGCAGAGATCGTTTCGCCGGCGCGCTGGTGGTACCTGCGGTCGTGGCGCTGCTCATCGCGCTGGTCGGTGTCGTCGTACCGGGTCTGTTCGCGCAGGTGGTCCAGCACGTCCCGGGTGCCGGCCTGTTCCGCGACGGTCAGCGCTACCTGGCACCGCTCGCGCTGCTCGAGGCAGTCGGCTTCGGTGTCGCTGTCGCGTGGCTGCAGGACCACGTCAGACCAAAGCTGGTTATCGGCCTCACCGCAGCCCTGGTACCGGTCGCCGCCCTACCTGCCCTTGCCGCTGGTGCTGGCCTGCACCTGTCGCACTACCCGAGCGACTGGCCGCAGGCCAAGCAGGTGTTGGCCGGCCGCTTCATCCCCTGGCCCTTCGAGGCCTACCGTGCCCCCTCCTGGAACGGCCACCGCCCGGTGCTCGATCCGATGCCGAGGTACTTCGGTGCGCAGCCGTCGATCGTGCCGGACGAGCTGATCGTCGCCGGCCGCCGGCTCGGCGGCGAGGACCCGCAGGCGGCCGACGTCGCGAACGCCTTGCGAGCTGGGACGGACCCAACACGGGTCCTGCTCCGGAACGGCGTCGGCTGGATCGTGGTCGACCGCGAGGCCCGTGGACCGGCGCCGGACACCGTGATCCGGGGTCTCACCAAGAGGTTCGAAGGCCCGACGGTCGCGGTCTACCAGCTGGCCGGTACGCCGATCCCGCAGCAGGCACCGGTCTGGCGAACGGTGACCGTCCTGCTGGCCTGGGGGATCGCCGTACTGACCTTGCTCCCGGCCCTGGTGTCGGTGGGACAGCGTTGTTACTCTGCGGTTCACTTGATCGGGAGGGGACGCTTTTCATGGGATCGCTGATCGGTGCGGCCATCGCCGTACTCGCCGGGCTCGCAGTGGCTACGACGACCGTTGTCGGGGTGGTTCAGTCGGTGAAGGACGACCCGGCGCCGCCGCAGGGTCAGACGCAGGGGCAGGCTGACGTTCCGCTCGTGAACTACGGCTCGAAGTAGGCGTCAGCACGCTGTCGAACGCGAGCGCGGCCGCGCGCCACGTGAACCGGCCCGCGCCCGCCAGTGCGCCGGCCGACAACCGCTGCCGCAGTACAGAGTCCACGAGCAACGAGGTGATGGCCGCCGCGAACTCGGACCGGCTGTCCACCAGCACCCCGGAGACCCCGTCGTGGACGGACTCGGTCGGGCCACCGGCACTGCGATAGGCAACGGTGGGTACGCCGTGCCCGGCAGCCTCACCGACGACGAGACCCCAGCCCTCCTTGAGACTCGGCAACGCGAGCACCCAGGCCTCGTCGTACGCCGCGTGCTTGTCGGCCTCGCTGACCTGCCCGCGGAACTCGACGGCGTGGGTCAGCCCTCGCGTCTCGACGTACGCGCGGAGCGAGTCCTCCCACCACCCGGAGCCGACGACGACGAGTCGGGCCTCTGGCAGGGTTTCGCGCGCGACTGCGATCGCATCGACGGCATGCTCGATCTGCTTGTGCGGGACGATCCTGCCAACGCACACCACCGTCGGTACGGCGGCTCGCGCGCACTGCCGCGCCGGTGCCGGGTCGGTCCCGTTGTGCACCACTGTGATGTCGTCGACTCCGAGATCGGCCAGCTCGTCGCGAGAGGCCGACGACACCGTCACGTAAGGACAATCCGCATACAACGTTGGTGCCACCCGCGACTCCAGCCACCAGCCGAGCCGGCCGCGCCAGCCCGGGTAGACGACCTGCCACTGCTCCCGGTGGACGTGGTGCACCAGAACGACGACGGCGCGCCGGACCAGCCGGGTGAAGAACGGCAGCCCGTTCTGGACGTCGACAACGCGGTCCGGCCGATGCAGCCAGGTGTAGAGCAGGCCATGCAGGTACACGGTCACCTTGGTGCCGCGGTACACGTACCGAACCTCGCCACGGAACGCCTCCCGCGGACTTCCCGGGTACGCCGCACACAACACAGTCACCGCCCAGCCCAGCACCGCAAGGCCGCGCGCGATCTCCTCCACGTAGCGTTCCGAGCCACCGCCTTCCGGGTTGGTCGTGTCACGCCAGTTCAGCAACAGCACGCTCTGTGCACGCACCTGATCAGCCCCACCCCTCTGGTTACCTCCCCCGAGGTATGGGCGCGGACGTTACCAAGGAGTAACGATCTCCACCAGACCTCGGAAGTTCCGTTAATGTCCGGCTGTGCAGGGGATGACGAACGCAACAGCGCGCCGGGGGTGGCGGGCCGATCTCAGCCGATCGGTGCGGCTGCTCCGGGCCTTCGGCGTAGAGCAGTCGGACCCGGATCGCTTCTATGAAACGCTTGCTGAAGACTCGGTCGGCCAGCTGCGCGAGTACGTCGCGCTGGACGGCGCGTTGATGCTCGACGTCGGCGGTGGTCCCGGCTACTTCGCCGACGCGTTCCGTCGGGCCGGTGCGACGTACTACGCCGTCGACTCGGACCTGGGTGAGCTCAGCGGTCGTGGTGCTCCCGCCCCGGGCACTGTGCTCGGCAGTGGGATGGCCCTGCCGGTGGCGGACGCCTCGATCGACGTCTGCTTCTCGTCCAACGTGCTGGAGCACGTCCCAGACCCCTGGCTGATGGCTGACGAGCTGGTGCGGGTCACTCGGCCCGGTGGAACTGTCTTCTTGTCCTACACCGGTTGGTGGGGACCGCACGGCGGCCACGAGACCGCGCCCTGGCACTACCTGGGCGGTCACCGCGCGGCCGCCCGCTACCAGCGACGAATGGGTCGTCCACCGAAGAACAGGTTCGGTGAGTCGCTCTTCCCGATCACCGTCGCGAGCGGATTGCGCTGGGCGCGTACCTGTCCGGACGTGGACCTCGTGGCGGCTTTGCCTCGGTACCACCCGCGCTGGGCGTACGGCGTACTTGCTGTGCCCGGGCTGCGCGAGGTCGTCACCTGGAACCTCGTCCTGGTGCTCAGGCGCCGATGAAGGTCATCTGGCGGGCGCGGGTCGTCGTTGGCTGCCTGGCTCTGGTCGCGCTGTGCTTCCAGCAGGCGCCCGGGAAGATCGTCCCGGATACCAAACTCGACCTCACCGCGGGACCAGGTGCCTTCCTCGGACGGGCGCTGCATCTGTGGGACCCACAAGGCGCCTTCGGCCAGCTGCAGAACCAGGCATACGGTTACCTGCTGCCGATGGGTCCGTTCCACTGGCTGCTCGACCTCCTGTCCGTGCCGGACTGGATCATCCAGCGGCTGTGGTGGTCAGTGGTCCTCTGCGTTGCCTTCGTCGGTGTCTGGAAGCTCTGCAACGCCCTGCAGTACGGCGTCCCCTGGTCGCGTTTCGCCGTCGCACTGCTGTACGCCGCGAGCCCTCGGATGCTCGGCGAGCTCTCCATCACCTCCATCGAGGTGTGGCCTCTCGCGATGGCACCGTGGGTCCTGCTGCCGCTCGTCACCCCGACTGGACGCTCCACCTGGTGGCGGGTCTGTTGGTCAGCTGTGGCGTTCGCACTGGTCGGCGGAGTCAACGCAGTGGCGACCGGCGCGACGCTGGTTCTTCCAGCGCTCTGGCTGCTCACTCGCCGTGGCACGGTGAAGGTCACCGCGGCTTGGCTGACGTGCATTGCCGCCGTCTCGCTGTGGTGGCTAGTACCGCTGGTTCTGCTCGGCCGGTACAGCCCGCCGTTCCTGGACTGGATCGAGAACGCTGCGGTGACCACTGGCAGGGCGAGCGTGTTCGAGTCGTTCCGCGGTACGTCGCAGTGGCTGAACTTCTTGTCCGGCGGTGGCGGACCGAGCTGGCCGGCCGGCTGGCTGTACGTCACGCAGCCGACCCTGATCCTGGTCAGCGCAGCGATCGCTTTGGTCGGCCTGCTTGGTCTAGGGATGGGTTCGCTGCCGCACCGCGGCTTTCTCCAGATGTCCTTCGTCGTCGGACTCCTACTGCTGACGCTGGGACATGCAGGTACGGCCGGCTCGCCGTTGGCACCGCAGCTGCACGACCTGCTCGACGGATCACTCGCAGCGCTTCGCAACACCCACAAGTTCGAGCTGGTCGTGCGACTGCCGCTGGCGCTCGCTGCGGCGCACTCGCTGCACAGGCTCACCCAGCTGGCGACAGCACGCGGCATCCACCGCCGCGTCGTACCCGTGCTCGTCGCATGTCTGATCGTCTCGGCGGCAACACCGGCCGTCCTCGGCCAGTTGCCCAGACGGGAGGGGTACGACGCTATACCGGCGTACTGGCGTGACGCTGCCACCTGGCTCGATCGACAGCCCGCGCCGGGCTCGGTGCTCGTGGTGCCGGCCTCGTCCTTCGCGGACTTCACCTGGGGCTCGACGAAAGACGAACCGTTCCAGGCGTTGCTGAAGCGCCCGATGGCCGTGCGCGACGCAGTGCCGCTCGGGTCCGCCGGGGCGACACGCTGGCTCGACGAGATCGAGCGCCGGCTCGGCTCGGGAGTGGGGGACGCGACCCTGCGACAGGCACTGACCCGAGCGGGCATCAGGTATGTCGTGGTCCGCAACGACCTGCGGTACGACGCGCAGGCGACGCCGCTGCTCGCCGTCCACGAGAGTCTCGCGGACGCGGGCATCGAGCGCGTCGCGCAGTTCGGACCGGTGACGAGCAGCACGATCGAGCAGCCGGACGCCACGCTCGACGGGCACACGCGGCTGCCGTACCCGAGCGTCGAGATCTTCGATGCGGGCGAGACGAGCTCCGCCGTACTGCTGCCGCAATCCCGGTTGGTCGAGGTCCAAGGGGCACCCGAGGACGTACCGGCCGCGCTGACTGCTCTGGGCGGCAACCGGGACGCGATCACCTCGTCCGACGCGGCGGGCAAACTGACCGGTCTGCCGCTGATCCAGACCGACGGCGTGCAGCGCCGCGAGGTGTCGTTCGGCCGGCCGGCGGACAACTACTCACCTGTGCTGGCCGCCTCTGATCCCGGCACCCAGGCCCGCCGAGTCCTCGGGTACGCGGTAGCCGGGAAGGAGACGACTCGGGCCTGGAACGGCGACCTTGTCGACGTTCGCGCGTCCTCGTCGGCTGCCGACGCTGCCGCGTCCTTGCACACCGGCGCAGGCAACGGCCCGTTCGCGGCTGTGGATGGCGATCCGTCGACGCGCTGGATCTCGGGGCGGTTCGGTCGCGCGAGCGGCGAGTGGCTCGAGCTCACCTTCACCGCACCCCGCGCGGTCGACGGCCTGACGGTGCAGTTCTCGTTGGCCGCGCCAACGACCGAACCGGTGCGGACGCTGCGGGTCGAGACCGACACGGGGGTTCTGACCTCGGTGGTGGCGGGAACGGGCGATCCACAGCATCTACCGGCACCACCAGGCTTGACGCAGCGGCTCCGACTCAGCATCGCGACCACCGACGGCAAGGACCCGAACGGGGTGTCGATCGCAGAGGTGACCGTGCCGGGAATGATGGCGGCGAGCAGGCTGGTGGTGCCGGCGGCAGGCCGGCAGCCGAGCGCGCTGGTGTTCAGGAACCAGCAGATCGGGCGGTCCGCTTGTCTGCACGTTGGTACGCGGCCGCTGTGCCGTGAGAATCAGGCCGCAGACTCGGAGGAGTCCGCCGGGCTGATGCGGAGCGTCGACGTACCGCACAGTGCGACGTACCAGCTGTTCGGCACTGCGCTGCCGAAGGACGGCGACGGGCTGGAGCGGCTGCTGGTCGTGCCGGGAGCGATCACGGCTACCGCGTCGTCCAGGTCTGTTGCGGCCCCCGAAGGCCGGCCCGGCGCGGCCGTCGACCGTGATCTGGGGACTGGCTGGGTGGCCGCTCCGGACGACACCGCGCCGCGACTGACGCTGCGGCTGCCGGCACGGAGGAGCGTCACCGGTCTGCAGTTCCTCAGCGATCCGTACCTCACGGCGTCCCGTCCGACCGAGGTGGCGCTCGCGTTCGACGGTGGGCCGCAGTTGCGCGGCACGGTCGATCCGGAAGGGTACGTGCGGTTCGCGGCACGGAGAGCACTGACTGTCGAGGTGACGTTCACCCGCGCGAAGCCGCTGCTGGACTTCGACTCCGCCACGGGCCTTGCGCGCACCGCGCCGGTCGGCGTTGCCGAGGTTCGCGTCGTCGGAGCGGACGAGCTGCGCAAAGCGCTCGACCCGTACGGTCGGTCGGGCGCCGTCTGCGGCTACGGACCAAGTGTGCGGGTGGACGGCGTACCGGTCGACACGCAGGTCAAGGCCACGGTCCGGGACCTGTTGCAGCGAAGGCTTGTCCCGTTCACGGCGTGCGGGAAGGACTCCGGCGTTCTGCTCCGGGCGGGGCGTCACGCCGTGGACTTCCTGGCCGGCGGTGGTTTCGTTCCGGTCCGGGCCAAGCTGACCGTCCGTGCGTTGACGGCGACCTATGTGCCGCCCGAGCGGAGCGTCGGCGTCGTGCGCTCGAGTCCGGCCGAGTTGAGGACCGAAGTACCGGCAAGGGACGAGCAGTCGGTACTCGTGGTCGCGCAGAACTACAACGACGGGTGGGAGGCGTACGACGACAGCGGGCACAAGCTCACGCCGATTCGGGTCGGTGGCTGGCAGCAGGGCTGGATCCTGCCCGCTGGCGCGGAGCAGTTGGTGACCGCACGCTTCGGACCGGACCGTGGCTACCGGACCGGTCTGCTGGTGGGTCTGCTGGCCTGCCTGCTCGTCCTGAGCGTCGCACTGCTGTCGCGGCGGGCAGGACCTGAGCCTCCCAGTGGAAGACGTCGTCCGCGGCCCTGGGTCGTTGTTGGCATCGCAGTAGTCGCGGGCCTGTTCATGTCAGGGTGGGTAGGCCTCGCTGCAGTCGCTGCTGCGGTCGTCTGCTCGTGGCTGGTACCGCGACGCATCGCCTTCGGGTTGGTGGCGGCCGCGGTGGGCGTTGGGACGCTGGTGGCCGCAGCTCAGCCCTGGCCGGGCGGTGACGCCGGAGTGACCTCGGTCGTGGTCCAGGCGTCGGTGCTGTTCGGCTGTGCGTTGGCGCTGCTCGTTGGCGAGACGTCGTACGACCTGTCTCGTCTGCCGAGGCGCATGATGGGTCGCTCGATCCCGTAGTAGCTAGCCGCAGCAACCAGAGCGGAGATCACCAGTGTGGGCATGAAGAGCAACAGGAAGTGACCGCTGAACAAGGTGTAGCTCGTGACCTGCTCGACCAGGCCGAGCACGATCAGGTGGTACACGAAGACTCCGTACGAGATGTCACCGGCGACATGCCCCGCTCGGCCGCCCAGGACCCGAGCGGATCGTGGTGTCGGCGTCAGTGCGGGGAAGAGGGCGCACGCCGCGATGGCTGTATAGAGCAGGCTCTTCATGAACGCCTGTCCGGCGGAGGGCGCTGTCAGGTTGTACGGACCGGCCAGAGGGGTGGTCGCGATCAGCAGGAGAGCTACTGCCGCGGTCCACACCGTGCCTGGCGCTCTGGTCAGAGTGTCCTGGGTCGGGGTGGTGAGAACGCCGTACTGACGTGCGACCTGCCAGAGGGCGAACCCCATGCCAACCGCGAACCAGCCGAGGTACCCAGGCAGCCAAAGACCTGCTCGTGGATGTCCGGTGGCCGTTATCCATGCCATCCATACTGGACCGACAAGCGCTGGCACTGCGAGTGCGGAGAGACGCGTTGCGATACCACGCCGGCTCGGGCGACCGCGTCCGGTCAGTAGCCTCGCCAGGAGCGGTAGCAGCAAGTAGAAGGCAACCTCGGTCGCAAGGCTCCACAGCTGGGTCAGACCGTCCGCTGGAGGTCCGTCGAGGTAGATGTGTGTCAGCGTCGCGTGCCGGAGATAGATGGCCCACGTGACGTCGGCACTGTGCGGCAGGAGCAGCGCAGCCAGCAGTACGGCGATCCACAGCGCGGGCAGGATCCGCAGCGCACGGTTCCGCAGGTACGGCGTCGTCCTGGGCCGCGGAGCGCCTTCGAACCACGCCGCGATATGCGGGCGGGAGAGCAGGAAGCCGGAGATCGCGAAGAAGATCGCGACACCGACGTCCAGCCGAGCCAGCAGTCCGGCGAACGGGCCGTTCAGCGACGCGCCGGTGTGGAAGCCGACGTGGGTGGTCAGTACGGCGAGCGCCCCGATCGCACGCAACCCGTCCAGGGCCGGGAAGCGGACCTTCATCGGGGGAGTCCGACCTGGAGGTTGGCAACGCACAGGTTGGTCGCGGGATCGGTGGAACGCAGCCGGAGCTGAGTGGGCCGGATCCGCTCCGACGGACCGAAGTACATCGTGCCCTTGCCGCCCGGCCAGTTCTTGGCCGGTAGCGCGGCGACCCGGCCCGTGGCGTCGACCAGCTCGACGGACACCTGGTTCTCGCGGTTCGAGAAGTAGGGGGCCCGGACGAACCACTCGGCGGTTGCGAGCTCGTTCTGCGTCGAGGCCAAGGGGATGACGAGGGGTCCGGTCCCGTGCAGCAACAGGTTGCAGAAGTTGTTCGGCCGCGCCGTCGGCTGGTCCCGGTACCAGGTTGCGAACTGGGCCGGCCGGATGTGGCCGGTGTCGTCGACCAGCAGCGGTTCGCTGCCCGGTTCCTGCAACTGGAACCGCTGCCCGGCCATCCGCAGGACCGGCGACAACCGCCGGTCGGACATGAGCGCACTGGCGATCGGAGGCGGCATCGTCGTGTCCCACAGGTTCACGTTCGGGCCGGTCCGTTCCAGCTCCGCGTCGACGGTCGCGAAGTACGCCTTGGCCGGATTCTTGCCCCACTCAGCGGCGAAGCCGGCATCCGACACCACTACTGCGGCGAGCGCACCGACCAGAACCACCGCCGGCACCACGATCCGCAGATTCTGGGCAGTCAGTACGACGGCCAGCGTCAACGGGATCGAGAGATCGGACCAGTAGTGGTAGTGCACGGTGAAGACGGACCCGAAAACCCCGAACCGGCCGTACGACAAGAGCGCGACCGTCGCGAGCACATAGCCGATCACCGCACCCCAGAGCAGTAGCGCCCGGCGATCCTGCCGCCAAGCGACGACCAGCAGCAGGGCGGTGACCAAACCGCCCAGCACGATCGCAGCGATCGGCGGATCGGCGAGGCTGAACGGCTGCCCGGTGCTGCTCCAGCGCCACGGACCACCGACGACCGCGGCCAGCGGGACCTCGAAGCTGCGCGCGACCAGGCCGCCCAGGTCTCGTGCGGACGGTACGTGGCCGGCCGACGGGTTGCCATGGGTCAGGTAGAGGGTCCCGAATCCGATCACGGCGACGCCGAGCGCGGCGGCGTACGGCAGGGTACGGCGCAACCAGCTGCGGAGCGGTTCGTCGCGCAGATAGAGGGCAAGGGCAACGGTAGTGAAGAGGATCAGGCCGGACTTCTCCCAGCAGGCCAGCGAGATCAGGAGCGACAACGGGCCGTAGGCAACGGCTCGGCGGCGGTGCCCGGCGTACCAGTCGATAGTTGCATGAAGCAACAGTAGGCCGAAGACGTGGGCGGACAGGTTGTTCACGCCGCTCGACAGCGACAGGAACGACGGCATGCTGACCGGCATCAGCGCGTAGATCGCCGTACCGATGGCCACCCACCAGGTCGGGCCGAGGATCCGGAGCAGCAGCAGTCCCATCAGTACGGTCGCGATCGCCTGCATCGCCATCCGCCAGCCGATCGTGACGTCGTGGTTGAGCGGCGCGATCGCGGCGAAGGCCGCGTAGACGAGCCGCACGCCTGGCGCGATGTGGTCGTTCAGCGGGGTCAGCAGTTCCTTGGGCGCGAAGCCGCGGCCGCCCTGGACGAGGAACTCGAGGTCGTCGGTGAGCCAGGATCCGCGGCGCGCGAGGAGGCCGAGCACGACGGCCTGCAGCACCGCGACCGCGACCACCAAGCCGCGGAGAACCGATGTCTCCGGCGTCGCCGGCCTGGCTGAGATCCCCCTCATGGGCCGCGACTATATGCCAGTCCGGGCCGTTGTGAACTCGTCGTCTCCGGCGTCTGGTCAACGTCGCTACCCGCTGGTAGCGTCCCGCGCACAGACCTGGAGGGGATGCAGTGGGGACTCGTAGTCGTGCGGTGCTGGTGGGGCTCGGAGTGTTCTTCGTCGGCGTTGCGGCGCTGGCCAGGTTCTATGCGTATCCGGCGTTGGCGGTCGCGCCCGCGGGGCAGGTTGCGCACACCGTGTCGACCGGACCGGATGCCACCATCTTCAGCGCCGCGGACCTGAAGCAGAAGGACCACGTCGACCTCGAGGCGCGCCGGACCGTGCGCGGTGACGTCGTCGCGGCCGAGAAGATCAGCAAGGCGCTGAACCGCAAGGTGGTCGTGTTCGACACCGCGGTCGTGACGGACGACTCGAAGAACTACCACTTCCCCAAAGGCGCGTCCAAGACCGCCGAGCTGCCGCTCAGCTTCGTCCAGGAGCGCGTCGTACTGGATGCGAAGACGGGTGAGTCGGTGCGCTGGAACCCGACCGGCGGCGACAACAGCGGCGAGTACATCACGACCACGCTGGACAAGGCGGACCGGCTCAAGCCCAACCCGAACAGCGCCCTCTTCAAGGGCCATGAGGGCCTGGTGCTGAAGTTCCCGTTCGGCACGCAGAAGAAGAGCTACACCTTCTGGGACACCGCGCTGCGCAAGGCCTTCCCGATCGACTACAAGCGGGTCGACCATCTGGACGGGCTCGAGGTGTACGTGTTCGAGCAGGTGATCCCCAAGCAGGACCTCCCGCTGGCGAAGCCGCTGATGGTTCCGGGCGCGCTCGTCGACGACCGCAGCCGGCCCTCGGTCGCGGTGCAGCGCACGTACCAGAACACGCGGACGCTGTGGATCGAGCCGCTGACCGGCGCCATCATCAAGGGCCAGGAGGAGCAGTTCGCGACCATCGCGTACAAGGGCGACGACAAGCTGACCGCCACCAAGGTCACCATCGCGTACGACGACGCCACCGTCCACAAGAACGTCAAGGGCGCCAAGGAAAACGACATCGCGGAAGGCGGCTACCAGGCGAAGGCAGCGCAGCTCCAGGCGATCTCGGTCTGGATCCCGCTCGGATCGCTCATCCTCGGCCCGCTACTCCTCGGCTTCGTCATCGTGCGCGAAGTCGGACCACGAGTTTCACGCTGAGGAGTCGGGGTTGTTCTAGGCGGGTGGGCCGGCGGCGATACGGCAATGGAGCTCGGCCGGCGGGATCTCGGACCCGTCCTGGAACCACCAGGTGACGCCGGCCTCCTCGTACCGCTTGGCCGCTTCCGCGTTGGGTGCGTACTGCTCGCTCGGGGACCAGATCGCGATGTCCGCGTGCGCGTTTCCACCGGCCTTCTCGAAGTCGGCGCGGATGGTGGCCAGTTCGTCGATGGTGGGCAGCCGGAAGTCGTCGGCCTCGTCCCTGATCTGCGGGAACAGTCCAGTCGCGTTGCGCGCACCCCGTACCGGCCCAGTCCGTGGCCAGAATCCACTGGTCCAAATGGGTACGTTGCTAGCCGGCATACGGACATCTGTGGCGCGGTAGTACTTGCCGGCGTGCTCAACAGGCTCACCGGTAAGGAGCTGGTGCAAGAGCTCGGCCCCCTCGTCCAGCCGTTCGGCGCGGTCCTTGCGCCGCGCGGACTCGCCGAACCGGGTGTAGTCCCATCCGGCTCCCGTTCCGAGGCCGAGAATCAGCCGCCCGTCCGACAGCTCCTGCAACGTGCCGGCCTCGAGCGCCACCTTCGCCGGCCGCCGCCGCGGCAAGGGCACCACCATCGGACCGATCAAGATCCTGCTGGTCGCCTCAGCGATCGCGGCCAGCGCGACCCAAGGATCCGCAACCGGTGGCTCGTAGGCAGGTGACGTGAGCAGATCCCAGACGAAGAACCCGTCCCATCCATGCTGCTCGCTCGCAACAGCAAGGTCCCGCAGCACCTTCGGACTCCCGTACTCACCGAACGACTTGGTATAGACCCCATAGCGCATAGTGCAGACAACCTTCCTCTTCTGGACGCTATTCCTCAGGAGAACGGCCCCTTACCCGCGCCGGTACGCCGTAGGTGTGGTGTGGGTGAGGCGTTTGAAGGCGGTGGCGAAGTACTGGGTGGTGGCGAAGCCGAGGGAGTGGGCGATCTCGGTGACTGGCAGCTCGGTCGTGGTGAGCAGGGTGCGGGCGTGCTCGATCTTGCTGCGGAGTACGAACTCGCCCGGTGGCATGCCGAGCTCCTGGCGGAAGCGGGCGTGCAGGCGGGCCGGCGACAAGCCGGTGGCGTGGCTGAGCATCGGTACCGTAATCGGCTCGCCGAGGTGATCGGCGACGTACTGCCTGCTCCGCTCCACCACCGCCGACACCGGCCGGACCTGGTCGGCGAGGCTCGCCGTCACGGTCCGGACCAGGAACTGCCCGAGTGACATCGCCGCCTGCAGGCGGGCGAGCTCCGTCGGCGGGCCGTTGAGCTGAGCGATCGCGTCGTCCAGCAGGAACCCGGCATCGGGGTGTGCCCGGAAGTGCCGGCCCGGGATGCCGAGCAGAGCCTCCGTCAGCTGTCGCCGCCGGGCGCTGTCCAGGTAGAGCAGCGGCGAGTCTCGTACGCGGACGATCAGCCAATACAGCACGCCTTTGTCCTCCGGTTCGTCGGCGCTGTCGTGGCGCTCGTCCGGGAGAGTGACGAACTGGTCGCCGCCGCTGAGCTGGTAGACCCGGTCGCCCAGCCGGTAGCGCTGCCGTCCCCGGGCCAGGAAGCAGATCTCGACGCAGCCGGGATGTGCGTGCGCGGCCAGTACGTCGTGCGCGTACGAGTACCGATACCGGCCGAGGGTGACGACTCCGGGCACGCCAGGATCCTGCAGCTCGAGTCGGTCGGCCATGTTCGATTTTCTCTCGCGTTCGATTCCGGACGCAAGCAGCCGGAGTCGTCCCTAGCGTGGTGGCCATGCTGACAACAGACGATGTGGCCCGCTACCACGACCAGGGTTTCCTCGCGCTCGAGTGCTTCATCTCCGCCGAGGAGGTCGAACGGATGCGCACGATCTACGACCGGCTCTTCGCCGAGCGGGCCGGACGGTCGGCCGGCGACCAGTTCGACCTGGCCGGCGCGGACGACGACGCGAGTACGGCCAACCTCCCGCAGATCCTCAACCCGTCGCGGTACGCACCGGAGCTGCTGCGCAGCTCTACGGTCGACCGCGCGAAGGAGGTGCTGGCCGAGCTGCTCGGGCCGGATGCGACGGTCGGCGGTGACCATGCGATCAACAAGCCGCCGCGCAACGGGGTCGAGACGCCCTGGCACCAGGACGAGGCCTATTGGAATCCGGCGGTCAGCTATCACTCCCTGAGCATCTGGATTCCGTTGCAGGAGGCAACGATCGAGAACGGCTGCATGCATTTCGTTCCCGGATCGCATCGCGGCGCGGTGGTCCCGCACCGGCCGATCGGCGGCGATCCGCGGGTGCACGGCCTCGAGGTGGAGCCCGGGGCGGTCGACGTCTCGACCGCCGTCGCGTGCCCGATCCCTGCCGGCGGGGCGACGATCCACGCCAGCCGGACCCTGCACTACACGTCCCCGAACAGGACCGCCGACCACCGCCGGGCGTACATCATCAGCGGAGGCACCCCGGAGGAGAAGGCCGCCGAGCCGCGTGAGTTCCCGTGGCAGGCCGCCCGGCACACCGCACGCGAGGAGCGAGCCAACTCGGTCTAGTCCCATACCTGACAAGGGTTGTCAGGGTATGGGCCTTACTGTCCGGGAATGAACAACGACTTCGCATTCGAGACCGGAACCTGGACGGTCACTCATCGGCAGTTGCGAGGGGAGGAGTGGGTGGAGTTCACCAGTACAGCCTCGGCGCACGGCTTCTTCGAAGGGAACGGGAGCTTCGAGGAGCACGTGTTCCACGAGCTGGGCACGCGCGGTACTGCGTTTCGGCTGTACGACCCAGCTGTGCAGGAGTGGGCGATCTACTGGGCCAGCAGCCGGGACGGCAAACTACAGACACCTGCGCGTGGGCGGTTCGTGGACGGGGTGGGGACCTTTGTCGATGAGGACGGGACCGGCCGATTCCACTGGAAGGACATCACGCCGACGTCCGCGCACTGGTATCAGGAGCACTCCGAGGACGGTGGCACCACCTGGGTGACCAACTGGACGATGGACTTCACCCGGGTTTCGGCCTCGAGCTCACCACGGGATGACGCCGTCGTCGTCGAAGAATGAACCGGTCGGGCCGTTGTCGGGAAGCGTGCCGAGCCGGATCGCGATGGCTGCGCCCTGCTCGGGGGTGCGGGGTCCGCGGAAGCCGGTGAAGTCGGTCGCGACGAGGCCCGGGCAGGCGGCGTTGATCAGGATGTTCGTACCGGCGAACTGCCGGGCGTACTGCACCGTGACGGCGTTGAGGAACGACTTCGACGGCGCGTAGGCCGCCATGACGGGGCCGATCTCGATGCTCGGGTCCGCCTGCAGGGTCAGGGAGCCGACGCTGCTGGAGACGTTGACGATGCGCGGCGACGCGGAGCGCTGCAGCAGCGGCAGCATCGCGTTGGTCACCCGGATGACACCGAGGACGTTGGTCTCGACAACCGTGCGTACCACGTCGAGGTCGAGCGCGGTCGGGTCCTGCACCCACCCCGGGCCGGACTCTCCCGAGATCCCGGCGTTGTTGACCAGGACGTCCAGGCGCCCGGCCCGCCGGTCGATCAGTTCCGCGGCATCGGTGACACTGTGGTCGCTGGTCACCTCCAGCGGTACCCCGAACGCGTCGACACCGGCGGCGCGCAGCTTCTCCACGGCGGTCTCGAGCCGAGCCTCGTCCCGTGCTCCCACGCCCACGCGGTATCCGAGGGCGCCCAGACCGGTCGCGATCTCGTACCCGATTCCCTTGTTCGCGCCGGACACCAGCGCAATCTTCGTTTCGCTCACGCGATTGATGCTCGCTCGTCGACGGGAGCTGTGGCCAAGACCGATCAGGCGTCCAGTGATACTCGTGGGGTATCACCCGTGAGTACGCTCTGCACATGGACACCCTGGAGACCCGCGAGCTGAGGTACTTCGTGGCCGTCGCTGAGGAGCTGCACTTCGGCCACGCCGCGGAGCGGCTCGGAATCGCCCAGCCACCGCTGTCGCGGGCGATCCAGCAGCTCGAACGGCGCCTCGGCGTCTCGCTACTGGACCGCAACCGTCGCGGCGTCTCGCTGACCGGCGCCGGAGAGGTGCTGCTGCACGAGGGGCGCGCCGCCCTGTACGCGACCACCGCCGCCGTACGCCGCACCCGTCGCGCCGGCGGCGCCGATCATCCAGGTGGCGCCCGCGATCGCCTGGTCCTGGCAGTGAAGGCCGCCGCGTCCCAAGAACTGCTGCGGAAGCTTCTCGACGCCTACGCGGCCGAGCCCGGCGCCGCCGAGATCGAGTTGCTGCCCTGCGGTATCGGCGAACAGGAAATACTGCTGCGCGACGGCCGCGCCGACGTGGCGCTCATGCAGACACCGTTCGACTCCCTCGCCGGGTTCGACAGCGAGGAACTACTGACCGAAGGACGGATCGCCGTCCTGCCCGCCGGGCACCCTCTCGCCACGCACAAGACCTTGTCCCTGGCCGATGTCGCCGCCGTCCCCCTCACCGGCGCACCCCCCGTCATCACCCACATCGCCTGGCCGCCACACAGCCGCTCCCGCCCCCTGGCCCAGCTGATCCGCACGGCTGTCTCGGTGATCTGACCTCCTACTGTCGTGAGGCGGTTGTGGGCGCTATGTTGGCGCCGGGGGTTCCGGCTATTTGGCCGGGACGAGGGGGAACGGGAGGGGTCCAATGTTCAAGTACGTCACGCGTGCAGCAGTCGTGGCAGGGAGCGTCGCCGGGTTGCTGTGGGTCGCGGCCGGTCCGGGCACGGCGACCAGCGGCCAAGAGCGGCAATTCGTCGTCCTCTACGCCCAGGGAGGCTCCGCCGAAGCCGCGCATGCCGCGATCGCCGCCGCCGGCGGCACGCTGCTCAGCGAGAACACGGCGATCGGAGTCGCCACCGTCACCACGAGGAGCGAGGGTTTCCAGACTGCCGCCGGTGCCTCGTCCGCGATCGTTGGCGTCGCGCGAAGTACGGTCATCGGCCGGGCGCCTGACGACGGCTCGGCCGTTGGGAAGGCGAGCCTGAAGCTCGATGCTGCGCAGACCGACCTCCAGGGTGCAACTGCAGGCAGTGCGACTGTAGAGGCGAAGAAGCAAGAGCCGCTGGCCGGGCTGCAATGGGACATGCAGCAAATCGGCGCCACCGCCGACGGCTCCCAGCGCTACGAGCAGGGCACCGACGTACGGGTCGGCATCATCGACACCGGCGTCGACGGTTCCCATCCCGACATCGCCCACAACTTCGACACGGCGCTGAGCCGCAACTTCACGACGGACATCCCGGTCGACGCGAACGGCGGGACGGTCGACGGACCGTGCGAGCACCCGAGCTGCGTCGACCCGGTCGACGAGGACGACAACGGTCACGGTACGCACGTCGCGTCCGAGATCGCATCGCCGGTCAACAAGCTCGGGATCGCCGGCGTCGCGCCCAAGGCGACGATCGTCAATCTCCGGGCCGGACAGGATTCGGGCTTCTTCTTCCTGCAGCCCACGGTCGACGCCCTGACCTACGCGGGCGATCACGGCATCGACGTCGTGAACATGAGCTTCTACGTCGATCCGTGGCTGTTCAACTGCGCCGACAATCCGGCCGATTCGCCCGAAGCTCAGGCGGAGCAGCGGACTGTCGTGGCGGCGATGCAGCGGGCGCTCGACTATGCCTACAACCATGGCGTCACGCTGGTCTCAGCGGCGGGCAACGGCGCGACTGACTACACCAAGACGATCGTCGACACCTCGAGCCCGGACTTCGCCGACGTCCCCGGTGAAGCGCCGTACTCGCGGACGATCCCGGCCTCGTGTACCTCGATGCCGTCCGAGGGCAACCACGTGCTCTCGGTGACCAGCACCGGCATCTCCACGCGCAAGGCCTACTACTCGGACTACGGCAACGGCTACGCCGACCTGTCCGCGCCTGGCGGGGACGTGTACGACACCGCTGACAACAAGCGCGACATCACGAAGGCCATACTCGCCGCGTACCCGAAGCACCTCGCCGAGGAGCGCGGTCAGCTCAATCCGGACGGGACGCCGAACACTCCGAACGTCGTCGAGAGTTGCCGCAACGGTGTTTGCGGCTACTACCAGTACCTGCAGGGCACGTCGATGGCGTCACCGCACGCGGCCGGCGTCGCGGTGCTGGCCGTCAGCCGGCTGGGCGTTCCGGACCTCGTCAACGGCGGCAAGAAGGCTTCGCCGGCCGTCGTAGAGCAGGCTTTGCGCGGTACGGCGACCGACATGCCGTGCCCGACGCCGCCGGCGTTCACCTACACCCGCCAGGTCCTCCAACCCGACGGGTCCTTCAGGACCGTGACGTCCACCCACACCTGCGAAGGAACGCCGACGAACAACGGCTTCTACGGTGACGGCATCGTCAACGCAACGAAGGTCGCCCGAGGCCACTGACCCACCCGCCCGGCGCCGGAACCAACCTTCCGGCGCCGGCTTCATCGGGAGGGCCGTGAGCTGTCGGCGAGGCGTTGCGCCGCGGTCGGGTCGTGGGCGGGGAGGACGACGAGGCCCGGCAGTTGCTCGGCGAGGGCCAGGACGTTGCCGGTGGTACGGGCGAGTTCGCTGCGGTCGCCTACTCCGGGAAGTTGGCGGCGTTCGAGCAGCCCGGCCTCGTACGTGAGGTCGCCGACCATCAGCAGTGGCGGCAGCTCGCGCCGGCGTACGAGCATCGAGATCGACCCAGGCGTGTGACCGGGCGTGGGGAACAGGAGGATCGATCCGTCACCCATGACGTCGAACGCTCGGGGAAACGGCGTCAGGTCGACGTCGGTGGTGAAGTCGACGTGCTTCCAGCGCGCACCGGGTACGTCGATGTGCGCCCGGAGGAAGCCGCGCCCCTCGGGGGAAAATCCGGACAGCTGGTCCCATTCCGCCGCGGTGATCAGTAGCTCACTGCCGCCGAGGTGGGGGATCCCGCCGATGTGGTCCTGGTGCAGGTGCGAGATGACTGCCTTGTCGACATCGGCTGTCGAGTACCCGAGGGTGCCCAGCTGCGCGTCGAGCGTCTCGTGCTCGGCAATGTGGAACTTCGCCAACCGGTCGTACACGACCCCGGTGAACCCGCCCGGGAAGTACGACGGATCGGTCACCGAGGCGCGATCCTGGCCGGTGTCGAACAACACCAGGCCGTTCGCGTGCTCGACGACGTACACGTTGATCGGCCGCGGCGGGAGCCAGCGACGGGACGTGAGCAGCCACCAGTACAGCGGTTTCCGTGAGCCGTACGCGTGTTCGGGATGGATCTCGACGCTGCCGGTGCTGATCACCGATACTGCCCGGACCGGGTCTCCGGTGCCACTACGCGCCGGCAATCTGATCGCTTCCGCGGACATCTGAACTCCCTTCGGGCCCCGACGGTTCGGGGCCGAGGGCATCAGTCTTCGCCCGGGCCGGCCGCCGCGTCTGTGACTTTTGTAGTCCGCCGGCGTCACCGAGGTCACACGTCGTCCGGGTTCCAGGTCTGGTCGTGGAGTCCGGTGGGATCGAGGATGTGGACGCGGTCGGCGGAGGTGGCGACCAGCCCCGCCAGCCGGAGCTCTCGCAGTACGCGCGCCACCACCTCGCGGACCGATCCGACGGAATCCGCGAGTTCCTGCTGGGACACGCGGGCGACGAGCTCGCCGCGTGGACTCTGCTGGGTCGAAGCCAGGTCCAGCAGGTGCGAGGCGACCCGCTGACGCACGGTGCCGAAGGCGTTGACCGCGGTCTGCTGCAGGTTCTCGTACAGCCGTCGAGTGAGTTCCTCCGCCATGGCCCACCCGACCCGGCTGTCGGTCCGCGCGGCGGCTGTCAGCAGCCCGGCGTCGATCCGGAAGAGCGTGCACTCGGCCAGCGTCTGTACGCCGACGTCGGCCGGACCCGCGACGAGTACGGCGATCCCGAGCACGTCGCGGGTCCGCGCGTACCGGACCGTCACCTGACGCCCCTCCGGCGAGGACATGTAGACGCGCAGCAAACCGCGAACAACCAGCACTGCGCGCGGCGTCGACCGCTCCCGGTACAGCGTGCTACCGGCCGGGTAATCGATCCGATCACCCGTCGCCAGCAACCGCTCGATCAGCTCATCCGGCAGCCCACCGAGGAAGCTGCCGGCCATAGCCGCGACCACGTCCCCATCAACCACCCCTCAAGCATGTCAGCGCGGCGCCCGCAGGACGATCTTGCCGGTGTTTCCGCCTTGTTCGGCGCGACGATGTGCTGCCGCTGCCTGCTCGAGGGGGAACACGGTGTCGATGACGGGGCGGAGCTTGCCTGCCTGGACCAGCTCCGCGATGGCCAGCAGACCGGCGTAGTCGGGCTCGACGAGGGTGAATCCGGCCGAGACTCCGCGGACCTCTGCCTCCACCGGCGCTGGTACTTCCTGCGGCCCCGCCAGAGAGATCAGTACGCCACCGCGGCGAAGGACTCGCAGAGACCGGCTCGCGTAGTCGCCCCCGATCGGGTCGAGTACGACGTCGATGTCGCTGAGTACCTCGGTGAAGTCTACGCGGGTGTAGTCGACGGCCTCGTCGAGACCGAGCTCGCGCAGGTCCGGATGCGTCGACGTCCCGGCAGTTCCGATCACGTAGGCGCCCAGGGCCTTGGCAACTTGCAGGGCGACGTGTCCGAAGCCGCCGGCCGCGCCGTGCACGAGCACCCGCTGGCCGGGCCGCAACCTCGCTGTTTCCGTCAACGCCTGCCAGGCAGTCAGGCCGGTCAAGGGCAGCGCGGCTGCCTCGGTGTGGTCGAGCGAGGCCGGTTTGCGGGCGAACTGCCGCGCCGGCGCCGCGACGTACTCCGCGTACGCACCCGCCTGCCACGGGAACCGCGGCATGCCGAAGACTTCGTCGCCAACCCGGTAGATCGTCACTCCCAGGCCGACCGCCTCGACGACGCCCGACACGTCGTGGCCGAGGATCGGTGGGTCGCCCCACAAGCCGAGGCCGCCGTGTGAGCGGGCCTTCCAGTCCGTGGCGTTCACCCCCGCCGCGTGGACGCGGACCAGGATCTCGGTCGGACCGGGTTCGGGGCGCTCTACCTCGACCTCGGCCAGGACTTCGGGCGGCCCCCAGGTCCGTGGGCTGATGGCGCGCATCGATGGGCTCATGGATTCCTTCCGATTCTGGATTGCTCCGGGTTGCTCCGGTTGCCTCTTCGCACTCGAGCCTGCGGCAGGCCGGTCCGGCGGAGCCATGGCCGTTTGGTCATCATGTGACAGAATCCGGCCATGGTTGCTGCTGGTCCCCATCGCGTGGTGGTGCTGGCTCTGGACGGCGTACTGACGTTCGAGTTGGGGATCCCGTCGCGGATCTTCGGCAGTGCTCGGGACGAGAGCGGCCGTCCGCTCTATGAGGTCGAGATCTGCAGCGTCGACGGCAGTCCGGTGACCACCGACGCGGGCATGACCCTGCACCCGGCCAGCGGTCCCGCGGTGCTCGGAACGGCCGACACGATCGTCATCCCGCCGACCCAAGACGTCGACTGGCTCCGTGCCGGCCCGCTGCCGACGGAATTGTCGACGGCGCTGGCGATGACCCGGGCGAGGCTCGTCTCGTTTTGTACGGCGGCGTACGTTCTGGCTGCCGCGGGACTCCTCGACGGGCGGCCGGCGACGACGCACTGGAGTGAGGTAGCGGACCTTCAGCAACTGTTTCCGCGCGTTCAGGTCGATCCGAACGTCTTGTTCGTCGACGACGGAGACGTGCTGACCTCGGCGGGTGCCGCCGCGGCTGTCGATCTCTGTCTGCACCTGGTTCGCGTCGACCACGGCTCGGCCGTCGCGAACCAGGTTGCGCGTCAGTGCGTGGTCCCGCCCTGGCGGGACGGAGGCCAGGCACAGTTCATCGATCGTCCGGTGCCGATGGCCGCCCAGGTATCGACCAGTGCGACCCGGCGGTGGGCGCTCGAGAACCTCCGCGAACCGCTGTCCTTGCAGGCCCTCGCAGCACACGCGCACATGAGCCTGCGGACCTTCACACGCAAGTTCCGCGACGAGGTCGGGATGGCTCCGCTGCAGTGGCTGACGCTGCAGCGCATCCGGGCGGCACAGGAACTTCTCGAAACCACCGACCTGCCCATCGACATCGTCGCCCACCACTCCGGCTTCGCCACCGGCAACTCCCTCCGCCAGCACCTCCGCGCATCACTCGGCGTCTCCCCGTCCACCTACCGCCGCACCTTCAGCCAGTCCCGCACCGCCTAGCCCTTCCGGAAGTTTGCCGTCCGGAATGTGGTGTAAGCCAGGTACATGGTTCTTCCAACTGACGTCGTTGCGCCCGTGCGAATCGAAGTACGCCAGGGACACCACCTGGCGGTCCGCCGACGGGGGAAAGGTGGTGTGCCTCTACTGCTCCTCCATGGGTTCCCTTGTACGAGCCGCATCTGGTCGCACAACCTCGGCCCGCTGGCCGCGACGGGGTTCGACGTCGTCGCACCGGACCTACGCGGCTACGGCGATTCCGATTTCGCGCCAGATGGCTTCTACGACCTCGCCGCGTTCAACGCCGACCTGATCGACCTGTTCGACACCTTCGGCTGGGACCGCGCGGTCGTCGCCGGGCACGATCTGGGAGCGATGATCGCGATCGACCTGGCCAATCGCCACCCCGAGCGGGTGGACCGCCTGGTGATCTTGGACGACTCCATGCCGGACCTGAAAGCTGCGTTCGCAGCTGCCGGGATTCCGCCGGCCATCGCCAAGCCCGCGGTCTATGACTACGTCCGCAACCAGGGGCATCACGCCGACGTCTTGGTAGCCGAGCTGGACACGCCCGAGCAGCGGCAGCGTTACGTGGCCGAGTTCTACGGGCATCGGCTGTGGTGTCCGCCCGACGCTTTCGACGACGAGGACCTAGCCTTCCTGACCGAGCCCTACCGGGACGAGGCCCGGCTGCGTGCCTCCTTCGCCGACTACGAGGTCGTCGTGGGTACCCGGCCGCTGTCGGCCCCGGAGATGCTCGATCGGCCGGTTCGCCAGCCTGCCCTGGTACTGATCGGAGCGGACCAGGTAACCAAGAACGACCACGCCGAGGAGCGCTGCGCGATCGCCTTCCCCAAAGCCGTCGGCCCGTTCTGGCTCAAGGGCGCCGGCCACTTCATGCCCTGGGAACGCCCCGACACAGTCAACCGAGCCATCCACACCTTCTGCGGCGACCTACTAGCCACCCGAACTCAGGCCGCTCCTCGCTAGTCGGTGCCCTCCGCGCCCTCTCCGTCGTCGGTGGGTGCTTTAACGGTTTCAGGCGGAGGAACGATCTCGCCGTTGGGACCAAACGTAGAACCCTCCGGGATGTCCTCGACCTCGACCTCTACGATCTCGCCGTTCGGACCAAATACCTTCACTGTCGCCATCGCCCCTCCAACCCTCCACTTGCGACGAGCATAGGTCCGAGATCGAAGCCCAACCAGGTTTGGGCAGCGCCGTCAAGCGAACCGCCGTGCGTACATCATCAGCGGAGGGACCCCGGAGGAGAAGGCCACCGCGCCGCGTGAGTCCCATGGCGGGCCGGCCGGCACATCGCACGGGAGGAACGAGCCAACACCGCCCGCCGCGCAGGCCGCCCGCGGATGGCTGAGTGTCGGCGAGTCGTGTCCTGCGCGACGAGTGGCGCGAGGGACCAGAGAAGATGCGTGAGCGTCGTGGCAGGCGGTACCAGGCGTGGGTTGAGTTCAAGTCGAGTTGAACTCTTAGTGTCGAGCTCACGACACCCAGAGAGGGCAACGCCATGAAGATCCGCGAGGTCGCGATCACGGTCCGCAGGCTAGACGCCGCAGCCAGCTTCTACCGTGATGTGCTGAGGATGCCGGTCGAGGAGGAGCCTGATCGCGTGACAGTCAGGGTCGGTCGTAGCCGGCTTGTCATCGTGCGTGGTGAGCAGTTTGAGGGCGTCCACCACGTGGCTTTCGGTATCTCGCCGCATGACTTCGACCACGCGCGGGCGTGGCTGAAGGGTCGTGTCGATCTCATCCCCGCCGGGGGCTCTGAGGTCATCATCGGTCCGGCAGGGTGGGACTCCAGATCTGTATATTTTCTCGGTCCGGAAGACATCCTTCTCGAGTTCATTGCCCGTCAAGCCGATGCCGGACTACCAGCAACAGATGGTCAGGTCCCTCGACCGTTCTCCATCAGTGAGATCGGCATCAGTGTTCCCGATACCGCGGCAGCCGTCGGCGAGGTGACTCGAGCGCTGCGACTGCCAACCTTCCCACCACAGCAACCAGGCTTCGCCCCCGTAGGCGATCACGACGGCCTACTGATCGTCGTCGACCAGAATCGGGAATGGTTCCCCACCCAAGTGCTCCGCCCCGCACACGGTCCCCTCACCGTGACAATCGATACGCCGCACGAACCAACCAGCATCGCCCTCACCAAGAAGGTCACCATCACGGCGGCGACCGCGGATTGAGAACCTGCTGATCGCGAGAAGGCTCTCTCAGACGCGAACCGTCACGGGCCTCAGGATGCGCCGCCGCAATGCGCTCCGAGCCGTGGCCGAAGGAAGGCACGAGTTCGTGCGTCGTGGTACGGCGGCTACGTGAGCCGTCTAGCTCCGAGGCACGGCGGCCATTCCTGGTGGCAGCGCGGCGGCTATCCGGTCGCTAGCCCGTCGCTCGGTGAGCGAGACACCAGTCGATGGCGTTGTCGTGTCCGGATCTGTCGGTGGTCCAGTCTGGATCTATTCGCTGGTCGGGGAAGACGGCGGCGGCATCGGTGTCGGAGAAGCGGTAGCGCCTTGTTGCGCAGTGCGCGTGCAGGCCCGATCGAGGTAGGTCGAAGGTGCCGAGTTCCTGATAGCCGACGGGCCGGGCACCGGTGGGCTCGCCGACGAGGATGGCTTCGGTCTCGCGGCGGAAGTCGGTGGCGGTGACCATCGCGGCAGAGTAGGTCTTCCTGCCGATCAGCACGTACAGACCGCCGGGTCGGCTGATGGCCGGCAGCTGCCAGATCGGGTAGATGAGGTTGTGGCGGGCGAGGGTGTAGTCGCCGCCGCCGTTGTCGCGAAGGTCGAGGATCAGCCGTGCCGGTGCGGTGTCCTGCAGGTGCGCGATGAGTTGTCCAGCAGCCTGTTCGAGGCCGTCGTAGCGGCGGAAGTTCGCGTACGTCGCGTCGGTCGCGGGGAGCGTGGTGTAGGCGAGCGCCTCGTCCGGGCTGCGCATCCGGAGCGGGGCGTCCGGCGACGGTGGGGGCCACGATGGTGCCGCACCAGGTGGTAGGGATGCCACCTCGGCTGTAAAGGACGCGTCGTCCTGGCCGACGAGGCTGAACTCGCCCATGGCGGTGTCAGGCATGCAGTCGAGGGCAACCAGCACGTCGGCGCGGGTGAGTCGCTCCGCGCTGCGGGCCCGCTCGTACCAGGCGTTCTCGCCCTGTGGAATGAGTGGTCGGAGTCGCTGGTCTATGTCCTGGACAGCGACACCCCCGATCGCTACCAGTTGGGCACCGAGCACCCGTGGATCGTCAGCGAGCGACTTGACTACGCGCAGTTGGTCGCCGTACCAGAACAATTCCAGCGGAAGGCGTCGGTAGTGATCGTCGGTCTCAACAAAGGTATGACCGTCGCCGATCGCTGCTGCTACCTCGTCGAAGCCGACCAGTATTGCGCCTGCGGACAGGTCTGAAATGCGATCGTGCAGGCGAGCGACTATGGCGTCGAACTGTTCCGGTGAAGTCGTGTGGAAAGGGTCGCGGTGCCGCTCGATGAGGCCGCCGGCGAGGGCATCGAGGTCTGCGCGCCAGTCGGCCGGCTCCATGAGTCGCAACCGCTCGGCAGCGGTCAGTCCCGGTGGATCGACGGCCGTTGTCGAGGCGAACAGTTCGGACGGAGTACGCGGATCTGGCGCCGCGTCTGCCATCTGTGCTCCAACCTCTACCGACTGGGCTTCCGACACATTCGATGCTGCAGCCGAGCTGCATGACTCGGCTGCCGTGCCGGCGAGTCGTGAGAGACATATTTCGAGAGTAGTCTCTCAGATTATCCTCGACAACCGCAGTTGCTTGCGCCCCGTTCCCGCCAGCCGACCAGCGTTCAGTCAACTAGCGTTCTTTGGGATCCACTTGGGTGGCGCGAGTTTGGACTCCTCAGCGGGGGCAGTAGTAGTCGGCCAGGTCGACGCCGACCGACGGGTGGGGGCCGCGAACCGTCGAGACGCTGCCGTCGGCGTTGAACGAGATCCAGCCGGCATCGAGTAGCCGTGTGCCGCCGTCGGGGGCGATCAGCTGGATCGGCTTGCCCACGACACGCCAAGAACCGTCTGCGGCGTAGAACGCCGTCGCGGCGCCCTTCTCCACCGGAAGCCGGGGGTCCGCAGACCGGAAGGTGCGTTCATCGTGAAACACCTGCGATCCGTCCGGATAGGTCGCCAGCGACCAGTGCTCGGTCACTGTCGTCTTCGTGGTGATTCCGCAGAGGTCGAGGTACAGATCATCGTCGAACGTGTCGTGTACCGTCGCTCGCTCGATGTCTGGACCTTCGGCAGCCGCCGGCGCGGCGACTGCGAACGGCAGCCCGAAGACGACCGCAGTACCGAGCGCGAGGATTCGGATCAAGGCACACCTCCAGAGACGGATCCGAAGCCAGAGCCTCGGAACACCTGCAACATGGGGCCTCATGGGACAAGCGCTCCCGTCCGGCTCGCCATCTACCGACACTGTCGCGCGTGGTCAGCTCCGTGACCAGGGACCGGACCCCCAACTCACCCGGGGATTTGCCCCCAGCTCACATGGGACTTGTCCCGGCTCACCCATGATTTGTCCCGCAAGAGGATGGTCGCGCCGCGCCCCCGGCGCTTTGCCCGGCGCGCTGAGACGCGAGGCTGTCGAGGAGGATCGGTTGAAGACGTTAGCAGGCGGAAAGCTCGGGCGGGCACTTCGTTGCCTTGACACTCCTATCGTGCGGGCGTTCCATGCAAGTGGACAGACCTGGCGGGGCGAGGGTGTAGGAGCTCGCCGGGTCGGGAGGGAGAAGTCATGTCGGACAAGCTGAACATGGAGTCGCCTCAGGAGCGACGACCCTTCAAGGATCACGGGCACGTGGACGTCGTGACGCTTGGCGAATTCACCATCGGGCGTGGGGTGTTCGAGCCGGGGTGGCGGTGGTCCGAGGACGTGAAACCGATCGCGGGTACGGAGTCCTGCCAGGTCCACCACACCGGCATCTGTCTTTCCGGGCGGATGACCGTCCGCTTCGACGACGGTCAGGAGCTGACCATCGAGCCCGGCGACGTGGTGAACCTCGATCCCGGGCACGACGCCTGGACGGTCGGCGAGGAGCCCTGCGTGATACTCGACACGGGCATCGCGGGCTACGCCAAGCCCGCTTGACGTACCCCGCGCTGGTCCAGCTGGTTGCCAGGGGCATCAACCTCGGCCAGTGCTGCTGATGAATGCGGTCATCAGCGGCACAGTACGACGCTGCGCCCGAGACAGCCCGCGTTGCCTGTGGTCCTGTCACCTGGACCGCAACGTCCCCGTCGACCGCAAGGCCGAACTCCGCCTCAACAAGACCGCAGGCGATGACAACGCATTCTTACTCATGCGTCTCGCGGCGTTGCCCTGCGTTCCAACGGCCGCAAGCCGCGGTCGCGGAGAACAAGTTCGGAGACGCGCCGGCCGAACCTAACCGAACTTGTCCTTAGCGCCGTACGCGATCCACACCGTTTTCACGATGCCGACTCACCAATACATGACAGCGGTTTGGCCGGAGGACCAGGCGTAGTAGAGGCGGATGCGGAGGACGTAGCGGCGGTCCTGGAAGAGTTTGGCGGTGAGGTGGGAGTTGCGGTCCTCGCCGCTGTCGTCGTCGCCGGCTACGTAGCGGAGCTCACCGCCGACGTCTTCGAAGAGGACCATCACGGTGTCACTGGCGCCGAAGGTGGCGAGCTCGTACTGCCGCGTGGCTTGCGGCGTGAGCTCGAAGTCGGCCTGGCCGCCGGGCTTCAGCGACAGCGGTACCGACTGGAACGGATCCAGTGGCAGCGGGGCCTTGTCGATCGTCGGGTACCAACCCAGTACGTACTGCTTGTCGGCGGCGGAGATGGTGCCCGGTGGATGTACGCCGGTGGTGTTGTACGGCGTCGGTTGGACGATCAGACCGGGCAGGAAGGCGTACTCCATCACCGAGTCCGGGTCCCAGGACGAGCCTTCGACGTCGGCCGGGTCCAGCTTGCGGAGCACGTTGTGGAACGTCTTGTCCCGGTCCCATTTGTTCGGTTCGCCGGCGAAGTACTGGTAGACCTTCGCCTCGTCCCAGACGATGCCTGCGAACGGGTTCTGGTGCTCGTGCGACAGCCCGATGCTGTGACCGATCTCGTGTACGGCGGTCGACATCCCGTGCGGCGACGAGGTCAGGTCCCAGCCGAAGTTCATCGAGCGCGTGTTGACACCCGCCATCAGCACGTCGCGGCCGACGGCCGACCAGGATCCGTCGTACTCGAAGAGAAATCCGATCTTGATCTCCGCCTCGGAGCGGTCGTTCACCTCGCGGAACTCGAGCCCGATGCCGAGATCCTTCCAGGTCTCGAAGGCGCGTCGTACGACATCGAGCTGCGGTTTGGCGCCGATCCACGGCACGAACCTGGAGGTGCCGTCCGCGAACCGGATCAGCGAGCCGTCGGTCTCGCGGTCGAAGAAGTAGTAGTGCAGGACCGTCCCGTTCACCCACTTGCTCTGGGCCGGCCGAATGGCTTCGAGCCGATCGGCACCGAGACCGGGTGCGAACACCGGTTCCGGTTGTGCCGGAAGAGCGCAGTACCTCAACTCTTCGTCGTTCTGCGGATCGTAGACCTATTCATCCGTTTGCGACATAACAATTTCCCCCTTGCCCCCGGCGGCGCCTGGCGAACAACCGCCATTTTCAAACTACGCCGCGGGCAGAGCAGGCGCGAGACTTCGCGGGCCGCTCAGATCGACCGTCCGGAGGTTTCCTGGCCGGAAACGCGGTTGGCCGTTGACGTCGAGGTAGATCCGGCCGGCAATTTCAGCGCCGCTGAGATCAAGGCCACTGAGATCCAGTGATTCTTCGCCGAAGTCGCGTTCGCCACGCATCAGTACGGCCAGCGCGACTTACACCTCTGGGACCGCAGCCGCAGCACCCGGGTCGGTGTCGTGCTCGGCGCCGCGGAGCGTGGGCTGCGGCGGTGGATATAGGCGACGAGAACCTGCGTTACTGCTGCCTTGTTATCGGGGCCTGCAGCGCGGTGGTGGCGCCAGCAGGTGGGGCTGTGCCAGGCCCAGAAGTCTCAGTGCGCAAGCGACGGCACGACCCGGTCGGCGGGAGGGGATCGAACTACCGTCCGGTCCCCAGCAGCTGATCGCGCTGCTGGTCTTCAACGGCCGGACGGTCATATCGGGCGTACTGTCAATGGATGGAGTGGTTGCTGTTCGCGGTGTTCGGTGGCGGTGTCGCGCTCGCGGCACGGCATCTGTGGGATCGGCGCGCTGCTCGACGTGAGGATGTCGGGGATTTGAGCCAGATCCGGAAGGTGGCGGACGAGGACATCACGCTGCTTGGTGAGGAGTTGTCGCGGCTGGGGACGGACGTCGCCGGTCGTGAGCTCGACGCCGAGACCCGGCGTGACTACCAAGCCGCACTCGATGCCTACGATTCCGCTCAGGTGGCTGTCGACAAGTTGCGCACGGCTGACGCGATCAGCACGATCACCGACACGCTGGCAACCGGACGCTACGCGGTGACCTGTGTTCGCGCCCGGGTTGCCGGTGTAGCCGTGCCCATGCGGCGGGTGCCATGTTTCTTCAACCCACAGCACGGTCCGTCGACCAGCGACGTGGTCTGGACCCGGCCCCGACACGGGACCCGTACCGTACCGGCCTGCGCGCAAGACGCTGCGCGAGTGGGTGCCGGCGACCAGCCCGAGATCCGTTATGTACAGCTCGGAGCCCGCCAGGTGCCGTACTGGGAGGCTGGCCGGGCCTTCGGGCCCTACGGTCAGGGCTACTTCGCCAGTGCCGGCGAGGGCGCGAGTTTCATCCCCATCTCTGGGTTCGACGGCCAGTCAGGCGGCCTCGGCGCCTGGGGCGATACCTGGGGTGGGGGCCACGGAGGTGGCGGGCACGGTGGCGGCGGGCACGGTGGCGCCGGTGGACACGGCTCAGGCGGTCACGATGGCGGCGGCCACGGCTCGGACGGTGGCGGACACGGCGGTGGTCACGGCGGCGGACACTGACGCACGCCCCTGCCCGGGATGCCTGCAGGTCAGCCTGGCGCGTGCCTCGCGAATACTGCACGGTTCGAATGCGATGGCGGCTCTGTTCCAGCCGACGATTAAGTCTTCTTTGGCCAGTGCTTGAGCTGTCCTTGCGGGGATGGCGAAGAATCTGGACCGTCGGATCCCCGACGCACGGCGGAGCCGGGAAGAGCGATCCCAGATCTACCTCAGCCGACTCTGGAGGGGTAACGTCCCGAGCAACCGGGGGGTCGGAGTCTTGCTTTCATGGCAGGGTCCTCCCTCCTGGGCCAGGGGGGCTCCAGATGACAATGAGAATAAGGCTGTTCAAACAAACAGACGACGCAATATTGCCGCCGCGCCGAGATGTAGGCGCAGTTGTCAGGTCTCCACGTCAGGTCAGTGCCAGGCGTCGCGGGCTGCGCGCACGGATTCTGGTCGTGCTCGCCGTGACCGCGTTTCTCGTGTCCGCTCAAGCATCCTCGGCATCTGCGACCGCGGGGGTCGAGAACAGGGGACATGGCCAGACGGTGCTCGTCTGGAGCCAATATGACGCGTCGTTCAGCACCGTGCGGGTCATGATGTCGGATTCGGCCGGCGGACATGCCCGGGCGATCACGCATCCACCAGACGGCGCGATCGACCTCGATCCACAAGTCTCTCCGGATGGCACCCACATCCTGTTCGAGCGGGACTTGCCGCCCTTCGGCATCGGGCACGTCGGGATAGTGCGGATCGACGGATCCGACGAGCACCTGCTCGACCTAGGGTGCGTCGACCCCTGCGCCGGGGACCTGATGCCGAACTGGACGCCAGACAGCCGGCACGTGACGTGGACCAAGGTCGTCGGGCCGTTCGACCCGGACACCGGCGACGCTCAGTCCGCCGTACTGTGGCTCGCCGATCTCACCGGGAAACATCAGCGCCGGCTGTCGCCGGCAGGTATCGAACTGAAACGGTGCGAAGAGTACAGCGCACAGTACGCACCTGCCGGATACACGATCCTCACGCGCCTGTGCGCAGGACTCGGCCTCACCGTCGTCCGCCGCGAAACCGATGGGCGCGAACGTCTTCTGACCCCCTGGTCCGTCAACGCAGATCTCCCCGACATCTCGCCGGCCACCGTTGGACCCACCAAGGACCTCGTCGTGTTCGAGACCCCGACCCCCAACGGATCCACGGCCGTAGCGACGGTCCCGTCCACCTGCCGCAATCAAGCCGAGTGCGCCGAGCACATCCACTACCTCACCTCGCCGAATTCCCAACCCGACCAGCACTTCAACCCTGCCTGGTCACCCGACGGCCAAACGATCGCCTACGTCCGCTTCACTCCGGGCACACCGGACGCCCCGCCGGCAGCTGACATCTGGACCATGAAGTGGAACGGCACGAACAAGCAACCCGTCGTGACGTCGCCACTCTTCGACTTCCGCCCCGAATGGGGCCAGCGCTGACGCACGGCCCATATCCAGACGGCCGACACAGCCCGCCCGGCACGCTGGCCCACACGAACAAGACGAAACGGCTCTGCCCCGGACGAGGCTCGCAGTAGGAAAGCGACGCGTCCCTCCTCCAAGCACCCCTCTCCGGGAGTGGCCGACACGACTACGACGGCTTGGATGGTTGCGGCCCGGCGTTTCAGCTGTGCGGTCCTGGCCTGCCAGTACGTCCAGACTCTCCATGCGGCGTAATACCTGATGCGACCGTCAACGCGGATCGTCCAGTCCTCTGATTGAACGTTGGTGTCCGACCGCCACGGTTCCAAGACGAGAAGCATGCCCGACTTTTGTGCGAAGCCGGCGCGAAGGTCACTTCCAGGGAGAGTTCGTCGGCAACGCTTGTGAAGTTGACCTGCGGATCCTCTGGGTGGTCGCTCAGATAAGAGGCAGCTGCCATCCGTGCCGCAGCGACGATCACTTCGAGAACTTGCTCCGAACCGGAGCACATAGCGGCTCCGGCGACCGTCAGCGAAAGTTGACCGTCTTGTGCTGGTTCGGCACCACCTGCTCAGAGACAGCGCTGGAGATGATGCGATGAATCGCGACGAGAACCGGAATCACGATGCTGCGGTGCCCGGTCTGACTGTTCAACGTGAAGCGCCTACCGTGGCGTTGCAGGCTGGGTTGATCGGGACTCTCGAGATCGACGTTTCAACAAACTGCCTGGTAGTCCGCAGCCGGATGGGCACTGGTGTCGGCACCGGCAGGTTCGTCGAGATCGATGTGGCCTGGCCTCCGGGCTGGAGTGTCGCACTCCGTGACGGCACACCCGCCCTGATTCATGCAACAGGACAAGTTGCCTGCCGGCTAGGCGATGAGATACCCGTCGGTGGCGGCTTCAAAGACACAAGCCGAATGGGCGTCGTCTCGTGCACAGGCCAAGGGCGGGTATTCGAGGCGTACGAACTGACGCGTACTTGACCGTACTTCTCGAAGCTCGACGAGGACGCCCCGTCGTCATGACCCAACACTGCACCGGTTGCCAGTCCACCGGCTGTGCCTCCACCGCGACCCTTCGTTGTCTCTACGCGATGTGACGATTGTGGTGTGGCCGCCTTTTCGCGGGTGGCTTCGCGTTGGCGGGTTCTGAGCCGGCGTCGGGCTAATGTTCGCGGTGTGACCGGGACGGCGTTGGCAGGCGACGAGTTCATGCTGCGCGCCGGTCAGTACCGGCCGGAGTTGCTTGCCTACTGCTATCGAATGCTCGGGTCGTTGGCTGATGCCGAGGATGTGGTGCAGGAGACTTACGTGCGTGCCTGGCGGGCCTTCGACTCGTTCGAAGAGCGGGCGTCGCTGAGGGCCTGGTTGTATCG
>NZ_JBEZYC010000007.1:0-492111 GCF_040638345.1 Kribbella sp. NPDC026611
GTACTGCGACCGGGAGGTCGTGGGAGAGTAGGACGCCGCCGGACATTCACACTGTTAAGGGCCACCCCATCCGGGGTGGCCCTTAACATTTGTCCGGGCAAGATTCTTGTCCCGGATTGGTCTGTGTTTGTCCATGCTTGTCCGTGGGTCGCGCGTCCGCCGGCCGATGAGCTGCCACCTGTGGGAAGCCCTCGATGGGGTGGAACGTTGTGGGTGGCGGTAGGTTTGTCCGATTACAGCTGTTCCGCATCGTTAGGAGTCCACCCGTGGCTACGCCACCTCGCAATCCTCGCTCCGGTTCTGGGGACCGTCGTGGTTCCTCCGGAGGCGCCGGCCGTTCCGGCGGTACTGGTGGTGGACGCTCCAACTCGGGTGGTCGCTCCGGCTTCAACTCCAGCCGCGGTGGTGCGCCCAACCGCGGTGGCTCGTCCGGCGGTGGCGGTTCTGCCGGTCGTGGTGGTTCGTCTGGTCGCGGTGGCTCGAGCTCGGGGAGCGGTGGGAGCCGCCCGGGTGGGTTTGCCGGCCGGCGTTCTGCCGGTGGGTCTTCGTACCAGAACCGGGACCAGGGCTCGAGCGAGAACAGGCGTGGGTTCGCCGGGTCGCGCGGGGACAACAAGTCCGAGCGGGATCCGTTCGGCGGTCAGTTGTCCGACGACCGCGGTGGACGTGACGACCGCCAGGGCGGCGGCTACCGGCGCGACGACCGCAGCGGACGAGACGACCGCAGCGGCTACCGCCGCGACGCCGGCGACAACCGAAACCCCCAGCGCGACGACCGCGGCGGTTACCGTCGCGACGATCGCGGCGACAGCCGTGGTGGACAGCGTGATGACCGCGGTGGGTTCCGTCGGGACGATCGCGGTGATAGCCGTGGTGGACAGCGGGACGACCGCGGCGGTTACCAGCGGGATGACCGTGGTGACAGTCGTGGTGGACAGCGGGACGACCGCGGCGGTTACAGGCGTGACGACCGTGGCGATAGCCGCGGTGGTCAGCGGGACGATCGCAGTGGCTACCGGCGTGACGATCGTGGTGACAGCCGTGGCGGTCAGCGCGAGGACCGTGGTGGTCAGCGGGACGATCGCGGTGGGTTCCGGCGGGATGACCGTGGTGACAGTCGTGGTGGTCAGCGTGATGACCGTGGTGGTTACCGGCGGGATGACCGTGGTGACGGCCGGGGTGGGCAGGGCGATCGCGGTGGGTTCCGGCGGGATGAGCGTGGTGGGGCTGGGGCGCCTCGGGCCGGTGGGACGGCTGGTGGGCGGTTTGGGGCTGGGCGTGATGAGCGTCGTGGGTCCGGGGACCGTGAGGACCGGCGTGGGCCTGGGACTCGGGATGAGCGCAGCTCCGGGTCGCGCGGGTTTGGATCGCGAGATGAGCGCGGCAGTGGGTCGCGCGGGTTTGGGTCGCGGGATGAGCGCAGTTCCGGGTCGCGTGGGGTTGGTTCGCGGGATGAGCGCGGCGCGGGCGCGCGTGGGTTTGGGGCTCGGGATGAGCGGCGTGGGGCGGGGGCTCGGGACGAGCGTCGCGGCGGTGGGGCGCGGGATGCGCGTGGTAGCAGTGGACCTCGTGATGCGCGTGGCGGTGGGGGTCGGGATGAGCGTGGGGCTGGGGCGCGGGGTGGGTTCCGGCGGGACGATCGTCGAGATGACCGGCGGGATGATCGTCGGGACGACCGGCGTGAGGAGAAGGCTGGGCCGCGGCGGGATGACCCGAAGATCCCGGAAGGGATTACCGGGGCTGAGCTTGATCGGTCGGTGAAGGCGGAGCTGCGGTCGTTGCCGCGGACGCTCGCCGACCTGGTCGCGCAGCACTTGGTGGCATCGGGACGGTTCCTGGACGACGACCCGGAGCTGGCGTACCAGCACGCGCGGACCGCGCGGCGGCTGGCGGCGCGGCTTGGGGGAGTGCGGGAGGCGGTTGCGATCACGGCGTACCTGGCTGAGCACTTCGACGAGGCGCTCACCGAGTTCCGTGCGGTGCGGCGGATGACGGGCAATCACGAGGTCATCGCGATGATGGCTGACTGCGAGCGTGCGCTCGGCCGGCCGGACAAGGCGCTTGCGCTGACCAAGGACAAGCACGTCAACGCGCTGTCCGAGGCGACGCAGATGGAGCTGCTGATCGTGGCGGCTGGTGCGCGGCGCGACATGGGACAGGTTGCTGCGGCGATCCAGACGCTCGAGGTTCCGGAGCTGACGAAGCGTACGCGCGCTGACTGGTTGCCGCGGCTGCGCTACGCGTACGCCGATGCGCTCGAGGCCGCTGGTCGTAAGGACGATGCGCTGATCTGGTTCCACCGTGCGGCGGGTGCTGACGGCGACGGTACGACGGGAGCCGCTGAGCGGGCCGCCGCACTCGAGGGCCTGGAGTTCACCGACCTCGACGAGGACGACACGGTCGAGGACGAGGAGTACTTCGAAGAGGAGTACGCCGAGGACATCGCCGAGTCCGATGAAGACGAGTCGGAGGAGGACGAGTCCGACGACGTAGACGACGACATCGCTGACGAGGTCGCGGACGACATCGCTGACGAGGTCGCGGACGACATCGCGGACGAGGTCGACGAGGACGAGTCCGACGAGGTGGACGAGGACTTCGCGGACGAGGTCGAGGTGGCAGACGCCGACTCGGCCGGAGACGACGCGGATCTCGGCGACGAGGATGACGCCGACCAGACGGACGACGTCGACATCGACGCGACTGATGAAGTCGATGCGGACGATGCGACCGACGAGGCTGACGACGGTGATGATGCGGGTGTTGTGGGGTCAGAGGGTTCGGAAAAGTAGGCCTACGCGGGGTTTGGGGCCGAAGGACGTGGCCTTCTGGGGTAGCACCACGCCCTGGGCGGCTGAGCGCAGTACCTGGTCCAGCTGTGGCGCCGTGAGCTCCACAGCGGCCTGCTGAGGCCCAGCCAGCGCCAGTGCGTCGGACAGGGTGTGGTGGAAGGTGAGGTCGTCCTCCACCACACCCCACGCGGGCAGCAGCACCTCATGGAGCTGTGTGACCGTCGGAGTGTCCTTGCCGGACCGCAGCGTCAACCAGTCCGAACCGTCGGTGACCGAAATCCGCCCGTCGAGATCCTCCAACCGCCCAGGCAGCACCTCCCACCCCGCCGGCGTCCGCGACCGCACAACTGTCAGGTCCAGCCCAGGTACCACCCGGTGGATCGGGTCCAGCGTCAACGGATGCCGGTCGTAGTCGACCAGCATCGCGAGCCCCACCTCAGCGCTCCGCCGGTATGGCTCCCGCAGCTGCCGCTCCAGGTACGCCGCATACCGGTGGTGGCCATCAGCGATCAACGCCTCGTGCCGTGCGAGCTCAGCCGCGATCTCTGCGAGCTGCTCCGGCGCCTCGATCCGCCAGATCCGGTGCTCGGCACCCCTGTCCGTCTCAGCCTCCAGCCACGGCTGCCCGGACCGCGCCGCGTCCACCGCATCGCTGGCCACCCCGCCGTCGCCGTACGCGAGCAGGATCGGCTCCAGGTCCGCGTCTGTCGCCTCCATCAGCCGGAGCCGGTCGTCGACCCAGTGCGGCATGACGTCCTCGTGTGGCAGCACCACGTGCCGTGCCGGGTCCAGCCGGAGCGCCCCGACCAGCCCGCAGAGTACGGCGTCGCCCAGCCGCTGCTCGTAGACGTACAGCGCCGGCCGCTGGTCCTGCACCACCACACCGTCGCGCTGCCACCGGGACAGTCGCTCCGCAGCCCGGTTGTACCGGTCCGGTCCGAGCTCCGGGTCGCGGGGCACCGTGAGCCGCACCATGTTGTGCAGATCGCGGTCGGTCAGCCGCCGGACGAGGGCTGGTTCGAGGACGTCGTACGGCGGTGACGTGACGGCGCCGAGTGCGCTCACCATGCGCGCCACGAACCGCCACGCGCGTAGCGGCTCCAGCCTCAGCACACTCCCCTCCGTATCCGGCATGAGCGGCATCGTACGATCGGACGGATGAACACGGAACGTGAGGCACCCGCGCCTTTGTCGGAGTGTGACGAAACCCTCGCCAGTCGGTACGACGTCGCGCTGCTCGACCTCGACGGCGTGGTGTACGTCGGACCCGACCCGGTCCCGGACGCGCCCGAGAACCTGCGCGCCGCGGCCAAGCAAGGGATGCGAATCGGCTACATCACCAACAACGCGAGCCGGCCGGCGCGGATCGTCGCCGAGCACCTCGCCTCGTTCGGGCTCGACGTGCTCGCCGACGACGTGGTCACCTCCGCCCAGGCGGCGGCCAAGCTGGTCGCGAGCGAGTTCCCCAAGGGGTCTCCGGTTCTGGTCGTCGGTGGCGAGGGGTTGTACGTCGCGCTCGAGGAGTACGGGCTGACCCCGGTCCGGAGCAGCGACGCGAATCCGGTGGCCGTCGTACAGGGCTTCCACCCCGACGTGAACTGGGTGATGCTCGCCGACGGCGCACACGCGATCCACGAGGGCGCCAAGTGGTTCGCGACCAACCTGGACCTGACGATCCCGACCGCCGCGGGTAAGGCGCCCGGCAACGGGACGCTCGTACAGGCGATTCGCGCTGCCGTCGACGTGGATCCGGTCGTGGCCGGGAAGCCCGAGCCGCCGTTGCTGGAGACGAGCATCGAGCGGCTGGAAGCCAAGCGCCCGTTGATGATCGGCGACCGGCTCGACTCGGACATCCAGGGTGCGAACGCGGTCGGCATCGCGAGCCTCTGGGTGGCGACCGGCGTACACGACGCGTACGACCTGGCGCGGGCGCCGAAGAATCAGCGGCCGACGTACATCGCCGCCGATCTGAGCGCGCTGGCCGAGAAGCAGCCTGGCGTGACGGTCGACGGCGCCAAGCACACGTCTGCCGGGTGGACCGCCGAGGTGGTCAACAACGCCGTCGCGGTCAAGGGCGAGGGAGCGCCGTACGACGGTCTCCGCGCGATCCTGTCCGCGGTCTGGGCCGCCGTCGACACCCCCACCGACCAGCCCAAGGCCGCGAAGAGCGTCGGCCGCACCCGTCGTCCGCGCCCGAAGCCCGCCCCGAGCGCGGATTCGATCGCCTTGGACGCGGCGTTGCACCGGGTCGGCCTCGACAAGTAGGCACGCCTGGCTGGTATCTCCGGATCGAGGCGATACCGTTGCTGGGACGAAGCGAGGAGGCAGTCATGGTGATGGACGCACTGCGCGGCTACGTACAACTGGCGAACGGGTTGACCGAGGTCACCAAGCAGAAGGCGCAGGCGGCAGCGAAGGCACTGCTGCAGCAGACCGGCGCGGACAAGATGACCAACCGGGTCACCGACCTGGCCGACGAGATCGTTGCCACCAGCAAGAGCAACCGCCAGCTGCTGCAGGCGATCGTGACGAACGAGGTCGAGGGCGCCGTCGCGCGGCTCGGGTTCGTCCGGGCCGAGGAGGTCGCGGCGCTGGCGCGCCGGGTGAAGCTGCTCGAGACCGAGCTCGCTGACGCCCGCACTCACGTGGCAGAACCGGCCGCCGCTGCTGTCAGCGACGTGGACGACGACTGGTCCGAGCCGTTGCCGGCAGCGCCGGCGAAGAAGGCCCCGGCCAAGAAGGCTGTTGCCAAGAAGGTCGCGAAGAAGGCGCCGGCCAAGAAGGCCGCGGCGAAGAAGGCAGCGGCCAAGAAGACGGCGAAGAAGGCCTGACCGTGACCGAGCACCCTGGCGAGCAGTTCCCACCGGACGTGGATCCCGACGTCGAGCCGGGTTTCCAGCCGGGGGAGTACGAGGAGACGCAGGACGAACCGGACTACGACACCGAGCCCGGTTCGCAGCAGCAGGAGCACGTGGATCCGGCGGAGGTGGAGTTCGGCCCGGAGTTCGCCCGGGAGCCGGGGCAGGAGCACGAGCACTCCTTCGAGGCCGAGTCCGCCGAGGACCCGGACGACGAGAGCCGGCCGATCGAGAGCCCGGAGTACGAGAGCCAGCCCGTCGAGGACCCGGAGTACGAGGGCGGGTCGGACGAGGGTGGGCATCCGTTGGCGGAGGAGACGATGTCGCGGCTCGACGAGCTGCGGGACCGGCCGGTGGGTGAGCACGCCGAGGTGTACGCCGACCTGCACGAGCGGCTGCAGAGCGCGTTGGTGGAGGCGGACGCCGAACAGGGCGACCGGAGCTGAGTGGCCAAGGGAGTCAAGCGTTCGCGGCTCGACGCCGAGCTGGTACGACGCGGCCTCGCCAGGTCGCGTGAGCACGCGAGCGACCTGATCGCCGCCGGCAAGGTGAAGGTGTCCGGTGCGGTGGCGACCAAGGCCGCGACTGGGGTCGGCGCGGACGCGCCGATCGTCGTCGACACGTCCGACCACGACGACCCCGGTTATGCGAGCCGCGGCGCGCACAAGCTGATCGGTGCGCTCGAGGCGTTTCCACAGGTCGAGGTCAAAGGCCGGCGAGCCCTGGATGCGGGTGCGTCGACGGGCGGGTTCACCGACGTACTGCTGCGCAACGACGCCGCGCACGTGATCGCCGTCGACGTCGGGTACGGCCAGCTCGTCTGGGCGCTGCAGACCGACGACCGGGTGACCGTGATGGACCGGACCAACGTTCGCACGCTGACCCTCGACGACATCGGTGGTGAACCGGTTGATCTCGTGGTCAGCGACCTGAGCTTCATCTCGCTGACGATCGTGCTGCCCGCGCTGACCGGTGTCGTCAAGCCCGAAGGCGAGCTGGTGCTGATGGTGAAGCCGCAGTTCGAGGTCGGCAAGGAGCGGCTGGGCAAGGGCGGGGTGGTCCGCGAGCCCGAGCTCCGGGCGGACGCCGTCCGCCAAGTGGCCGCCAAGGCGCACGAGCTCGGCTGGGGAATCCAAGGCGTCGCGGCCAGTCCGTTGCCTGGTCCGTCAGGAAATGTCGAATACTTCCTGTGGATACGCCGGGAAGCGCCGCCCCTCGATGAGACGATGCTCCTGACCGCCATCGAAAGCGGTCCCCAGTGACAGAGCGGTCCACAGCGACGTGGGAGGGCAGGGTGGCTGAGCACGAGCTGCGGCGCGTGCTGCTGGTGACGCACACCGGCCGGGAGCAGGCTGTCGAGGTGGCGCGCGATGCGCACCGGCTGCTCACCGACGCCGGGATGCAGGTCCGCCTGCTCACCGAGGAGGCGGAGGCGCTCAAGCTCGATCCCGTCGAGGTCATCGACGATCCGGAGAAGGCGGCGCTGGACGTCGAGCTGATCATCGTGCTCGGCGGCGACGGGTCGATCCTGCGCGGTGCCGAGCTGGCCCGCCCGCACGGGACGCCGGTGCTGGGGGTGAACCTGGGCCACGTCGGCTTCCTGGCCGAGGCCGAGGTCGACGACCTGGAGCGGATCGTCCAGGTCGTGGTCGACCGCAGCTACACGGTCGAGGAGCGGATGACGCTGGCCGTCGACGTCCGGCTCGACGACGAGCTGATCTTCGAGACCTGGGCGCTGAACGAGGCAAGTGTCGAGAAGGCCGCCCGCGAGCGGATGCTCGAGGTCTTGGTCGAGGTGGACGACCGCCCGCTGTCCCGCTGGGGCTGCGACGGGGTCGTGGTCGCCACGCCGACCGGGAGTACGGCGTACGCGTTCTCGGCCGGTGGTCCGATCGTCTGGCCGGAGGTCGAGGCGATCCTGATGGTCCCGCTGAGCGCACACGCGCTTTTCTCCCGGCCGATCGTGGTCGCGCCGACGTCGCGGCTGTCGATCGAGCTGATCCCGTCCTGGCACGGTCGCGGCGTGCTGTGGTGCGACGGGCGGCGGATGGTCGAGGTGCCGCCCGGTGCCGAGATCCAGGTACGGCGGGGTGCGACGCCGGTCCGGCTGGCCCGGGCCCACGAGGCGCCGTTCACCGACCGGCTGGTGGCGAAGTTCGACCTGCCGGTGCTCGGCTGGCGCGGCGCCGCCGAGCGCAAACGCAACGGAAACGGACGCTAATGCTGTCAGAGATCCGCATCACCGGACTGGGTGTGATCGAGGACGCGACGCTGGACCTCGATCCCGGGTTCACGGCTGTGACCGGCGAGACCGGGGCCGGTAAGACCATGGTCGTGACCGGCGTGAACATGCTGCTCGGCGGCCGCGCGGACAGCGGTCTGGTGCGGCACGGCGTACGGCGGGCGCGGGTCGAGGGCCGGGCGACCGACGTACCGAAGTCGATCGTGCGGGAGGCCGAGGAGCGCGGCGGCGAGCTGGACGACGAGGAGCTGCTGATCGCGCGCGAGCTCTCGTCGGAGGGCCGGTCGCGGGCGTTCCTCGGTGGCGCCTCCGTGCCGGTGTCGGTGCTGGGCGAGGTGTCCGGCGACCTGGTCGCGATCCATGGGCAGGCGGATCAGTGGCGGTTGCTGCAACCTGCGCGTCAGCGTGAGACGCTTGACACCTTTGCCGGCAAGCGGGTCCAGGTGCCGCTGCAGGAGTACTCCGCTGCCTACAAGCGGCACCGCGAGATCGAAGCCGAGCTGACCGAACTCACCACACGCCAGCGCGACCGCCTGGCCGAGGCGGACTTGCTGCGCTTCGGTCTGGACGAGGTGGCGAAGGCAGAGCCGCTGCCAGGTGAGGACACCGAGCTGGCGGCCGAGGAGGAGCGCCTCGCGTACGCCGACGGTCTGCGTACTGCGGCGACGACGGCAGCGGGCGCCCTGGCGGCGGAGGACCTCGACGCGACGCGGCCGAGCGACGTGCTCGGCCTGCTCGCGCTGGCAAAGCAGGTGCTCGACGGCGAACGCGAACACGACGCCAAGCTGGCTGAGCTCGCGGACCGGGCCGGCGAGCTGGGCTACCTGGCGGCTGACTTGGCCGGCGAGCTCTCGTCGTACGCCGCTGACGTCGACACGGACCCGGCGCGTCTGGCCGTGGTCAGCGAGCGGCGGTCGCTGCTCAACGGGCTCGTTCGTAAGTACGGAGACGAGCAGGGGACTGTCGACGAGGTGCTGGAGTGGACCAAGCGCTCCGCGGCCCGGCTGGCTGAGCTGGACGGCAGCGACGAGCGCGTGGAGCTCCTGACCGCAGAGCTGTCTGAGCTGGACGCGCGGCTCGGCGACCTGGCCGGACAGATTCGCGAAGCGCGAGTCGAGGCGGCACAGCGGCTTGGCGTTGCGGTATCCGAAGAGCTGGCCGGCCTGGCGATGCCGCACGCGTCGCTGTCGGTAGAGGTGCACGAAACCGCCCGTGGCCCGTTCGGCATCGACGAGATCGAGTTCTGCTTCGCGGCGAACCCAGGGAGCCCGTCACGCCCGCTGCAGAAGGCTGCGTCCGGTGGTGAGCTCTCACGAGTGATGCTGGCGCTCGAGGTGATCCTGTCCGACACGCACCCGGTGCCGACGCTGGTCTTCGACGAAATCGACGCCGGCATCGGTGGCCGCGCCGCGGTCGAGGTCGGCAAACGCCTGGCCCGCCTGGCCGAGAAGGCCCAGGTGATCGTGGTCACCCACCTACCGCAGGTAGCCGCCTTCGCCGACCGTCACGCCGTTGTCCTCAAGAGCGACGACGGATCGGTCACCACCAGCGGCCTGGTAGCTCTGGACGACGACGCCCGCCTCAAGGAACTCTCCCGGATGATGGCCGGCCTGGAACACTCCGACGCCGCCCAGGCCCACGCCGAAGAACTCCTCGCCCTCGCGGCCGAACGGCACAAACCCCGCAAGAAGGGTCGTTCGAAAGGATGAATTGACGGACAGTCACCGTTAATTCAGTGCGTGAACGCGGGCCTGGCTGGGTAAATGAGCCAGGAAGGGGCTCTTGACATGGCAGGATGAGAGCGCGATGAAACTGCCCAGCCTGCGGAGAGCACGTCCGACTGAACTGCCCGGCATCACCGGAGTGGTCCGGCTGGATCGCCGTACCAAGAATCTCACCAAACGGCTCAAGCCGGGAGAGATCGCGGTCATCGACCACGTCGACCTGGACCGGGTGAGCGCCGAGGCGCTGGTCGACTGCAAGGTCGCCGCGGTCGTCAACGTGGCCGACTCGATCAGCGGCCGGTACCCGAACCTCGGTCCGGAGATCCTGGTCGAGGCCGGCATCCCGCTGGTCGACGGCGTCGGCCGCGAGGTGTTCTCGGTCCTGCACGAGGGCGAGCGGGTCCGGCTGAACGAGTCCTCCCTGTACCGCGGTGACGAGGTCGTCGCGAAGGGCATCAGCCAGGACAGCCAGAGCGTCGCAGAGCTGATGGACGAGGCCCGGTCCGGGCTGTCGACCCAGCTGGAGGCGTTCACCGCCAACACGCTCGAGTACCTGCGGCGCGAGCGCGACCTGCTGCTCGACGGCGTCGGCGTACCGACGATCCACACGCCGATGGAGGGCAAGCACGTCCTGATCGTGGTCCGCGGGTACGACTACCGCGAGGACCTGGTCGCGCTGCGGCCGTACATTCGCGAGTACCGGCCGGTCCTGATCGGGGTCGACGGCGGCGCGGACGCCCTGGTCGAGAACGGGTACGTCCCGGACCTGATCGTCGGCGACATGGACTCGGTGAAGGACGACACGCTGAAGAGCGGCGCCGAGGTGGTCGTGCACGCGTACCGCGACGGCCGCGCCCCCGGCTCCGAACGCCTCGAGCGGCTCGGCGTCGACTCGATCGAGTTCCCGGCCACCGGCACCAGCGAGGACGTTGCGATGCTGCTGGCCGACTCGAAGGGCGCCTCGCTGATCGTTGCGGTCGGCACCCACAACTCGTTGGTGGAGTTCCTGGACAAGGGCCGCTCCGGGATGGCGAGCACCTTCATCACCCGGTTGCGCGTCGGTGCCAAGCTGGTCGACGCCAAGGGCGTCGGCCGCTTGTACCGCAGCCGGGTGTCGACGCTTCAGGTGGTCGCGCTGGCCGTGGCCGGGTTGTTCGCACTCGCGATGGCGATGGTCGCCATCGGCGCCGACGATGTGCTCTGGTCGATCCTGCGGGCGCGCTGGGGAGACTTCGTCTACTGGATCCGGGAGCTGTTCACGTGATCGACTTTCGCTACCACATCGTCTCGATCGTGGCGATCTTCTTCGCCCTGGGTGCCGGTGTGGTGCTCGGCGCCGGCCCGTTGAAGGGCACCGGCAGCGAGATCGTCGCGAGCCAGGCCGAGAAGGACCGGCAGCAGCTCCAGGACGCGCGCGACGAGCTGGTCCAGGTGAAGGCGCTGGACAAGTACCGCGACGACTACGTCGCCAAGGTGACCGCCGGCCTGACCGACGGCAAGCTGACTGGCCGGAAGATCGCGATCGTGACCATGCCGGGTGCGAACAACGACCTGACCAACAGCATCCAGGACGAGCTGGAGAAGGCCGGCGGCGTCATCACGACCAAGGTCGCGCTGGACGCCAAGCTGTTCGACTCCGGTCAGCGCCAGCTGGTCGAGACGCTGTCCAACCAGCTGGTCACCCCGGACCTGAACTTCACCAACACCACGACGTACCAGCGGGCCGGACTCGTCCTGGCGCGCGGGATCGCGGCCAAGGAAGAGGGCAAGAGCGCCGACGCCGACTCGACCAAGATGATCAGTGGCCTGACCGGCGCGAAGCTGCTGTCGCTCAAGCCGTCGCAGCTCAAGGAGCGGGCCAGCCTGATCGTCGTGGTGGCTGCCGACCCGCCGACGACGTCGACCGACAACGGGACGTTCAGCGACGCGATCGACTTCATCGGCGGCCTCGACCAGGGCAGCGCCGGCGTGGTCGTCGCCGGTACGCCGGACAGCGCGGGCGACCGCGGTCTGCTCAAGGACTTGCGGAGTGACTCCGAGGCCACCAAGATCGTTTCCTCGGTGGACGTTGCGGACCTCCCCTCCGGGCAGATGACGGTGGTCTTCGCGCTGGTCGAGCAGGCGAGCGGCAAGGCGGGGCAGTACGGCGCGGTCAACGCGAAGAACGGCGTCGCGCCGTCGGCCGTACAGACGAAGGACAACTGACGTGGGACTACTTGGTGCTGCCGTTGCGGCAGCCGCTACCGCCGCGCTCGAGCGAGCCGCGGAGAAGCTGCCGAAGGAGAACCGGGAGCCGTTCGAGCGGACGAACCACCGTGGTGAGGCAGTCACGCTGCTCGAGGGCCCGGTGGCCGTGCTCGGTGCGCTGGCCGGCGTCGCCGCGTCGCGTTCGTCCGGCAAGGTGAAGGCTGCGGCCCTGGTGGCCGGCTCGATCTCGGGCGCGGTCGGTGCGTACGACGACCTGCGCGGAACCACGCAGGCCAAGGGTTTCCGGGGTCACCTGAGCGCCTTGAAGCGCGGTGAGGTGACCAGCGGCGCGATCAAGATCCTCGGGGTCGGCGTGGCCGGTCTGACCGCGGCCGCGCTGCTGCCGCGCAAGTCGGGCGGCGCGAAGGCGATCGCCGGGATCGTTGCCGACGGCGCCTTGATCGCGGGTACGGCGAACCTCACCAACCTGCTCGACCTGCGTCCGGGCCGCGCGCTCAAGGGCGTCGCTGCTCTGAGTGCCCCGCTCGCTGTCGTGAGCGGCCCGGCCGCCGCAGTAGTGGGTGCGGCCGCCGCCTCCGCGCCGTCGGATCTCGGCGAGCGCTCGATGCTCGGTGACTGCGGCGCGAACGGCCTCGGCGCGATGGCCGGTACGGCGCTCGCCGCATCCCTCCCGCGTCCGCTCAAGACGCTCGTGCTCGCCGCGGTCGTCGCGCTCAACGTGGCCAGCGAGAAGGTCAGCTTCACCAAGGTGATCGCCGGCACCCCGTTCCTCGACAAGATCGACCAGTGGGGCCGACGGCCCAGGTGAGTCGGGTCGCCCGCGCCGCACTGATTGTCGCGGCCGTCACTGTTCTGGCGCGGGTGGTCGGGTTCGGGCGCTGGCTGGTCTTCTCGAAGACGGTTGGTGCGGGCTGTCTGGCCGAGGCGTACACGACGGCCAACCAGCTGCCCAACATCCTCTTCGAGGTCGTTGCCGGCGGCGCGCTGGCCGGTGCCGTGATCCCGGTGCTCGCCGGTCCGGTGGCGCGGGGCGACCGAGCCGCGCAGGGCCGGATCGTCGGCGCGTTGCTGTCCTGGTCGTTCGTGCTGCTGGCGCCGGTCGCCTTGCTGGCCTGGGTTCTGGCCGGCCGGTACACGGACGCGATGCTCGACCCGGGCGCCGACTGCGGCAGTTCGGCGGCGACAGCGACGCGCATGCTGGCGATCTTCGTCCCGCAGGTCTTCGGGTACGCCGTCGCAGTGGTCGCGACCGCGGTTCTTCAGTCCCACAAGCGCTTCGCGGCCGGCGCGCTCGCGCCGCTGATCTCGAGCGTCGTTGTCGTCGCCACCTACTTCTGGTTCGCGGCCCTTGCTCCCAACGCCGACGCCGCGTCCCGTGGCGCGACTGATCTGTTGGCCTGGGGTACTACGGCAGGTGTGGCTGCGCTGGCGTTGACTGCTTTGGTCCCGATGCTCGTGCTGCGGTTGCCGATCAAGCCAACGCTGCGGCTGGACCCCGGCGCCGGTCCGGTGCTCCGCAGGCTTGCACTCGCCGGCCTGGCCGTACTGATCGCGCAACAGCTGACCTTCGTGGTCACGACGTACCTGGCCAACCACCGTGGCGTTGCCGGCAGCATCGCCGTCTACACGTGGGCCAACGCGGTCTACCTGTTGCCGTACGCCGTTCTGGCCGTGCCGATCACCACTGCGGTCTTCCCGCGGCTCGCCGCGGCCTTCGAGGCGGGGGAGGGCTTCGACCGGTACGCGGCGTCGTCCACCCGCGCCGTGATGCTCGCCGGTGGCGCCGGAGCCGCCCTGCTCGTGGGTACGGCGGTACCGGTCGCCCGCATCTTCGCGTACGACGACGGCGCCGTACAGAACGCCAGAGCCTCCGCCCTCGCGGACGCGCTCGTGCTCTTCGCACCTGCTGCCATCGGCTTCGCCGTACTCATGCACGTCGGCCGGGTGCTGTACGCGCGGCACTCTGGTCGGTCCGTCGCTGTGGTTACGTCTGCGGCATGGGTACTGGTTGCCGTGGCTGGAGTCGTGTTGACAACGCAGTGGGGCGCGGTACCCGCGCTGGCCGCGGCGATGTCGGTTGGCATGGTCGTCGGCGCGGTAGCGCTGCTCGTGGTCCTGCGACAGGAGGCAGGGGGCGGTGCGCTCGCCGGATTCGCCCGTGCGACGCTTGCCGGGCTGACGGGCGCTGTACTGGCCGGAGCGGTCGGCTGGGCGGTCTCCGTACCGGCTGGTGACGCGGGCCCTGGCAAAGCGGTCGGGTTCGCTGTCCTGTCCGGTGTGGCGGTTGTCGTGGTGTACGCCGTGGTCGTGCTTGGCTTGGATCGCGCGGACGCTCGCGCACTGATACGTCGGGAGAAGTGATGAGGATCGGCCTGCTGCTCGCGGAAGCGCGTGGTGGCATTGGGCAGCACGTCGCGTCGCTCGTGCCGCGGTTCGTGAGTGCCGGCCACGAGGTGGTCGTGTCTGCACCGCCCGGCACCGCCGAGCACTTCGACTTCGCGCCCGCCACAGTCGTTGCTCAGGCCGCCGGTCTGCGGGGGTGCGACGTGATCCATGCCCACGGCTACCGCGCCGGCATGACCGCACTGCGCGACCGGTCGCGCCTGCGGCCCCTGGTCGTCACCTGGCACAACGCGATGATCACGCCCGGTCCACGCGGTCTTGTGATGCGCATGGGGCAGCGGCTGGTTGCCAGAGGCGCCGACCTCACGCTGGGCGCCTCCACCGACCTGGTCGAGCTGGCCAAGAGTCTCGGTGCCCGCAACGCCCAGCTGTCCCCAGTAGCGGCGCCGACGATGCCTCAGGGCCACACGCCGCCAGCCGACGTACGTCGTGAGCTCGGGCTGACGAACCAACCCGTCGTACTGACCGTGGGCCGGCTCGCACCGCAGAAGGACTACCCGACGCTGCTGTCCGTAGCCGCTCGGGTGCACGAGTCCACACCGCATGCTGTTTTCGTAGTGGCCGGTGACGGACCGCTGCGGGACAACCTGCAGGCCCGGATCGACGCCGAGAAGCTACCGGTCCGGCTGTTGGGCCACCGGACCGATATCGCGGACCTCCTGGGTGCGGCGGATGTGTTCCTGCTCACATCGCACTGGGAGGCCCGGGCGCTGGTGGTCCAGGAGGCGATGCAGGTCGGCGTACCGGTCGTCGCGACGGCGGTCGGCGGCATCCCCGAGCTGGTCGGCGACGCCGCGGTACTGGCGTTTCCCGGCGATGCGGACGGGCTGGCCGACGGGGTCCGGACCGTGCTGTCGGAGCCCGAGACGGCGAACGCTATGCGGACGCGGGGCCGGGAGTTGGCCGCCAGATGGCTGGACGAGGACGCAGTGGCAAAGAATCTCCTCGACCTTTACGCGGGTCTCGTCGCGACCGGTGCTTGACAAGCGGTAGGCTGGAGGCCCGTGGACAGGGCTTCTATTTCTCAGCGGACCAAACACGTATTCGTCACGGGGGGCGTAGCGTCGAGTCTCGGTAAGGGGCTGACCGCCTCGAGTCTCGGCAGTCTGCTGACCGCACGGGGCATCCGGGTGACCATGCAGAAGCTGGACCCGTATCTCAACGTGGACCCCGGCACGATGAACCCCTTCCAGCACGGCGAGGTGTTCGTCACCAACGACGGCGCCGAGACCGATCTGGACATCGGGCACTACGAGCGGTTCCTCGACCGGAACCTCTCCCAGGTGGCGAACGTGACCACCGGACAGGTGTACTCCAGCGTCATCGCCAAGGAGCGGCGGGGTGAGTACCTCGGCGACACCGTCCAGGTGATCCCGCACATCACCAACGAGATCAAGGAACGGATGCTGGCGATGGCCGGTCCGGACGTCGACGTGGTGCTGCACGAGATCGGCGGGACGGTCGGTGACATCGAGTCGCTGCCGTTCCTCGAGGCCGCTCGCCAGGTCCGGCACGACGTCGGCCGCGACAACGTCTTCTTCCTGCACATCTCGCTGGTCCCGTACCTCGCCCCGAGCGGCGAGCTGAAGACCAAGCCGACCCAGCACTCGGTCGCCGCGCTGCGGTCGATCGGTATCGCCCCGGACGCGGTGGTCTGCCGCTCCGACCGGCCGATCCCGGACGGCGTGAAGCGGAAGATCTCGCTGATGTGCGACGTCGACCAGGAGGCCGTGGTGGCCGCGCCGGACGCGCCGTCGATCTACGACATCCCCAAGGTGCTGCACGCCGAGGGCCTGGACGCGTACGTCGTCCGCCGCCTGAACCTGCCGTTCCGGGACGTCGACTGGACGCGCTGGGACGAGCTGCTGCGGGTCGTGCACCACCCGAAGGACGACGTCACGGTCGCGCTGGTCGGCAAGTACATCGACCTGCCAGACGCGTACCTGTCGGTCGCGGAGGCGCTGCGGGCCGGCGGCTTCGACAACGACGCGCGGGTGAACCTGCGCTGGATCGCCTCCGACGAGTGCGCCACCCCGGAGGCCGCGGCGCGGCTGCTCGGCGACGTGGACGCGATCTGCATCCCGGGCGGCTTCGGCGTCCGGGGAATCGAGGGCAAGATCGGCGCGATCCGGTACGCCCGCGAGCAGGGCATCCCGATCCTCGGCCTGTGCCTGGGGCTGCAGTGCATGGTGATCGAGGTGGCGCGGCACCTGGCCGGGCTGGACGAGGCGAACTCCAGCGAGTTCGACCCGGACGCCGAGCAGCCGGTAATCGCGACCATGGAGGAGCAGAAGCACATCGTCTCCGGCACCGGGGACATGGGCGGCACGATGCGCCTCGGGCTGTACCCGGCCAACCTGGCCGACGGCTCGATCGTCCGTGAGCTGTACGGCGCTCCGTCGGTCCAGGAGCGGCACCGGCACCGCTACGAGGTCAACAACGCGTACCGCGACAAGCTGGAGACCGCAGGGCTGGTCTTCAGCGGCCTGTCGCCGGACAACGAGCTGGTCGAGTTCATCGAGCTCGACCGGGCGCAGCACCCGTACTTCGTGGCCACGCAGGCGCACCCGGAGCTGCGGTCGCGGCCGACCAAGCCGCACCCGCTGTTCTCCGGCCTGGTCGCGGCTGCACTGGACCGCCAGCGCGAGTCCCGGCTGCCGGTGGACGAGCCCGCGGTCGCCAAGAAAGCCGCTGCCAAGACGACGGTCAAGGCTCGATGAAGGACTTTCCCGAGCTGCGCTTCGGTGGCGGACTGGCCGACAAGCCGGAGCACTGGCCGGTCTCCGCCTCCGAGGTGGTGCACGAGACCGGCCGGGTGATCTCGGTACGACGTGACACGGTCACGCCGGCCGGTGCGGACTCGTTCGTCCGGGATGTCGTCGTACATCCCGGTGCGGTCGGGGTAGTGGCCTTGGACTCGGACAACCGGATGCTGCTGGTCCGCCAGTACCGTCACCCGGTCGGCTACCGGTTGCTGGAGCCACCGGCCGGGTTGCTCGACGTCCAGGGGGAGCAGTACCGCCTGGGCGCCGAGCGGGAGCTGTGGGAGGAGACAGGGACCAAGGCGGCCGACTGGCGCCTCCTGGTCGACGCCTTCACGTCTCCCGGCCTCACCAACGAGGCTGTCCGGATCTTCCTGGCCCGCGACCTGTCGCCCGCGGACGAGGCGTTCAAGCGGGAGCACGAAGAGGCCGACATGGAGACGGTCTGGGCTCCGCTGGTCGATGTCGTCGGTGCGGTCCTGGCCGGCCAGCTCCAGAACCCCATCCTGGTGATGGGCTCGCTGGCCGCTTGGACTGCTCTGAACGGCCCGGGCTTCGACGTTCTCCGGGCCGCTGACTCTCCCTGGCCGGCCAAGGACCACTGAACCGTCCGTAGTCCTTGACGTGCGGTCCGTAGTGGGCTATTTGTTGCTGACAACGATGTCACTCCGCCCAGTTACGTCGAAGGTTGGCCGCCCATGCGTTTGTCAGCTGTCCTTGCCGTTGCCCTCGTCGCTCTCGCCGCACCTACCGCACAGGCGACACCATCACCGACACCGTCACCGTTCGGGGGAGGCAGCGACCACCCGACGACGGCCACACCACCTGATCCATCGGTCGCCGGACTGCGCGCGCCGGAGCTCGCGGGCAGCAGCCGGATCACCGAGAGCTCGCTGGACCCCACCGAACACGTCGACCCGCTGATCGGCGCCTCCAATGCGGGCAACACGTTCCCGGGCGCGGTGCTTCCGTTCGGGATGTTCTCGTTCAGCCCGGAGACGAGCCGGGGGAACGCCTACCGGACCGCCGCGCCCGGCGGCTACCTGTACGGCGCGACACGGATCCGCGGGTTCAGTCTCACGCACATGAGCGGTACCGGTTGCGCCGGCGGGTCGGGGGACATCCCGATCTTTCCGCTGGCCGGGGAGGTGACCACCTCGCCGCAGTCGGACGCGAAGGACGCTGTCTACGCGAGCACCTTCAGCCACACCAACGAGGTAGCCAAGCCCGGCTACTACAAGGTCGGTCTGGACTCCGGTGTGACCGCTGAGCTCGCCGCCACGACCCGCACCGGGTCCGCGGCGTTCACCTTTCCGGCTGACAAGGCCAAGACCCTGCTGTTCCGTACGTCGAACTCCGAGGTCGGCTCCAGCGACGCCGAGGTCAGCATCGACCCGGCCAAGCGAACTGTCAGCGGCTCGGTGACGGCCGGCAACTTCTGCGGCTACCTGGCCAGCGTGGCGCAGCGCAGCTACTACACGCTGCACTTCGTCGCCGAGTTCGACCAGCCCTTCAAGAACCAGGGGACCTGGACCGACAGCACCGTCACGCCGGGCAGCACGGCCGCTCGCGGCGGTACGACGTACGGCACCGACGGCTGGATGCCGCCGAACAAGGGCTCCGGTGGGTATGTCGGCTTCGACAGCGACAAGGTGACGATGCGGATCGGCATCTCCTACGTCAGCACCGCCAACGCCCTCGCCAACCTGCACGCCGAGAACCCCCGCGGTACGTCGGTCGCCGTGACGACCGCGAAGGCCAAGCAGGCCTGGCGCAAGCAGCTGGACCGCACCGAGATCACCGGCGGTACGACGGACCAGCGGACCACCTTCTACACCGCGATGTACCACGCACTGCTGCACCCGAACGTGTTCAGCGATGTCAACAAGCAGTACTGGGGTTTCGACCAGAAGCCGCACTACGTGTCGCGCGGACAGCAGGCGCAGTACGCCACCTTCTCCGGCTGGGACGTGTACCGCTCTCAGCTGCAGCTGTTGACCCTGCTCGAGCCAGAGCGCGCTGGCGACATCGCGCAGTCCCTGTTCAACCAGGCCGCGCAGAACGGCGGCATCTGGGACCGCTGGACGCATGCCTCCGGCAGTACCTCGGTGATGACGGGCGACCCGTCCGCGCCCGCAGTGGCCGGCATCTACGCGTTCGGTGGCACCAACTTCGACGTACGGGGTGCACTGAGGTCGCTGGTGAAGGCGGCGACCGTTCCGACCGCCAAGGACCTCAGCTCGGCCGGGAAGCCGGTCATGACGGTCGGCGAGCGGCCGTCGCTCGACAAGTACCTCGCGCTGCACTACGTACCGACCAAGTCCAACGCGTGGGGCGGTGCGGTTGAGACGCTCGAGGACGTGACCGACGACTTCGCCCTGGCGCAGCTGGCCCAGCGGACGGGTGACAGGACGACGTACCAGCAGTTCCTGAACCGGTCGCAGTACTGGCAGAACGTCTTCAACCCGCAGAACGGCGGCTACGTCCAGAACCGGGACGACAACGGGGCCTGGCCGGCGTTCACGCCGTCGACGTTCGACGGGTTCGCCGAGGGCAGCAGCGCGCAGTACACCTGGATGGTCCCGCACAACCGGGCCGGGCTGGTCGACGCGCTGGGCGGTACGGACGCGGCGAACCAGCGGCTGGACGCGTTCTTCAAGAACCCGGACGGCACCTGGGCGCTGACCGGAGCCAGCGAGCTGCACGCGGAGATGGACAACGAGCCGTCGATCAACACGCCCTGGATCTACAACTACACCGGCAAGCCGTACCAGACGCAGGAAACGTTGCGTCAGGCAATGAATCAGCTGTGGAACACCAGCACCGGTGGGATTCCGGGCAACGACGACCTCGGTGCGATGTCGTCCTGGTACGTCTGGACCTCGCTCGGGCTGTACCCCGACGTACCGAGCCGGTCGGAGCTGCAGGTCGCGGCACCGCTCTTCCCGCGCGCGGTGATCCACCGGGACGGTGGCAAGACGATCCGGATCAACGCGCCGGGCGCGGACGCGACGTACGTGCAGTCGCTGAAGGTGAATGGTCGTACGACGACCAAGCCGTGGCTGCCGGAGTCGTTCGTGCAGCAGGGCGGCACGCTGGACTTCAAGCTGGGTGCGACGCCCAACACCGCATGGGGCGCCTCCCCACAGGACGCACCGCCGTCGTGGCGGACCGGTGAGATCCCGTTCCAGACCGCCACCGACGCCAGCCGGGTTGTGGTTGCTCCTGGCACCACCAGCGGACCCATTGCTTTGCAGGCGTACCGGCTGAGCGGTGCGGCGCAGGACGTGACCTACACGGTCAAGACACCGACCGGTCTCACGGCCACGCCGGCCAGCGGCACGTTCCACGTCGACAAGACCGGCAACGCCGCAGTGACCATCAGCGCAGCAGCAGGTACGCCGGACGGCCGCTACCCAGTCACGGTGTCGATGAAGGCCGCTGACGGCACCGCGCTGCCGCAGGTCGGTTTCACTGTCGTCGTCGGCCTCCCGAACTCGTTCTTCGTACTACGTGAGGGCGTGGGCATCTCCGACGACAACGGCGACCACACGGAAGCTGACTACGACGGCGGTGGCGTCAGCTACTCCCGTCAAGCGCTGGCCGCGGCCGGTCTAACTCCTGGTGGCACCGGCAGCGTCCAGGGACTCAGCTTCACCTGGCCGGATGTCCCCGCGGGCGACCCCGACAACGTGCCCGCCGACGGTCAGCTGCTGAACCTCGACCTCCCAGCCGGTACGACGAGGCTGTCGTTCGTCGGCAGTGCGGTCAACGGCAACCAGCAGACGACCGCGACGCTCAACTACGCGGACGGCACGACGTCACCGATCGACCTGTCCTTCAGCGACTGGACGCTGGGCGGCGGTGGGGACACGCTGCACTACGGCAACGTGATCGTTGCGACCACGCCGTACCGGAACGAGTCGGGTGGCGGCAGGGACAACGTCACGACGCACATCTTCGCCACGGCGCCTGTGACCTTGACCCGAACGCCTGTCAGCATCACGCTGCCACAGAACCGCGACCTTCGGCTGTTCACCGTGGCAGCCGGCTGAACGGGAGGGATTGCTGATGAGAGTTCCGAGTGTGATCGCTGGTGCGACGCTGATGGTGGCCAGCCTGCTGGTGGCCACTGCGCCCGCCGACGCTGCGCTTCCGACGACAACGAATGGCCCATGCGGCTACGAGGCGACGCCGGACGACCCGGCGGTCCGTCCCGTGTCGCTGCCGCCGGACCCGCTGCACACGCCGGACCAGGGGATCGTGAAGGTCCTCGTCGCGACCAACCGGGGCCCGATGCTGCTCTCGCTCGACCGGGCCAAGGCGCCGTGCACGGTGCAGAGCTTCCTGCACCTGGCCAAGAGCCGGTTCTACGACTTCACCACGTGCCACCGGCTCACGCTCTACCCGACGCTGAAGGTCCTGCAGTGCGGCGACCCGAGCGGGACCGGTGAGGGCGGACCGGGCTACAAGTACAAGGACGAGCTGCCCACGGACCTTCCGAACTGGCCCGGCGACTCCACCGGTACCCGGAAGGTCTACGCCCGCGGCACGGTAGCGATGGCCAACGCGGGCCCGAACACCAACGGCTCGCAGTTCTTCCTGGTCTTCGCGGACTCTCGCCTGCGCCCTGACTACACCGTCTTCGGCACAGTCGACCGCCTCGGCCTCGCCACGCTCGACCGGGTAGCAGCCGGTGGCACCGTGGTAACCCCCGACAACCCGGACAATCTGGACGGCGCACCCGCCCTCAAGACCGACATCCTGGTCGCCCGCTCACTGGGCGTCCGGTAGGACCTCGCCGCCGCCCTCCGCGAGGGCGGCGGCGACCAGCCGGCGGCTCGCCGCGAACTCCTCGGCCGGGACCTTCGGGAGCAGGTCGTCCCAGGCGGCGATCATGGCGCCGCGGAGCTGCATCATGCCGAGGGGACGGGCCAGGAACCACAGGTGGAAGTGCTCACTGCTGTCGCCCCACCGGTTGAAGTGGGTCCGGCCCACGCTGTCGAGCCGGCGAATCGCGTTGGTGACTCGCTGGATCAGCACACCCAGAGTCGCGGTGAGTTCCGGCGGCATGTTGTCGAGCCGGTAGTGCTCGGTCGGCTCCAGCACACCGACGAAGGGCAGCCCGGTAGGCCCTAAAGCCTTCAACTGCCACTGGTGGTCCCGCCAGATCACGGACCGGTCCGGGTCGGAGCAGGTGAGGCACGGCGGGCCACCGGCTTCGCCCCGCCGCGGCGGCTCGGGCAGTACCGGGTCTGCGAGGCGGACCACCTGCACGTCGCCTTCGAAGGGAAAGAACGGTTCGCCGAGCAGTGGTTCGACGGACATGCGCTCGCCGTACGGCAGACGAGCGTGGTAGTCGGACGGCAGCTGGTTCATGCCCTGCACTGTGCCGGAGGATGGGCTCATGCGAAAGCCGGAGCTGGCCAGCTTGTTGGGTCTCGAGCCGCACCCGGAGGGTGGGTGGTACCGGGAGACGTGGCGGTCGGACGTCGAGTTCGAGCCGGACGGGTACGACGGAAAGCGCGCGAGTGCTACCGCGATCTACTTCCTGCTGGCGCCGGGGGAGGAGTCGCGCTCGCACCAGGTGCGGTCGGCGGAGATCTGGCTGTGGCACTCCGGCGGCCCACTGACCCTGCAGTACGGCGAGGAGACCGCGACCCTCGGCCCGGACGTGCAGGCAGGACACCAGCCTCAGGTGGTCGTCCCGGCCGGGGCGTGGCAGTCGGCACGCCCCGCTGGTGACCAACCGGTGCTGGTGTCCTGCGTGGTCTCGCCCGGCTTCGACTTCGCCGACTTCCGCCTAGGTTAGGACTGTCGCCAGCGCCTCGTACCCGGGCAGCAGATCGATCCCCTCCTTGCCCAGCTGCTGAATCGCCACGTGGTCGGCGCCGGCGTCCAGGTGTGCCTTCAGCCCGGCCGCGATGTCCACCGCCGACCCGTGCAGCACCAGCGCGTCTACCAGCCGGTCGCTGCCTCCGTCGGCGAAGTCGTCGTCGGTGAACCCGAGCCGCTGGAAGTTCGCCAGGTAGTTGCTCAGCTGCAGGTACGTCGCGAGCGTCTCCCGCGCGGTCGCCCGCGCGATTTCCGGATCGGTCTCCAGCACGATCATCTGCTCCGGCGCGAGCAGCACACCACCACCGAGCACGCGCCGCGCCTCGCGGGTGTGGTCCGGCGTGGTCAGGTACGGCAGCGCACCCGCCGCCCGCCGCCCGGACAGCTGCAGCACCTTCGGCCCGAGCGCGGCCAGCGCACGTCGCTCGGCCGGCACCTTGGCGTCGTCGAGCTCGTCGAGGTAGTTCACGAGCGCCTCGTACGGCGACGCGTACGTCGCGGTGTGCTCCCGGTGGCCGACGCCGACCCCGAGCAGGAACCGCCCCGGCTGCTCGTCCTCCAACCGGTGGTACGACGCCGCGACCTCGGCCGCCGGCGACTTCCAGACGTTCACAATGCTGGTGCCGACAGCAACCGAATCCGTTGCGGCCAGCAACACCTCGGCGTCGCGCAGGTCCGCTTTCGGGGAGCTCCCGAGCCATAACGTCCCGTACCCCGCCTGCTCCAGGCCCGCCGCCAGTTCGGGACCGTAGTGCTGGGCCCCGTGCCAGACCCCGTACCGTCCCAGTTCGACCGCCACGCCGTGCTCCTCTCGTCGACCGTCACGCGTGCAGCCCGGGGCGGACGGGCTCCAGTACCAAGCATCTCCTCCGCGCCGGAGTAGCCGTCAACAATGGTTGTCACGTCAAGGGTGCGAACTCGTTGCCGGCGGCCCGGGGAACGGCGCTCCGTGGCGGCAAGCTCACCGACCGTGCCCGGATCCGGGTCGTGCCGGTCCGGCCGGATTATCGACGGGGTACCGGTGGGGCAGGTGTAACCGAACCGCCACGCGCGAATGTGTGCGTCGCGTGAAGATCAGACCATCCCATCCGGTGGTATGAACCTCGCGGGCATACACTCGGCAGCGACCTGGCAGCTCACCCCTCAACCGCCGGGCCGCGGACACAACGACGTGGGCCGTACACCTGGAACGTGAAAGAAGGGCAAGTTGTGAAGGTCGGAGTACCGAAGGAAGTCAAGAACCACGAGTACCGGGTGGCGATCACGCCGTCCGGTGTGCACGAGTTCGTGCGCAGCGGGCACGAGGTGCTGATCGAGCAGGGGGCGGGCAACGGATCGCTGATCCCGGACGCGGAGTTCGTCGCGGCGGGGGCGCGGATCGTGCCGACCGCGGACGACGTCTGGGCCGACGCGGAGCTGGTGCTCAAGGTGAAGGAACCGGTGGCGGAGGAGTACCACCGGATGCGCAAGGACCAGGTCCTGTTCACGTACCTGCACCTGGCCGCCAGCCGCGACACCACCGACGCGCTGACGAAGGCCGGCATCACGGCGATCGCCTACGAGACCGTCCAGTTGCCGGACGGGACCCTCCCGCTGCTGGCGCCGATGAGCGAGGTGGCCGGCCGGCTCGCACCGCAGTCCGGTGCCTACCACCTGATGGCGCAGGGCGGCGGCCGCGGCGTGCTGCTCGGCGGCGTGTCCGGCGTGCACCCGGCCCGCGTGGTCATCCTCGGTGCCGGGGTCTCCGGGATGAACGCGGCCGCGATCGCGCTCGGCATGCAGGCGCAGGTGCAGCTGTTCGACCGCAACATCGCCCGGCTCCGCCAGGCCGACCAGATCTACCAGGGCCACCTGCTGACGATCGCCTCGAACGCCTACGAGATCGAGCGCGCGGTGCTGGAGGCCGACCTGGTCATCGGTGCGGTCCTGGTCGTCGGTGCGAAGGCGCCGAAGCTGGTCACCAACGACATGGTCAGCCGGATGAAGCCGGGCAGCGTGCTCGTCGACATCGCGATCGACCAGGGCGGCTGCTTCGAGGACTCCCGTCCGACCACGCACGCGGACCCGGTCTACAAGGTCCACAACTCGTTGTTCTACTGCGTCGCGAACATGCCCGGCGCGGTCCCGAACACGTCGACGTACGCGCTCACCAACGTGACGCTGCCGTACGCGATCGAGCTGGCGAACCTGGGCTGGCGGGAGGCCCTGAAGCAGGACCACAGCCTCGCGCTGGGCCTGAACACCTTCGATGGCCACGTCACCTACGGACCGGTCGCGGACGCGCACGACCTGTCCCAGCTGAAGCTCGACGAGGTCCTGGTCTGAGCATTGCGCGAGCGGTCGGCGCGTACCTCGACCACCTGACGGTCGAGCGCGGCCTGGCCGCGAACACGTTGGCGTCGTACCGGCGGGACCTGCGCCGGTACGGCGACTTCCTCGCCTCGGTCGGGATCGACGATCTCGGCCGGGTGACCGAGGCCGTGGTCAGCGACTTCCTGATGCGGCTACGCGAGGGTGACGCCGACCATCCACCACTGACCGCGTCGAGCGCCGGACGGACGGTGGTGGCGGTCCGCGGGTTCCACCGGTTCTGTCTGCGCGAGGGAATCACTGCGGTGGACCCGGCGGCCGCGGTGAAGCCGCCGGCGCCACCACAGCGGCTACCGAAGGCGCTGTCGGTGGACGAGGTGACGCGGATCCTCTCCGCTGCGGCTGGAGCAGAGGCGGAGCCAGCTGTGTTGGCTACGCGCGACGCGGCGTTGCTGGAGTTCCTGTACGGCACCGGCGCCCGCATCTCCGAGGCGGTCGGGCTGGACGTCGACGACATCGACCTGGACGCCGGTGCGGTCCTGCTTCGCGGCAAGGGCAGCAAGGAGCGGGTGGTGCCGGTCGGGTCGTACGCCCGCGAGGCACTGTCGGCGTACCTGGTCCGCGGTCGTCCTGACCTGGTCTCCCGAGGTCGCGGGACCCCGGCCCTGTTCCTGAACGCCCGCGGCGGCCGCCTCTCCCGCCAGAGCGCCTGGACCGTACTGCGCCGAGCCGCCGAACGCGCCGGGATCGCCAAGGAGATCTCGCCGCACACCCTCCGCCACTCCTACGCCACCCACCTGCTCGACGGCGGCGCCGACGTCCGCGTGGTCCAGGAGCTCCTGGGCCACGCCTCGGTCACAACCACCCAGATCTACACCCTGGTCACGGTCGACAAGCTCCGCGAGGTCTACGCAACCTCCCACCCCAGAGCCCTCCACACCTGACCCCACGCCGCCGCGATACTCGGTGCTGTGCCGATCCCAGCGCAAGAGTTCGTGACGGCCTTCGCGCAGCAGCTGTCCGACTACAGCGGTCGCGACGTCGCCCAGGTCAGTGCTGATGTCCGGTACGGCGGCGACAATCTCCCGCTCTGGGTCACCGACCTGCTGACGGAGGACCTGCGCGCCTACATCGAGGACCCGGCCCGCCCGGACCTCGCCCGGTTCCGGCCGGTGTACGAGAGCGCCCGCCAGTCCGTCATGGACCTCCTGCGGCGTGAGCTCCCGCGGGCGACGAGGCCGGACACGGGGTTCGTGACCGAGCAGCTGGAGGCGCCGCGGGCTCACGCCGGACGAGTGTTCGCCACCGCGGTCGGTTTCGTGGACTCGACCGGCACGCAGACCGGCGAGCCACGTTCACTCGACCGGCAACGAGCCTTGCGGGCGCATGCCGCGCTGGAGTCGTTGCACGGGCTGCCGGAGGATCGGCGGCCGGACCTGGCGAAGCTGGCGCAGTGGCAGGCTGCAGCGGAGGACATTGCCCGGAGTGACCGTCCGGGCCGCAGGGAGAGCCTCGCCGCCGAGATCGACGGGACCCTGGAGCGGGCGGCCGGCTACCTGCACGAGGTGCCTAGGTCCGGCACCCGTGCCGAGGATCTACTTCGGGCTGGTACCGCCATCGCGTGGACGGCGGACCGGCAGCTCGACTTCAAGGTTCAGCTCGGGGTCGCGGGCGTGCTCGGACGGACCGAGACACCGGGGAGCGACAGGTTCGAGGGGCGGCTGGCGGCCAGCTTCGCGCAGGGCGTTGCCGCCGCGTCAGGCCGCCCGGCGGCGTACGCACTGGAGCGATTCGTCGCCGAAGCGCACAGGCACGGGCGAGACCAGTGGGCTGAAGCCGGCCGGATCCTGGTCCCGGACGGCGCGGTCGTGCACGCCTCCCACGTCGACCTGGCCTACGCGCGCTCGTTGGTCAAGAACGCGATGCGTGACGAGCTCCTGACCCACTACGGCAATCCGGACCGGATGCCCGACCTGACGCCGGAGGAGGTCGGGCTGCGGGCTGCCGCGGCCGGTACGGCGATGGTCGGCGAGCTGAGCATCGACCTCCCTACGTCCCCGGTTCTGGACCCGGACCTGGAGTCAACCGTCGCGGCGGCCTCCGACGGAGTCACCGCGGCCGGCGGACGGACCGCGTATTCGGCGGCCACGCTGGATCCGGATCAGGAGAGACTTATCGCATCGGTCGAGCGCGGGCCGAAAACCGAAGGTCACTCGTACTAGCTCTAGTCTCCTCGGGTGAGTGAACAGGGGACGGCGGCTGAGGAGCGGCATGCCAGTTGGTTGGAGTTGTTCTTCGACCTGACCGTGGTGGCTGCGGCGGCGCAGATTTCGCATCGGTTGCACGGGGCTGAGACGGTCGGGCAGGTCGCCGTGTGTGCGGCGATGTTCTACGCGGTGTGGAGCGTCTGGACCGCGACCAGCGTGTACGCGAACGTCGCGGGCGAGCGCACCAGGCGCCGCGCCGTACTGCGGACCATGCTGGGGATCGGTGTGATGGCTGCCGCGGTACCGGGGGTGTGGCCGGGGCTGCTGCCGGAGCATGACGACGTACCGCACGGTGGCAGCCGGACCATCGCGTTCACGGTGGCGTTCCTGGTCTGCCGCGGGATCGCTGCGTCGTCGGCCAACCGGGACGGGAAGGTCATCGGTTTCTGGCCGGCCACCCAGGGCGTCATGGCTGCTCCGTGGATCGTCGCCCTGTTCGTCCAGACGGAGACGGCGTACTGGCTGTGGCTCGGTGGGATCGTCGCAGACCTGCTGTTTTCGGTGATGGGTGCTCGCAACCCGAAGGCCTTGAAGCAGCGGGCGGACAGCGTCCGGCACCAGCAGGAGCAGGAGCAGCGCCGGGCGTCGTGGATCAACCGCCTGCCGTTCGGTCGCCGCGAGGATGTGCAGGTGAAGCCACCGCTCATCACCGTGGCCAAGGTCGAGCGCGGGCACCTGGACGAGCGGCTGGGCCTGTTTGTGATCATCGTGCTCGGTGAGGCGCTGGCACAGGTCGTGGCAGCCAACACCGACCTGGACTGGAACTGGCAGGTCGGTCTGGCCTCGCTGGCCGCGTTCTGGTTGCTCATCCAGCTGTGGCAGCTGACGACGCTGTACGGGTTCAGCCCGGCGCCTCGCAGTACCACTCCCCTCGAGCCGTGGGCCGCACTGCTCGCCCACCTCGTCGTCACCGGAGCCATCGTCGCGATGGCGGCCGGACTGGGTGGGCTGATCCCGGATGCGGGTGAGCACCTGGAGACGAAGGACCGCTGGTACCTCTTCGGCGGGCTGGCGCTGTACTTCGTGATCAGCGGGGTGGCCGGCGTGATCGGCCGGGTCCGGCTTCGCTGGTTCCTCGGCTGGCAGCTGCCGTGCCTGATCGCCTCGATCCTGCTCGCGGTCCTGGCCGACGGACTCCCCGCGTGGACGCTCGCGATCGCTGCTGCCGCCGTACCGAGCTGGTTCTACAGCTACAACCGGCTCGTGAAAGGTTAGACCCCGGTTCCGGCGCAATCGGAACGGTGTGCGATCATCTGATTACGGTTGGTCATCCAGACCGGGTGATCGGCCGGGTCCGGAGCTTTGTCGACATTCGACCCGACCCCGGTGCGGAGTGGCTGGTTGAGAGTGCTTGAATGCACGCTTACAGTCGCTGGGATCGCCCGTATCGGTTGAAAGGTTTGACGAGTCATGAACGAGTCGACATTCCCGGGCACCGAACGATTCTCGGGACACCTGCCGGAGCACCTTCCGGCCCCGGAACCGGCCCACCAGCCGATCAGCACCCCACCCAGCACGTCACCCAGTCCTGCACCGACCACGCCACCCGACGGCAACCCCGCGCGCCCGGTTCCGCCGGCGCGGCTGCCCGACAACTATGCGGAGATGCCGAAGCCGACGGCCAAGCTCACCGCGGAGGACCTCGCACCTGTGAACGACCCGAACGGCCCGCGTAACAAGATCGGGCCGACCGGCCGGCCGCTGCCGGACCTGCCGGAGCCGAAGCCGCCGACGAAGACCGGGCCGGCGCAGGTGATCGCGATGTGCAACCAGAAGGGTGGCGTCGGCAAGACCACCACCACGATCAACCTCGGCGCGGCGATCGCCGAGACCGGCCGCAAGGTCCTGCTGATCGACTTCGACCCGCAAGGGTCGGCCTCGATCGGCCTCGGCGTGCAGCCGCACGACCTCGAGCTGTCGGTCTACAACCTGCTGATGCAGCGCGACATCACCCCGGACGAGGTGATCCGGCCGACCAGGGTGGAGAACCTCGACCTGCTGCCGGCCAACATCGACCTGTCCGCGGCCGAGGTGCAGCTGGTCCAGGAGGTCGCCCGCGAGTACACGCTGCAGCGGGTGCTCGAGCCGATCATCCCGAACTACGACGTGATCCTGATCGACTGCGCTCCGTCGCTCGGTCTGCTCACGGTGAACGCGCTGACCGCGTCGCACGGCATCGTCGTACCGCTGGAGTGCGAGTTCTTCGCGCTCCGCGGCCTGGCCATGCTGACCGACACGATCGGCAAGGTGCAGGACCGGCTGAACCCGAAGCTGGAGATCGTCGGGATCCTCGGCACCATGTTCGACGGCCGCACCACGCACGCCCGGGAGGTTCTCGACCGGGTCGTGCAGGCGTTCGACGAACGTGTCTTCCACACCGTCATCCGGCGTACCGTCAAGTTCCCCGAGACCACGGTCGTCGGGGAGCCGATCACGACGTACGCCCCGTCCTCGTCCGCGGCGCACCAGTACCGCGATCTTGCCAAGGAGGTGCTCGCGCGTTGTCCCGCCGGGTGAGCCTGCCAGGTGCCAGCGAACTCTTCGGGGGTGCGGCACCGCAGCAGACCAAACCCGAGAAGCGCACCACCACTGAAGGCCCGGCGTCGGTCCGGGCCCGTACGACGGTCGTCGACGACCGGAAGTCGAGTGGTCGGATCCGGCACGACACGAAGATCACCGTGTACGTGACGGAGGAGGAGCTGCTCGGCTTGGAACAGACCAGACTCGCGCTGCGCGCGGAACACGGCCTGATGGCCGACCGCGGCCGGATCGTCCGCGAGGCGATCGACGTGCTGCTCGCCGACTTCGTCGACCACGGGCCGGACTCGGTGCTGGTGCGGCGGCTTCGCGCGTCCGAGGACCGGGCCGCGGAGCTCAAGGGCACGGAGTGACCGTGTCCTCGGACTCGTTGCCGCTCGACCTGGACGCGCCACCGGCTGTTGCCGAGGGCAAGGGGTTCAGTGTTCACCTGGTGAACTTCGAGGGGCCGTTCGACCTGCTCCTGCAGCTGATCTCGAAGCACAAGCTGGACATCACCGAGATCGCGCTCTCGGTGATCACGGACGACTTCATCGCGCACATCAAGGCGCTCGGGTCGGAGTGGGACCTGGACCAGACGTCGGAGTTCCTGCTGATCGCGGCGACGTTGCTCGACCTCAAGGCGGCCCGGCTGCTGCCGAAGGGCGAGGTCGAGGACGACGAGGATCTCGCGCTGCTCGAGGCTCGGGATCTGCTGTTTGCGCGGTTGTTGCAGTACCGGGCGTTCAAGCAGATCGCGGCGCTGGTGCAGGAGCGGATGGCGGTCGAGGCGAAGCGCTTCCCGCGATCGGTCGGCGTCGAGCCGCGGTTCGCCGAGCTGTTGCCTGAGGTGTTGCTGGGTCTTGATCCGGCCGGTCTCGCGGCGTTGGCCGCGCGGGCGATGGCGCCGAAGGACGATGTGGTGCCTGGGGTGTCGCTGGCCCACCTGCACGCTCCGCGCGTCACGGTCCGGGAGCAGGCTCTGGTGATCGTCGACAGGTTGCGGCGACAGCGGGCGACAACTTTCCGCGCGCTGGTCGCCGACTCGCCGGACACTGTCACCACCGTGTGCCGTTTCCTGGCGTTGCTGGAGCTCTTCCGCGAGGCAGCCGTCACCTTCGACCAGGTCACGCCACTGGGCGAACTGACCATCCGCTGGACCGGCACCGACGAAGGCTCGATCGCCGTCAGCGACGAGTTCGACGAAGAACAAAAACCCCCGTCCGAGGAAGGCGAAGCCCCCCAGGTAGACGACAACCCCGACTTCCTGGAACCAGGCCCCACCCACACCGAAGAAGACCCCACCCCCGAACCCACCGAGACGGCCCCCCAGTGACCAACCCCACCACCCCCCACCCCGCCGCCTCACCCAGCACTAACCCCGCCGCACCCACCTCCCACGCCTCCCACGCGGACAGCCCACCCCCGGACACCCCACCAACCGAGGAACTGGCCGGCGCCGACCTCGCTGCAGACCCAACCACCGCCAACCCGGCTGGTGACCGGCTTGCTGTGGACGCGGCTGGTGACAAGCCCGCTGGGGACAAGCCCGCTGGGGACCCAGCCACCGGCCAGCCTGCGGCTGAGCACCTGGCTACCCCCGCACTCAACTCCGAGGCCGGTACTCCGCAGAGCGATAGCGCGTCTGCCGAGGACGAGACCGCGGAGGACGCCCCGTCTGACGAGCAGCGTTCAGCGGCCGAGGGACCGGCTGATGGCGGGCTCGCTGGAGACCCGGCCCTCGACGAACCGCCCGGTGGCGAGCCCGCTGGAGACCCAGCCACCGGCGACCCGGCTGGTGGCGAGCCCGCTGGAGACTCAGCCCCCGGCCAGCCTGCGGGTGAGCACCCGGCTGCCCCCGCGCTCAACTCCGAGGCCGGTACGCCGGAGAGCGGTAGCGCGTCTGCCGAGGACGAGACCGTGGAGGACGTCCCGTCTGACGAGCAGCGTTCAGCGGTCGACGACGGCATCGACGAAGACAGCACACAGTCCGAGGACGCCGCACCAGCAGAGGACGGCGCACCAGCAGACGACAGCGCCTCGGCGGACGACGACGTACCCGCAGACGACGACGTACTGGGAGAGGACGGCGTACCCGCACACGACGACGTACCCGCGGAGGGTGGCGTATCGGCTGGGGGTGAGGAGCATCTGCCGCCGGGGCAGACTGCGGTGCCGCTGGGGGATGAGGTTGTTGTTGATGATGAGACGATGCGGCGGGCGCTGGAAGCGATCCTGATGGTGACGGACGAGCCGCTCCCCGTGTTGACGTTGGCGAGAGCGGTCGGCCGGCCCACGGGTGATGTGGCGGACGCGTTGGTGCAGCTGGCGGGGGAGTACACCGACCAGGGTCGCGGGTTCGACCTGCGCGAGATCGGTGGCGGCTGGCGGTACTACACCCGCGCAGAAGCCGCGCCGTACGTCGAACGCTTCGTCCTCGACGGCCAACAGGCCCGCCTCACCCAGGCCGCACTCGAGACCCTGTCAGTTGTCGCATACAAACAACCAGTCAGCCGCGCGAGAGTCTCCGCCATCCGTGGCGTGAACGTCGACGGTGTCATGCGCACCCTCGTAGCCCGAGGCTTGGTCGAGGAGGCGGGAGCCGACACCGACTCCCAAGCCACCCTCTACCGCACCACGACGTACTTCCTGGAACGCATGGGCATGCAGTCCCTGGACGACCTCCCCGAACTAGCCCCCTACCTCCCCGACATGGACGACATCGAAGAGGAACTGGCCGCCCAATCCCTACCACCCGCCGACTCCCCAGAACCAGGCACGCCGACCTCCGACGAACCGCCCGCCACGTCGGGAGCTGAGGAAGCCGCATCCGACGGCGGCGACCGCGCGACGGCTACCGACGAGCTGGCCGCGGAGGGTGCTCCAGCCGTGAGCGCGGAAGCTGACCTGGACGAGACCGACGAGGCCTCGGTGGACACCGACGAGGACCAGGCAGGCACTCCGGCGTCCGGCGAAGCGGATGGCGTCTCGGAGAATGACTTCGGCGAGGACGGCTCGTACGACGCTGGGGACGTCGGGATCGACGGGGACCTGGTGGTTGACGAGGCCGTGGAGCTGGATGTCGAGCACAAGGAAGACGCGTTGACGCCCTCAGATGAGATGGGCGCGTCGGACGAGACCGACCCGACAGACGCTGACGTACTGACGCGTGAAGACGAACCCGCAGAGGACGAATCGGCGGTGGGCGGCGGCCAGCCGGCGGGGGATGACTCCGGGGAGGGGGTGCGGGATGGAGGGTGAGGGGAAGGTTCGGTTGCAGAAGGTTTTGGCTCGGGCGGGGGTGGCTTCTCGGCGGAATGCGGAGATCTTGATCGAGGAGGGGCGGGTCGAGGTTGACGGGGTGGTGGTGACCGAGTTCGGGGTCCGGGTGGATCCGGAGCTTGCCGTGATCAGGGTGGACGGTGAGCGGATTCCGCCGGTCAGTGCCAACGTCTACCTCGTGCTCAACAAGCCGCGCGGTGTGGTGACGACGATGTCGGACCCGCAGGGGCGGCCGTGTGTCGCCGACTTCGTGCAGGATCGGCCGGAGCGGCTGTTTCACATCGGCCGGCTCGACACCGACACCGAAGGCCTGCTGCTGCTCACCAACCACGGTGAGTTCGCGCACCGCCTCGCGCACCCGTCGTACGAAGTCTCCAAGACGTACGTCGCCGAAGTAGACGGCAACGTCAAACCAGCGGCACTGCGCCAACTCCTCGACGGCGTCAACCTCGACGACGGACCCGCCCAGGCGGACACCGTCAAGGTCGTCTCGACCGTCCCCGGCCGCACCCTCGTCCAGATCACGCTCCACGAGGGCCGCAACCGCATCGTCCGTCGCATGTTCGACGCGGTCGGTCACCCGGTCAAGCGCCTGACCCGCACCGCGATCGGCCCGGTACGCCGTGGCAACCTGCACACCGGCGAGCTCCGCGACCTCGACCCGAAGGAACTCGGCCAGCTTCTCGACCTGGTCGACCTGTAGCCCGCACACTGTCCGCATGTGGGCCGTGATCGGGGTATGGGACATCGACGAGGACCTGATCGACGCGATCCGCAGCCAGGTGCCCGACATGGCCGCAGGCAAGATCAACCTGCCCGGCTTCGTCCACGGCACCTGGACGATGGACGGTCACGCAGTACTCGTCTTCGCCGACGAGCCCAGCGCACTCCAGTACTACGAAGACATGCTGACGCAGGGCGCCGTCGACCGTCCCGGCATCCGCAGCGTGGTCTGGCACCTGTCCGAGGTCGGAGCCGAGTCGGACACCACCGGCTGGACCGCCCGCGACGGCACCCGCCACGCCCAGCCCTAGCCGCCAGACCTAGCCGACCAGCGCGTCAACCCTCATTCGCCGTAGAGCAGCGCGTCCGCCTCGGAGCTGCCGGGGAAGTGCCGGAAGTAGGCCTTGTCCTCCGGAGCCACCAGTTGGTTGCCGACCTTGCCCAGGCCCTTGATGACCGTTGCGGTGCCGTTGGCGTGGCTGACGGCGTACAGGTAGCCGTTGCGGGTGTCCTTGTCGATCGCCAGCAGCACTGTGCTCTGCTTGCCGCACCTCTCGGCGATGAGCGTCTCGAAGCTCTGCCAGGTCGACGAACGCACCTTCTTGACCACCGGCCCGCCCCTGGACGGGATGCGGATCGTGTACAGCGCCCCGCCGCGGGTGTTGGCCAGGAACGTGTCGTAGGTGGCGGTCTGGCTCAACAGCGCCATCGTCTTCACCGCCGAGAACCCGGTGTATGTCGCCTTGTTGCGCCAGACGGACCCCTCCACGGTCCAGCGCGTGATGACGTTCCCCTCGAGCGCGTACGTGTTGGTGCGCGGGACGGGGTACGTGTAGGCGTTCGACTGCTCGAAGTAGGTCTGGTGGATCCAGCCGCCACCCACCTTGGTCTTCTGGTACGACGCGGGGTCGAGCTCACCCGTGGTCAGGTCCGTGACGTACCGGAACCGGTAGAGGTCGTTGACGATCTGTACGTACCCCGAGTCTGCCATGCCCGCCGGCGGGTCCGGCTCCCAGCCGACGGACGACGCGAGCCGCACGCTGTCCACCGGGAAGAGCGCCTTGGGCCCGACCTTCGGCGTACCCGCCGTCACCGGCGTGGTCGCTGTGATCCGCTGGAACTTGTGGTCGCCCTGCACCGTCACCGTACCGAGCGTCAGCGAACAGACAGCCGTAGTCCGCGCCTGCGCCGTGGCTTGCGCGTGGGCCGCTCCGGGCACCAGTGCAGCCGCCGCCATCGCCGTACCGAGCATCCCCACCGCATACCGCAGTCTCGTCATGCCGCACAGGCTAGGGCTTCCCGGAAGAACGAGTAGACCAGTTTGCGTACGGCGGCTACCGCGCGCCCGGACCCGACCAGCTGGGCCCGAGCGGCAGCCGACATGAGCCCTGCGGCCTGCAGTTGCGGAGCGAACGCCGCATAGTCCGTCCACACCCAGTGGTTGGCGTCAGCCAGCTCCACCCGCCGCACCGGACCGCCGTGAGACATCACCGCGTCCCACGTCCGATCGAAACGCGAGTCACGGTACCCGTCCGTCCCAGCGAGCAGCAGCGGCTTTCTTGTCCCGTGCTGCGCTATCGGATAGAGCTCACCATCCAGCGTGTCGAGATAGCCCTCCAGGTTGACCGCTGCCGCGACCCGCGGGTCGTCCAACGTGACAGCCGCGGTCGCACCACCTGCAGAGTGCCCGTAGACCCCGATCCGCCGCGTGTCGACCGGCACCGGCAGCTCGGACAGGTGGTCGAGCACGAACCGTACGTCGTCGAACCGCGTCCGCATCATCAGCCGGGACAGTACGGCGTCGGTCACTGTCGACGGTGGCATCTCGATCACCCGCAGCCGCCCGTCCGGATACGAGACCTCGCTCGCCTCACCCGGGTGGTCGATCGTCACCACGACGTACCCGTGGCTGGCCAGCTCCTCCGCTACCGACGTGCCGATGGTCCGCGGGTCCGCACCACCCGGGCTGTACAGCAGCACTGGCCGACGACCCGGTGCAGCGGGCGCCTCGACGTACGAGTGCGTCAGCGTGGCCGCCCAGTCCACCCCGCTGGTCGGCAGCTCGGGGTGGAGCAGCCCAGCGTCCAACCCCTTGAACACGGCAGCGGCAGCGGGTGTCAGCTGCGGAGCCGGCGAACCTCCTCCGCGAGCGGGGTAGAAGAGCGAGAGCACCAGCTCTCGGGTGCCGGTGTGGTTCCAGGGGTCAGTCCGCGAGGGATCAGTCAGTGACATCGTCCGCATACCGATCCGCCACGGCCCGGTCGGCGCTGGCAGCCGCAGACGAAGCTCGGAGGCAAAGGCGGGTGTAGTCGCCGCGGCCAGTGGCAAGGCGGCGGCTGTGGTGAGAAATGCTCGTCGTCTCATGCCCCGAGGCTGACCGTCCCGCTGGTGCAGGTCAGCACCCGAGGGCACATCTCCACCCGGATTTCCTGCCCTGGGTGGAGCATCAATGGGGTAACGCCGGACGGCGGCGCGCCTGAGATCTGGCCCGGTTGTCCGGGGAGCGCCGTACTGTGGTGATGTGAACCGGCGAATCTTCGGTCTGGAGAACGAGTACGGCGTCACCTGTACGTTCCGCGGGCAGCGGCGACTGACCCCGGACGAGGTGGCGCGGTACCTGTTTCGGCGGGTCGTGTCCTGGGGGCGGAGCAGCAACGTCTTCCTCCGCAACGGGGCGCGGCTGTACCTCGACGTGGGCTCCCACCCGGAGTACGCGACGGGGGAGTGCGACTCGGTCACCGACCTGATCGCACACGACAAGGCCGGGGAGCGGATCCTCGAGGGTCTGCTGGTGGACGCGCAGAAGCGGCTGCACGACGAGGGCATCTTCGGCGACGTCTACCTGTTCAAGAACAACACCGACTCGGCCGGCAACAGCTACGGCTGCCACGAGAACTACCTGGTCAGCCGGCACGGCGACTTCGCCAAGCTGGCCGACGTGCTGATCCCGTTCCTGGTCACCCGGCAGCTGATCTGCGGCGCCGGCAAGGTGCTGCAGACGCCGCGCGGCGCGGTGTACTCCGTGTCCCAGCGCGCCGAGCACATCTGGGAAGGGGTGTCCAGCGCGACCACCCGGTCCCGGCCGATCATCAACACCCGCGACGAGCCGCACGCGGACGCCGAGCGGTTCCGCCGGCTGCACGTGATCGTCGGCGACTCGAACATGTCCGAGACCACCATGCTGCTGAAGGTGGCCAGCACCGACCTGGTGCTGCGGATGATCGAGGCCGGCATCGTGATGCGTGACCTGACTCTGGACAACCCGATCCGGGCGATCCGCGAGATCAGCCACGACATGTCCGGCCGCCGCGAGGTCCGGCTGGCCAACGGGCGCGAGGCGAGTGCCCTCGACATCCAGACGGAGTACCTGACCAAGGCGCGCGACTTCGTCGACCGCCGCGAGCTCGGGACGCCGGCCGTCGAGCGGGCGCTGTCGCTGTGGGAGCGGACGCTGAAGGCGATCGAGTCCGGCGACCTGTCCGGGATCGAGCGCGAGATCGACTGGGTGATCAAGTACCGGCTGATCGAGCGCTACCGCTCGCAGAACAACCTCGGCCTGGCCAGCCCGCGGGTCGCGCAGCTCGACCTGGCGTACCACGACATCCACCGCCCGCGCGGTCTGTACTACCTGCTCGAGCGCAAGGGCGCCGTCACCCGGGTGGTCGACGACCTGCGGGTCTTCGAGGCCAAGTCGGTGCCGCCGCAGACGACCCGGGCGCGGCTGCGGGGCGAGTTCATCAAGCGCGCGCAGGAGCGCCGCCGCGACTTCACCGTCGACTGGGTGCACCTGAAGCTCAACGACCAGGCCCAGCGGACCGTGCTGTGCAAGGACCCGTTCAAGTCCCATGACGAGCGGGTCGAGAAGCTCATCGCGAGTATGTAGGTCTTCGCTAAATCGAGTGCCCGGCCGGTTCTTGATCGCTACACAGTCGGTATGACGATCGAGATCCGGCCGATCACCCCGGCCGAGGCCAAGGAGTACCTGCGCGTCCTGCCGTACGCGAACGGCTTCCCCCAGGAGGAGCCCGAGCCGTCGGCCTGGTACGCCGGTCGCGCCGCCTGGCCACCGCAGGTCCCGGCGACCCCGGCTGACCTCGACAGGTACGCCGAGCAGCTGCAGGCGGACTGGATCCGCCCGCAGGCGGCATTCGTCGACGGCAAGATCGCAGGTGGTTCGGCGATCGTGTCCGTCGAGGTCACCGTGCCCGGTGGACGACAGGTGGCGCTCGGCGGCGTCACGTCCACGGCCGTGCTTCCGACGTACCGGAGGCGAGGGCTGCTGCGGCAGATCATGGGCGCGATGCTGGACGACTGCCGGGAGCGGGGTGAGTCCCTGGCTGGACTCAGCGCGAGCGAGGGGACCATCTACGGGCGGTACGGGTTCTCGCCGGCCACGTTTCAGCACCGCTGGGAGGTACGCCGTACCGACGTCGCCTTCCGCGATGAGTTCACGGACACCGGGTCACTGGAGCTCGTGGACGCAGCCGAAGCAGGTTCGGTGTGGCAGGTGCTGCACGAGCGGATCCGGGCGGTGCGAGTAGGGGAGATCAGTCCGCTACCCGGCCGCTGGCAGGGTCTGGATGCGCTGCCGGCCGATGGAGCCGGGCGGGCGCACCACCTGGTGCATCGGGACGCAGCGGGTGAGGTGGACGGCGCAGCGATCTTCCGGTTGCCCTGGGCGACAGACCCGGCGGACGCCGGCGAACTGCAGGTGGAGGCGTTCGAAGCGCTGACACAGGAGGCGTACCGCGCGCTGTGGGGCCTGTTGCTCGACTTCGACCTCACCAAACGAGTAGTGGCTGCGCGACGGCCAGTAGACGAGCCACTGCGTTGGATGCTGACCAACCCCCGCGCGCTGAAGCTCACCCGGACCCGCGACAACCTATGGCTGAACATCCTCGACGTACGCCGTGCTCTGGAGGCACGGACCTACGCAGCCAGCGACGTGCTGGTGCTGGAGGTTGCCGGCGGAAGCTATCGGCTCGATGCTGGGCCAGAGGGCGCCAGCTGTACGGCGACCAGCGAGTCAGCGGACCTGAGCCTCGGCCTGAATGAGCTGGGAACGCTCTACCTCGGAGGGGTCGGGGTTAGTGAGCTTGCCCACGCCGGTCGGGTCGCCGAGCACACCACGAGGGCACTGTCCCGGCTGGACGCGTTGCTGCGACCGGATCGCGCCCCGCACAACGCAGTGGGCTTCTGAGGCTTGTCACCGTACGTGCTGTGACGCAACGGTGACGCAGGCGGCCGCCGCCGTGGTTGCCCGTGCAGGCTAGGGTGGGCCGCGTTCATCGCCGAGCAGGTGTCTGGAGATCTTCCGTGCGCAAGTTGTTGAGTCTCGTCGTGGTTGCGGCGCTGGGGTCCTCCCTGGTGGCCTGTGGCTCCGATAAGAAGCCCGAGTTCGGGGCGGCCGGGGTCAAGGTGACGTCGGACTTCGGGCAGAAGCCGACCATCACGCACCGCGACGGTGACCCGGACAAGACGCTGGTGACCGAGGTCCTCAAGGAGGGCGACGGTCCCGAGGTGAAGAAGGGCGAGCTGCTCACCGCGAACTACCTCGGCCAGATCTGGCGCGACGGCAAGGTCTTCGACAACTCCTACGACCGGGGTGCGCCGTCGTCGTTCCCGATCGGCGTCGGTGGTGTCATCTCGGGCTGGGACGAGGGCCTGGTCGGGAAGAAGATCGGCAGCCGGGTGCTGCTGTCCATCCCGTCCGACAAGGGCTACAAGTCGACCGGTAACGAACAGGCCGGCATCAAGGGCGACGACACGCTGATCTTCGTCGTCGACCTGGTCAGTGCGGCCGCCAACGACACGGCGCTGGACGCCAACCCGGTCACCCCGTCGACGCCGACCAAGATCACCGTGACCGGCCCGCTGAACGCTGAGCCGAAGGTGACCGTCGCGCCCGGCACCAAGCCGCCGGCGAAGCCGGGCAAGCCGGTCGTGTTCGCGCTCGGCAAGGGCAAGCCGATCGAGAAGGCCAGCCAGCTGATCGGCCGGTATGTCGTCTTCGACTACACCGGCAAGAAGCAGGCGAGCACCTGGGACGGTCAGCCCGCCGCCAATGGTCAGCCCGCGCAGCCGGGTGCACCGACGGACCAGCTGCAGGTCGGTCCGGGCCCCTCCGGCCAGACCGGCGCGCTGGACGCATTGGCCGGCGTTCCGGTCGGTAGCCGGGTGCTGGTCGAGCTGCCGCCGTCGAAGGACCAGAAGGGCAAGACGATCAACGCCTTCGCGGTCATCGACATCCTGAACGCGTTCCCCGCCCCGAAGCAGCAGGGGCAGTAGTACTTCGTCGCCAGAGGGCCGGTCTCTTCCCGTCATGGGGGAGGCCGGCCCTCAGCGCTTGAACCAGCGGTTGGTGTCGGGGTGCAGGGACAGGGCCAATGCGGTCAGCACGGCAGTCAGGTGCACAGCGCGGAGTACTGCGATGGCGACGAAGCTCGCGGACCAGTCGATGGTGCCGAAGTCGCCGTTGTCCAACAGCCAGCCGATCGGCTCCATGACCAGCGACACCACGCCGACGGTGCCGAGCACGCCGGCCAGCAGGTACCGCGACCACGGCACACCGCGGCGGAAGAACCGGTCGATGACCACGAACAGGCCGCCGTAGATCAGCGTGCGGATGGCGATCTGTCCCGCGATCGCAGACGTCGAGACGTCGTCTCCTACTGCGAGCCCCACCTGGATCACGGTCTCGACCACTCCGGCGCCCACCGCGAGCAGCCAGAGATTGGTGGCCCACCGCGCCGTGAGGGGCGCTTCAACGCGAGCAATCGTTCTCATGTACCCAGAGTCGGCGCTGACGGCCGCCGGATCAGGAGTACTGCGTCCCCACTCGAGGTGGACGTACCACCCCTGAGCGCCCTCAGCCCCGCTCGAGTCCGGTCGTCCGCTCCGTGTCCCGCGCCCGCTGCTCGAGGTTCGTGACGGACCCGCCCGTGCCGACCGTGACCAGCCCTTGTGTGGATTCGACGTACCGGTGGAACCCCTCTTGCCCGGCGACGTACGCCATCACGTCGACGTCCTGCGGCAGCTTGGGCGGTACTCCGAAGATCCGGGTGTGCGCGGTGGCCAGCAGGACCCTGGTCACCGCGTCGCCGCCGCGGTCGTACTCCGGTCCCTGGTACAGGAAGTACTCCGCGGCGATGAACCTGCGCCGGGCGTCCGGATCGTCGATCAGGTCGGACCGGCCGTTCGCCCGGTCCGTCTCGAGCTCTGCCAGCGTCTCGAACCCTTCCCACTGCAGGGCACGCCGGTCGTCCGCGTCCGCGGTCCGCGTGCAGTAGAGGCCCTCGACCTTGGCGAAGATGCCAAGCGCAACACCGGCCGTCAGACCGCGCAGGATCTGGTTTCCGGCGATCTGCCGGCCGGACCGCGTCAGCACCCAGTTCTGCAGCTTCACGAAGTCAGGTGCCTCGGCGTCGAAGCGGGCCTCGATCAGCCCGGCCAGCCGGTCGTGCTGACGACTCGCGGGCGTCTCGGCGCCAGGGACGATCACGCCGCGTTCCGCATCGATCCGGAAGCCGACGCTGCGCAGGCCGCGACCGAACATGTCCACGATCGGCACGTCGCCGATCGGCCGGCCGTACTGCCTGAGCAGCGACTCAGGGCTTCGGCCTTCCTCCCGCTGCGCGAGCTGGTACCGCCAGTCCGCCAGTTGCCGGTGGAGGCGAAGAAAGTGGATTGCGCGCTCACGGACCGAGCCGGCGCCGCCCAGTTCGCCGCCGAGCCATTCCAGCGCTTCGGTGGCGGCGCTTGCCTGCAGCGCCGCGAACCGCTCCTGCTGATCCCAGACCGCTGGGTTGTTCGACGTCTTGATGATGTGTGGCGTCGGAAAACTGGCAGCGGTGATCAGCGTCATGCCGGCGTGTCCACCAGCCCCGCCGCGTGGCGACCGGCTGCGGCTGCGGCCTCGAAGTACGCGCGGTCCTCGTCCAGGCTGCGGCCCATCGTCGACAGCTTCACCGGTGCGGACCGCATAGCGTCGTACAGCCCGTCCACACCGACCCGGACGACCCGATGCCGCGCCTTCAGCGGCTCAGCCGCATCCCGTACGGCGTCACCGAAGTCGCCAGACAGATCAGGTACGACGACGTCCGCGCGCTGCAGCGCCACGCGGCCGTACGCGGTGAGGCTGTGGTGAGAGATGCCGCGGTGGCGCGGACGTGGATCCGCCTCTGAGATGCGCAGCGAAGCGACTGCTCGACCGCCCAGGGTGCCTACCGCGTTGACCGCCTCACCCGACTGCACCCCGGAGAAACCCCAGCGGGTGCCCGTGCCCAGATTGCCCGGTCCTTGAGTGATGACGACCAGCTCAGCGGCCAGCACGTGAACGGCCGTCAGCAGTCCCGTGTGGACCGTCACGGCCTCGCGGTCACCGCCGTACGCCTGCCCGACCGTCACCGTCCCGCTCAGCCAGCCCGCCTCGCGGAGAGATGCCACGCTGCGCGAGAAGGCGAGCGGTAGCGCACCGCCGTCGGTCATCACGTACACGATCCTCGTGGTCGGCCGTGCCTCGTACACGCCGGCCAGCACAGCCGGCAGGGCGGAGTGCAGGTCCGCCACGACCACCGGCGTACCGAACAGGTCGTCCGCGTCCCGCAGTACGTCATGGTCCGGCGAGTCCTGCTCGTCCGCACCGAGCACCATCGCCTGGAGCGGCGTGTAGCGCGCCTTGACCAGGTGCCCGGACTCAGGCGGGTCTGCAGGCAGCCGGTCCGGGATGGCCACTACCAGCGCGTACCCACCGGTGCCGAGGCCGCGGTCCAGCGCACTGACATTGAGCAGCACCCGGTCACCGGGCTCTGGGGTACCGACGAGCTCTGGATAGGCCAGAGCGCTCACAGCCTGTTCGCCGACGGTCACCGTCAGCTCAACCGCACCTGTCCAGCTGCGCCCGACCTGTGCCACCACACCGTCCCGCCACCGAATCACAGAGGCGAGCTTAGGGGGTGTCGGGTGATCCCCCGAGACCGTCGAACCGGTGTTCGAAGTTGTGGCGCGGAAAGGCGGGTTTTAGCCACCGGGAGGCCGTAAGGTGGTCGGGTGTCGGCGCGGAAGAGTGAGCGGCTGCTCAATGTGGTCATCTGCCTGCTGGTCGCGCGCACTTACGTGACCAAGGAGCGGATCCGCGAGGTCGTCGAGGGGTACGCCGGGCAGACCGACGACGCCTTCGAGAAGATGTTCGAGCGGGACAAGGACGAGCTCCGCGACCTCGGCATCCCGATCGAGATGGGCACGATCGACAAGTTCTTCTCCGACGAGGTCGGCTACCGGATCCGCCGGGACGTGTTCGAGCTCCCCGAGGTCCAGCTGGAGCCCGACGAGGCGGCCGTGCTCGGTGTCGCCGCCCGCGTCTGGCAGCACGCGAGCCTGGCCGAGGCGACGACGTCCGCAGTGCTGAAGCTGAAGGCAGCCGGCATCCAGACCGACCAGTCGGCGCTGAGCGCGATCGAGCCACACGTAGGCGCGTCGGAACCGGCGTTCGACCCACTCTGGTCCGCTGTCGTCGCTCGGCAGGCCATCCGGTTCCAGCATCTGCGTAGTGGGGCCTCCGAGCCGATCACGCGCACGCTGGAGCCCTGGGGCATCGTGTCCTGGCACGGTCGCTGGTACGTCGTCGGCCGCGACCGGGACCGGGAGGCGACGCGGATGTTCCGGCTGTCGCGTATTCGCGGTGATGTGAAGACGATCGGCGAGCCCGGCGCGTTCACCGTGCCGGAGGGGACGGACCTGCGGTCGCTGGTGTCCGAGCTGGCGCCACCGCGGCCGACGTCCGAGGCGAAGGTGCGAGCGCGGACCGGTTCGTGCGTGAGCCTGCGACGGCGTGCGAACGCGATCGAGGAGTACGAAGAGGGCTGGGACCTGCTGCACGTTCCGTACGCCGACTCGTCCGTGCTCGCCGAGGAGATCGCGTCGTACGGACCGGACGCGGTGGTCGAAGGACCGGGGGACGTGCTGGATGGCGTGCTGTGGCGACTGCGGGCGGTGGCCGGCGCATGAGTAATGCACGTGACCAGGTGCAGCGTCTGCTGGCTTTGGTGCCGTACCTGCGCGAGAACGACGGCGCTCGGGTCGACGACGTCGCCAAGGAGTTCGGCGTCCGGCCGAAGCAGATCATCGCGGACCTGAAGGTCCTGTGGTTCTGCGGGCTGCCCGGTGCGCAGATGGGCGACCTGATCGAGATCGACATCGAGGCGGCCGAGGGCGACGGGGTCATCCACCTCAACAACGCGGACTACCTGGCCCGCCCGTTGCGGCTGGCCGCGGATGAGGCGCTGGCTCTGCTGACCGCGCTACGCACGCTGCGGGAGGTGACTGCCGGAGCGGACCGCGACGCCGTCGACCGAGCGATCGCCAAGCTCGAGCGCGCGGCGGGGGAGGCGGCAGCCGCCAGCGAGGGCCGGGCCGCGCACGTCCACGTCGAGCCGGCCGATCCGCAGATCGCCGAGATCGTCAACCAGGGCCTCGCGACGAAGCGACGGCTCCACCTGACGTACGACGTACCGTCGCGTGACGAGACCACCGAGCGGGACGTGGATCCGATGCGCCTGGTCGTGTCGGACGGCCGGACCTACCTGGAGGCGTGGTGCCGGCTCGCGGAGGACGTGCGGCTGTTCCGGCTGGACCGCATCGCCGCCGTGAAGCTCCTGGACCTGCCAAGCGAGCCTCCTCCCGAGGCCACGCCCCGGGACCTGTCCAACGGGATGTTCCAGCCGTCCGACTATGACCTGCTGGCCACGGTCAAGCTGGACCCACCCGCACGCTGGGTCGCCGAGTACTACCCCACCGAGTCCGTTGAAGAGGGCCCCGGCAACTCCCTGATCATCAAACTCCGAGTCGCCGACACCTCCTGGCTCCAGCGCCTGACCCTGCGCCTGGGCGGCGCGGCCACCGTCCTGGACCCGTCGGACCTCTCCACCCAGATCGCCGCCACTGCCCGAGAGGCCCTCGCCGCGTACGACGATTAGCCCTGGCTGAGTTGTTTCTCCAAGGGGGAGCGGAAGCGAGGGGTTACGCGGACGCCGGCCATCCAGGTGGTCCAGCGGGCGGCTTCGGCCTCGACCTGCGCGGTTGTTTCCGCGCCGACGTCCTCGAGTAGCTCGTACCGGACCTCGCCCGAGTCCGGCTGACCCCAGCCGCCGATGATGCGGCCGTTGGACCAGATGGTCGGGCCGACGTTGCCGGTGCTGTCGAAGAGCCTGGCCTTGTGCGGCCCGAGGTACCAGTCCCGTTCCTTCCACCCCATCGGCGTCGGGTCCAGCCCAGGCAGGAAAGCGACCCACGGCTCGACCGGTACCTCCGGCTCCTCGTCGCCGGGCAGCACATACCCGACAGCGCCGTCCAGCTCGACCGCAACCGCCTCGACAGCGACCAACGCTTTCTTCGTCTGCCCAGCCGTCCACCCAGCCCACCACTGCAGGTCAGCGGCTGTGCCTGGTCCGAAGGCCGCCAGCCACGCGCGGGCGAGCATTACGCGCGCCTCCTCGGCGGTCGGCTTCACGCCCAGTCCACCCGGCAGCCAGTCCTCGGCCGGCGACCACTGGTGCTGGCCGCTCAGCCACGTCCCCAGCGGCCGTCCGCGCACGATCCGGCCCTCGGCGGACAGCTGGAACAGCACCCGGCTCGTCACGTACGGCTGAGCGGCGTACGTCTTCCCCTCCGCCATGCTGAGCCGGGTCCGCAGCCGCGGCTCGTCCGCCGACAGTTCCTGCGCGGTCGCTGACCCCCGCAGCGCCAGTGCAGTGGCAGTGGACTCCTCAACCGCGGCCAGCCATTGCGCACACGCCTCCGCGTCGCCGGCCACCCCGGCCTCGGTCAGGTGCCTCACCAGCAGCTTCCGCTGCTTCAGCGCGATGTCGTCCGTGCACGCCGCCTGCACAACCGGTGCGAACGGCGTCGGTACGACGAACACCGTTCGCCGCATGCCCAGCATCCGGATCAGCTCGCGGTCGTCGTACAACGCACGCTCTGTGCTCGCAACATCACTCCCCGGCACTCGCGCGGCCACGCTGAGATGGACAGTGGCCGGATCGGTGGCGTGCAGCGCGACCATCGAGGCCGCCGCGTCGACCGGGCCGGACGCCTGGCAGCCCGCTCCCAGCCGGTGTCGTCGCCCCAGCCGCGCGCGCCGCTCCTCGACCCCGATCCGCACCATTCCGACCCCTCGCATCCACCGATCCTGGACCCTCGTGTCCCGGCCGAAAACCCCCGGCGGACACTCGGTTTTACCATCACGTTCCGGCACCGTTGTCCACCGAGACCCACCGCCGGGCGTGGGTGGAAGCCGGGGAGCGGTTAGGCTCCTTGGTATGTACTGGTTCCTGCTCTTCCTCGCGGTGGTGGCGGTGTGGCTGCTCGTCCTCGCCCTGCTCGCGAAGAAAGTGTGGGGTCAGGTCAAGGCGCTGACGCGTGAGTTGGTCGCCGCCCAGTCCAAGCTGGAGGCAGCGCAGAGCGCGGACGGGTCTGGACAGACCCGCCGCGACGAGCACGTCCCGGCGTAGTATTCGGCCACGAACTCAGGCTCGAGCCACGAGTTGATGTTTTGGGAAAGGGAGATCGACATGGCACCGCTCCTCGGCATGCCGCAAGGCGCAGAGTGGCTCGTCATCCTCGCGATCGTCGTGCTGCTGTTCGGTTCGGCCAAGCTGCCGGCGCTGGTGAAGCAGCTCGGCAAGTCGAAGAAGATCTGGGAGGACGAGGTCGGCCCGCGCAAGAAGGACCCGGAGCTGACCGAGAACCAGACCCAGGCGCCGGTGCAGCAGCCTGCCCCGCAGCCGCAGGCGGCGCAGCAGCAGAACCAGGTGAACGGCCAGGCGCCGGGCGACGGCCTGCCGCCGACGCACACGGCCAACTGAGCCGAGTGCCACAGCTGTGTCGATGGTGAGGTTCGGGCGGCGCAAGAAGGAGAACCAGGAGCGGCGTCCGAAGGACCCAGAGGGTCGGATGACCCTGCGCGAGCACATTGTCGAGCTCCGCAACCGCCTGCTCATCAGCGTGCTCGCGATCGTGATCTGCACGATCGCGGCCTGGTTCTTCTACAACCAGGCGTTCCACTTCCTCACCCAGCCGTTCAACGAGGCGATCCTGCCGTACGCCAAGGACCGGCAGCTCAAGCCGCAGTTGACGCTGCAGGGTGTGGGTGACCCGCTGACGTTCAAGATCAAGGTGTCGGCGATGATCGGTGTGGTCGCGTCCGGCCCGATCTGGCTGTTCCAGCTCTGGGCGTTCATCGCGCCCGGTCTGCACCGCAGCGAGAAGAAGTGGGCGTACCTGTTCGCCGCGATCGCGGCGCCGCTGTTCGCGGCGGGTCTCGGGGTTGCCTACTGGACGCTGCCGAAGGGCATCCAGATCCTGCTCGGCTTCACCCCGGACACGATCCAGAACCTGGTCGAGATCAGCAAGTATCTCGACTTCGTGATCCGCACGATGCTGGTCTTCGGCGTCGCGTTCCTGATCCCGCTGATCGTGGTCGCGCTGAACATGGTCGGCCTCGTCCCGGCCGCGGCGCTCGGCAAGTTCCGCCCGTACATCATCCTGGTGATCTTCGTGTTCGCCGCGGTCGCGACGCCGTCCGGTGACCCGTTCACGATGTGCCTGCTGGCGATCCCGATGTGCCTGCTGTTCTTCGTCGCCGAGGTGATCGCGCGGGTCAACGACAAACGCCGGCAACGCCGCAACGACGAACTCCTGGCGGACTGAGTGAGTCGCCGGATCGCGCTGGTGGTGAACCCCTCCAGCGGACGAGGGCTGGGCGCGCGCATCGCTCCCACCGTGCGGGAGCGGCTGGCCGCGGCCGGGCTGACCGTCGACGTTCACTCCACGACGTGCGCCGCGGACGTCGGCCGGATCTCCGCCGAGGTGGTCGCGTCCGGTGCGGACGCGGTCGCGCTGATCGGCGGCGACGGCACGATCCACCTCGGCGCTCAGGTGCTGGCCAACTCCGGGATGCCGTTCGGCGTGATCCCAGCCGGCACCGGTAACGACTTCGCCCGCGGCATCGGCGTACCGCTGAAGAACCCGGCGGCCGCGGCCGACCTGATCGTGGCCGGTAAGACCCGCACGGTCGACCTCGCGGTGGCGAAGGACGAGTTCATCACCACAGTCGTGGCCGGTGGCTTCGACTCCTTGGTGAACAAACGGGCCAACGCGATGAGCTGGCCCAAGGGCAGCTCGCGGTACACGGTCGCGACGCTGGCCGAGCTGCGCACGTTCAAACCGCTCGAGTACGTCGTCACCGTCGACGACCAGGTGATCGAGACCAGGGCCATGCTGGTCGCGGTCGGCACCGGCCCGACGTACGGCGGGGGACTGCAGATCTGTGCCGGTGCCGTGATCGACGACGGGCTGCTCGACGTGACGATCATCGGGCCGGTGTCCCGGCTGACACTGCTACAGCTGTTCCCGAAGCTGGCCAAGGGCACCCACGTCGGGCACCCGAAGCTGACCGCGCTGCGCGGCCGCCAGGTGCGGGTCGAGTCGCCGGGCATCACGGCGTACGGCGACGGCGAGCCGCTGGGGCCGCTGCCGGTCGACATCTCAATCGCTCCGGGCGCGCTGACCGTCTTCGCCTGAGCCGTGCTTGGGCGGATGCCGCCGGGCTGTGCGTGACCCGCCGAAAACATTAACGTCTGAGGTATTCTCATCTCTGCCCTCCGTCTGATAGGAAAGCTTCCTAACAGTTTCTGTTCCTCGGACGCCCCTCGGAGGAGTCATGGAGAATCGCCCCACCCGCCGGACCACGCTGCTGCTCGGACTGTCGCTCGCGGCCGTCCCGGCGGCCGGCCTCGCCGTCTCCCGCTACGCGTCGCACGCCGACGCCGCGGTGCAGGCGACCGGACTGGACGATCCCGCGAAGAAGGAGATCGCGATGGAGATCGTCTGCAGCGCGGAGAACTCGTCGCTGGACTGGAAGGCGCAGTACAAGTACATCGAGGACATCGACGACGGCCGCGGTTACACGGCCGGCATCATCGGGTTCTGTTCGGGCACCGGTGACATGCTCGACCTGGTCGAGCTGTACACCGACCGCAAGCCGGGCAACGTGCTGGCGAAGTACCTGCCGGCGCTGCGCAAGGTGAACGGCAGCGACTCGCACAAGGGTCTCGACCCGAACTACACCAAGGACTGGAAGACCGCGGCCAAGGACAGCGTCTTTCAGGGCTGCCAGAACGACGAGCGCGACCGGGTGTACTTCAACCCGGCCGTGAAGCAGGGCAAGTCGGACGGTGTCCGCACGCTCGGCCAGTTCTGCTACTACGACGCGATCGTCATGCACGGTCCGGGGACCGACTCGACCAGCTTCGGCGGGATTCGCAAGCGGGCGCTGGGCCATGCGAAGCCGCCGTCGCAGGGCGGCAACGAAACCACCTGGCTGAACGCGTTCCTGGACGCGCGGGTCTGGGCGATGAAGCAGGAAGAGGCGCACAGCGACACCAGCCGGGTCGACACGGCCCAGCGGGTGTTCCTCAAGAACGGCAACTTCGACCTGAACACGCCGCTCAGCTGGAAGGTGTACGGCGACTCGTACCACATCGCGTAGCCACCGAAGACCCGCAGCCGGGCTCCCGTCGGACCACCAGGGAAGGGAGCCCGGCTGCGTCATGTCCGGGCAAGTCCACGGTTGTCTGACAGTTGTCCACAGGTCGAAAAATCAGGTCCTCGGGCGGGGTGCGGGAGTCGTATATTCCCTGCCAACCACCCAGGACACGAACTGAGGTCGACCAATGAGTCGTGAAGAGCGCGAAGCGGCACGCAGCATGATCGAGAAGGGCGAGCTCGGGCAGTCGCCGCAGCAGCAGCGGGCCGAGTTCAACGAGCGGTTCGGGAGCCTCCCGCTGGGCGACGACGTGGTGCTGACCGAGCGGACGCTGGGCGGGGTGCCGGCTCTCGACGTGAAGGTCGCCGGTGCGGGCGGCGAAGGCATCATCCTCTACCTGCACGGCGGTGCGTACATCATCGGAAACGCGCGGACCGGGGCCAATCTGGCGGCGCCGCTGTCCCGGCTCTCCGGCGTACCGGCGGTGTCGCTCGACTACCGCCTCGCGCCGGAGCACCCGTTCCCGGCCGGGATCCACGACGCACTGGCGGCGTACCGGGAGCTGGCGGGGAGCGGTCAGCAGGTCGTGATCGCGGGTGACTCGGCCGGCGGTGGCCTCACGCTCGCCACGCTGCTTGCGGCTCGTGCCGAGGATCTGCCGATGCCGGCCGGCGTGGTGCTGTTCTCGCCGTGGACCGACACGACGCTGAGCGGGCCGAGTATCGACGCCCGGGGTGACTACGACCCGCTGTTCAGCAGACCGAACATGGCCGAGTCCGCCGAGCTGTACCTCGGCGGCGCGGACCCGAGGAACGAGCTGGCCAGCCCGGTCTTCGCCGACCTCAAGGGCTTCCCACCGCTCCTCGTGCAGGTCGGATCGGCGGAAGTTCTGCTCGACGACTCCCTCCGCCTGGTGGCTCGCGCCGCCGAGCAGGAGGTGGACGTCAGCCTCGACGTGGTCGCCGGCGCCCCGCACGTGTTCCAGTACTTCGCGGGCCTGATGACGGAGGCGGACGAGGCGCTGGAGCATGCCGCCATGTTCATCAGGAACCGCCTCACCGACAAATCTGTAGGCGGCGTCGCATAGATTGGACCCGTGAGCGAGCGGAGCGAGGTCACCATCAAGCACTGCGAGCCGTGCTCATCCACGCCCGCAGCGAAGCGAGGACGTGGATGAGCACCCCGTCCGAGAAATATGCCGTCTTTCGCTCGGACCAGGAGCATCCCGCCGTGAAGGAGTTCCGGGCGCTCTACGACTTCGAGCTGGACGAGTTCCAGCTGCGCGCCTGCGCCGCCCTCGAGGACGGTCACCAGGTGCTGGTCGCGGCGCCCACCGGCTCCGGGAAGACGCTGGTCGGTGAGTTCGCCGTCCACCTGGCCCTGGAGCGCGGCCAGAAGTGCTTCTACACCACCCCGATCAAGGCGCTGAGCAACCAGAAGTACGGCGACCTGGTCGACCGGTACGGCGCGGACAAGGTCGGCCTGCTCACCGGTGACAACTCGATCAACTCCGAGGCCCCGATCGTCGTGATGACGACCGAGGTCCTCCGCAACATGCTGTACGCCGGATCGAGCACACTGCTCGGCCTGTCGTACGTCGTGATGGACGAGGTGCACTACCTGGCCGACCGGTCCCGCGGCGCGGTCTGGGAGGAGGTGCTGATCCACCTCCCGGACTCGGTCTCGGTGGTCTCACTGTCCGCGACCGTGAGCAACGCGGAGGAGTTCGGCGACTGGCTGGAGACGGTCCGCGGCAACACCGTGGTCGTGCTGGAGGAGAAGCGGCCGGTGCCGCTGTTCCAGCACGTCATGGTCGGCAAGCGGCTGCACGACCTGTTCGCCGGCGAGGCGCCGACGGCTCGGGTGGGTGCACCGGAGAAGCCGTCCAGGTCGGGCAATCCGGCCAAGGCAAACGCTTCGGTCAAGGCCGACGTGAAGGATCTGGTCAACCCGCAGCTCGTCCGGATCGCCCGCGACGACAACCGGATCTTCCGCGACGACTCCCGCAAGCCGCGCCGGCGCCGCGACCTGCCGAAGGGCAGGCCGGCCCGGACCCACTTCACGCCGTACCGCTCGGACGTGGTCGAGGAGCTCGACGCGGGTGCGTTGCTGCCGGCGATCTTCTTCATCTTCTCCCGCAAGGGGTGTGAGGACGCGGTCGTGCAGTGCCTGCGGTCCGGGCTGCGGCTGACCAAGCCGGCCGAACGTGACGAGATCAAGCGCGTGGTCGCCGAGCGGACCGCGGACCTGCCCGACGAGGACCTGGGCGTGCTCGGCTACCACGACTTCGCCGAGGCGCTGAGCCGTGGCATCGCGGCGCACCACGCGGGCATGCTGGCGGCATTCAAGGAGGTCGTCGAGGAGCTGTTCGCACGCGGGCTGATCAAGGTCGTGTTCGCCACCGAGACGCTTGCCCTGGGCATCAATATGCCGGCCCGCACGGTCGTGCTGGAGAAGCTGAGCAAGTGGAACGGCGAGGCGCACGTCGACATCACGCCGGGCGAGTACACCCAGCTGACCGGGCGGGCCGGGCGGCGCGGGATCGACGTCGAGGGGCACGCGGTCGTGCTCTGGCAGCCCGGGTTCGACCCACGCGAGGTCGCCGGTCTGGCGTCGACGCGTACGTATCCGCTCCGCTCGTCGTTCTCCCCGTCGTACAACATGGCCGTCAACCTGGTTCGCCAGGTCGGGCGGACGCGCGCCCGCGACATGCTGGAGCTCTCGTTCGCGCAGTTCCAGTCCGACCAGGCCGTGGTCGGGCTGGCCCGTCAGGTGCAGCGGAACACGGAGGCGCTGGAGGGTTACAAGGAGTCGATCGACTGCCACCTCGGCGACTTCCTCGAGTACGCCGAGCTGCGCCGGCGGATCGGTGAGCGCGAGGCGTCCAGCTCGAAGCGGCGCAAGCTCGACCGCCGGGTCGAGGCGCAGGAGTCGATCGAGAAGCTCCGGACCGGCGACATCATCCGGATCCCGGCCGGCCGCAGCGCAGGCTGGGCGCTGGTCCTCGACGGCGGCATGCGGTCCGAGCGCGAAGGGCCGCGGCCGACCGTGCTGACGCTGGACCGGCAGGTGCGGAAGCTGTCGATGGTCGACTTCCCGACCCCGGTCGAGGCGATCAGCACGCTGCGGATCCCGAAGAAGTTCAACCCGCGCAACCCGCAGCAGCGGCGCGAGCTCGCGCAGGTACTGCGGAACCGTACGGATCTGCTCGGTGAGGACGGACCGCCGTCGCGCACCCGCGGCAAGGACGTCGTCAGCCACGCGGACGACCCGGAGCTCCAGGAGATGCGGGCCCAGCTGCGCGCACACCCCTGCCACGGCTGCTCGGACCGCGAGGACCACGCCCGCTGGGCCGAGCGGTACTTCCGGCTCGACCGCGAGAACCGTGAGGTGCAACGCAAGATCGAGCAGCGGACGAACACCATCGCCCGCCAGTTCGACCGGGTCTGCCAGGTGCTGGACGCGCTGCACTACCTCGACGGTGACAAGACGACCGAGGCGGGTGACCGGCTGGCCCGCATCTACACCGAGCTCGACCTGGTCGCCGCTGAGTGCCTCCGGCAAGGAGTTTTCGACGACCTGACCGTGCCGGAGCTCGCGGCGTGCCTGGCCGCATTGGTCTACGAGTCGCGGTCCAAGGATGAGCCGACCTCGCCGCGGCTGCCGAAGGGCGACGTACGGCACGCGATCGAGCGGATGGGGCTGATCTGGCGCGACCTGTCCGCGCTCGAGCGGGACATGCGCGTCGACTTCCTGCGGTCGATGGATCTCAACTTCTGCTGGCCCGCGTTCCGTTGGGCGTCGGGTGCTTCGCTGGCAGAGGTGCTGTACGAGTCCGACCTCGCCGCGGGTGACTTCGTTCGTTGGGTGAAGCAACTGATCGACCTGACCGAACAGATCGCAGACGCGGCCGGCGCCACCCCGCTGCGCAGCACGGCGCGGGCAGTCGTCGACGAGATCCGCCGCGGCGTCATCTCGTACGCATCCATGGTCGAATAGGGCGCGTCGCCCTAGACCTCTTGCGGTGAGAGACTCCTTCGCGTTGTCCACCCCTGCCCAGAGGAGAACACGTTCGTGGAGTTGAACCGCCGTACCCTCGGCAAGCTTGCTGTCGCCACTGGAGCCACTGCTGCGGCCGGTACGGGCGTCGGCTACACGGTGAGCCGGTCGGCCGACGCCGCTACGACCTGGAAGACGACCGGTACGGCGGTGGCTGCGCTCGCCGGGTTCGACAACCAGATGAAGGCGTTCATGCAGGCCCGCGGGGTGACCGGCGGCCAGCTTGCCGTCACCTACAAGGGCCGGCTGGTGCTTGCCCGCGGCTACAGTACGTCGACGGCGCTGGATGTCCAGCCGACGTCGCTGTTCCGGATCGCCAGCCTGACGAAGTCGTTCACCGCGGCGGCGATCGTGAAGCTCGTGCAAGACGGCAAGCTCGACCTGGCCACGCCGGTGGTGAACCTCCTGGACATCAAGCCGGCCACCGGGCTGACCCGGGACTCGCGCTGGTCGACGATCACGCTGTGGAAGCTGCTGCAGCACCTCGGCGGCTGGGACCGGGACGTTTCCGGTGACCCGACCTCGAAGGACGCGACGATTTCGCGGACCCTCGGCGTACCGATGGAGCTGCAGCACGCGGACGTGATCAAGTACATGGCCGGGCAGAAGCTCGACTTCACCCCGGGTACGAAGGTCGCGTACTCGAACTTCGGGTATCTCCTGGCCGGTCGCGTGATCGAGAAGGTCAGCGGGCTCAGCTACGAGAACTACGTGCAGCAGAAGCTGCTGACGCCGCTCGGCATCAAGCGGATGGCGCAGGGGTGGAGCGTCGCCAAGCACACGGGCGAGGTGCCGTACGAGTCGCAGTACAGCGGGCCGACGGTGCTCGACATGACCGGCAAGACGGTGCCGTCGCCGTACGGCACGTTCAGTCTGCGGATCCACGACGCGAACGGCGGCTGGATCGCGAGCGCGCCGGACCTGGTCCGCTGGGCGAAGCTGTTCGACGCGCCGGGCAGCATCTTCAACAGCACGTCGCTCAGCCGCTTCTGGTCCAAGCCGTCGACCGGCGTGAACCCGGACGGTTGGTACTACGGCCTCGGCTGGCAGGTCCGCCCGGTCACCGGCGGCACCGGCCGCAACACCTGGCACACCGGCAGCCTCCCGGGTACGTCGACGATCATCGTCCGCACCAACACCGGCCTGAGCTGGGCCGCGCTGTTCAACCGGCGCGACGACCCGTCCGGCAAGTCCTACGGCGACATCGACGCAGCACTGTGGACCGCCGCGAACGGCGTCAGGACCTGGCCGACGACCGACCTGTTCCCGAAGTACTTCTAGCCGTCGGCGCTGCCTGCGACCGCCTTTTCGTCTCCCTCGAAAAGCTCCGTAGCTGAACCCGGGACGCTCGTACCGTCAGAACCGCGACCCGCCACCCCATGCGGCGGGCGCGATTCTGGGGAGTGAAATGACACGCAAGATCCTTAGGGCGGGCATCGCATTGGCTGCGCTGTGCGTCGTTGCCTCGACCGGCGCCACCCAAGCCGCCATTGCCTCGCCCCTCGCGGTGCCGAGCACGTCGCCGACGGTGAGCAACGGATACGTCGACCCGGACCGCGTCATCGGATGCGCTTCAGGGCATGTCTGCATCGCAGTGCCGTACGGCGCAGGACGCTGGGTGTTCGACTTCTACAACTACGGCTCCTACTCGACGTACAACTGGAACGGCACGGGCACAGTCATGAACGCCCAGACCGGCAACGCCGCGTTCCGCTACGACGACGCCCGAGGCCACCAGCTCGGTTGCATCCCGGCAGACGGCCGCAACCACAGCGTGAGCGTAGGCCCGGTCTACCGCGTTCGCGTCACCGCGACACCTTGCTGACGGTCTAGAACATCAGTGCTCTGAAGTGCGGCGTGCTGACCTGGGCCTCGCCGGCCATGGCGGTCAGTACGCCGCGCATCGCCTCGACCGCCTCGTCGCCGAGCTTCCGGCGCAGGCGGCGTTCGTACGTCTGGTGAAACCTTCGTGCCGCCGCCAGCGCCGCCTCGCCGCGTGCGCTCAGGTGTAGCAAGCGGGCCCGGGCGTCGGACGGATCCGGCCGGCGTTCGACGTACCCGCGCCGCTCCATGTCGTCGGCGATCTGGCTCGCGCCCTGCTTGGTGATGTCGAGCCGCTCGGCCAGCCCGGTGATCGTCGTCGGTGCGGCGCCGAGCGTGCGCAGTACGAAGCCGTCCGACCGCCCTTGGTCGTCGAACCCCTGCGCCGCCGTGTACGCCCGCAGTTCACCGACGAACTCCTGCTCGGCCAGCAGCAGAAGAACCCCGAAATCCAGCTTGCCCGATCGCGTCATACCGGCCATGATAGTCAAGTCAACTTGGTCAAGTTGGATTGACTAAATCCGAGGGGTTTCCTGATGCAGGTAGTTCGCGCGGCCGACGCGCCGCGGTTCGAGCTGGGCGGGGTGGAGTTCGCAGTCTTCGCTTCACCGAGCAACGGTTCGAAGCAGCTGTGCGCGTGGCGGCTCACGCTCCCGCCGGGCCACGGCGGCGACGCGCCGCACACTATCGACGCCGACGAGGTCTTCGTGGTGCTGAGCGGATCCGTCCGCCTCACCCCGGACGGCGAGAAGCTAGGGCCGGGCGACGCCCTCGTCGTGCCGGCGGGTGAGCCGATTCAGGTCACCAACCTGGGCGACGAGCCCGCAGCGCTGCACGTGGCAATCACTGCGGGCTTCACCGGGACGATGGCCGACGGTACGAAGGTCCAGCCGCACTGGGCCCAGTAGAGCTCAGTAAAGCTCAGCAGCGCCGGAATGGTGCGCTGTACGTCGTCTTGCTCGGGGTGGCGACGTAGTAGTCGGTGACCCAGGACCCGTCACTCAGCCGGTCCCACACCGACGTCGTACCGACCTTGGAGCCGGCCGCCTGGCAGGTGATCCATGCCAGTGAGCCGATCGGCAGCGGGCTCGGGTACACGGCGTACGCCGTACCCGGTCCGTGCCGGCGGCTCAGGTTGTTGGTCGTTGTCTGGTACGGGAACGCGCAGCCGGGCAGGGGTGCGCTGTAGCCGGGCTTGCTCGGGGTACGCACGTAGTAGTCGGTCACGTAGGTGCCGTCGATCAGCTTGTCCCACACCGTGGTCGTACCGATCTTCGGACCGAACGTTTGGCACACGACACGGACCGCCTTGTTCGCAGCGATCGTCGAGCGAACCGGGTACGCCGTACCAGGGCCGCTGTACGAGTGGATCGTTGTACGGACGGTGTACGTGTACGCGACACTCGCCACGGGCGCGTCGAACCGGTCGTTGTCGATGTTGAGCGTCACGCCGCCGTACGTCTCCGAGTGGTCGCCGACGTACTGCTTGCCGCGCTGTCCGACGGCCCAGAACGTGTTGGGGATACCGGCCCAGCCGGTCAGCGCGCTGCTGCCGTCCCAGCGGGCGATCCAGAGCGCGTCCGGGCGTGCGTACGAGCTGGAGTTGTACGCCGCGGCCAGGTCGGGTGCGCCGGACGCGAGGTTGGCGTAGACGCCGGACATGTACCGCTGGAAGTGCATCTCCTTCGTCCACGCCGACAGGTAGTGCAGTACTGCGTTGCGGCAGACCGCGTTGGTCCTGTCGTAGTTCTCCATGTCGTTGTAGACCGCACTGCCCGGCAGGATGCCCAGTGCCTTCGCCTTGGCCACCGCATCGTCCGCGTCGCGCACCGCGTCCCGGTTGGAGGAGGCGGTCGACATCTTGTACCGCCGCGTGCCGCAGGGCGCCTGTAGACCGAGGTAGATCGGTACCAGTCGCCAGCCCATGGTTGTCACGGTGCTGACCCAGGCGGCGGTGAGCTGCGGCTGCGCACAGCTCCGGTTGACTCCGCCGATGTAGATCCCGACTGCCTTGTACGGCGACGCCCGCCACGCGGACATCTGCGCCACCGTAGGCGCCGTACAGGTGTCGAACGCCAGACCGGTGAACCGCGTCGCCGTCGTACCGGCGTTGTAGGTGATCGGTGTGGTCGGCTCGGCGACCGCAGTGACGGCGGTGCCTACGACCAGAGCTGTAGCAACGACCAAGATCTTGAGCATGACGCTCACCCCCTGGCCTCAGTACACGCTCAGGATTGCGGCAACGCCAGCCCTCGGAAGATGATCGCCAGCGTCCGCCGGCGCAGGTCCTCCGGCCAGTCCGCCTGCTGAGCGGCTGCTGTCATCAGGGCGAGTACCTCGTCCACCTGCACGTCGGCCTGTACCTCGCCCGCGTCCTTGGCCTGGTCGAGCAGCCGCTGCACCTCGTTGGTCAGCCCAACGAGGGCATCGCCGACGTCGAGGTCCTCCGCGAGCGCGGCCACCACGGTCCGCGTCCGCACCGCTTCGTCCACGACCGCGGTGATGAAGTCGAACAGTGTCGCCTCGGCTGCCAGTGCGACGAGGTTTGCGAGCGACTCCTTCATGATCGCGACCAGCAGCTCGTCCTTGGTCGCGAAGTGCCGGAAGACCGTCCCGACCGCGATCCCCGCCTTCCCGGCGATCTGCTCGGTCGTCGCCTTCGGCCCCTGCTCGGCAAACACCTCGGCCGCCGCGGCCAGAATCGCGGCCCGGTTGCGTCGTGCATCCGCTCGCGGGGTCATTGCCGACCTCCTTGAAAGATGAGTAGCCACTCATGATACTTTCTGAGTCCCCACTCAGGTTAGGGAGGTCTGATGTCCCTGCTCGCGGTGATTGATCGAATGGGTGCCAGCTGGACGGGTGATGCCGGGTCGTTCGACGACCTGCTCGCCGACGACGTGGTGATCGAGGTGCCGTTCGCGGCCGGTGGTGCGCGGCGGTGGGTCGGGCGGGAGGAGTGGCTGGCGTTCGCCAGGCCGGCGCGGGCGGCGTTTCCGGTGCGGTTCGACCGGTTCACGAAGCTGGCGGTGCACGAGACGGCCGATCCGGAGGTCGCGGTGGTCGAGTACGAGCTGGCCGGCGAGATCGCGGCGACGGGGAAGCGCGGGTCGGCGCGGTTCATCGGCGTACTGCGGGTGCGGGACGGGCGGATCGCGGAGTGGCGTGAGTACCAGGACACTGCTGCGATTCAGCAGGCGCTAGGTTGAGGGCAACTGTCTAGTCGGGAGGATCGGATGCCGGAGATCGTCGAGGTGGGGGAGCGGCCGTACGTCGCGCTGCGCGGGAAGGTGCCGATGAGCGGGATCGGCGCGTTCGCCGACCGGATGCGTGAGGTGATCGACTGGCTCGCCGCGAAGGAGATCGCGCCGAACGACGCGCCGTTCTTCAAGTACGACGTGGTCGACATGGAGAACGGTCTGGTGATGGAGATCGGCTTCCCGGTCGACGACCTGCACAGCGGCGAGGGCGAGATCGTCACCGGCGTCCTCCCGGCCGGTCGGTACGCGTCTTCGCAGTACCACGGCCACCCGGACGGCCTCGTGCAGGCGACCGCGGACCTGCTCGCGTGGGCCTCCTCGGAGGGGCTCGAGTTCGACGCGTCCGGCGACAACTGGACGGCCCGGCTGGAGATCTACAGGTCGGACCCGCGCGAGGTCCCCGACATGAACGACTGGGACACCGAGCTCCAGTTCAAACTCAAGAGCTAAGTGCCGACTGTCCTTGCCGGTGTCAGTCGGCTGGAGGCGGAGCGGATCAGGCATGTCGCTTCGCCTCTGATCGAGCTCGGTTGCGCACTGCACGTCCTCGCCGAACCCACCCACCACTCAGCATCGGAGTGGGCAGTCGCGGTGCCGTTGAGCCCTGCGCTGCGGGCCGAACTGGCCCAGTGGTCGTGGACGGTCCGGGCTGTCCGGTCGCGGTTCTTCGCCACCTCAGCCGCGGTAGGCATGCCGTCGTGGGCCGACGAGCTGGCCGCGTTGCGCGCCCGTACGCCGGAGTCCCTCGCCGCTGACCTGGTCCGGCCGCTCCGTGGACGCCCGTTGAGCAGCCACACGACCGACACCGACGCCGTACGCCACTGGGCCCGCAGCCGCGGCCCTGGTGTCGCGTCCCTGGTCGACGCGCTGCTGACGGATCCTGCTGAGCCGGTACGGCGGTTCCTCGACGTACTGGACGCTTGCTGGTCGGAGTGGTTCCGGGACGTGTGGGACTCGTACCGTGACGCGCTGGCCGCTCGCGGCAGGCAGGATCGCGACCTCGCCATCCGCGACGGCGTACTCGCGATGCTCCGCTCCCTCGACAGCTCGATCGACATCCGCGACGACGACAGCGTCATCGTCCAGAAGGTCCAGAGCAAACGCGTCGACATCTCGGCCCGTTCCGTGCTGCTTGCGCCCAGCAACTACATCGCCCCGCACCTGTTCCTCGGCGAGCTCCCCGGCGAACCCCTCACCGTCATCTATCCCCTCGGCGGCCGCGGCCCCGCCGTCCCCACCGCCACCCAGATCCGGGCCCGCCTGGAAGCCCTCTCGTCCCCCGACCGCCTCCAGGTCTGCCGAGCGGTCGCCAGCGAACCCCGCACGGCCGGCGAGATCGCCGCCCTCTGGAACCTCCACCCCACCCAGGTAACGCGCCACCTCCGAGCCCTGACCCGAGCCGGCTTGGTAACCCCCGAACGCCAAGGCCGGTTCGTTGCCTACCGCCTGGACAACACCGCTCTGACCACCCTGGGCACAGACCTCCTCACCCTCATCCTCAGATAATCCACCCACGTACGCGGTTCTGAGGCCGAGGGTGGGACAGGATGTAATCAATTCGGATGACGACAGGGTGATCCTCGATCGGCAGGCTGGTGGGAACGAGATCGAGGAGACAGGTCATGCGAGACGTCATTCTGTACATGTCGATGTCCTTGGACGGGCTGGTCGACAGCGACCGCGAGCATCCTGGGATGGCGATTCCCGAGAGCGATGAGCTCAAGCAGTGGAAGCTCGACCGGATCAGTACGGCCGGAGCGCACCTGATGGGCCGGACGACGTACGAACAGATGTCGTCGGCGTGGCCGGAGTCGGACGACCCGTACGCCGCCCCGATGAACGACATCCCGAAGGTGGTGTTCTCCACCACGCTCAGCGACGCCGACGCGTCCTGGCCGGTGACCCAGGTCGCGCGCCGCGACCTCGCGACCGAGATCGCGGCGATCAAGGCCGAGCCCGGTCCGGACGTGATCGCGTGGGGCGGTGCTCGATTCGCCGGCGCATTGGCTGCGGCGGACCTGATCGACGAGTACCGCATCCTGATCCAGCCGTTGGTCCTGGGGCGAGGGCTGGCGTTGTTCGACCAGTTGCCGGAGTCGCGGCACCTGAACCTCGTCGAGGCGACACCGTTCTCCAACGGCGTCGTTGTACACATCTACCGGCCGCAGCAGGCCTGAGGAGACATCATGGGCAAGGTAGTTGCGCAGGCGAACATGTCGCTCGACGGGTACGTCGCCAAGCAGGACAACACCATCGGCCACTTGTTCGACTGGCTGCAGAACGGCGAGGTCGACATGCCGACTCCCGCCGGGGACTTCACAATCCAGCTGACCCCGCCGAGCGCCGAGTACCTACGGCAGTGGGTGTCCTCCCTCGGCGCACTGGTCTGCGGCCGGACGCTGTTCGACGTGGCCGATGGCTGGCAGGGCCGCCATACCCTGGACGTCCCCGTGGTCGTCGTGACCCACCGGATCCCCACCGACTGGATCGCCGCACACCCGGACGCACCCTTCACCTTCGTCACCGACGGTGTGGCGGCAGCAGTCGCTCAGGCACAAACCCTGGCCGGCGACCGCGTCGTCACCGTCACCGGCGGCACCATCGCCCGCCAGTGCCTCGACCTCGGTCTCCTCGACGAGATCGCCGTCGACCTCGTGCCGGTCGTGATGGGCGAGGGCAACCGCCCCTTCTTCGGCAAGCTAGCGACCGACGAGGTCATCCTCGGCAACCCAACCACCTGCATCCAGGGCGACCGCGTAACCCACCTCACCTTCCCAGTCCTGCACTAACCCTCGGTCCACAGTCGCCTGGACATGGTCGTTTCCTCGAGACGCTTGAATGGTGGTGTGAAGTCGATCGGTGAGGTGGCGGCGCAGTTCGGGGTGGCGACACATGTACTGCGGCATTGGGAAACGGAAGGTCTGCTCGCGCCGGCACGGGTGGGGGATCGCCGTCGGTACTCAGACGCGGACGTGCGCCGCGTGGCAGCAATCCTGATCTCGAAGGAGGCGGGGTTCGGGCTGGCGGACATTCGGACGATGCTGGCTACTGGGCCGGCACCGGATCGCGAGGAGATCTTGACGAGGCACCGAGAGATGCTTCGAGACCGAATCGCGCGGGCGCAGGCCGCGCTTGACCTGATCGAGGGTGGGCCCTGTACGCATGACGAGCTGATGATGTGCCCGCACTTCCAGAACGCGGTCACAGACCGCCTCGGGCCGCGCCACACGAGAACCGCCGATCAGCGGGCCATCGGTCAGCCGTGTACGGCGCCGTGAACGGACGCGCTGGCGGTTGAGAGCCGGCCGCGGCGGGGTGACGGCGAGCCTGCGAAATACCCGCGGCGCGTCAACCACCTCAGCCCGCCGCCAGCAGTCCGTCGACGAACGGACGCCACCCCGAGGTAGTCACTCGCGAGCGCAGCGAGCAACCCCGCGGCGCCAGCCGCGAACACGCGAGCGCCAGCTCGCAACTCCGCGGGCGGAGCGAGCGAACCCCCGGCACTCGCCGGGAACTCCGGGGCGCTCGTCCCCGAACAAGCGGGGTGGGTGGGGCGGCGCGTAGTGCGGCGACGAAGGAGCCGTGCGTAGCACCGCGATGGGATTAACCACCTGCACCACTCCCCAGCAGTACCACGAGTAGTGCGCCAGCCCGGGGTTGTCGCACGCGGGCGGCAGCCCGCAACAAGCCAGCGCGAGCTGGAAGCACGCCGGCGCTAAGCCGGAGGGTGGGTGGGAGCGGGGCGTAGCGGGCGCGGTGAGGAGCGGAGCGACGAATGGCGTCTGCGTAGCACCGCGTGGGGGCGAACTACTTGAGGAGCTTGCGAAGGGACCGGGCGGCTTGGAAGCCGGCTCGGTTGGCTCCTATGGTGCTGGCGGAGGGGCCGTAGCCGACCAGGTGGATACGTGGGTCTTTGGTGGTGACGGTGTTAGACATCTGGATGCCGCCGGACGGCTCGCGGAGGTGGAGCGGGGCCAGGTGGGCCAGGTCCGCACGGAAGCCGGTCGCCCAGAGGACGGTGTCGAAGTGCTGGTGGCGGCCGTCGGGCCACACCGCGCCGTCGGGCGTCAGACGAGCAAACATCTCCTGCCGCGTGTAGACACCGCGATCCCACGCAGCCTGTTCCTGCGGACGAAGGTGGAGCCCGGTAACGCTCACAACGCTTCGCGGCGGCAGCCCCGCGCGTACCCGCTCCTCCACTCGCGCAACGACCTGCCGACCGTATTCCGGGGTGAAGTCGTCACTCGTCCGCCACTCCGGCGGTCGTCGGGTGACCCATGTGGTCGACGCGACCTCGGAGATCTCCGCGAGCAGCTGTACGGCGGATGCACCCCCGCCCACCACCAGCACCTCCTGGCCAGCGAGTTCGGCAGCACCACGGTAGTCAGCGGTGTGTAGTTGCCGCCCGTCGAAGTGCCCCGGGTACCACGGGATGAACGGTCGGTCCCAGGTGCCCGTCGCGTTCACCAAAGCCTTGGTCCGGTACGACGACACCTCGGTCTGCACCAAGAACCCGGACTCGTCCGCCTGCCCCGAGCCAGAAATCCGCTGCACCCTCTCCACGCTGACCGGCCGCACCACAGGTAGCGCGAACTTCTTCTCGTACGACGCGAAGTACGACGGCACGAACGCGTTCGCCCGCTCACCACCGGCACTCGACGGCACCGGCACCCCAGGCAGGTTCGCGATCCCGTGGACATCGTGCATCGTCAGCGAGTCCCACCGATGCTGCCAAGCTCCACCAGGCGACGGGTTCCGGTCGAGTACGACGACCTCGTCGTATGGCGTGAACCCCAGCCGCACCAGGTGGTATGCGGCCGACAGCCCCGCCTGTCCCGCACCGATCACCACTACCTCGAGCACACCAGCCACAACGTCCGGTCGGCCGTACGTCTTCCCGGCTACCGTGACCATCATGGACCTCACCGCGGCGTACGGCTTCCGGATGGACTGGATCGTCAGCTTCGTCGCGGTCGCTCGTCACGGTGGCTTCTCCGCGGCCGGCAAGGCGGTCTACCGCGGCCAGTCCCGCATCAGCGAGCACGTCGCCGACCTGGAGCGCGCTCTCGGCGTACAGCTCTTCGACCGCACCGCCCACCCGGCCCGGCTGACACCGGAGGGGCGGGCGCTGGTGCCGCAGGCGGAGGAGATCATCCGCCTGGTCCAGAACCTGTCCGCCGGGGGAGAGGTCCGCTTCGGCGCCTACCCGAGCGCAGCGACCTGGCTCTTCCCCCAAGTGGTACGCCGCCTCCCGGGCAACGTGCGCCTGCTCCTCGTCGAGGGCCCCAGCGTCGACCTGGAGAGCGCACTGGTCCGCGGTGACATCGATCTGGCCATCCGCCCGGTCCACCCGCTGGTCACCGACGAGTCTCTGGTCCACGAGGTGCTCTGGCGCGAGCCACTGACCGCCGTCTTCCCCGAGAACCACCCGCTCGCCGGCAACGAGTCCGTCAGCCTCGTGCAGCTCGCCGAACTCCAGCTGATCTCGATCGGCGAGAGCGACGGGCCACGGCAGTTCGAGTCACACCTGGCGTTCGCGTCCAAGGGCCTCAGCCCGAAGTCCGCGTTTCGCACCAACCAGCCGCAAACCCTGCTGTCCCTGGTCCGCCACAACCTCGGCGTTGGCGTCACCAACGAACTCGCCGTCACCACCGCCAACCTGACCGGCGTCCGCCTGGTCCCGATCCACGACGCCGGCGTCGAGCGTCAGGTCGCGCTCTTCACCCACCAGGCCCGTCCGCGGACCCCGGCTCTCGAGACCGTCATCGCCGCCGTCCGGCAGGTGACCGAATGAAACTAGTTACAAACGGACTAGTTACCGAATGAATTGGTCCACGTAGTCGGCCCCCAGACCGTTCGCGCCGTAGTGGTCCCGGCACAGCTGGATCTTGGTGAACGTGTCCTCGTACCCGATCTGGTTCCCGGCCTCGTCCACGTAGATCATCGCCCCGGAGATGTTGAAGAACGTGATCATCTCCGTGCAGTCCTCCGGCACCCGCAGCGTGTGGATCTCGCCCGGCGGCTCGTACACGAACGACCCGGCGTCGGCCACCCACTTGTGCTCGTCGTACTGCCACTTGCCCTTGATCACGTAGCCGAAGACCGCGCTCGGGTGCCGGTGCCGCGAGACGATGCCGGCCCGGGTCACCTTGAGCAGGTTGCACCACTGTCCGGTGACCGTGTTCAGCATCAGCGGCCGGAACCACACGCCGGGCGCCTGCTGCACCCACAGCCGGTCGTCGTCGGGCACTGCCTGGACAGCGATCTCCGCGGGAACACCTGCTGATACCGGGATCATCGACCACTCCTCACATGCTCAGATAGCCGCCGTCGACGGGTACGACGGCACCGGTGACGAACCCCGCGTCCGGACCGGCCAGGAACGCGACCACACCGGCCACCTCGTCGGCGCGGCCCCAGCGGGCCATCGGCGTACGGGACAGGATCCGGTCGGACGCGACCGGATCGGCCTGCAGCGCGGCGGTGAGGTCCGTGGCGATCCAGCCAGGTGCGACCGCGTTCACCCGGATGCCGTCTGCGGCCCACGCCACCGCCAGGGACTTGGTCAGCTGCACGACTCCACCCTTGGACGCGCTGTACGCCGGGACCAGCGGACCACCGAAGTAGCTCAGCATCGACGCCACGTTCACTACGCAGCCGTCAGTAGCGGCCAGCAGGTCGTGCGCGGCCTCGCAGGCCCGCAACGCACCGGTCAGGTTGATCTCGACGACCTCCCGGAACACTTCGGGCCGGTGCTCGTCGCCACGCCGGATGACCCCGGCCGCGTTGACCAGTACGTCGAGCCGCTCGAGCGAACCGACCAGCTGCTCCAGTGCCCCCGGATCAAGCAGGTCCAGCTCCACAGCGTCCCCGCCCGCGCCGAGCCCCGCTGCCACCACCTGGAGTCCATCGGCAGCGAGGCGTCGTACCACGGCCGCACCTATCCCGCTGGTGCCTCCAACGACAAGAGCTGTCCGGGGCGCCATGAGTCGAATGCTGGCCGAGCGGACTGGTCACAGCAAGGAAGACCCGGACGACGGATGGGAGCTATCCGGCGTCCGGGCCACCCCTCACTTCACCCAGCGCTGTTGTCGATGCGCCGGTGGTATCGCTGGCCCGCCTTCCCGCCAATCAGCGCAGCCAGCAACGTGATGACCACTGCGGCGACCAGCGTTACCAGCCCGCCCGCGGTCAGGGTGTCGTCCGTGATCGGGACCGACGGCAGATCAACGCGGTTCAGTACGTCGTACTGCGACCCCGCCAGCGCGGCGACGCCCGCGACGACGGCCGTGATCACGATGCCGATCAGCCACACGCCGAACCCCTGCCGCGCGCCGTCGAACCGGGCCAGCCGGCCGGCGACGTAACCGCCGTTGTAGTAGGCGATCGCGAGAATCAGTAGCAGGACCACACCAGAGGCGATCCCGATGGTGCCGGCCGCGGAGTGCCAGTCGATGGTGACCGCGTAGTCGACCGCTGCGGCGATGGCGCCGACGATCCCGCTCAGCAGCGCGATCAGGCCGATCGCGACGAGCCAGCCGAAGAAGGCCGCACCGCCCTTGAACCCGCGGTATGACGGGTCGACCTCGGCCGCAGCGGAGGTCTGTACCTTGGCCCGATGCCGGCTGGCAACGTCCCGCTGGTCTTCGTGGTTCTTTGACGGGTCGTTCCGTTCGACCCGTGTCTCTTCCTGATGCTGCTGGGTCATGTCAGCCTCTCCTCACCAGACAGGCCCCGTGTACTACTCCAGTACCCGCAGCAAAACGTGGTGAGGGCGTAACGCTAAGGCAGCAGCCGGTCGATCTTGTCGTGGTAGCGCCGGCCGGTCTTGCCGCCGAGGATGGCTGCCAGCAGCGTGAGCACCAGCAGTGCTGCACCGGCTGCGGCGCCACCGAGCGTGAGCGTCTTGTCGGAGAGTGAGACGTCCGGCCAGTTCACCTCGCCGACGAGGTCGTACTGCTTGTCCAGGAGCCATCCGCCGCCACCAGCGACCACTCCGACGAGCAATGCGATCATCCACACGCCGAAGCCTTGCCGGCCGCCGTCGAAGCGAGCGAGACGTCCAGCGACGTACCCGCCTATGTAGAAGCCCAGTGTCACCATCAGCACGCTCACTGCGGCTGCGGTGATACCTGCGGCGCCCGGCTCGGCCTTGGCGTCGCTGGTGGAGTAGTCCAGTACCTGCGCGGTCCCGAGAGCTGCAGCGGCGGCAGCGGCCAGCAGCAGGACCGACATGGAGATGGCGATCAGCCAGCCGAAGAAGGCCGCTCCGAACTTGAACCCGCGGTACGACAGCAGCTCAGCGTCGAGCTCGGGCTCTGGCTGCTCCAGCGGCAGGTTGATCGTGCTCATCGCCCGGTTGGCAGCCGCCCGGGCCTCCTCGTACCGCTGGGTGCTGGTGTCCTCGCCGACGGGCGTGGCGATCGTGGCGGTGTCACCTGGGTACTGCTCACTCATCTCCGCTGTCTCCTCACAAGTCGGCCTCGGCGCGGGCCCATACCCGGGTCGCACCCGCCCGACACGGCCGGACTGTGGATTTAACCGGGACCTGGTGTCGACTCACTCCCTGTGTCCGGGTAGCGGCGTGGAGTGAAGACCAGGCCACCGGCTGGGCGGGGCACAGTACGGGTCTGCGACGAGCCGACCAGCAGCAAGCACCGCATGTCAACGGCTTGTGGCTCCAGCTCGGCCAGTGTGGTGACAGTGATCTCCTCGGCCGGGCCGCCGACATCACGGCCGATGACGACCGGCGTGTCAGCGGACCTGTGCTCCAGCAGGAGCTCCTGAGTCGCTGCGACCTGCCAGGTGCGGGTCTTGGAGGCCGGGTTGTAGATAGCAATCGCCAGGTCGGCCGCAGCTGCCGCTGTCAGCCGCTGGGCGATCACCTCCCACGGCTTGAGCCGGTCCGACAGCGACAGCACGCAGTAGTCGTGGCCGAGCGGCGCACCGACCCTGCTGGCGACCGCCTGTGCTGCAGTCATCCCTGGCAGCACGTGTACGGCGATGTCGGCGTACTCCGGCTCCGACGCGACCTCCGTGACCGCACTGGCCATCGCGAACACACCTGGGTCACCGGACGACACCACTACGACCGAGGAGCCCTTGCGGGCCAGATCGAGGGCGAACGCGGCCCGCTCCGACTCGACCCGGTTGTCTGACCCGTGCTTGCGCTGACGGGCCCGGTCGGGGAGGCGGTTGACGTACGTCGTGTAGCCGATCACGTCGTCGGCGCCGGCGATTGCTGCGCGGGCCTCCGGCGTCATCCACTCTGGTCCGGCCGGTCCGAGCCCGACGACTGTGACCGAGCCCTCCTTGGCGGTCCGCGTGGTCGGTGCGGTGAAGCTGTTGTTGATCGGGCTGGGGAGGAGGGCGAGCGAGAAGTACGGAACGTTCTCGGGGTCCACCTCGGTGAGCGGGGCCGTCCGCTGCGCGTCGGTGGTCGCACGCTCGACGTACCACGCCTCGTCTGCGCGTCCGGCGAGCTCGAACGCCTCGCGCACGTTGGCGAACGTCCGGCCGAGCTTCATGACCGCGGCGGCGTCGGTACTGCGCAGCCGCTCGGCGAGCACGTCCGGCGGCAGCGTGCCCGGTAGGACCGTCAGGATCTCGTCGCGCTCGCACAGCGGGCGACCGAGCACGGCGGCTGCCGCGCTGACGGACGTGACGCCAGGGACGACCTCACATGAGTAGCGGTCGGCGAGGCGTTTGTGCATGTGCATGTACGAGCCGTAGAAGAGGGGGTCGCCCTCGGCCAGTACGACGACGTCGCGGCCGGCATCGAGGTGGGCGGCGAGCCGGGTGGCGCAGTCGGCGTAGAAGTCGTCCATGGCGCCCTGGTAGCCGCCGGGGTGGTCCGTCGTCTCCGTGGTGAGCGGGTAAACGAGGTGCTCCTCCAGCTGGCCGTCCCGGAGGTACGGCGCTGCTACGGACCGCGCGATGCTCCGGCCGTGGCGGGCGCTGTGGAAGGCGATCACGTCCGCCGCGCCGATCAGGCGGGCTGCCTTCACGGTCACCAGCTCGGGATCACCTGGTCCGAGGCCGACGCCCCAGAGTCGTCCGGTCATCACTCTTCCTCGCTTGCGATGGCGTTGACGGCGGCTGCGGTGATCGCGCTACCGCCACGGCGGCCGCGGACCACCAGGTACTCGAGGCCGAGCCCGTTCGCCGCCAGCGCGTCCTTGGACTCTGCTGCACCGATGAAGCCGACCGGGATCCCAAGGACCGCTGCTGGTCGCGGCGCGCCCGCGTCGATCAGCTCCAGCAGGCGGAACAGGGTGGTCGGGGCGTTGCCAATAGCAACAACAGCGCCCTGCAGCTGGGCGCTCCAGAGCTCGACGGCTGCGGCGCTTCTGGTGGTCTGGAGCTGCTGGGCGAGCTCCGCGGTCCGCGGGTCCTGGAGGGTGCAGATGACCTGGTTGTCCGCCGGCAGCCGGCGCCGCGTGATGCCTGCGGCAACCATCTGCGCGTCACAGAGGATCGGGGCCCCGTCCTGGAGCGCTGCCCGCGCGTTCTTCACGACGTTTGGTGAGTAGGCCAGGTCGGTGACCAGGTCCGTCATCCCGCACGCGTGAATCATCCGCACCGCAACCTGCGCGACGTCGCCCGGCAGCCCGGTGAGGTCCGCCTCGGCCCGGATCGTGGCAAACGACCGCCGGTAGATCTCCGCGCCGTCCCGCACGTACTCGTTCACATCCGCTCCCCATCCACCAGGTAACCGCCCGCTACTGCCACCACGTCCACAAACCCGTCCGCGGGCTTCCCGCACCGCCGCTCACACCCAGAAACGTGCAGCCGCCTCGCCGTGTCCTGCCGGAGCTGCAGAGCGAGATGCTGAGCGTCTGCGCGTACGTCGGCCAGCGCCTTGGCGCACCCTGGGCGCCCAGCACAAGCCGATACCCCTTCCCACACCGAGCCAGGCTCGGTCACCAAACCGACCCGCTCGAGCAAGCCCTGCGTCCCCGCCGGCACCACAACGGACCTCCACGGCGTCAGCCGGACCTCCTCAGCACACTCCGCGACCGCAGCAGCCTGCTCTTGGGTCAGACTCCCCAACGGCACCGTCACCACCAGAGCCGACCCATGTACGCCTGCCTCGATCACCCCGGAGGCCGGACCTGCGCCGTCCACCCAGGACTGCGGTGCAAGCAGCTCCGCCCGAGCGGTCCCTTGCGGCGGGGCGAGCGGGTCTGCCGGCGCCGGGCCGATGCGAGAGGCAGGTGAGTCCGCGACTGCTCCACTGAGCCGCGCGAGGATCCGGTCAGCGCCGCCGGGGAGCTCAGCAATACGCCACTCCTGGTCACGCTCCACCAGGAATGCTTCAGCTGCCGCCAGCATCAGCCCAGGTACCTCCGCCCACGCGGCCCGCAGTCCTGGGGTAGCTCCCACGGTCAGCAGCGCGGTGGATTCGTCCAAGGCCCGCACGTACACGTCGGCTTGGGCTTGAGCTAGGTCGCCGCGGCCGTCGTCGAGTGCGAACAGGAAGCGGCCGGGGAGGTCAGCCAGTGCGGGGCGGGCGCAGAGGGCCTGGTCCAGGGCGGCGGCCACCGGCATGACGTCGTACCGGGACTCGCTGTCGAGTCCGGAGAGGGGGGACGCCAGGATGTTGCGGACTCGCTCGTGGGGGACAGAGGGCAGGAGTCCGGCCGTGTAGAGCCGGTCGGACAAGGCGCGGGGTCCGGCGGGGTCTAGGCCGCGGATCTGGACGTTGCCGCGGGACGTGAGCTCCAGGCGGCCGTCGCCCAGGTCGGCGGAGGCAAGCCGCAGTACGTCGAGCTGGTGCCGGCTGAGCACCCCACCGGGCACCCGGACGCGTGCGAGACCGCCGTCTGCCGCCTGGTGCACCGCCAGCACACCAGGGCATCGGTCGGTCTCGGTTCGCGCCACACGGGGATGCTACGTGCCCGAAACCTGCTGTGTTCTGGACCACAGCAGTACGCCGGCCGCCAGCACCGCACATGCCCCACCGCAGAGCATCGCCACAGACACCGACGCACCGTCAACCACCAGGCCGCCCAGCAACGCCCCGACCGACAGCACAGCCTGGAAAGACGACGTGAACCACACAGTCGCCGCCTCCCGCGACTGTGGTGCCGCAGCCGCGAACATGCCCATCGAACAGACAGGCACCCCGCCGTACCCGAGTCCCCACACCACTAGCAGCATCAGCGCTCCCGCACCGGTCCGCCCGACCACTGGCATCAGCAGCGTCGCAGCAGCGATCAGCCCAGCGCAGGTCGCGAAGGTGACCCGCAGGTTCCGCGCCGCCGCGGTACCAGCGACCAGGTTGCCCACCAGCCCAGCGAAGCCGTAGACGAGCAGGTACACCCCGATCAGCTCCGGCCGGATGACGTCCCGCAGGAACGGCGTCACGTACGTGTAGCTCATGAAGTGCGCGGTGACGACGAGCGATGTCACGACGACCGGAGTACGGCTCCGCCGCAACGCGTCCCGCAGTACGGCGGCACTCGTCACCTGTAGCGGCGGTAGCGCAGGCACCGTCGCCGCGAGCGCACCCAGCACCAGCAGGGACAGCACCCCGAGACCGACGAACGACATACGCCAGCCAGCAAGCTCGCCTACGAACGTCCCTGCAGGCACGCCAAGCACCGTGCCGAGCGGTACCGCCGCGAAGATCACCGCGGTGGCACGCGTAGCCCACCGTTCAGGTACCAGCCGATTCGCCAGGCCCGCACCGATCGACCAGAACCCGCCAATGGTCAGCCCGACCAGGAAGCGGGCGAACAACTCAAGCCAATAGACCGGAGCGGCCGCCGCCATGAACCCTGCCGCCGCCAGCAGCACCATGAGCACGCACAGCATCAGCCGACGATCCAGACGAGCCGTAGCAACAGTCACCACCGGTGCAGCGACGGCTGCGACCAGTCCGGGCATGGTCATCAGCCAGCCGGTCCGGCCGGAGCTCAGCCCGAAGTCCGTCCCGATCGGCGTGAGCAGACCGATCGGCAGGATCTCGGTGGTGACGATCGCGAAGATCCCGAGTGTCACGGCCACCACTGCGAACCAGCGGACGGCCGAGGTGTTCCGTTGCGCCAGAAGAGTCATACCGACCAGGCAACCGGCTCACCACCGTCCAGACTGGCGGTTTCGCGACAGTGCCCTCACCGCCAAGCACCCCGTCGCATTCCCGCTACTACCAATCGCTGTCGGCGCGGGATGAGAGGCTGCCGTCCATGGCCCTGAGAGACCGTCCGTGGCCGGACGACGACCTGACGCTGGCGCAGTCGGTGATCGGGTACTTCGAGTTCATCCACACGACCGCGGTGAACAAGCTGGACGGCCTGGATGAGCAGCAGGCTCGCCGGACACCCCTCACCACGTCCCCGGCGATGAACCCGCTCGGCCTGATCAAGCACCTCACCGCGGTCCAGCGACAGCACATCCAGCGCACGATCGGCGGCCGGGATCTGCCGTCGCTGTGGCGGTCCGATGACCATGACTACGAGTTCCGGGTCGCCCCGGACGAGACGATCGCGTCGGTCGTTGCCGCGTACGACGCCGAGTGGGAGCTCTCACAGCAGACCCTCCGCGACGTCAACTGGACCGGCTTCATCGACGGCTACCGCGGCCCGATCCGCATCGAGCGTCTCCTGCTCGACGTCCTGCAGGAATCAGCCCGGCACCTCGGCCACCTCGACGTACTCCGGGAACTGATCGACGGAGGCCGCGGCGAATAGCTATGCGCGCTGGCGGGTTCTGCGGATCGGTTGCGCGGGCACTGCGTGTGCGAGCGGCCCGTTGTTGTCGACGAGGGTGATCAATGCGTTCACGAACGGCGAGCGCTGCGGTGCGGCGAGAGACTCGAGCGCGTCGCGGTGGACCCGGTCGACGATCTTCTGACCTTCGGCGGCGATCCGGGCGCCGGCGTCGGTGACCGCGATGATGCGCGCGCGCCGGTCGGTGGCCGACGGCTTGCGCTCGGCGTACCCGGCCTTCTCCAAAGCGTCGACGGTGACGACCATCGTGGTCTTGTCCAGGTACGCGAGCTCGGCGATCTGGATCTGGGTGCGCTCCTCGTCGAGCGCGTGCCGCAGCACGCACTGCATGCGGATGGTCAGCCCGATCTCCGCGAGCGCGGCGGACAGTTGGGTCTCGAGCACATGCCCGGCGTGCGTGAAGTACCCGGTGAGGTCGGGAACCGTCCGCGGTGGCGCGGTGCGGGGTGGATGGCTGGCCATACGTTGAGGATAGCTCGGGATTATCTGCTGGCAGATCATCCCGCGACAGATCATCCGCTACTGTGTCCGCCGTGAGTAGTACGACGAGAGACCCCGACCGGCTGGTCCTGTTCACGGACGCGGTCGTCGCGATCGCGGTGACGCTGCTGATCCTGCCCCTGGTCGAGCTGGTCCCCGAAGCGCAAGGGGAGCTCACCGCGCCGGAGGTGATCACCCAGCACAAGCCCGAGATCTTCTCGTTCCTGCTGAGCTTCGTGGTGATCTCCAGCTTCTGGTTCGGCCACCACCGGCTGTTCGAGCACGTCCGGGCCTACACGCCGACGATCCTGCGCCTGAACAGCCTGTGGCTGCTGGCGGTTGTGGTGCTGCCGTTCCCGACCGAGATCGTCGGTGCCTACGACGCCGGCCGGTTCACGGCCGGCCTGTACACCGGCACGATCCTGGTCCTCAGCATCTGCCAGACCGCTCTCACCTGGCTGGTCAAGGGCCACCCCACGCTCGAGAACCCGGAGAACCCGGTCAGCAAGGCAGAGTTCCGCAGTGACTGCCTGCTGACCGGGTTGACCCTTGTTGCGTTCGTGCTGGCGGCGTTCGTGCCCGGAGTGCACTTCTACGCGTTGCTCCTGCTCCTCCTGGCGCCGCTCGTCGGCAGAGTGTCCCGCCGGCGCAGGAAACGAGTCAGCTGAGACCGTTCCAGAACGCGCACTGGTGCTCGGTGCTCAGTGCGACCGGGTGGATGCCGGTCTGGTCGGTCGGCGCGAGTGACAGCCCAGTGGTCGTCCGCACTCCGGTGGGGGACCAGTGCGGACGACCTGCTCCATTCGGGTCGCCGGTGCGGGCGAAGGACGTCCAGTAGTCGATCATCTGATTCGACAAGACCTGCTGCGTCTCCGACATCGGGAAGTCGTACCCACCCGGACGGAACAGATACGGCAGCTCCGTCGCGTGCCCCGCACCCACCCCAGGTCCGGCCAGCGGCGAGTGCTTGTCGGCAAACTCGTACGTGTACGTCGGCACCCGACCAGCCGCGTCCTGGTCGGTTGCTACCTGGTTGCACGACCAGATCCGGTCGGTGGTCACCGCACTCCACGCCGCTGCCGCCGACTCGTACCGGCTCTGCGGGTAGTGCCGCAGTACCTTGGCAGCCTGCTTGGGACCGACCATGTCGGTCACGAGCTTCGGGTAGTCGGTGATGTCACCGAACGCGGCCAGCCAGGTGTCACCCTCGTCGTGGTTGTTGCCCGACACGATCGGCACCCGGTGGAACAGGCCGGCGTGCATAGCCTTCGCCGGGTCGAGCGGTACTGCGGCGCTCCCGCCGTACCCGATCTGCGTGAACCGCATCGTGTCCGCGAGCAGTGCTTCGGAGCTCGCCTGCCGAGCGCAGTCCAGCAGCGGCTGACCCGTCTTGCAGCCCAGCTTGGCCTTGTTGGTCGACACCCAGTCCTTGCCGTTGTCCTGGACCCTGCTGACCGGGACCCAGGGGGAGTCTGCGGTCTGCGTCGGGTACTGGCTGTTGTCGAGCCAGTCGAAGGCACAGGAGCCGCTCTGCATGATCGCCTTGCTGAAGAGCCCGGTAGAGGTCGGCGAGGTGAGCTGGGCGCACACGCTCATCCCACCGGCCGACTCACCCGCGACCGTCACGTTGTGCGGGTCGCCACCGAAGGCCCGCGCGTTGCGCTGGACCCAGCGAAGCGCGGCCTGCTGGTCCTGCAGCCCGAAGGTGCCGGACCCCGGCAGGCCCGGGTACCCGAAGAACCCGTAGATCCCGAGCCGGTAGTTCACCGTCACTACCACCACGTCGCCACGCGCGGCGAACTTGGACGCCTCGTAGCTGTTACCGGCGCCCTGGAAGAACCCGCCGCCCGGGATCCACACCACCACGGCCCGCGGCTTCGCCGACCGCGCGGCCGGCGTCGTCACGTTGACGTACAGGCAGTCCTCGTCCGAAGCGCCCTTCGGTACTTCGGAGTTCGCCTCCTGCGGACACGGGTTGCCCAACGCTGACGCGCGTACTCCGCTCCACGGCTGCACCGGCTGCGGCGCCTTCCACCGCAGCTTCCCGACCGGCGGAGCGGCGTACGGAATGCCGTCGTACACCAGTGCATCGCCGACGGTCTTGCTCGCCACCCGGCCGGCATCGGTCCGCACTACGGAGGGCTGTGCGGCTTCGCTGGGGCTGCTCACCGCACCCACCAGCACCCCGGCAGAGGCCAGGGCCATCACCAACAGTGTCTTCTTCATGCCGTGAGCGTCGCGGCAAGCAGGCGCCCCCGGCTTCGGTCGGACGGCCAAGCCACCTACACCTTTGGTCTAACTCCGCCGCAGCAGGTAGGTGTCCATGATCCAGCCCTTGCGCTCCCGGGCCTCGGCCCGAACGCGCTCGATCTCGTCCGCCACCTCGGCCAGCGGACCGGCGATCAGCAGCTCGTCCGGCGTGCCCAGGTATGCACCCCAGTAGATGTAGGCGTCCTGGTCGAGGTGCGCGGTGAACGACGTGTGCGCGTCGAGCATCACCACCACGTCGTCGACGTCGGCCGGCCACTCCTTGGCCAGGCGGCGACCGGTGGTGATCTGGATCGGACGCCCGACCTGGTTGAGCGGCACGCGGTGCCGTGCCGCGAGCGTGGACACGCTGCTGATGCCCGGGATCACCTCGACGTCGAAGGCCAGCGAGCCGCGCGCGAGGATGTCGTCCAGGACCGCCAGCGTGCTGTCGTACAGCGAAGGATCGCCCCACACCAGGAACGCCCCGACCTCGTCCTCGCCCAGCTCCGCGGCGATCAGACCGGCGATCACGTCCGCCCGGCGGCGCCGCCAGTCGTCGACGGCTTCGACGTACGCCGTGGTCGAGCGGTCCCGCTCCGGGTCCTGGCCGACGACGACCCGGTACGCCTTCTCCGTCGCGTGCCGCTGCAGGATCTCGGTGCGCAGGTCGACCAGCTCCTGCTTGACCTCGCCCTTGTCCAGGACGAAGAACACGTCGACCCGGTTCAGCGCCTTTACCGCCTGCACCGTGACCTGGTCCGGATCACCCGCACCGATGCCGACCACCAAGATCTCCCGCATGCGGCGCAGCTTATGTCAGAGCTACTTCTTGGCCTCGCGCCACTCGCGTTCGAACGGCAGCCGCCAGGCGCGCGGGGCGATCAGCTGGTGGATCGCGTTCGGGCCCCAAGTGCCGGGCTGGTACGGCTTGACCGGCGGCGGGTCGTCGAGCAGCGGTGCCGAGCGGTCCCAGAGCGACTCGATGCCCTCGGCCGTGGTGAACAGCGTGTGGTCGCCGCGCATCGCGTCCAGGATCAGCCGCTCGTACGCTTCGAGCACGTCGCCCGCGCTCTGCGTCTCCTGGGTGGAGAACTGCATCGAGATCTTCTCCAGCCGCATCCCGGGCCCCGGCCGCTTGCCGTAGAACGACAGCGACACCCGGGACGAGTCGGCCAGGTCGAAGGTCAGGTGGTCCGGGCCTTCGGAGCCGACCCCGGAACCGGCCGGGAACATCGTCTTCGGCGCCTCCTTGAAGGCGATCGAGATGATCCGCTGGCCCTCGGCCATCTTCTTGCCGGTGCGCAGGTAGAACGGCACGCCGGCCCAGCGCCAGTTGTCGATCTCGACCTTGAGCGCGATGAACGTCTCGGTCTCGGAGTCCGGCGCGACCCCCTCCTCGGCGCGGTACCCGGCGTACTGCCCGCGGACCACGTCGGCCGGGTTGATCGGCAGCATCGACCGGAAGACCTTGTTCTTCTCCTCCGAGATCGCCCGCGGCTCCAGGGCCGTCGGCGGCTCCATCGCGACGAACGACATCACCTGCATCAGGTGCGTGACGACCATGTCCTTGAACGCGCCGGTCGGCTCGTAGAAGGTGGCGCGCTGGTCCAGCCCGAGCGACTCCGGGATGTCGATCTGGATGTTGTCGATGAAGTTCCGGTTCCAGATCGGCTCGAACAGCCCGTTCGCGAACCGGAACGCGAGGATGTTCAGCGCCGCTTCCTTGCCGAGGAAGTGGTCGATCCGGAAGACCTGCGACTCGTCGAAGGTCTCGTGCACGAAGTCGTTCAGCTTGATCGCGCTGGCCAGGTTGTCGCCGAACGGCTTCTCCATCACCACGCGGGCCCGGTCGACCAGGTCCGCGTCGCGCAGCATCGCGATCACCGACTGCGCGGCCTTCGGCGGGACCGACAGGTAGTGCAGCCGGCGGACGTCCGGGCCGAGCGCCTCCTCGGCGGCCTTGACCGCGGTCGCCAGCGCCTCGGGGCCCTGCGTGACCGGTACGTAGTCGAGGCTGTGCGCGAACTGCCCCCACTGCTCCTCGCTGAGCTTGTGCATGCCGAACGTCTCCACCGCCTCGCGGACGCGGGCGCGGAACTCGTCGGTGCTGAGCTCCTCGGTGGCCGTCCCGATGATCCGGACGTCCGGCGTGAACCGGGACTGCTGCAGGTACGCCAGCCCGGGCAGCAGCTTGCGCTTGGCCAGGTCACCGGTCGCACCGAACAGCACGATCACGTGCGGTGCGAGCGGTTCCAGGTCGCGCCGCGAGGGCCTCGACCCGGGGGCCGGGTAGGCAATGGTCTGGATACGGTCAGGCATTCAGTCCTCCTGAGGACGCCACCGGAGCCAACACATCATGCAGTCTAGGAGGCTCCGGTGACGTCCGGGCGTCAGGCTGATTGCCAGAGGCCGAGAATGTTGCCCTCCGGGTCTTTGAAGTACGCCGCGAAGCCCATGTCGCCGACCGGTACCTTCTCGCCGACCCGCTCGCCGCCGTGGCTCTCGATGGTCTTCCAGGCGGCGTCGATGTCCGGTACGTCGATGGTCAGCATCGGCCCGGTCAGCTCGCCACTGCGCTGGAACATGCCGCCGTTGATGAAGCCTGGCTCGGACGGCATGGACTGCTCGTCCACGGGTCCGGTCGACGCCATCGTGTAGTTCAGCTCGGGCATCTCCATCACGTTCCACCCGAACGCGTCGCGGTAGAACGCCCGCGCTCGCTCACCGTCGTCGTACGGCACCTCGAAGTGCACGATCCGCCCGGTCATTGCGATCCCCTCCCATTGGTGCGCCACTTACCGACGACGCTAGACCTGGGCATGCCGCAGCAGCCAGGGTTGGAACTGTCTGTTTCCGGCTGCACCGTTCGTCGGTGGGGTGAGTCGGTGGGCCGACAGAGAGGATGTGGCTGGTGAAGTACTTGCTGATGATCTGCGGCGACGAGTCGCACGCGAACGACGGCTGCGGTGGCTGGACGGAGGAGATGGAGGAGCGCGGGGTAGTGCTCGGCGGCCAGGGCCTGCGGCCGGCGAGCGAGGCCACGACGGTCCGGGTGCGCGACAACGAGCTGCTGCTCACCGACGGGCCGTTCGCGGAGACGAAGGAGCAGATGGGCGGTTTCGTGCTGATTGAGTGCGCCGACCTGGACGAGGCGATCGAGATCGCCGCCAAGCACCCTGCGGCCGGCTACGGGACCATCGAGATCCGTCCGGTGCTGCAGGTGCCGTGACGTTCGACGAGATCTACCGGCAGGAGTGGGGCCAGGTGGTCGCCACTCTGATCCGGCTGACCGGCGACTGGGAGCTGGCGGAGGAGAGCGCACAGGAGGCGTTCGCCGCGGCGCTGCAGCGCTGGCCGCAGGACGGCGTACCGGACCGGCCCGGTGCCTGGCTGACCACCACTGCACGGAACCGGGCGATCGACTGGCTGCGCCGGGAGGCGGTCGGCGCGCAGAAGCTCCAGGAGGTGGCAGCCGTGTCTCATGAGTCCCCGCCGGCGTATGACGTAGAGGACGACCGGCTGCGGTTGATGTTCACCTGTTGCCATCCCGCATTGGCCATGGAGGCGCGGGTGGCGCTGACGCTGCGGACGTTGGCCGGACTAAGTACTGCGGAGATCGCACGCGCGTTCCTGGTACCGGAGACGACCATGTCGAAGCGGCTGACCCGGGCGAAGCAGAAGATCCAGCACGCGGGCATCCCGTACCGCGTCCCGCCCGCGCACCTGCTGCCCGAGCGGACACCCGCAGTACTGGCCGTGCTCTACCTCCTCTTCAACGAGGGGTACTCCGATGTTGCCCGGAGCAACCTGAGCGGCGAGGCGATCCGCCTGGCCCGACTGCTCGTCCAGCTCATGCCGGACGAACCAGAGCCCGCCGGACTGCTCGCGCTGATGCTCCTGCATGACGCCCGCCGCGACACCCGTCTGACCCCCGACGGTGTCCTCGTCACGCTGGAGGACCAGGACCGCACCCGCTGGGACTGCCAGCAGATCGCCGAGGGCGACGAGCTCCTGCAGGCTGCTCTCCGCCGCGGCGCCCCCGGCCCATATCAGGTGCAGGCCGCCATCGCCGCCTGCCACGCCACAGCACGGACTGCGGCCGACACCGACTGGCCCCAGATCGCTGCGCTCTACGCCCAGCTCCCGCAGACTCCCGTAGTAGCGCTCAACCGAGCCGTAGCGCTGGGGATGTCCGATGGCCCGGCCGTGGGCCTCCGCCTCCTCGACCATCTCTCCGAAGGCCCACTAGCCGGCTACCACCTCCTGGCCGCCACCCGAGCCGACTTCCTCCGCCGACTGAACCGGCCCGCCGAAGCAGCAGCCTCCTACCGCGAGGCCCTGGCCCAGGCCACCACGGACGCCGAACGCCGCTACCTCGAGAGAAGACTCCACGAAGTGTCTGTCCGCCCCTGACCCGTTCGTTGGTGGGGTATGAGCAACCCATTCATTCTCTGCTTGCCCATCGAAGACCGGCGACGGTCGTACGACTTCTACCAGGAGGCCCTCGGGCTTCGGCCTGTTGGTGACGAGCTCGAGGCGGACGGACTGCCCGAGCCGCTGCAGTTTGCCCTTGCTGACGGCATCAACCTGATGCTGATCCCCACCGGCGGGTTTGGTTGGGTGCTGGGGGAGCAGCCCGCTGCCGCGCAGGGGCAGAGTGAGTGCATCCTGAGCCTGCGCGTCGACAGCGTGGAGGCTGTCGACGCGCAGGCTGCCAGGGCGGCCGCCGCCGGGGCCAAGGAGGTCACGGCACCGACCCAGCAGCCCTGGGCTTACCTGGCTACCTTCACCGACCCCGACGGGCACCTGTGGATGGTCAGCGCAGACTAAAGCACCCGGTGACGCAGGTTGGCGGCGCGTAGGCCCGGCTTGGTGGTGCCGAGCGGGTGGTGGCGGAACAGGCGGCCGCCGTACCGGAGCCAGTTGACCTGTCCGGTGGCGCCGCGGACGAAGCTGGCGCGGACGTGGCTGTTGGTCCCGTCGGGCTCTAGCGCGAGCACGTAGTCCCTGCGGTAGAAGGGGAAGCGGAACGCGACCTGTCCCTGCACGCTCGCTACCAGCTCGCCGTTCTGCGCAGCGACGTCGAGGCCCAAGCTCTCCGGCTTGCCGTCAAAGCCGATCTGCTGCGCGATGTAGGTGCCCTCGTACTCCGCCAGCTTTCGCGCCGGCAGCGGACGCGGTACGGCGGGCAGGTTGTGCAGCCCGGCGAACTCCTTCAACGCCCAGTCGTCGGCGAACAGCTCCGCGACCAACAGCGGACCGCTCTCCGAGTTGGTGAGCAACGTGATCGCGAAGTCCCGCTTCGGCACGAACAGGAACCCGGAGTGCTGCCCGCTCCAGTCACCACCGTGCTGCACGACCTTCGGACCCTCTAGCGTCGGCCGGAGCATCCAGGTGATCCCCACACCGTCCAGCTCGACGAACAGCGTGCCACCGGGACCAGGGTGAGCCTGCATGGACAGCCGCCCACGGTCGCTCAGCACCTGCGGGAAGCCACGGTGCCCCAGGTGGTACCGCGCGTATCGGAGCTGGTCGCGGGCACTGGAGATCAGCCCACCGACCGAGTTCAGCCCACGCGGCACCCGGTCGAACGACGGCTCGACCACGGGCTTGCCATCGACGATGTTGTGCGACGCCGCGACACTGAAGCCGCCCAGCTCGCTCCGGAAGAACCTGCTGTGGTCCAGCCCGAGCGGATCGACCACGAGCTCGCGGGTAGCCACCTCGTACGGCTTGCCCGTCACCACCTCGATGATCCGCCCAGCGACGCCCAGTGCGGCGTTGTTGTACGAGAACACCTGCCCGAGCGGCGTGAGCTGTGGGATGGCCGTCATGCCGGCGACGTACCGCGCCAGCGCATCGTCGCCGTCGCCGGTGTCCAGGAAGTAGTCGCCCTGCCAACCGGCCGAGTGCTTGAGCAGCTGGCGGACCGTGACCCGGTCGGAGACCGACTTGTCGGCCGTCCGGAAGTCCGGCAGATACGCGCGGGCCGGCCGGTCCAGGTCGATCCGGCCGTGCTCGACCAGCCGCATCAGCGCGGTACCGGTGAAGGTCTTGCTGGTGGAGCCGATCCGGAACACGGTGTCCGCGGACACCGTCTCACCGGTGTCGACGCTGGTGACGCCGAACCCACGGACGTACTCACGGCCGCGGTACCAGACGCCGAGCCCGACGCCGGGGACGGCGTACTTCGCCATCGCGGCCTGGATCTTTTCGGCCAGCCGGCCGATCGAGGCCGGTTCGCGGACCGTGGTGGCCGGCGCGGGGAGAGTGGACAGGGAGGGTGCGGCGGCCAGCGGTACGGCGGCGGCAGCGGATTTCAGCAGGGTACGGCGGGAAAACGACACGACACCTTCTCCTCGGGGCGTTGGGAGGTCAACTGCTTCCACCTGAGATATTATTACCAACTATGGGATCAATGGGACCCTGAAATAACCCTGAGGGGAGTGCTGCGGATGGCGCAGTCGTCGACACCGGTCGCGGATGTCCTGCTGCACCCGGTCCGCTGGCGGATCACGCAGCGGCTGCTCGGCCGCGAGCTGACCACCACCGAGCTGAAGCGCGACCTGCCGGACGTCCCGACCACGACGCTCTACCGGCACGTCGCCGTCCTGATCGACGCGGGCTACGTCACCGTCGTCCGCGAGCGGAAGGTCCGCGGGACGACCGAGCGCACGCTGTCGCTGGACCAGACGACCGCCGGGCGCATCGACGAGCAGGAAGCCCGCGCGATGACGCCGGAGCAGCACCGGCAGGCGTTCCTGATGCTGTTCAGCCGGCTGACGGCTGATTTCGAGCGGTTCGTGACGGGGGAGGGGTTCTACGACCGGATCGACCAGCTCGGCTACAGCCAGCTGGCCCTGTACCTCGACGCCGGCGACATGCAGGCTTTCCGCGAGGCGATGAACGCGCTGATCACGCCGTACCTGACGGAGGCTCCGGGCAAGGACCGCATCGTCTTGTCCGTGGTCTCGCTACCGGACAGCTGACACGTCCGTCGGCCGGGCTCGGGGCGCAGACCGGGTGGGTCCTGTTCGCCTTCGGGGCCATCACGGTCTACTCGGGTTCCATCGCGCTGGGCGGACTGGTTGGTGGCCTGCTGATCGCGGCCCTCGGTACCGCGTCGATCACGTGGGCGTCGCTGATCCTGCTGGCCGTAGCCGCGGTTGCTGTGCTCGGTGGGCGGCGGCACGCGTTCCCAAGCGGCGAGTGAGGTGCAGCTGGCCGACGTCGAGGTAGCCGGCGGCGAAGCCGGCCTCGCTGTAGGCCAGGTAGAACTCCCAAGCCCGCCGGAACGTCTCGTCGAAGCCCTGTCGGCGGATCACCGGCCAGTTGGCGTCGAACTGGCGTCGCCACCGGCGCAGCGTCTCGGCGTAGTCCTGGCCGAAGCGGTGGTCCGCGTCGACGACCAGCGAGGTGTACTCCGCCAGCGTCTCGTCGATCGCGGTCCGGGACGGGATGATGCCGCCGGGGAAGATGTACTTCTGGATCCAGCTGTAGGAGTTGCGGGTCGCCAGCATCCGTTCGTGGTCCATCAGGATCGCTTGCAGTGCCACCGATCCGCCCGGCGCGAGGTGGGCCTCGAGCGTGGCGAAGTACGTCGGCCAGTACTCCGCGCCGACCGCCTCGATCATCTCCACGCTGACGATCGCGTCGTACGTGCCGGTGATGGACCGGTAGTCCTGCAGCCGCAGGTCGACCAGGTCGGTCAGCCCGGCGTCGGCGACGCGTTCGTGGGCCAGGGCGATCTGCTCGGCCGACAAGCTGATGCTGGTGACCTGCGCTCCACGCCGCGCAGCAGCGATGGCCAGCGTGCCCCAGCCGGAACCGATCTCCAGCAGCCGGATGCCTGGACGTACGCGCGCCAGGTCGAGGATGCGCTCGACCTTCCGGGTCTGGGCCGTCTCCAGGTCCTCGCTGTCGCTCTCGAAGAGGGCAGAGCTGTACGTCATGCCAGGGTCGAGGAAGGCGGCGAACAGGGCGTTGCTGAGGTCGTAGTGCGCGCTGATGTTGTCGCGGGCGCCCTGCGGCGTGTTGCGCTGTCGGTACGGAACCCGTTGGTCTACCACGCGACGGAAGCGGACCAGCCAGCGCGGTACGAGCTGCGCGACCTGGGCCGCGAAGGGCGTGAGGAGCTCGCCCAGGTCCGTGTCGTCGCCGGTGGTCCAGTCGCCGGCCATGTAGGCCTCGCCGAGGCCGATCTTGGGGTTGCGGGCGAGCCGTTCGAACATGGCGTCCGGGCGCACGATCCGCAGTACCGGTGCGTCCGGTGTACCACCGCCGCGGACCGTGCCGTCCGGGTAGACCGCGCGAACCGGCAGCTGGTCAAGCATCCGGTCGACGATCAACCGGGCGATACGTGCTCTCATCGGATTCCTTCGTGGATCGGGCGCTTGGCCACCGGGAGCCGGCGGGCCCAGAGCCAGATCCCGTGCATCCGGATCAGCGCCGACACCCGCTGTGGCATCAGTGGCATCCGCAGCCTGGTGGCCAGGACCGCCCAGCGCGTGGCTGGTCGCGGTACCCCCTCGAAACTGGCTCCGAACCTCGCCCGGCCGTCCCGGTGCAGCGTCACCTGGACGCGGACCCGGTCCGGCGCGAGCTCGAAGCGCAGGTGGTACTCGCCGGACACGTCGTTGAACGGCGAGACGTAGAACTCCTTGACGGTCTCGGCGGAGCCGCCGGCGTCCGGCGCGAGCAGGTACGCGTGCCGCTCGCCGTACGTGTTGTGTACCTCCGCAACGACGTACGGCGAGCCGACGCACCAGAACACCGTCAGCGGGTCGAACACGTGGCCCAGCACGCGGGCGTTGGCCAGCATCACGACCTGTCCGTCCCAGTGGATCCCCTGCGTGGCCAGGTAGCGGAGGAGGTCAGCCTTGATGGTCGGACCGTTCCCGCTGAGGTGGTCACGAGGGTCGAAACCCCGCGGCAGGTCGTCAAGGTCGACCAACCACTGGTAGACGCGGTACTGGAAAGCATTCCGGATCGGAATCGCCCTGCCGTGCCGCACCGATCCCGTGACGATGGCCGGAAGGGTCGGGAGGGTCACCAAGACACTCCGAACGATGCAGCGGCCGCGACTCCCGCCCGGCAGCCGTCCTCATGGAAGCCCCAGCCGTGGTACGCGCCGGCGAACGCGGTCCGCTCGCTGTTGAGTGCGGGCAGCCTGCGCTGCGCGGCGACCGACGCTCCCGTGTAGAGCGGGTGGCGGTAGTCCATCCGTGCAATCACCTTGTCCGGGTCGATCGCATCGGCGCCGTTCAGCGTGACTAAGTAGTTCTCTTCGGTCTCCAGGCCCTGCAGCCGGTTCATCCAGTACGTCGTCAGCGGGTGGCCGGTCCGGACCCGGTAGTTCCACGCAGCGCGCGCGTGCTTCGTTGTCGGGAGCAACGAGACGTCGGTGTGCAGGACGGTCGGGTTGCGGCTGTACTCGAACCTCGACAGCACCGACTTCTCGTCCGGGGTCGCATCCGCGAGCAGCTCGAGCGCCTGGTCGGCGTGGGTCGCGAGCACCATCCGGTCAAAGGTCGATATGTTGCCATCAGCAACGGTTATGTCGACGCCGTCGGGGTGTCGCTGGATCGTCTGCACCGGGAGCCCCGCGTGGATCGGGCCGAGCCGGTCGGCGACCGCGTCGACGTACTTCCGGGAGCCGCCGGTCACGGTCAACCACTGCGGCGAGCCGCCGATCGCCAGCAGTCCGTGGTGGTCGAGGAACCGGAACAGGTAGCGGGCGGGGTACGCCAGCGCCGAATCGCCTCCGCACGACCACACGCAGGACACGAGCGGTACGGCGTACAGCCGGGTGAAGCTCGGGCTGAAGCGCTCGGCCGTGAGGAAGTCGCCGAGCGACGTGAGGTCCTCGTCGTCCGTGCCGGCGACATACCCGGCCGCGCGGCGGTGGAACCGGCGTACCTCGGCCAGCAGGGTCAGGAAGCCGGCGTCGACCAGGCGACGGCGCTGCGCGAAGATGCCGAGCGCTCCGCGGCCGCCGGCGAACTCCAGGCCGCTGGCCGGGTCGCTGATGCTCATGCTCATCTCGGTCGGCTTGGTCCGGACGCCGAGCTCGGTGAACAGCCGGCGCAGCAGGGGATAGGTGCGCTCGTTGTGGACGATGAAGCCGGTGTCGATCGCGAGCGGCCGGCCATCGGGGTCGGTGAGGTCGTGGGTGTGTGCGTGGCCGCCGAGCCGTGGTTCGGCCTCGTACAGGGTCACGTCGTACCGGCGGTGGAGTAGGTAGGCGGCCGTCAGCCCGGATACTCCGGCACCGATCACGGCCACGGACTCAGTCATCGACGCAGCCTCCTAGTTGTCTAAGTTTCGTCTAGAGATTAGGCATGTTGTCTAAGGTATGTCTATAGTTTGTATAGTGTGCTCATGAACACTTCGGTGCCGGGCGGTCTGCGGATCGGCGCGTTGAGCAAGCGCGCCGGTGTCAGCGAGCACGTCCTGCGTGCCTGGGAGACCCGGTACGGCCTGCTGTCACCGGCGCGCTCGTCCGGCGGCTTCCGGCTGTACTCCGACGACGACCTGCGCCGGGTGCGCCGGATGCAGGCGCACCTGGCGGACGGGCTGTCCGCGGCCGAGGCGGCACGAGCGGTGCTGGCCGAGCCCGCCGTACCGGTGGTGGATCCGGTGAGCCGTCAGCTGGCGCAGGCCAGCGGACTGGACAACCTGCGTACTGCGCTGGACGAGCTGGACGAGCGGGCGGCGCATGTCGTCCTGGACCAGCTCTTCGGTGCCCTGACGATCGAGGCGGTGATTCGCGATGTGCTCCTCCCGTACCTGCACGAGCTGGGCGACCGCTGGAGCCGTGGTGAGGTCTCGGTGGCCCAGGAGCACTTCGCCAGCAACGTCATCCGCTCCCGGCTCGCCGCTCTGGCCCCAGGCTGGGGAGGAGGGCGCGGCCCGCGCGCACTGCTCGCCTGTCCGCCCGGTGAGCTGCACGACATCGCCCTGCTGTCGTTCGGTCTGGTACTGCGGCGCTCCGGCTGGCGGGTCGTCTTCCTGGGGGCTGACTCACCCATGAACGACATCGAACGCACTGCCGCCGCACTCGCTCCGGAGCTGATCATGCTGTCCGCATCCCACCCCGCCCGCTTCGACACCATCCGCACCGAGCTGGTCCGGCTGGCCAGTCGCCGGGTCCTCGCGCTGGCCGGCCCGGGCGCTTCGCCCGAGCTGGCGACTGCTGTGGGCGCGGAGTACATCAACGACGACCCGGTGAGCGCTGCCGAGCGGTTGGTGGACCGATGACCCGAGCCCTCGTCACTGGCGCGACCGGCTACACCGGCGGCCGCCTAGTACCGGAGCTGCTGTCCGCCGGCTACGACGTACGCGTGCCGGCCCGGCGCCTGCACGGCGAGCTCTGCTGGGCCGCCGTCGGCCCGTTTCACGACGTCGTCTTCGGTGGCATGCGACGCAACATCACCCACGCCGCCGAGCAACCGGAGGCCATCCGATGATCACGATCGAACGCGAAGTGACCGTAGCCGCCACGCCTGACCGGGTCTTCGACTACCTGGCCGACTTCGAAACCACCATGGAGTGGGACCCCGGCACGATCACCACCACCCGCCTGACCGGCGACGGCGGTGTGGGTACGACGTACCGCAACCTGTCCCGCTTCGCCGGCCGCGAAACCGAGCTCCGCTACACCGTCGAGCAGCACGACCGCCCGCACCGCATCGTCCTCCGCGGCGAGAACCGCACGGTGCTGGCCCGCGACACCATGACTTTCACCGCCCACGCGCACCTCACCCACGTCACCTACCGCGCCGAGTTCACCTTCAAAGGCCTGGCCCGCCTGGCCGAACCCTTCCTCCGCAAACCCTTCGACAAACTGGGCAACGACGCCGAAGAAGGCCTACGCAACGCCCTGGGCGGCCTGGTCTCATGACCACCCTCGATACGGTCCTGGACCGCCTGATCCTCCCCGGCTACACCACCCTCGGCTACCGCCTACGAAGCAGGCACTGGCCGGCAAACGACCCCGCACCAAACTCCCTGCACGGCAAACGCGCCCTGGTAACCGGCGCCGCCTCAGGCCTGGGCAAAGCAACCGCCGCCGGCCTGGGGAGGCTCGGGGCGGTCGTGCATCTGTTGGTGCGGGATGCTGCGCGAGCCGAACCAGCCGTGAGCGAGCTACGCAAAGCGCAACCCGACGCCGAGTTCATCGTCGACGAGTGCGACGTCTCAGACCTGGACGCGATCCGCCTCTACGCCCAACAAGCCACCACCCCAGACATCCTGATCCACAACGCAGGCGTCCTCCCCGCCAAACGCAAGGAATCTCCCCAAGGCCACGAACTGACCCTCGCCACCCACGTACTAGGCCCACTCCTACTGACCGAACTCCTCAAGCCCACAGCCCGAGTGATCTTCATAGCCTCAGGCGGCATGTACACCCAACCCCTCCCCGAAGACCCGGAGTACACAGACCGCCCTTACCGAGGCGCCACCGCCTACGCCCGCACCAAACGAATCCAGGTCGAACTGACCCCCCTGATGGCAACCCACTTCGCCCCCACAACGATCGCCACGATGCACCCAGGCTGGTCCGATACCCCTGGACTGACCAGCTCCCTGCCCGGGTTCGCCAAGCTGACCAGGCCCCTGCTCAGGTCGGTCGAGGAGGGCGCGGATACAGCGGTTTGGCTGGCCGCGACAGAGCCGGCACCACCAACCGGAAGGTTCTGGCACGACAGACGAATCCGCCCCACGCACTATCTCCCGACCACGCACACGGACCCGGCGCGCCTGCGGGCGATGTGGACGTACTGCCAGTCCGCCTCACGCATCACCTGACGGGCGACACCACCCGGGGGGTCCGGGGGGCGAAGCCCCTCCGGCCGGGGTGTGGGGGCTTGGCCCCCACAAACACAGCGACCGATCCCAGGTGCGCGCTCCGCGCACAAGGATCGGCCAGATCGGTCGCGCCCCCGGCAGGATTCGAACCTGCGCACCCGCCTCCGGAGGGCGGTGCTCTATCCCCTGAGCTACGGGGGCTCAGGAACGAGCAGAACAGTAGCAGGAAGTTCATCCAAAACCCGAATTGAGGTGCTACAACGCGGGCATGCGCAAACTGGGGATTTCTCTTGCTCTCGTGCTAGCCGCCCTCCTTCTACCCACCCAGGCCCACGCCGTCACCGGCTGGCGTGTCGTCGGGTCCGACAACGCTCGCCCGCTGGACGAAAGTCAGGGGCTCGCCACGGTCACGCGTGGCGCTACAACGCAGTACCGCTACACCGGGGTCGGTACGATCCCGTCCGACCTGCTGGTCCGTGGCTGGAACCATGTCGGTGACCCGGGTGCCGCCAAGGGCTGGTACGTCGAGCCGTACCAGCGAGACGACCGCGGCGGGAAGCTGTACCGCGTCCAGTCGCCTGCCGGCACCTACGCCAACTACGTGCACGCCCTCGAGCCGTGGGAGGCGCTGAACAACAGCTTCGCCGCCGTCTCCCCGGACGCCCAGTGGATGGTGACGGGGGAGTGGGGGACCATGGACCGCCTGCTCGTCCTCCCCATGCCGGGGGTAGCCGCCACCGACCCGACCAAGAACCTCCCGTATGCCGCTGCGGTCCGCCTGGACCACCAGGTCCGCGACGTACAGGGCTGTGACTTCGTCACCGCGACCCAGCTGCTCTGCTCGTCCGACGACCCGGCCGGGACCCTGTTCGGTACGACGAAGCCGCTGCTGCAGGTGGACCTGTCCGGCCCGGTCGGCTCCACCGACGTCACCGGTCACGTGACCTCGCTGGGACAGCTCCCGCTGAAGAGCGGCTGCTCCGGTGAGTTCGAGGTCGAGGGCATCGACTACTACGAGCCGGACGCCACGCTGCGGGTCGTGGTGATGTCGCCGAGCATCTGCGTCGGCATCGACAGCAAGACCTACCGCTTCCAGCGCTGAAGCTGCTACCAAAGGGTTACGGGGACACCCTGACCCGACCCTGGAACCCGGTGTGGGAGGGAGCAGAACCGGTCCGGCCGCCGTCATAGTGGACGTAAGCCCAACGGTGGAAAGGAAAAACGCAATCATGGCAAGCACTCTGGTTCGCCCGTCAAACGATCGCTGGATCGGCGGTGTGTGCTCCGGACTGGCTCGCCGGTTCGGAATCTCCGCCAACACGATGCGCCTGATCTTCGTGGTCAGCTGCCTCCTGCCCGGCCCACAGTTCCTGATCTACATCGTGCTCTGGATCCTGATGCCGTCCGAGCGCTGACAACCCCCGGCCGCAGTCGACCCTCCCACCACATGGCAATCTGGCTCCCTGTGAGAGCAGGTTGGTGGTGCGGGGCGGCTGCGGCCCTTCTCTTGGTGAGTAGTGCCTGCTCGGGGCCGGCCGCGCCCGCCGCGGCGGACCTGCGGACCGGGGCGCCGCCCTGGGACGCTCCGCGGGATGCGGTGTCCTACATCGACAAGGCCGGGTTCGAGCGGCTCCCGCTCGACTTCTCCGGCCCCTCGCCGTACACGGTGCACCTCGCTGTCACCGTGGACGGCAAGCCGGTGCAGGTCGCGGCCGGGATCGGCGTCGACAAGCTGCGCGCCGAGCAGGCCGCCGTCCACACGCACACGACCGACGGGGTGGTCTGGGTGGAGGCCAAGAAGGCCGACGAGCACCCCACGCTGGCCCAGTTCTTCACCCTCTGGGGCGTGAAGTACGACGCGAAGTGCCTCGGGGACGCGTGCAAGGACCTGAAGATCACGGTCGACGGCAAGCCGGCCGCCTGGGACACCCCGCTGGTCCGCAACAGCCACATCACGGTGAGTGCCGGGTAGGTCGCCGTACCGGGCTGTGGATAGCGAGTCAAGGGTTAGCGCCCGAGCCCATTAGGCTGAGGCGGTGACTCCGGAACAGCTCGCTGAGAAGATCCTGCAGGCCCTGGCCGCGCTCGCCGACGACGGCTCGATCACCGTCGAGGGCGGGCTGCCGCGCGAGCTGAAGGTCGAGCGACCCAAGAACCCCGAGCACGGGGACTACGCGACCAACGTCGCCATGCAGCTCGGCAAGCGGGCCGGCCTCAACCCGCGCCAGTTCGCCGAGCTGCTCGCCGCCAAGCTCCGCGACGACGAGGCGATCACCGCCGTCGACATCGCCGGCCCCGGCTTCATCAACCTCCGGGTGGCGGCCGATGCCCAGGGCAAGGTCGCGCAGTCGATCCTGGACGCCGGCCCGGCGTACGGGACCAGCGACAGCCTCCAGGGCCGGGCGATCAACCTCGAGTTCATCTCGGCCAACCCGACCGGTCCGCTGCACCTCGGCCACACCCGCTGGGCGGCCGTCGGCGACGCGCTGGCCCGCGTGCTGACCGCGGCCGGGGCGAGCGTGTCGCGCGAGTTCTACATCAACGACCGCGGCAACCAGATGGACAAGTTCGGCGAGAGCCTGCGGGCCGCCGCGCACGGGCACCAGATCCCCGAGGACGGCTACCACGGCGAGTACATCATCGACCTCGCCCAGCGGATCGTCGCCGAGGTCCCCGACATCCTGAGCCTGCCGGAGGACGAGCAGCTGGTCGCGTTCCGCGAGGCGGGGTACGAGCGCCAGCTCAAGGAGCAGCAGGACCAGCTCGAGCACTTCCGGACCAAGTTCGACGTCTGGTTCTCCGAGCGCAGCCTGCACGAGCAGGACGGCGTCAACCACGCGATCGCCAAGCTCCGCGAGCAGGGCCACCTCTACGAGGCCGACGACGCGCTGTGGATGCGGACCACGGACTTCACCGACGACAAGGACCGGGTGCTGATCCGGTCGAACGGTGAGCCGACGTACTTCGCCTCCGACGCGGCGTACTACGTGAACAAGCGCGAGCGCGGTTTCGAGACCTGTATCTACCTGCTCGGCGCCGACCACCACGGGTACGTGAACCGGCTGAAGGCGATCGCGGCCTGCGCCGGTGACGACCCGGAGCACAACATCCAGATCCTGATCGGCCAGCTGGTCAAGATCCTCAAGGGCGGCGAGGAGATGCGGCTGTCCAAGCGGGCCGGCACCATCGTCACGCTGGCCGAGCTGGTCGAGGAGGGCGGCGTCGACGCCCTCCGCTACACCCTCTGCCGGTACCCGGCCGACTCTCCGCTGACCCTGGACATCGAGGAGATGACCCGTCAGGCCAGCGAGAACCCGGTGTACTACGTCCAGTACGCGCACGCCCGGCTCGCCTCGATCCTGCGGAACGCGGACGAGCTCGGCATCAAGCTGGACGAGTTCGACCCCGGCCTGCTCAGCCACGAGCGCGAGGGCGACCTGCTCCGTGCGCTGGCCGACTTCCCGCGCGTCGTCGCGACCGCCGCCGAGCTGCGCGAACCGCACCGGATCGCGCGCTACCTCGAGGACACCGCGAGCGCGTTCCACAAGTTCTACGACAGCTGCCGCGTGCTCCCGCGCGGCGACGAGGAGGTGGAGCCGGTGCACAAGGCTCGCCTGACCCTGGTCTCCGCGACCCGGACCGTGCTCGCCAACGGGCTCGACCTGCTCGGCGTCTCCGCACCGGAGCGGATGTGAGGGCGCACGAGGCGGGCGCGCTGCACGCCGACATCGGCCACCGGGCACCGCCCTGGCTGCGCGCGCCGCGGGACACCAACGACCTGGTCACCGCGCTCTGGTCGACCACGGCCAAGAAGACCGCCGAGGGCTCGCTGGTCGTCGGTGGCGTCGACGTCCGCGACCTGATCGCCGAGCACGGCAGCCCGGCCTTCGTCCTGGACGAGGACGACTTCCGGATGCGGGCCCGCGCGTTCAAGCACGCGTTCAAGGCCTTCGACGTCTACTACGCCGGCAAGGCCTTCCTCTGCACGACGGTCGTCCGCTGGATCATGGAAGAGGGCCTGAACCTCGACATCTGCAGTGGGGGAGAGCTGGCCGTCGCGCTCAGGGCCGGTGCCGACCCGAAGCGGCTGGGCTTCCACGGCAACAACAAGTCCGAGTCCGAGCTGGCCCGCGCGCTGGACGCCGGCGTCGGCCGGATCATCGTCGACTCGCAGTACGAGCTCACCCGGCTGATCGAGCTGGCCCGCGAGCGCGGTACGACGGCACCGGTGATGGTCCGGGTGACGGCCGGGGTCGAGGCGCACACCCACGAGTACATCGCGACCGCGCACGAGGACCAGAAGTTCGGCTTCTCGATCACCTCCGGCGCGGCCTTCGAAGCCGTTGCCCGGATCAACGAAGCGCCCGAGCTCGAGCTGCTCGGGCTGCACTCGCACATCGGCTCGCAGATCTTCGACTCGTCCGGGTTCGAGATCGCGGCGAAGCGCGTGATCGCCTTGCACGCAAGGGTTTCCGACGAGCTCGGCGTGGACATGCCCGAGCTCGACCTCGGCGGTGGGTTCGGCATTGCGTACACCACGCAGGACGACCCGTCCGACCCGGCGCAGCTGGCGACCGAGATGGGCAAGATCGTCGAGCACGAGTGCCGCGCGTTCGAGGTCGACGTACCGAAGGTCTCGATCGAGCCCGGGCGCGCGATCGTCGGCCCGGCGATGTGCACGGTCTACTCGGTCGGCACCGTCAAGGAGGTCGAGCTCGACGCCGGCGCCGCCCGGACGTACGTGTCCGTCGACGGCGGGATGAGCGACAACATCCGCGCCGCGCTGTACGACGCCGACTACTCCTGCACGATCGCCAACCGGTACTCCGACGCCGACCCGACGCTCGCCCGCGTCGTCGGCAAGCACTGCGAGGCCGGCGACATCGTGGTGAAGGACGAGTTCCTGCCCTCCGACGTGCGGCCCGGCGACCTGATCGCCGTCCCGGGTACCGGCGCCTACTGCCGGTCGATGGCGAGCAACTACAACCACGTGCCGCGGCCACCGGTGATCGCGGTCAAGGACGGCCGGACGCGCGTCCTGGTGCGCCGTGAGACCGAAGACGACCTGCTTCTCCTCGACATGGGGGCCCGCGAGTGAACGACGACAAACCTCTGAAGGTAGGCCTGCTCGGTTGCGGAGTGGTCGGCACCGAAGTGGTGCGGATCCTGACCGAGCAGGCGGACCACCTGGCGGCCCGCGTCGGCGCCCGGCTCGAGATCGCGGGCATCGCGGTCCGGCGCGCCGGCCGTGAGCGCGACATCGCCGTCGACCCGAGCCTGATCACCACTGACGCGCAGGCCTTGGTCTCCCGCGGTGACCTGGACCTGGTGATCGAGGTCATCGGCGGTCTCGAGCCCGCTCGCAGCCTGATCCTCAGCGCGCTCGAGCACGGTGCCTCGGTCGTCACCGCCAACAAGGCCCTGCTCGCCGAGGACGGCCCGACGCTGTTCGCGGCCGCGGAGAAGTACCAGCGCGACCTGTACTTCGAGGCCGCCGTCGCCGGCGCGATCCCGATCCTTCGGCCGCTGCGCGAGTCGCTCGCCGGCGACGACGTGATCCGGGTGATGGGCATCGTCAACGGCACCACGAACTACATCCTCGACAAGATGGACAGCACCGGCGCCGGCTTCGACGAAGCGCTCGAGGAGGCCCAGGCCCTCGGGTACGCCGAGGCCGACCCGACCGCCGACATCGAGGGCTTCGACGCGGCCGCGAAGGCCGCGCTGCTGGCCAGTCTCGCCTTCCACACCAGGGTTTCGATCGCCGACGTGCACCGCGAGGGCATCACCGAGGTGAGCGCGACCGACATCGCCTCGGCCCGCGAGATGGGCTGCGTGGTGAAGTCGCTGGCGATCTGCGAGCTGGACGAGGCGACCGACTCGGTGAGCGCCCGGGTCTACCCGGCGATGATCCCGGTCACGCACCCGTTGGCCAGTGTTCGGGACGCGTACAACGCCGTGTTCGTGGAAAGCAAGGCAGCCGGCCGGTTGATGTTCTATGGTCGTGGTGCCGGCGGCGCCCCGACGGCCAGTGCCGTCCTCGGGGATCTGGTGTCCGCCGCGCGCAACCGGCTCAAGGGCGTGCCGGGGGTCGGCGAGTCGTCGTACACCCAGCGGGCCGTCCGCCCGATGGGCGACGCGATGACCCGCTACCACGTGTCGCTGGACGTGGCCGACAAGGCCGGTGTGCTGGCGGCGGTGGCCCACGCCTTCTCGGAGCACGACGTGTCGATCCAGACCGTGCGCCAGGAGGGCCGGGGCAGCGACGCGCAGCTGGTGGTGGTCACCCACACCGCGACCGACGCCGCGTTGTCCGCGACCGTGGAGGCCCTGCGGGACATGGACATCGTTCGGGAAGTCAGCAGTGTGATGCGGGTAGAAGGCGAGTAGAGCTATGGCTCACCAGTGGCAGGGCGTGATCGAGGAGTATCGGGACCGGCTTCCCGTGTCGGCAGACACGCCGGTGGTCACGCTCGGCGAAGGCGGGACGCCGCTGGTGGCCGCGCAGTGGCTGAGCGAGCAGACCGGGTGCGAGGTCTGGCTGAAGGTCGAGGGCAACAACCCGACCGGCTCGTTCAAGGACCGCGGGATGACGGTGGCGATCTCGCTGGCGGCCCAGGCCGGTGACAAGGCCGTCGTCTGCGCGTCGACCGGCAACACCTCGGCGTCGGCCGCGGCGTACGCCGTCCGCGCCGGGATGGTGCCGCTGGTGCTGATCCCGGCCGGCCGGATCGCGAAGGGCAAGCTGGCCCAGGCCGTCGTGCACGGCGCGAAGCTGGTGCAGATCGACGGCGGGTTCGACGACTGCCTGCGGATCGTCCGGGAGCTCGGCAAGAACTACCCGGTCGCCCTGGTGAACTCGGTCAACCCGGTCCGGCTCGAGGGCCAGAAGACCGCGGCGTTCGAGGTCTGCGACGCGCTCGGCGACGCCCCGGACCTGCACCTGATGCCGGTCGGCAACGCGGGCAACATCTCGGCGTACTGGAAGGGGTACCTGGAGTACGCCAAGGACAAGCTCGCCTCGAAGACCCCGCAGCTGTGGGGCTTCCAGGCCGAAGGCGCGGCGCCGATCGTCCGCGGCGCGATCGTCGAGCAGCCGGACACCGCGGCGACCGCGATCCGGGTCGGGAATCCGGCGTCCTGGACACTGGCCGAGGCCGCGCGGGACGAGTCGGGCGGCCGGATCGAGATGGTCACCGACGATCAGATCCTGACCGCGCAGCGTGAGCTCGCGGCGCGCGAAGGCGTGTTCGTCGAGCCGGCGTCCGCGGCCGGCGTCGCCGGTCTGCTGCACGCGAAGGCGCAGGGCTGGCTGCCGGGTGGCTCGACGGTCGTCATCACTGTCACCGGTCACGGGCTGAAGGACATCGACACCGCGCTCGCCCACGTCACGATGGACGAGTCGCCGGTCACACCGGCCGACACCGACGCCGTGGCGCGCGTCGCAGGTCTCGCCTGATGGGTTCGCCGGACAAAGCAGACGCCGAGCGGCGGCCGTGTGACCAGGTGCGGGTGCGGGTCCCGGCGACCAGCGCCAACCTCGGTCCGGGCTTCGACGCGTTCGGGCTGGCACTGACGTTGTACGACGACCTGATCGTGACGCCGGGTGGTTCCGGGATCACGGTCACCGTGACCGGATCGGGCGAAGGCGAGCTGGCCCTGGACGAGTCGCACCTCGTGGTGCGCTCGATCCGGGCCGGCCTCGAGGCGCTCGGCGTCCCGGTGCCCGGATTCTCGCTGCGTTGCGAGAACCGGATCCCGCACGGGCGCGGGCTGGGGTCGTCGTCGGCCGCGATCGTCGGCGGGCTCGCGGCGGCGTACGGACTGGCCGGAGAGCCGGTGGATCGCGAGCGTCTCGTCGTCCTCGCGAACGAGCTCGAGGGGCACCCCGACAATGTCGCCGCGGCTGCCCTCGGCGGCTTCACGATCGCTTGGACGGAAGGCGAAACCGGCCGCGCGGTTCGTCTGGAGCCGGCGGCCGGACTGGCTGCGGTTGCCTATGTACCGGACAACCGCGTGCTGACCAAAGAGGCGCGCGGGTTGCTACCCAGCGTTGTTCCCCACACCGACGCCGCGGCCAACGCCGGCCGGTCCGCGTTGCTGGTCGCCGCGATGACCGGACGGCCCGAGTTGCTGCTCACCGCGACCGAGGACCGGCTGCACCAGGAGTACCGCGAACCGGCGATGCCGGAGAGCCTCGCGCTCGTGCACAAGCTGCGCGGCAGCGGGCTCGCGGCCATCGTCAGCGGCGCCGGACCGACCGTCGCCGTACTCGGCGAAACCCCTGCCCCTACGGGCAAAGCCGCTGGTCAGAGCCAGTTCTACCGCAGTACGCCGGAGCCGCCGGACGGCTGGACGAAGTACGAGCTGGGAATCGATCCAGTCGGCGTACAGGTCTGGTCCATGGAAGCGGGCTAGCGGCGGGAATGTATCCGCACTGACACGCGTTTTAGCCCCCGAGTCGGCAGATCGACCCGTAGTGGTGCTAGTCTCGACTCACCCGATCCCCTCCAGGTGATCGGTGAACTCTCGTCACGATCCGGGCTGTGCTCCCGGCACCCTGTGTTGTGTGGCGACCCTCCTGTGGATGTGACCTTGCGCCGCCTGCGTCGGAGAAGTCCGGGGGGACTCAGATCGAGCGAGAGCCTCTTGAACCCCCGCGTGCCGTTTTCGTCGGTCGTGGGTGATGAAACTGGTCGATGAGCCGTGCTGGACATCGACGATCCGTGTGGGAAGGACCTCACGTGACAGAAACTGTTGAAGCCTCCAGCGGGGACGCCGCGCCTACTACCGCGCGTCGCCGTAAGGCTGGAGGCGGCCTCGAGGGCATGCTGCTCCCCGAGCTCAAGCAGCTCGCCGGGACGCTCGGCATCAAGGGCACCGGCGCGCTGCGCAAGGGCCAGCTGATCGAGGCGATCAAGGCCGCTCAGACGGGATCTCCCGCGGGCGGCTCGACCGGTGGATCCCGGGCGAAGGCGAGTCAGCCGACGCTCGACGAGGCCACCGATGCGCCCGCGGCCAAGGCCGCCGAGGCGCCGGCGAAGCGCGAGGGCGGCAGCCGCCGGACCCGCGCTGCCGCCCAGAAGGAAGCACAGAGCGACTCCCCGCAGAACGGCGCCGCCGCGGCCACCGCGACCGCGCCGGTCGAGGCGCCGGCGGCCGCTCAGACCGGGACCGCCGCTCAGAACGGTGCCGCCCAGAACGGTACGGCTCAGAACGGTGCGGCGACCGCCGAGGTGGTGGTCGAGAGCCGCTCCGAGGAGCGGACCGACGAGCGCGAGGACCGCGACCCGAATGCGGGCCGCAACCGCGACGCCAACCGCGGCCGGGACAACCAGGGCCGCGACAGCCGCAACCGCGACGCCAACCGGGAGAACCGGGACGGCCGCGACAACACCAGGGACAACACCCGCGACGGCAACCGCGAGAACACCCGCGACCGCGACGACCAGAACCGGGACACCAACCGGGACGGGAACCGCGACCGCGACACCAACCGGGACAACCGGGGTGACCGCGACAGCCGTGGCGACCAGCGGAACCGGCAGCAGGACCAGAACGACCGCGGCGAGGAAGGCGACAGTCGTCGCCGCCGCCGCCGGGGCCGCGACCGCGACCGCAACCCGCGCGACAACCAGACCGGCGGCCGCGACGGTGGCCGCGACACCGGGCGGGACAACACCCGCAACCGCGGTCGTGGCGAGCGGTTCGACCCGGAGCCAACGATCAGCGAGGACGACATCCTCGTCCCCGCGGCCGGCATCCTCGACGTGCTCGACAACTACGCGTTCGTCCGGACCAGCGGCTACCTGCCCGGCCCGAACGACGTGTACGTCGCGCTCTCGATGGTGAAGCGCTACGGCCTGCGCAAGGGTGACGCGATCACCGGTGCGGTGAAGCAACCGCAAGAGGGTGAGCGCAAGGAGAAGTTCAACCCGCTGGTCCGGATCGACACCGTGAACGGTGCGGACCCGGAGGTCGCCAAGCAGCGGCAGGACTTCAACAAGCTGACCCCGCTGTACGCGACCGAGCGGCTCCGCCTGGAGACCGAGCCCGGCGTGCTCACCACCCGGATCGTCGACATCGTCAGCCCGATCGGCAAGGGCCAGCGCGGCCTGATCGTGTCGCCGCCGAAGGCCGGCAAGACGATGGTGCTGCAGGCGCTGGCGAACGCGATCACCACGAACAACCCCGAAGTGCACCTGATGGTCGTGCTGGTGGACGAGCGGCCCGAAGAGGTCACCGACATGCAGCGGACGGTCAAGGGCGAGGTCATCGCCTCGACGTTCGACCGGCCGGCCGACGACCACACCACGGTCGCGGAGCTGGCGATCGAGCGGGCCAAGCGGCTGGTCGAGCTCGGTCACGACGTGGTCGTGCTGCTCGACTCGATCACCCGGCTGGGCCGTGCGTACAACATCGCGGCGCCGGCCAGCGGGCGGATCCTGTCCGGCGGTGTCGACTCGTCGGCGCTGTACCCGCCGAAGCGGTTCTTCGGTGCGGCCCGGAACATCGAGGACGGCGGCTCGCTGACCATCCTCGCCACCGCGCTGATCGAGACCGGCTCGAAGATGGACGAGGTGATCTTCGAGGAGTTCAAGGGCACCGGCAACATGGAGCTCCGGCTGCGCCGCGAGTTCGCCGACCGGCGGATCTTCCCGGCCATCGACGTCGTCGCCTCCGGCACCCGCCGCGAGGAGCTGCTGATGTCGAAGGACGAGACCCAGGTGGTCTGGAAGCTGCGCCGGGTGCTGTCCGCCCTGGACGGCCAGGCGGCGCTGGAGCTGCTGATCGGCAAGCTCAAGGAGAGCAAGTCGAACATCGAGTTCCTGCTCCAGGTCAACAAGACCACGCCGTCGACCGGCACCACCCACAGCACCACCAACGGCGACTGATCGACCTCGATTACCAGTTTGCCGCCTTCGGGTGGCAAACTGGTCTGTCGGTTCCGGTTCACGTTCGCACCGTGTGGGCGACCCGGGGCACCTGATTCCTAGGAGACTGTTGTGAAGAGCGACATCCACCCGACGTACGTCGACACCACGGTGACCTGCACCTGTGGGGCCACGTTCCAGACCCGCTCCACCGCGGAGAACGGCGTGATCCACGCGGACGTGTGCTCGCAGTGCCACCCCTTCTACACCGGCAAGCAGAAGATCCTCGACACCGGTGGCCGGGTGGCCCGCTTCGAGAAGCGGTACGCCAAGAAGTAGCTTCCTTGCCGCGCGCCGGTTCTGCCCCAGGGGCGGAACCGGCGCGCGGTTTGTGTTGTCAGGGGTTCCCGAGAGGAGGAGTGCGGCATGTTCGAAGCGGTTGAGACATTGAAGGCGGAGTACGCCGAGCTGGAGCGGCAGATGTCCGATCCGGAGCTGCACTCCGACCAGGCCAACGCGCGACGGGTCGGCAAGCGGTACGCCGGACTCGCGCCCGTCGTGCGCACGTACGACGAGTGGCTGCAGACCGGGGACGACATCGAGGCGGCCCGCGAGCTCGCGTCCGAGGACCCGTCGTTCGCCGAGGAGGCGACCCGGCTGGCCGCCCGCCGCGACGAGCTGACCGAGAAGCTGCAGATGCTGCTGGTTCCGCGTGACCCCAACGACGACAAGGACGCGATCCTCGAGATCAAGGCCGGCGAGGGCGGCGAGGAGTCGGCGCTGTTCGCCGGCGATCTGCTGAAGATGTACCTGAAGTACGCCGAGTCGCAGAACTGGAAGACCGAGGTGCTCGACTCGGCCGAGTCCGACCTGGGCGGGTACAAGTCGGTCACGGTCGCGGTGAAGGCGAAGGGGACGCCGGAGCCGGGCGAGGCGCCGTACGCGAAGCTGAAGTTCGAGGGCGGGGTGCACCGGGTCCAGCGGGTGCCGGTGACCGAGTCGCAGGGGCGGATCCACACCTCCGCGGCCGGCGTACTGGTGCTGCCGGAGGCCGAGGACGTCGACGTCGAGATCGACCAGAACGACCTGCGGATCGACGTGTTCCGGTCGTCCGGACCGGGTGGGCAGAGCGTGAACACGACCGACTCCGCGGTCCGGATCACCCACCTCCCGACCGGCATCGTGGTGTCGATGCAGAACGAGAAGTCGCAGCTGCAGAACCGCGAGCAGGCGATGCGGGTACTGCGGGCCCGTTTGCTGGCCGCTGCTCAGGAGGCCGCCGACCAGGAGGCGTCCGACGCGCGCCGCTCGCAGATCCGCACGGTGGACCGCTCCGAGCGCGTCCGTACCTACAACTTCCCGGAGAACCGCTTCTCCGACCACCGCGTCGGCTACAAGGCCCACAACCTCGACCAGGTCCTGGGCGGCGACCTGGCCCCGGTCATCCAAGCCCTCACCGAAGCCGACCTCACCGCCCGTCTAGAGGCCGTCGAGTCCAAGTGAGCACGCGCACGTTGGTGGCCGACGCCGCGGAGAGGCTGGCGGCTGCGGGGGTCGCGTCGCCTGAGTACGACGCCGCTGAACTGCTGGCCTTCGTGACCAACTCGAGCCGGCTGCACCTGAGCGATCCCACCTCGGAGCAGCTGGCCCGGTTCCAGGAGTTGGTTGGTCGGCGTGCGGCTCGGGAGCCTCTGCAGCATCTGACCGGGACCGCGGCGTTTCGGTACCGGGAGCTGGCGGTGGGGCCGGGGGTGTTTGTGCCTCGGCCGGAGACCGAGGTGATGGTCGGGTGGGTGTTGGAGCGGATCGCGGGCGTGAAGGATCCGCTGGTGGTGGATCTGTGCAGCGGGTCAGGGGCGATTGCGGGCGCGGTCGCCACCGAGCGGCCGGACAGCGTCGTACATGCGGTCGAGTTGTCGGCGGAGGCGATTCCGTGGGCCCGGCGGAACCTGGCGGGGACCGGGGCGATCCTGCACGAAGGGGACATCGACGGGTGTCTGCCGGAGCTCGACGGGCTCGTGGACGCGGTGATCTCCAACCCGCCGTACATCCCGCTGACCGCCTGGGAGTCCGTCACCGCCGAGGTGCGGGACCACGACCCGGCGCTCGCGCTCTGGTCGGGTGACGACGGGCTCGACGAGATCAAGGTTGTCGCCGCCACTGCCGGCCGGCTGCTCAAGCCCGACGGCTGGTTCGCCTGCGAACACGCCGATGTCCAGGGCGAATCAGCCCCGGCCGTCTTCGCCGCCACCGGTCTGTTCACCGAGGTCCGCGACCACCAGGACCTGGCCGGCCGCAACAGATTCGCGACCGGCCGCAGAATTTCCTAGTCCAGCGTGGCGTTCAGACCGAACACCAGCACCGCGAGTACCAACAAGATGCCCGCGGCAACCAGTTCGGCCCGCGCGCCGTTCACCATCCAGTAGGCCCTGACCCGGTCGATCGCGGCATACCAACTACCGGTCATTTCACACACTTTCCGCGCTCAGCCCACAGGCACTCCTCTGTACCCGCACAGTTAGTTCCCACCCAACACCCGGTTGAAACCTGCGTTTACTCGTAGACCACGAACTCCGGGCGGGGCTCGAGGGCCAGGACCTGGGTGGGGGTCATCAGGGGGCCGTGGCGGGTGTCTTCCTCGTAAAAGAGTTTGAAGCCGGGGTGGACGGCGGGTGCGAGCTTCGCGGTGAGTTTGGTCCACGTCTTGAGCTTGTCCTCGGCGGCGCCGATGCCGTCGACGGACTTGATGATGACCACGCCGGGGTGCTTCGTGAGCGCCTGCTCGTTGGAGACGATGCGGGTGGAGAGCTGGTGGAAGACGAACGGTTTCTCGGGCAAGTCGTTGGCCTGCACCAAGCCGGAGAGGTACGACGCGATGCTGTCGAGCTCAGCGCCCGTGGTGTGGCCGAAGACGCGGCCCGGCACCTGACCCGGGCCGACCGCCCACTCGGGATCGAACGCCAGGCCGACGTCCGGCTCCTTCAGCCAGCGCTCCAGCCGCTTCACCTCCGGCAGGATCTTCGCCCGGCCGGGCTGGAGGTCGAGCAGCAGCAGCATCTTGTGCTTCCGCGCGACCGCGAGGTACCGCTCGATCGCGGCGTCGTCGAGCCGGCCGCGGAACATTCCGTCCTTCCCGCGTGACCCCTTGGCGACCACCGCGATCAGCTCCAGCACCGGCTGCGGCGTACGTCCACCGGCGTACGCCTGCGAGAGCTTCTCCAGCTTCGCTGCTTTCGCGTCGAGGTCCCTGTCCAACGGCCCGAGCGCAGGAGAGCCCGGCAGACCGACGTAACCAACCAGTTGGTACTTCGGGAACAGGACCCGCCCGCCGCGCGGCAGATCGCCGTCTGCGGGCGGCGGAGGAGGTGTTGGCGTAGGAGACGCCGACGTTGGCGAAGGGGCAGGAGCGTCGACCTTGGCGGGTACGTCGCTACAGGCCGCCACCGACAGCAATACGGCGGCCAGAACCCCACAGACTTTCCGCACCGCACCAGCGAACCACATCACGCCGCAGGAGTCGTCCGCTCCAGTCCACCGGCGGCGCGGACCACCATGGACTCCTGTCCGTCGTCCAGTGCGAGCTCCAGCGCCCGTGCGAAATGCGGACGGGCCGCGGCCAGCTCGCCCTTCGCCAGCAGGGTTTCTGCCAGCCGCAGGTGCGCGTTCTGCTGCGACAGCGCCGAGTCACTCTCCAGCGCGAGCTCCAACGACTTCCGCCCGACGTCGAGCGCCTCCACCCACCGCTCCTGCCGCGTGTACGCCGTACTGAGGAACGCGTAGGTGTAGATGAGGCTGTAGTCGGACCCACGCTCCATCCCGAGCTGCTGAGCGCGCGTCAGCGCCGCCACAGCCTCGTCCACCCGACCCAGGTCGAGCAGACACTCACCAATCCCGTTCAGCACCTCAGGCTGTACGGCGATGTCCCCGCCCGCGTCTGCGATCCGCAGCGACTCCTCGTACGCCGCCAGCGCGTCCGCAAACGCCAACCGGTCGCCGTACGTCACCCCGAGATACGCGAGCACCCGCGCCTCGCTGCTCGGATCACCAGCCTGCCGCGCCACCACCAGTGCCTCGTTGAGTACGGCGATCGCCTCCGCGTCCGGGCTGAGCTTCGCCAGGCTGTAACCGATCGACGCGAGCAACCGGGCCCGCAGCGTCGGATCCGCGTCGGCCGGGAGCCTGCGCCGGGCCTCCTGCAACGTCTGCAGGCTCGCCTCGGCACCCAGCCGGTACCGACCGAGGCTGCCGATCGACAACAGCACCCGCGACTCGGCTTCCGGATCGGAGTCGCGTACGGCGGCCCGCAACGCGAGCTGCAGCGCCTCGTCCATCTCGTAGACCTGCCCACGCTGGAAGAAGCACGACGCGATCGCCAGACCCGTCCGCCACGCCCGCTCCAGCTCACCGCTCGACTCGGCGAACCGGATGGTCTCCAGCACGTTCGCCCCCTCGGTATCGATCCACTGCAACCCTGCGGCCACCGACGCGAACGTCGGCACCCGGACTGGCGCCGGCGTAGGTAGGGGATGCAGCCGGCTGCTGAAGATCACCGCACTGGCCTCTGCCGTCGCGTAGAGGTAGTAGTCCAGCAAGCGCTCCAAAGCCGACGTGTCCGGCTCCAGCGTCCGTGCGTACTGCCGTAGCAGGTCGTGGAACTGGAACCGCCCGGGATGCAGCTGCAGCAACAGGTTCGCGTCTACGAGCTGCTCCAGCAGGTCCTCTGCCTCTAAGGGGTCCACGTCGGCCAGCGCGGCCGCGGCATACAGCTCGATGTCCTGGCCGGTCATCGCGCCGAGCAACCGGAAGAAGCGCTGCTGGTCCGGCGGCAGATGCTCGTAGGACAAGGCAAAGGCGGGGGAGACCCCGCCACTGTCCGTGCTCAGCTCCGCGAGCCGTCTGTCCTCCGCGTCCAGCCGTTTGCTCAGGTGCTCGATCGTCCAGCTCGGCCTGTGCCGCAGCCGCGATCCGGCCACCCGGATCGCCAGCGGCAGATGGCCGCACTGGCTCACCACAGCCGCAGCAGCTGCTGAGTCACCAGCCCGGTCCGGTCCAACGATCTCAGCCAGCAACGCCTGTGCGTCCGCAGGCCGCAGTACGTCGAGAGCGACCCTAGCCGTCGCGTCCAGACCGGTCAGCTGCCGCCGGCTGGTCACCAGCACGCCACAGGTCGGACTACCGGCCAGCAACGGACGCACCGCCGCACTGTCCGGTGCATTGTCGAGTACGACGAGGATGCGCCGACCAGCAAGCTCCGACCGCCACAGCGCCGCTCGCTCCTCCAGGTCGGCCGGGATGCGGTCGGCCGGCACAGACAGCGTGCGCAGCAACCGATCCAGCGCCTGCAGCGCCGACACAGGTTCGTTCCCCGGCGTGTAGCCGTGCAGGTCGATGAAGAGCCGACCGTCGGGATAGACGTCACTCAGCTGCCGTGCCGCCCGTACTGCGAGGGCCGTCTTGCCCACTCCGGCCATGCCGTCGATAGCGACCACTGCGGGCCTGGGACGACTCAGCGCGCCGACCACCTCCTGCAGGACGTCGTCCCGGCCGACGAACGCGGCACCGTCGTACGGCAGCTCGTCACGCACTGCCGGACGGGCCTCCGGCTCGTCGTTCTGCAGGATGCGCTCGTGGATGGCCCGTAGCGCCGGGCCGGGCTCGACGCCGAGCTGGTCGATCAGCTCCCGCCGCGTCCGCGTGTACGTGTCGAGCGCTTCAGAGACGCGACCACTGCGCCAGTACGCGAGCATCAGCTGGCCCGCGAACTGTTCGCGCAGCCGGTCCTGCTCCACCAGCGCGACCAGCTCCGGTACGAGGTCGCCGTACCGCCCCCGGTCGAGGTCCAGGTCGATCCGCTCGGCCAGCACCTTCAGACGGCGCTCGGTCAGCCGGTGCCGCTGCACGCTGAGGTAGTGGCCAGGCAGACCGCTGAAGGGCTCACCTGCGAACAGTGCAAGGGCTTCCGACAGCTTCGTCGCGGCCAAGTCCTTGTCACTGGCCGCGCTACCTTCGCTGACCAGCCGCTCGAACCGTGCCAAGTCCAGCGCTTCCGGTGCGAGCCGCAGGCTGTACCCCTCTCGGCTGTGCACCAGCACGTTCGGAGGCAGCGCCTGGCGAAGCCGGTAGACGTACGGCGGCACGATGCGGACGCCGCTGGCCGGTAGCGCGTCGTCCCACACCAGCTCGACCAGCTCCTCGGCCGGCACAACCTGATTGGCCCGCAACGCCAGCACGGCCAGCAACGCCTGCTGCCGCACCGGACCGAGATCCAGCCTGGCCTCGCCCGACCAGCCCCGCAGGGGGCCCAGCAGATCGAGGCGCAGGTCTCCGGTCACGGACTACATTCTGGCAGCTACGCGCTGTTCAGCTCACATATGCGGCGATGTCCGACAGCAGCGCATCCTTCACGCTGTCCTCGGCGAACGACACTCGTACCGCGGTCTTCGCCAGCTCGGCCACGCCCGCCTCGTCGAGGTCGAGCAGCCGGGCCGCGACGGCGTACTCGCTGGTGAGATCGGTGCCGAACATCGGCGGGTCGTCCGAGTTGATCGTGACCACGAGTCCGGCGTCGACCATCGCGCGCAGTGGGTGCACGTCGTACGACGCGACCGCGCGGGTGGCGATGTTCGACGTCGGGCTGACCTCGAGCGGGATCCGGTGCTCGCCCAGGTACTCGACCAGCGCCGGGTCCTGCATCGCCGACGTGCCGTGGCCGATCCGCTCGGCCTTCAGCACCCGGATCGCGTCCCAGATCGTCTCCGGCCCGGTCGTCTCGCCCGCGTGCGGCACGCTGTGCAGCCCGGCGGCGATCGCCTCCTCGAAGTACGGCGCGAACTGCGGCCGCGGTACGCCGATCTCCGGCCCGCCGAGCCCGAACCCGACCAGACCCTCGGGCCGGAGCTTCGTCGCGATCCGCAACGTCTCCGCGGCCCCCTCCAGCCCGACCTCGCCCGGGATGTCGAAGATCCAGCGCAGCACCAGGCCGAACTCCTTCTCGGCCGCCACCCGCGCGTCCTCGATCGCCTCGCAGAACGCCTCGGCCGCGATCCCGCGGGCCACCGACGTGTACGGCGTGACGGTCAGCTCGGCGTACCGCAGGTTCTGCTGCTCGGCCATCTCGCGGGCAATCTCGTAGGTCAGCAGGCGGACGTCGTCGGGCGTCCTGATCAGGTCGACAACGGTCAGGTACAGCTGGATGAAGTGCGCGAAGTCGTGGAACTTGAAGTACTCGACCAGCGCGGCCGGGTCGGTCGGCACCGGCGACCCCGGGTGCCGCGCGGCCAGCTCGGCGACGATCCGCGGCGACGCGGACCCGACGTGGTGGACATGCAGCTCGGCCTTCGGCAACCCGGCAAGGAACTCACGCGACACGGTCATGGGCGAGATCTTAGGGATCGGGCGGCCCGGGCGGGCGGAAAGCTGACAATTGATTGTCAGCAACGACCCGGTTGGAGTCCAGGCCCGCGTGAGTGGCACGATTCGGTCCGTGAGTGAGCGCTTCGAATTCACCGGTGACGAACTGGCGCCGGCCTTCCGTGCCGCGGTGGACGCGATCGAGGTGGGCGACCTGGTCGTGCTGCCGACCGACACCGTGTACGGAATCGCCGCCGATGCCTTCAAGGCCGACGCTGTCCAGCGGCTGCTGGACGCCAAGGGTCGCGGCCGCGACATGCCGCCGCCGGTGCTGATCTCGGTGGTCGAGTCGCTGGACGCGCTCGCCACCGACGTCCCGGACGCCGGGCGCAAGCTGTGCGAGGAGTTCTGGCCGGGTCCGCTGACGGTGATCTGCCACGCGCAGACGTCGCTGATGTGGGACCTGGGGGAGACCCAGGGCACGGTCGCGCTGCGCGTGCCGGACCACGAGAACACCCGCGAGCTGCTCTCCCGGACCGGTCCGCTGGCGGTCAGCTCGGCGAACAAGTCCGGCCGGCCGGCGGCCCTGGACGTGTACGACGCCGAGGAGCAGCTGGCCGACTCGGTCGCCGTGTACCTCGACGGCGGCCCCGTCACCGGCGGCCAACCGTCCACCATCGTCGACCTCACCGGCGACGTACCGCGGGTGGTCCGCCTCGGCGCCCTCACCCTGGCCCAGCTGCAGGCAATCGTCCCCGAGGTCACAGCCGACGACGAAAAGCCCGCCGGGGACAAGCCCGCCGAAGACAAGCCGGTCGACGAGCAGCCAACCGAAGCGCCGGTCGAGACGTCCAATGCGCAGGACGAGAAGCCAACCAACCCCGACGCGAGGCCTGCCGACTAGTGCGCGAGTACCTGCTGGTCCTGTTCGTGGCCATGGCCACGACCTTTCTGCTGACCGGCGTGGCCCGGATGATCGCAGTGCGGTACGGCGCGGTCGCCAAGGTCCGGGCCCGGGACGTGCACAAGGTCCCGATCCCGTACTTCGGCGGGATCTCGATCCTCGGCGGCCTGATCGCCGGGTTCGCGGTCGCGTCCAGCCTGCCGTTCCTCGGCAACAGCCTGCAGGTCGCGCACGACGCCCGGGCGATCCTGATCGGCGGCGTGGTGATCTGCGCGGTCGGCGTGATCGACGACCTCTACGAGCTGGACGCGATCACCAAGCTGGCCGGCGAGGTGCTCGCGGTCGGCGTGATGGTTGTCCAGGGCATCCAGTTGTTCTGGCTCCCGCTGCCCGGCGGCGTGATCTCGCCGTCGGCCGCGCAGCTCGCCGTCCTCACCGCCGGCATCATGCTGGTGTCCTGCAACGCGGTGAACTTCGTCGACGGCCTCGACGGTCTCGCGGCCGGGGTGACCGCGATCGGCGCGACCGCGTTCTTCATCTACTCGTACCTGCTGAACGTGCACGAGAACCTCGACCGCGCCACCACCTCGACGCTGATCACGGTCGCGCTGGCCGGCGCCTGCCTCGGCTTCCTGCCGCACAACTTCTTCCCGGCACGGGTTTTCATGGGCGACTCCGGCGCCCTGCTGATCGGCCTGATGCTGGCCGCGTCGACGATCAGCCTCACCGGCCAGATGGACCCGAACGCGGTCCCGTACGAGGTCGGCGGCTCCAGCCTGCTGCCCGCACTGCTTCCGTTGGTCCTCCCCATCGCCATCCTCGCGATCCCGGCGCTGGACCTGACGCTCGCCTACATCCGCCGTACCAAGGCCGGCCGCTCGCCGTTCGCCGCGGACAAGCAGCACCTCCACCACCGGCTCATGCAGCGCGGCCACTCGCACCGCCGGGCCGTCCTGCTGATGTACCTCTGGACCGCCCTGATCGCGTACGGCGTCGTCGTCCTCGGCCTGGTTCTGTACTGGTGGACGGCCCTGATCGTGCTGGCCGTGGCGGTCACCGCGATCGTGCTCACCGCGGGTTTGCCGAGGCGATCGCGGAAACCGCTCGCCAAGGTGTGAACCCGAACTGGTAGGGACCAGACCACTCGGCGTTGTGGCCTACCGATAAGGTGTGGCTGTACAGCGGCAGGGAGGCTCGTTTTGCTGACCGTGCAGACTTTGTGCTAGTTTTCACAAGCACCAGCAAAGAACAGCGACACCCCTGACCCCGCCCACCCGACGAACTGGCCGCGAGACCAGCTTCGCCAGCAGGACGGAACCACCAGATGGCTCCTTCGGACCCCACCCCGAAAGTCGCCGGCCAAGCTACCAGGCACCCGGCGCTGGCAATGCTGCGTGGCGCACTGATCGCCGCGCTCGTCGTGGGCGTGAATGCGATCGCGGTGTCCGCCGTCTGGGTCGGTCTGCCCGGTTTCCTGGGCGCGGTCCTCGGCCTGCTGATCGTGGTCGTCTTCTCCGGCGTCGGCCTGCTCGCGCTGCACCTGTCCCGCAAGGCGTCTCCGACCACGCAGCTCGCCGTCGCGATGGCGTCGTACACCGGCCGGATCGCGGTTTTCGGTGGCCTGCTGGCGGTCGCGCTGAGCTCGGACAGCCTGGCGGAGCACGTGAACCTGACCGTGCTCGGCCTGGTCGCCCTGGTCGTCGTGATGGGCTGGATGGCCGGCGAGATCTGGGCCTGGTCGCGGCTCCGGGTGCCGATCTACGACCTCGACAAAGAGGTGAACGCATGAGCACCGTGAGTAACGATTCGCCTGCTGTGGTGGAGGTTACGTGTCCCGATGTGACCGCTTCTGTTGGCAACTGGTACGTTTCGGGTGCCAATGAGCGAGCATCAGGATCCGAAGCCATCACCCCCGAATTCGGGCGACGGCTGGCGGGTCCTGTCCTACTTGATCGGCGGTGTCCTGATCTACGGGGGCATCGGGTTCGGGTTGGATCGACTCTTCGGCACCCAGTTCCTGCTTCCGGTGGGCATCGTGCTCGGTGCCGGGCTCACCATCTTGTTGCTGCACTTCCGGTACGGGTCGCGGTCCTGAGCGAGGACCCGATTCTTACCGGGTCTGACGTTGTTGACCGCCATGCCCTGAGCCGCCCTGCCCTTTGCCACAAGGCGTCCGACTTGAGCACGACGCGAGAGGAGACCCGGTGATTACCGGCGTTCCGACCGAGTTCACCCCGCCCGGTCCAGAAAGCTTCGATCTCCCGCCGATCATCGACGGCGTTCCCTGGCTGACCAAGCCGGTCCTGGTGGCCGCGCTCTCGGTCATCGTCATCATCTGGTTCTTCTACGGCGCCGCCCGCAAGTCGGCGATCGTGCCGAGCAAGCTCCAGTTCACCGGCGAGCTCGCGTACAACTTCGTCCGCAACTCGATCGCCCGGGACGCCATCGGCAGCCAGGACTACATGAAGTACGTGCCGTACCTGTGCGGCCTGTTCTTCTTCATCCTGCTGAACAACGTGGCCGGCTCGATCCCGCTGATCCAGTTCCCGACCTTCAGCCACGCCGGCTGGGCGTACATCGCCGCGATCATGAGCTGGGTCATCTACAACGTCGCCGGCATCCGCCGGCACGGCCCGTGGGGCTACTTCAAGCTCCAGACCATGCCGGCCGGGGTGCCGGGCTGGCTGCTGCCGCTGATGATCCCGATCGAGTTCATCTCGAACATCCTGGTCCGGCCGATCTCGCTGAGCCTGCGGTTGTTCGCCAACATGTTCGCCGGCCACCTGCTGCTGGGTGTGTTCGTGATCGGCGGCGAGTACCTGGTGTTCGAGTCCGGCAAGATCGCGCTCGGCGGCGTCGGCATCGTCACGCTGATCTTCGGTCTCGCGATCGCCGGCCTGGAGGTGTTCGTGCAGTGCATCCAGGCGTACATCTTCGTCGTGCTGACCGCGCAGTACATCGGCAGCGCGATCGCCGACGAGCACTGACCCGTACCACCCACCTAGTCCCGTAGTAACGGAAACCCGGATAGATCCCTATCCGTACCGAAAGGAAACACCTGAAATGGCTCTCGAGATTGCCGGCAACATCGCCGTCCTCGGCTACGGCCTCGCCGCCATCGGCCCGGGCATCGGCGTCGGCCTGATCTTCGCCGCCGTGATCAACGGCACCGCGCGGCAGCCGGAGGCCCAGAGCAAGCTGCAGTCGATCGCCTGGATCGGCTTCGGTGTCACCGAGGTTCTGGCCATCATCGGTATCGCGCTCGCCTTTGTCTTCAAGGCCAGCAGCTGATCTCCCCTTTCCAGACTGACTGACAGGAATCAGACATGATGACGATGGTGCTACCCCTCGAGGCAAAGCAGCCGAACCCGCTGATGCCCGAGACCGCTGAGATCATCTTCGGCTTCGTGTTCCTGATCCTGCTGGCCATCGCCTTCGCCAAGTTCGTCGTGCCCCGGTTCGAAAAGGCGTACGCCGACCGGACCGCGGCGATCGAGGGCGGGATGGAACAGGCCAAGCAGGCCCAGGCCGAGGCGAAGGCCGCACTGGACAAGTACAACGCGCAGCTGGCCGAGGCCCGGCAGGAAGCTGCGAAGATCCGCGAGGACGCCCGCGAGCAGGGTGCCCAGATCATCGCGGAGATGCGCGAGCAGGCGAACGCGGAGGCCGAGCGGATCGTCACCCACGCCCGCGCGCAGATCGACGCCGAGCGGGCGCAGGCGGTGGCCTCGCTGCGCAGCGAGGTCGGCTCGATGGCAACCACGCTGGCCGGCCGGATCGTCGGTGAGTCGCTCGAGGACGAGGCCCGGCAGCGCCGGACCGTCGAGCGCTTCCTGGACGAGCTGGAGCAGTCGGAGTCGGCGCGCCAGGCTGTCGGAACGGACGGCTGATGCGCGGCGCGTCGCACGAGTCACTCGCCCGGGCCGAGGAAGCCCTGGCGAGTGCACGCCCGGCCGAGGCGCTGGGCTCGGAGCTGTTCTCGCTCGCCAAGCTGGTCGACGGCAGCGGCGCGCTCCGGCGGGCCCTGACCGACCCGGCCCGCCCCTCGGCGGCGAAGACCGGCCTGGTGCAGCAGTTGTTCGGCGGCAAGGTCTCCGCCCAGGCGTTGGAGATCCTGACCGTCGCGGTGTCCGGTCGCTGGGTCAGCGGCCGGGACCTGGGTGACGCCCTGGACCAGCTCAGCGTCGAGGCCGAGGTGGCGTACGCCGACACCCGGGGCGCGCTGGACGAGGTCGAGGACGAGCTGTTCCGGCTGGACCGGGTCGTCGCGGGCGAGCGGGCGCTGGCCGAGAAGCTGGGCGATCGGCGGATCCCGGTCGCGCAGCGGCAGGAGCTGCTCGGTGGACTGCTGCAGGGCAAGGCCGACGCCACCACGGTGCGGCTGGCCGAGCGGGCGGTGGACGGCCGGGGCCGAGGCTTCGCCGCCTCGATGCGGAGCTACCAGGTCGCCGCGGCGGCCCGGCGGAACGCCAGCATCGCCACCGTGCGGGTGGCCACCGACCTGACCGAGGCCGAGCGGACGCGGCTGGCCGCGGCGCTGACCCGGCAGTACGGCCGGCAGATCCAGCTGAACGTCATCGTCGACCCGCACGTGGTCGGCGGCGTCCGGGTGGACATCGGCGACGAAGTGATCGACGGAACCATCGCGGCCCGGCTCGACGACGCGCAACGGCGTATCGCGGGCTGACGGCCCTTAACGACAGATTCGGCGCTAAGGGTCGGGAAAGCCTTTAGGGCCCACAACAGGCCAGCAAGGTCAAAGGAAGCAGGAAGCACAATGGCTGAGCTCACGATCAGGCCGGAGGAGATCCGGGACGCCCTGGATCGGTTCGTCACCGAGTACCAACCGGCCGATAGCGCCGCCGAGGAGGTCGGCACCGTCGTCGACGCCGGCGACGGGATCGCGCACGTCGAGGGCCTGCCCTCGGCGATGACCAACGAGCTGCTCGAGTTCGAGGACGGCACCCGCGGCATCGCGCTGAACCTGGATGTCCGCGACATCGGTGTCGTCGTCCTCGGTGAGTTCGACGGGATCGACGAGGGCCAGCAGGTGCGCCGCACCGGCACGGTGCTCTCGGTACCGGTCGGCGAGGGCTACCTGGGTCGCGTCGTCGACCCGCTGGGCAAGCCGATCGACGGCCTGGGCGAGATCCAGAACCTCGAGGGCCAGCGCGCGCTCGAGCTCCAGGCGGCCGGCGTGATGGACCGCCAGGAGGTCCGCGAGCCGCTGCAGACCGGTATCAAGGCGATCGACGGCATGATCCCGATCGGCCGTGGCCAGCGCGAGCTGATCATCGGCGACCGCAAGACCGGCAAGACGGCGATCGCGGTCGACACGATCATCAACCAGAAGGCCAACTGGGAGTCCGGCGACCCGAAGAAGCAGGTCCGCTGCATCTACGTCGCCGTCGGCCAGAAGGGCTCGACGATCGCCGCCGTCCGCGGTGCGCTCGAAGAGGCCGGCGCGATGGAGTACACCACCATCGTCGCCTCGCCGGCGTCCGACCCGGCCGGCTTCAAGTACGTCGCGCCGTACACCGGCTCGGCGATCGGCCAGCACTGGATGTACCAGGGCAAGCACGTCCTGATCGTCTTCGACGACCTGACCAAGCAGGCCGAGGCGTACCGCGCGATGTCGCTGCTGCTGCGCCGCCCGCCGGGCCGCGAGGCGTACCCGGGTGACGTCTTCTACCTGCACAGCCGGCTGCTCGAGCGCTGCGCGAAGCTGTCCGACGAGCTCGGCGGCGGCTCGATGACCGGTCTGCCGATCATCGAGACCAAGGCCAACGACGTCTCGGCGTTCATCCCGACCAACGTCATCTCGATCACCGACGGCCAGATCTTCCTCCAGTCGGACCTGTTCAACGCCAACATCCGGCCGGCCATCGACGTCGGTATCTCGGTCTCCCGGGTCGGCGGCGCCGCGCAGGTCAAGGGCATGAAGAACGTGTCCGGCTCGCTGAAGATCGACCTGGCCCAGTTCCGCGCGATGGAGGCGTTCGCGATGTTCGCGTCCGACCTCGACGCGACCTCCCGCCGGCAGCTCGACCGGGGCCAGCGGCTGGTGCAGCTGCTCCGTCAGCCGCAGTACTCGCCGTACCCGGTGGAGGAGCAGATCGTCTCCATCTGGTCCGGGACCCGGGGCAAGTTCGACGACGTCCCGGTGAACGACGTACTGCGGTTCGAGCGGGACTTCCTGGACTACCTGCGGCGCGAGAGCAAGGTGCTCGACGCGATCCGTGAGTCCGGGCTGTTCGGCGACGACGAGGCGCAGGCCGTGACCGAGGCGCTGGACGCGTTCAAGCCGACCTTCCAGACCTCCGAGGGCACGCTGCTGGGCACCGAGGCCGAGGCCGAGGCGATGGACGAGGGCGACGTGGAGCAGGAGCAGATCGTCCGGCAGAAGCGGGGCTGACCGATGCCGGCCAATCTACGGGAACTTCGCGATCGTAAGGCCTCGGTCACGACGATCAAGAAGCTGACCCGCGCGATGGAGCTCATCGCGGCGTCCCGGATCGTCAAGGCGCAGCAACGCGCCCAGGCGGCCGGTCCGTACGCGCGTGAGCTCACCCGTGCCGTGTCGGCGGTGGCGACGTTCTCGAACGTCGACCACCCGCTGACCACCGAGAAGCCGAACCCGAAGCGGGCCGCGGTGCTGCTGATCACCTCCGACCGCGGTCAGGCCGGGGCCTACTCCTCGAACGTGATCCGCGAAGGGGAGCGGCTGAACCAGCTGCTGCGCGAGGACGGCAAGGAGCTGGTCTCCTACCTCAGCGGCCGCAAGGGCCTGGCGTACTACTCCTTCCGGCAGCGTGCGGTCGCGCAGTCGTGGACCGGTGACTCCGACAACCCGAGCTTCGCCCGGGCCCGGGAGATCGCCGACGCGCTGATCGAGGCCTTCCTGACCCCGACCGAGGAGGGCGGCGTGGACGAGATCCACATCGTCTTCACCCGGTTCGTGTCGATGCTGACCCAGCGGGCGGACGTGATCCGGCTGCTGCCGCTGGAGGTCGTCGAGGGCGAGGAAGCACCGGCGGCGGATGACGTGCTGCCGCTGTACGAGTTCGAGCCGTCGGCCGAAGAGGTGCTCGACGGGCTGCTGCCGAAGTACGTCGCCAGCCGGATCCACTGGTGCATGCTGCAGGCGGCGGCCTCCGAGCTGGCCAACCGGCAGCGCGCCATGAAGTCCGCGACGGACAACGCGCAGGACCTGATCGAAAGCCTCACGCGGGACCTGAACCAGGCCCGCCAGGCTCAAATTACCCAGGAAATCAGCGAGATCGTCGGTGGCGCCAGCGCGCTCGCCGACGCGAGCGCCGGGAGCGAGTGAGAGAGATGACTGCCACGGTTACCGAGAAGAACAACGAGGCTGGTGCCACCGGCACCGGTCGCGTCGCCCGGGTGATCGGCCCGGTCGTCGACGTCGAGTTCGCGGCCGACGCGATGCCCGACATGTACAACGCGCTCGAGGTGGAGATCACCCTCGGCGACGTCACCCAGACGATCACCCTCGAGGTTGCGCTGCACGTCGGCGACAACATCGTCCGGGCGATCTCGATGAAGCCGACCGACGGTCTGGTCCGGGGCGCCGAGGTGCGCGACACCGGCGCCGCGATCTCCGTCCCGGTCGGTGACGTCACCAAGGGCCGGGTCTGGTCCGTGACCGGCAAGTGCCTGAACCAGGACGAGTCCGAGTTCGAGATCGCCGAGCGCTGGCCGATCCACCGCAAGGCGCCGGCCTTCGACCAGCTCGAGTCCAAGACCGAGATGCTGGAGACCGGCATCAAGGTGCTCGACCTGCTCACGCCGTACGTCCAGGGCGGCAAGATCGGCCTGTTCGGCGGTGCGGGTGTCGGCAAGACCGTTCTGATCCAGGAGATGATCTACCGGATCGCCCACAACTTCGGTGGTACGTCGGTGTTCGCCGGCGTCGGTGAGCGGACCCGTGAGGGCAACGACCTGATCAACGAGATGGAAGAGGCCGGCGTCTTCAAGGACACCGCGCTGGTCTTCGGTCAGATGGACGAGCCGCCGGGCACCCGGTTGCGGGTGGCGCTGTCGGCGCTGACGATGGCGGAGTACTTCCGCGACGTCAAGGAGCAGGACGTACTGCTCTTCATCGACAACATCTTCCGGTTCACCCAGGCCGGTTCCGAGGTCTCGACGCTGCTCGGCCGGATGCCGTCGGCCGTCGGGTACCAGCCGAACCTGGCCGACGAGATGGGCGTGCTGCAGGAGCGGATCACGTCGACCCGGGGTCACTCGATCACCTCGATGCAGGCGATCTACGTGCCCGCCGACGACTACACCGACCCGGCGCCGGCGACCACCTTCGCCCACCTGGACGCGACCACCGAGCTCTCCCGTGACATCGCGTCGCGTGGTCTGTACCCGGCCGTCGACCCGCTGACCTCCACGTCGCGGATCCTCGACCCGCAGTACATCGGCCAGGCGCACTACGACGTGGCCGTCCGGGTGAAGCAGATCCTGCAGAAGAACAAGGAGCTGCAGGACATCATCGCGATCCTGGGTGTCGACGAGCTCTCCGAAGAGGACAAGATCACCGTCGCCCGCGCGCGCCGGATCGAGCAGTTCCTGTCCCAGAACACCTACATGGCGGAGAAGTTCACCAACATCCCGGGCTCCACGGTGCCGCTGAAGGACACCATCGAGTCCTTCCAGAAGATCACCGAGGGCGAGTACGACCACGTCGCCGAGCAGGCCTTCTTCAACGTCGGCTCGCTGGACGACGTCGACCGCAAGTGGGCCGAGCTGCAGAAGGAAAACTGAGATGGCCGACGAGTCTGCCAAGCACCTCGAGGTCGCGCTGGTCGCGGCCGAGCGGACCGTGTGGCAGGGCCAGGCCAAGATCGTGATCGCCCGGACCACGGACGGTGACGTCGGAATCCTTCCTGGCCACGCGCCGCTGCTGGGCCTGCTGCAGGGTGGCACCGTGCAGGTGCGGACCGTCGACGACGAGTTCTTCGTCGCGGCCGCACCGGACGGGTTCATCTCGGTGGCGAACGACCGGGTCTCGATCCTGGCCGAGAACGCCGAGATGGGTCACGACATCGACCTGGAGGAGGCCCGGCGGGAGCTCGAGGAGGCGCTGGCGGCCGGCCTGGCCGACGCCGACGCCGACGAGGTGCGGCTCGCGGAGGCCCGCGTCCGGGCCGCCGAGCAGACCTCCTGACCGTGCTGCCATAATCGAACAACGTCACTTGGCAGTACGGTTCTCCGGGGTGCCCGGGGCAGTTACCGAACACTGGGCACCGGAAATGGGGTCGGCAAGGTATGAGGACAGTCCTCGACGTGGTCGGGATCTGTCTGGCTGCCGCCGTACTGTTCATCGTTCTCGTCGCGTTCCGCCGTCGCTGGTTGTCCAGGGACGGCGGAACGTTTGATTGCAGCCTCCAGCTCGCCGAGAAGGAGCACGGCCGCGGCTGGGCCCTCGGCCTGGCTCGGTACGTCGGCGACGACCTGCAGTGGTTTCGCGTCTTCAGCCTGGCCTGGTGGCCCAAGCTGGTCGTCAACCGCCGCCAGCTCGAAGGCATCACCACTCGCCGCCCGATGGGCAACGAGCCCCTGGTCACGTACGCCGGCCACGTCATCGTGGACGCCGACCTGCGCGACCGCACTGTCCACTTCGCCATGACCGAAGAGGCCCTCACCGGCGTCCTGGCCTGGATGGAATCCGCACCGCCCAGCACACAGACCTACCTGTAATTCGCTGGGCGTCCCGGTGGCTGGTATGCCACGATCGGGCGCATGAGCATGTTCTACCTCGCCGGCTAGCTTCCCGCTGGCCGGTTCGTGGTTTCGCCCGTGGTCAGCGATGCGGGAGCGGCTGTCTGGTCGCTCCCGAGCGCTCGCCGGGAGTTTGCTCATGCGTGCTGTCTTGGTTCGCACGGTTTCAGGTTTGGAAAGTTTGACGGCCGCCGAGGTGACGGCGGCCGGGCACCGAGTCCTCGAGATCTCCAAGCGCCAACTGATCGTCGAGGGTCTCGCGCTGGTGCAGGAGCCACCGCGCCTCGCCGACGACCTCTTCGTAGTCCACACCGCCCTACCCGACCCCGGTCACCGCAAGACTGATCTGCTGGCAACAGCCCGGGCCTTCCGGTTCGAAACAGCCCTGGGGGAGCGGCGCGGGTTTGCTGTCACGGCCTCGTTCGTCGGTGAGCGCAACTTCAACCGCTTTGATGTCGAGGACCTGGTCGGCTCCGCGCTAGGTGGCAGGTACTACTCGCGTCGAGACGGCCAGACCCCACCGGCCGACCGCGACGACTGGCGGGTCGTGCTCGACGGCAAGACCCTGTGGGTCGCGCGACGCCCGTACGACGTACCACTGCATCGGCGGCCGTGGCGACAGCAGACAGTCGTCGGCAGTCTGCACCCGCCCGTCGCAGCCGCCATGGCGCGTCTGGCGCGCCTCGAGCCGGGTCACCGCGTGCTGGACCCGTACTGCGGAGCCGGCACGCTGCTCGTAGAAGCGCACGCCCTCGAGCCGCGAGCGTCGTACGTCGGTCTCGATCGAGAGCCGACCGCGATCGCAGCAGCCCGCGCCAACTCCGCGGACATCAGGTGGTCCAGGAAGAAGGTCGACGGCTCCTTCGACCGGATCATCACCAACCCGCCCTGGGGCGTCCGGCTGCCGGCCGGTGACCTCGTCCGGCAGCTCGACCAGTGGCAGGTGAGCGGCCGCCTGGTCGCCATCGTCACCCACGACCAGGCGGCTCGGCTGAGCACGGCGTGGCGTATCGAGGAGCGGTACGACGTCTCGGTAGCCGGGCAACACGCCCGGATCGTCGTCGCGAAACGGCCGGTTCCGGACTGACGCACCGGGCGGGCGTGCGAGATCGGGGCGCGCACGTCAAGATCGGACAAGGGGGCCGGAAAGCGTTCTCCGACGGTGGAGAGCGGCGTACGACGACGACTGAGGAGTAGTCGCGTGGCCCGAACGAACGGAATTGTCAGATCCGAGAACGACCAAGCCGCCCTGGTCGACGTGACCGATTCCGGTCCACCAGGGCTCCCCGCACCGTCCGCCGGCTCCGGCGCGCTCTCCTGGTGGGCGCGCGCACGCCGCGACAAGGTGCTGCTGCTGATGGCGTTGCCCGGCCTCGCGCTGCTGCTCGCGTTCCACTACCTGCCGTTGTTCGGCAACCTGATCGCGTTCCAGGAGTACCTGCCGTTCGTGCCGCTCGGCCGCAGCGCCTGGGTCGGCTGGGACAACTTCGCGGTCATCTTCAACGGCGACGCGGAGTTCCTCAACGCACTGAAGAACACGCTGCTGATCACGCTGGTCCAGGTGGTGTTCGTGTTCCCGGCGCCGATCGCGCTGGCGCTGCTGCTGAACAGCCTGCTGTCCGAGCGGATCAAGCGCGTCGTCCAGTCGGTGCTGTACCTGCCGCACTTCCTGTCCTGGGTGATCGTGATCGCGATCTTCCAGCAGATCCTCGGCGGCAGCGGCCTGATCAACAACGTGCTGCGGTCGCACGGGATCGCGACGATCGACTTCCTCGGCAACCCGGACTCGTTCATCACGCTGCTGACCAGCCAGGTGATCTGGAAGGACAGCGGCTGGGGCACGATCCTGTTCCTGGCCGCGCTGACCCAGATCGACCCGGGGCTGTACGAGGCCGCGCGGGTCGACGGCGCGTCCCGCTGGCGGCAGCTGTGGCATGTCACGGTCCCCGGCATCCGTGGGTTGATCGTTCTACTGCTGATCCTGCGGCTGGGCGACTCGCTCACGGTCGGGTTCGAGCAGATCATCCTCCAGCAGAACCTGGTCGGCCGACCGGCCAGTGAGGTGCTGGACACGTACGTCTACAACAACGGCGTACTCGCCGGCCAGTGGGGTGTGTCCGCCGCGGTCGGTCTGGTCAAGGGCCTGTTCGGCGTCGCCCTGGTGATCGGCGCCAACAAGGTCGCGCACATCTTCGGTGAGGCGGGGGTGTACCAGAAGCCATGAGTACTGTCGTGCAGAACAAGGGTATTGACGACGTACCGACGATTCCGACCCGGTTGCTCAAGGGCATCGTGCTGCTGCTCTGTTGCACGCTGGTGATCGTGCCGTTCATCGGCGTGATCTCGACCAGCATCGCGAGCCAGCAACACGTGACGAACTCCGGCGGCTTTGTGCTCTGGCCGGACGGGATCAACCTCGCGGCGTACAAGTCGATCTTCAACGGCGGCGTGGTCCTGCAGGGGCTGCTGATCAGCCTCGTGATCACGCTCGGCGGGACGCTGATCAGCCTGGCCGGGTCGACCATGCTGGCGTACGCGCTCAGCCGGAAGGGCTCGTTCCTGCAGCGGCCGATGCTGCTGATCGTGCTGTTCAGCATCTTGTTCAGCCCGGGCCTGATCCCGAACTACCTGGTGGTGAAGGAGTTCGGGCTGCTCGACTCGCTGCTCGCGCTGATCCTGCCGACCGCGATCAACGGGTTCAACGTGATCGTGCTGCGGGCGTTCTTCCTCGGCATCCCGGAGTCGGTGACGGACTCGGCCCGGATCGACGGCGCCGGCGACTTCCGGATCTTCTGGTCGGTCGTCCTGCCGCTGTCCCGGGCCGTGCTCGCGGTGGTCGGGCTGTTCTACGCGGTCGGCTACTGGAACGCGTTCTTCAACGCGATGCTCTACATCAACGACACGGCGAAGTGGCCGTTGCAGCTGGTACTGCGGACGTACGTGATCAACAACACCGAGCTCAGCGGCGGTGATCTCGGCGGCGCGTCGGCCGACCAGCTGCCACCGCAGGAGTCGATCCAGATGGCGATCCTGGTGGTCTCGCTGGTGCCGATCCTGATCGTCTACCCGTTCCTGCAGCGGCACTTCGCCAAGGGGATGCTGACCGGGGCGGTGAAGGGATGATCACGCGACGAACGCTGCTCGGCGGATCGCTGGCGCTCGGGCTGACCGGCTGCGCGACCGTGACCCGCTCGACCGATATCGCGGCGCTGAACAAGCCGGTGACGTTGCCGGCGTACCGGCGGTTCGACGGGCCGAAGCCGGACCTGCCGCGCAGCCATCCGTTGATGCCGGACTGCTTCTACAAGTTCCCGGCGAACCCGCCGCGGGTGACCGACGGCGCACCGGGGGACGGGACCAAGCTGACCGGGACCGCGCCGACGTCGAACCCGATCCCGCCGTCGGCCGACCGGAACAAGTACTGGCAGGAGCTGAACCGACGGCTCGGATCGCCGCTCGACCTGACCATCACGTCGGCGACGGACTACGTGAACAAGTTCGCCACCGCGGTGGCCGGGGACACGCTCGGGGACGTGTTCAACGTGGAGGGCACGTTCGCGTACCTGCCGCAGTTCCTGGAGGCCCGGGCGCAGGACCTGACCGAGTACCTGTCCGGGGACGCGATCCTGGAGTACCCGTTCCTCGCGAACCTGCGGACCGAGTCGTGGCGCGGATGCGTGTTCTCGGGCGGCATCCGCGCCGTACCGATCCAGCGTGGGGTGATGTCGTCGAGCCTGCTGCTGGCGCGGCAGGACCTGCTCGACAAGCTCGGGGTGGAGCTCGGGTCGCCGACCGTGGACGACCTGATCAAGCTCGCGAAGGCGGTCACCGATCCGAAGCAGAACCGGTGGGCGTTCGCGTTGCCACCCTCGGCCGCGTTGAGCGCGATGCTGCGGATCCCGAACGGGTGGGAGGTGCGCGACGGGAAGCTGGTGAACGCCAAGGAGCTGCCGGAGTACAAGGAGATGATCGCGATCACCCGGCAGCTGCAGACCGCCGGGCTGATCCATCCGGACGGGGTGGCGAAGAACAACCAGAAGGTCTGGTTCAGCCAGGGGTCGGCCGTGCTGACCCAGGACACGTACTCGTCGATCCAGAGCTTCTACCGGCGGAGCGTGTCCCCGGGCTTCGCGATCTCGCTGCCGGTGGTGCGGGACGGCGACGGCAAGGTCGGGCGGTTCCTGCTCGGGTCGCCGAACAACTCGATCGCGGCGATCCGGCCGGGCTCGCCGGAGCGGACCAAGCTGATGCTCCGGATCCTGAACTGGATGGCGGCGCCGTTCGGCACCGAGGAGTACCTGTTCCGCAAGTTCGGCCTCCTCGGCCGGCACTACACCTTGAAGGGGACGGACCCCGTCCTCACCGAGACCGGCGGCAGCGAGGTCTGCCTCGGCGAGTTCCCGATCCAGTACCTCGCCGACGGCGGCTACCCCGTCTACTTCCCCGGCCACCCCGAGGGGGTCGACGTCGCCTACAACCACCTGAAGACGATCCTCCCCACAGCGATCCTGCCGCCCACCTACGGCCTCTACTCACCCACCCAGTCCACCAAGGGCAAGATCATGGACACCCGCCTGGACGCCATCACCAAGGACATCCAGCTGGGCCGGGCCGGCCTCGACTCCTGGGACGACGCGATGGCCAACTGGCGGAAGTCCGGTGGCGACTCGATCCGCGCCGAGTACGAACAAGCCCTCTCGATCCAGGGCAAGAGATAAGAGGAAGAAAAGAAAGGAAGAGACAGGGTATTCAAGCACAGGAAGAACAAGAGCGAAGGGAATCATAGGAAGAAGAAGAGAAAAGAAGAGAAGAGATTTTTAGAGTGGTGGCCGGCCTCGGCGGTCGGCAGAGGTTTCTGGGTGCTGTCTGCGTCTTCGAGGTCCACGAAGGCCGGCCCCAGACACCGGGCCCGACAGGGACGATGCGACTGACCACCTCCCCAAATCTCCATCCTTTCGGGTTGAGGCGGGTGGTGGCCGGATGTGCACGCCATCACAATCTGGAGCCTGTTGACGGCTGACCCCCACCCCGCCGACGACGAGGCGTTGGTGATGGCGCGGCGGTCCGCATCACCCCAAATCCTCGTGGTTACCGAGCACCTGGCGGAGCAGCGGACAAACTTCCAGCCAACCGGTGAGGCGGCGGCGACCTGGATGTTGAGTCCTTGGCGGAGGCGTTTGCTGGAGTAGTTGTGTTTGCTGTCCGCGCGGTTGCCGGTCGGCACGAGGGTTCCGTCGACGAGGACGTCGCGGTTTGGCGAACACCCTGACCAGGTCGGGTTCGTGCAGGCAGAGCACCTGGTCGAGCAGCGGCAGGATCGAGCCCGAGCACGGAGTGCTACCGCATCGACCCACCTGTATGAAGTTTTGTTGTCTGGTAACTCCAATTCTTCTATCCCGGTGGGTCGATGACCTCGCGGCGCTCACCGGAGCCAGCCGGCACTCTAAATCTGTCTTCTTTCTCTGATCCTTCTTTGTTCTCTTCCCTCGAAGGCGCAGACGGCACCCAGACAAACCTCCCGGCTGACCGCCGAGCCGGCACACCACTCTAAATCCCTTCCTTTTCTGTTCTTCTTCATCTCTTCCTGAAAGCGAGGAGGGACGATGGGAGCTGCGGGCGCGGAAGCTTGCGGGACGGGCAGGTGAGTGACTGATCGGCGGCGTGGGGTGCGGGTGACGTGGTGGTTCCGGGCGTGCGGGATGATGGGGGTGATGACGCTTACTGAGAGAGTGCCGGGGTCCGCGGGGCCTGACGAGCTGTTCGAGGCTTTTCAGGGCTGGGTGGGCGAGCAGGGGATTTCGTTGTACCCGGCGCAGGAGGAAGCGTTGATCGAGGTGATGACCGGGTCGAACGTAATCCTGTCGACGCCGACCGGGTCCGGGAAGAGCCTGGTCGCGACCGGGGCGCACTTCGCGGCGCTCGCGGAGGGCCGGCGGACGTTCTACACGGCGCCGATCAAGGCGCTGGTGTCGGAGAAGTTCTTCGCGCTGTGCGACGTGTTCGGGGCGGACAAGGTCGGGATGCTGACCGGCGACGCCGCGGTCAACGCGGGCGCGCCGATCGTCTGCTGTACGGCGGAGGTGCTGGCCAACGTTGCGCTGCGGGAGGGATCCGCGGCGGACGTCGGGCAGGTCGTGATGGACGAGTTCCACTTCTACTCGGAGCCGGATCGCGGCTGGGCCTGGCAGGTCCCGTTGCTCGAGCTGCCGGATGCGCAGTTCATCCTGATGTCCGCGACCCTCGGCGACGTCGAGCGGTTCAAGATCGACCTGTCCCGGCGTACCGGCCGTCCGACCGCGATCGTCGCGTCCGGCGAACGCCCGGTCCCGCTCGTCTACAAGTACGTCACGACGCCCCTGCACGAGACGCTCGAAGAGCTCCTCACCACGCACCAGGCGCCGGTGTACGTCGTCCACTTCACCCAGGCGGCCGCACTCGAACGCGCCCAGGCCCTGATGAGCATCAACGTCTCCTCGAAGGAGGAGAAGGAGAAGATCAACGAGCTGATCGGGCACTTCCGGTTCAGCAAGGGTTTCGGCCGGACGCTGCAGCGCCTGGTCAAGCACGGTATCGGCGTCCACCACGCCGGCATGCTCCCGAAGTACCGGCGGCTGGTCGAGCAGCTCGCGCAGGCCGGTCTGCTCAAGGTGATCTGCGGTACCGACACGCTCGGCGTCGGCATCAACGTGCCGATCCGCACGGTCGTGCTCACCGCGCTCAGCAAGTACGACGGACGCCGCCAGCGGATCCTGAAGGCGCGCGAGTTCCACCAGATCGCGGGCCGTGCCGGCCGGGCCGGGTACGACACCTCGGGCACTGTCGTTGTCGAGGCGCCCGATCACGTGATCGAGAACGTGAAGGCTCTCGCCAAGGCCGGCGACGACCCGAAGAAGCAGCGTAAGGTCCAGCGGAAGAAGCCGCCGGAAGGCTTCGTCACCTGGGGCGAGGAGACCTTCGACCGGCTGGTCGCGGCCGACCCCGAGGCGCTGCAGTCCCGGATGCGGGTCAGCCACGCGATGCTGCTCAACGTCATTGCGCGCGACGGCAACGCGTTCGAGAGCATGCGGCACCTGCTCCGCGACAACCACGAGGACTCCAAGGCCCAGCTCCGGCTGATCCGCCGCGCGATCCAGATCTACCGCACCCTGGTCACCGCCGGCGTCGTCGAACGCCTGGACGAGCCGGACGAGAACGGCCGGCTGCTTCGCCTGACCGTCGACCTCCAGAAGGACTTCAGCCTCAACCAGCCGCTGTCGACCTTCGCGCTCGCGGCGTTGGACCTGCTCGACCCGAACGACCCGTCGTACGCGCTCGACGTCGTCTCGATCATCGAGGCCACGCTGGAGGATCCGCGCGCGATCCTCTGGGCCCAGGAGCACCACGCCAAGGGCGAGGCCGTGAACGCGATGAAGGCCCAGGGCATCGAGTACGACGAGCGGATGGAGCTGCTCGAGGACGTCAGCTGGCCGAAGCCGCTCAACGAGTTGCTCGAGGCAACGTTCGAGATGTACCGGCAGACGCACCCGTGGATCGCCGACACCGGGCTGTCCCCGAAGTCCGTCGTCCGGGACATGTTCGAGCGGGCGATGACGTTCGGCGAGTTCGTCGGGTTCTACGGCCTGGCGCGCTCGGAGGGAATCGTCCTGCGCTACCTGAGCGACGCCTACAAGGCGCTGCGACAGACCGTCCCAGAGGCCTTGGTGAACGAGGACCTGTCCGACCTGGTCGAGTGGCTCGGCGAGGTGGTCCGGCAGACCGACTCCAGCCTGCTCGACGAGTGGGAGGAGCTCACCAACCCGACCACCGACGAGGTGGCCGTGCCGGTGCCGGCCGGACCGCGCCGGATCACCTTGAACACCAGGGCCTTCCGGGTGCTGGTCCGCAACGCCATGTTCCGCCGCGTCGAGCTCATCGCCCGCCACCGCTGGGCCGAGCTCGGCACCCTGGACGCCGACGCCGGCTGGGACGCCGGCCGCTGGGCCGACGCCGGTACGGCGTACTACGCCGAGCACGACTCGATCGGCACCGGCCCTGCCTCCCGAGGCCCGGCCCTGTTCCTCGTCGAGGAACACCCTGGCTACTGGGAGGTCCAGCAGATTATCGACGACCCCGAGGGCAACCACGACTGGCGCATCACCGCCACCGTCGACCTGTCCGCCTCCGACGAGGCCGGCGACCTCGTCCTGGAAATGGTGTCGTTCAAGCCGTTGTAGTGGGCCAGGGGATGTCGACCTCGGCTTCGGCGTCGTACTCCACGTTGGGTACGTCGAAGCCGTAGAGGCGGCGTACCTCGGAGAAGAACCAGGTGGTGTCGGCGACCTCGGCGATGTTGTCCTGGGTCGCTGACTCCCACTGGGCGCGTACTGCGGACTGTACGTCGTCCGTCAGCTCCCAGCGGTCGAGGCGGATGCGGCCCTCGTCGTCGAGGTCCAGCGGTGCCTCACCGGTCAGCTGGTCCCATAGCGAGATCGACTGCTGTACAGGGGTTTCCAGGCCGCGCACCTTGTGCAGCAGGCTGACGTACAGGCCGATGCCGGGGATGGCAGACGACGCTTGGGTGACGGCTGCGCCGTTGACTGAGGTCATGGCGGTCACGCCGTCCTTGGCCAGCTGTACTGCGGTCTGCTCGAGGTCCGCCTTCGCAGCTCCGATCGACCCCTGCCGGTAGATGCGGCCGGTCAGGTCAGACCCGATGTAGGTCAGCGCGACCGTGTTGAAGCCAGGCTTGAGCAGGTCGCGCTCCTGGAGCGCAACGATCCAGCGGGCCCAGTCCTCGCCGCCCATCACCTTCACGGTCTGGGCGATCTCGTCGTCGGTGGCCACGTCGATCGGCACCTCCTGCAGCACCGGCTCCCCGTCGTCGAAGGCGAGGCTCTTTGTGCTGTACGGCGTACCGATCGTCTTCAGCGCGGACTGGTACGTCTCACCGTTCCGCGGGTCGACCCGGCGCGGTGCGGCGACGCTGTAGATGAGGTGGTCGATCCCGCCGAGTCGTGCGGCGATCAGGTCGAGCACCTCGTCCTTGGTGGTGTCCGCAAACGCATCGGCGTTGACGAACGTCCACGACCGGCCCAGCTCCTCGGCGAGCGCTGCTGTCTCCGCAGTGCGGTACCAGCCGGCGCTGGCTGTACGACGAGCCGTGGCCGCCTTCTCGAAGGAGATGCCGATGCCGTCGACGCCGTACCGTGCCAGGCCCGCGATCGTCGTCGCCAGGCCGTAGCCCGAGCTGGAGCCGATCACGAGCGCGGTACGGCGCTCTGGTGTCCGCGGCTCGACCTGCGCGGCCATGTCCCGCACGATCCGGGCACACCCGGTCGGATGCGAGTCGAGGAAGAGGAACCCGCGCCCGACCGGCTTGATCACACGTTGCGTCATCGTCAGTTCCAGTACATCTCGGCGTCGTCGGGCTCGACCACTACATCGGCACCAAGCCGCCGCAGGTTGCCGGCGAAGTCCGTGTACCCGCGGTGCACGTGATGCGCAGCAGACACCAGCGTCTCGCCCTCGGCCGCCAGACCGGCCAGGACCAGCGCCGCACCCGCGCGGATGTCAGACGCAACCACCGGAGCTCCAGAGAGCCGCGGTACGCCGCGGACGACGGCATGATGCCCGTCCGTCTGGATCTGCGCGCCCAGCCGGGTCAGCTCCTGCGCGAAGGTGAACCGGCCTTCGAAGAGGTTCTCGGTCACCATCGCGGCACCGTCGCTCAGCGCGTTGAGCGCGATCACGAACGCCTGCAGGTCGGTCGCGAACCCGGGGTAGGGGAGCGTGACCACGTCCACCGGCTTCGGCCGGTCGTGCATCCGGACCCGGAAGCCCGGGTTCAGCACGGTGATCTCCGCGCCGGCCTTGTGCAGTTTGTCGAGCGGCAGTTCGAGGTGCTCGGCGTGCCCGTTCGTGACGGTGACGTCACCCTTGGTGATGGCGGCTGCGAATGCCCAGCTCCCGGAGACGATCCGGTCCGGCACCACGGTGTGGTCGACCGCGTTCAGGGGTCCGTCCACGCCGGTGATCTCGATCCGCGGGGAGCCGGCGCCGTCGACCTGCGCGCCCATCTCGACCAGCATCTTCGCGATGTCCTGGATCTCCGGCTCGCGGGCCGCGTTCTCGATGATCGTGGTCCCGCGGGCCAGCACCGCGGCCATCATGATCGTCTCGGTCGCCCCGACGCTCGGGAAGTCCAGCCAGACCTCGGCGCCGTGCAGGCCTTGCGGGGCCTCGGCGATCACGAAACCGTGCTCGATGTGGACCTTCGCGCCCATCGCCTCCAGGCCTGCGACGTGCATGTTCAGGCCGCGCGACCCGATGTTGTCACCGCCCGGCAGCGCCACCTCGGCCTTGCCGCAGCGCGCCAGCAGCGGGCCGAGCACCGAGATCGAGGCGCGCAGCTTGCGCACCAGTTCGTAGTCGCACTGGTGCTTCACCTCGCCCGGGACGGCGATCGTCGCGAGCCGTGCCTCCGCGTCCACCGTGACCGAGCACCCGAGCGTGTCCAGCAGCTGCGCCATGAACGTGACGTCGAGGATGCCCGGCACCTGCCGCAGCGTCGTCGTCCCTTCCGCCAGCAAGGCGGCCGCCATCAGCTTGAGCACACTGTTCTTCGCCCCGGCGACCTCCACGGCGCCATCGAGCCGTGCCTCACCCGCGATCCGAAACCGTTCCACCGGTCGACTGTAGCGTTTGACCGGCGCGCGCTTTGCGTAGAGTCCTGGCATGGCAGTGAACTTGACGCGGATCTACACCCGTACCGGTGACGCCGGCGAGACCCGCCTGGGCGACAACTCCACGACGTCGAAGACCGATCCGCGACTGGCGGCGTACGGCGAGGTCGACGAGGCGAACTCGGCGATCGGGGTGGCCATCGCGGCCGGCCACCTGAACAGCGCGATCGTGGTGCTGCTGACCCGGATCCAGAACGACCTGTTCGACGTCGGCGCGGACCTGTGCAACCCGGTCACGCCCGACCCGGAGTACCCGCCGTTGCGGATCACCCAGGACTACGTCGACCGGCTCGAGGGCTGGTGCGATGACTACAACGGTCGTTTGACCAAGCTCCGCTCGTTCATCCTGCCCGGTGGCACCGAGGGCGCGGCCTACCTCAACGTGGCCCGCACGGTGGTACGGCGGGCCGAGCGGGCCGGTTGGGTCGCGGTCGAGGCGCACGGCCCGTCGGTCAACCTGCTGGCGCTGACGTACCTGAACCGCCTGTCCGACCTGCTCTTCATCCTCGGCCGGGTCGCCAACCTGTCCTCGGGCGGCGACGTCCTCTGGGTACCGGGTGGCGAGCGCGAGCAGCCCTGACGATCGAGGGACCGGACGCAACCGATTCGACTGGTTTCGAAAGGGCTCTGCATCGTTGGACAAGCGCTTGATCTGGGTGGTTGCGTGGGTGCCTCGCACTCGTCCGAGGAGGAGCTTGATGGCACGAAAACACCTGCTGACCACCGCCCTCGCTGTGGCCGCCACCTGCACCGCAGTGGTCGCTGTGGCCGGCCAGTTCACTGCATCGCATTCACCATCGACAACCGCTGACCCAGCAGCCGTCGCATCCCGGCCAACTGATGCGCCTGCGGCCGTTGCGTCTCGGCCGACAGATGCGCCTGCGGCCCTTGCGTCTCGACCGACTGACGCGCCGGCAGTCGTCGCGTCCCGTCCCACCGACGCGCCGCGGGCCGTTGCGTCTCGGCCGACAGATGCGCCGGTAGCCGCAGGTCGCTGAGTCAGCTGACGGTCCAGGTCAGCGGCATCGTCAGCACGCCGGTCGGCGGGAGACCGAGCGCCGCGTAGATGCCGCTGGCCACCCCGTCCAGGCTGAGCGGCGGAGCGGTCACCGCCAGGTCGTCGGTCGTCGTCGGCGGGCGGAGCTGGCTGAGGAGATTGCGGTGCGGGACGGTCGTGACGGCGATCTCGTCCCGGTCCAGACCGGCCCGGTTACAGGCGAGGGTCAGCGCATGCTGGAAGCCGCCCAGCTCGTCGACCAGCTTGTGGCCGTGCGCGTCCGCACCTGTCCAGACCCGTCCACGAGCAAGCTCTTCCAGCCGCGCCTCGGGCAGTCCGCGGTCCTGCGCGGCCTTCGCGACGAAGTCCTGGTAGATGCGGTCGAGCGTCTCCTCCAGCCGCGCCCACTGCTCGTCGCTGAACTCCTCCTGCGCCGAGTACATCCGGGCGTTCGCGCCCTCGGACACGGCCTGCAGCGAGATCCCGATCCGGCCCAACGCATCCCGGACGACGCCCTTGCCGGTCAGTACGCCGATCGAGCCGGTGATCGTGCCCGGCTCTGCGACGATCACGTCGGCGGGCATGGCGACGAAGTACCCACCAGAGGCCGCGACGCTGCCCATCGACGCGATCACGGGTCGTCCGGTCGAGCGGAGCCGCAGTACCTCGTTGCGGATGGCGTCAGACGCGACGTAGGACCCGCCGGGGCTGTCGACGCGCAGTACGACGGCCTTGACGTCCTCGTTGTCCGCTACCGCCCGCAGGGCCGCGCCGACGGTGTCGGAGCCCGAGCCGGGGCCGCCCATGGGGCTGTTGGAGTTCCGGCCGACGGTGATGCCACCGGAGACGCGTACGACGGCTACGAGCGGCTTGTGCGGCCAGGGCAGCTGCCTGCGTAGCTCGTCGAGCGTGCGTGGCCCACGCCGTACGTAGCGCTCGGCCAGCAGGCGGTCGTCGTACTGCAGCTGCTTCTCCAGCTCGTCGTACACGTCCGAGCGGTACCCGAGCCGGTCGACCAGTCCGGCGTCCAGACCGGCCTGTGCGTGCAGCGGCGCGCTGTCGACGAGCTCGCGCACGCGGGCGGTGTCCAGCCGCCGCCGTACGGCGATGCCCTCGACGATCTGCTCGTACGCCGACTCCGCCAGCCGCGACGCCATCTCGCGCGCCGGCCCGGTCATCTCGCGCTCGGTGAACGTGTCCGCAGCGGTCTTGTACTCTCGCCGCTTACCGAACTGCGGAATCACCCCTGCCTTGTCCAGTGCACCCCGGACGAAGACAGCCCGCACCGTGACGCCAGTGATGGACAGGTCACCCGACGGCTGCAACCAGATCTCGTCGAACGCCGTAGCGAGGTAGTAGGGCACAGTGCCCTGACCGGACTCCCCGAACGACTCGGACCAGGCGACCGCAGGCTTCCCTGACGTACGGAAGTCGGCCACGGCTTCGCGCAGCTCCTGCACCTGGGCCAGCGACAGCTGCTGGCCGCCCAGGTGGGCGACCACACCGACCACGGTGTCGTCGCGGGCGCCCTTGCGCAGGGCGGCCACCAGTTCGCGCAGCGTCGGCAGGTGACGGGCCCGGAAGGCCGCCACCGGCGAAGCGGGCGGCGTCTCGAGTACGCCGCGGGTCAGGTCGAGCTCCAGCAGAGTCCCCATACCCCGACCCTAGACGGTCGGCCAAAGCCTGTCCCCGCCCAACTCCGCGGGCGGGGACAGAGCTGGTGTCAGCGCACTGAGTAGGCGTTGTGGATCGTCTGTTCCACCGCGTTGCCGGCGCTGTCCACTGCGTGCGCCCGCAGCGACACCAGCGAGCCTCCTGGCTGGTCCGTCTCCGCCACCCAGCCGTGGTCGGAGCGACGGACGGCGAGCGGGTGCCAAGTGCTGCCGTCATACGACGCCTCGATCGTCAGCGAGACAACGGCCCGCGGTACGACGCCGTACCGGTGCTCGACCGTCACCGGTACGTCGAAGCGCCCCGCCGGGGCTTGGTTGCGCTCGTCGAGCGCCGGCTCGTAGCGCACGGTCATCAGGGGCTGCGGCGTCGCCTTGCCGTCCGGCGTACGTTCCGAGCGGAACGTCCAGGCGGACTCGATCTCGGTGGACAGTTGGTACAGCTCTGCTGGACGCCGGACCGTCTTGGTGAGGACGTACTGAGCCTGCCCCGCCGGCAGCGCGAACACTTGCTGACCTAGCGCGTCGCTTGCTCCGACCGCTACCCCGTTCCGGGACAGCGAGGTGTGCTCGGAGTCGACGACAGCCAGGCCGAGCCGGTCACGACCACCGTCGGCGTACATCGGTACCGCGACGGTGAGGCTGTCACCGTCACGGAACACCCACGACTGCGGATCACTGGCCGGTACTCCGGCGCGGCTGTCCGGCAGGCTGGGCCCGAACACCGCTTGTTGCCAGCGGACCGGTGTGGTGCGACCGGCCGGGTACGCGGTCGGCACCGAGTCGACGAGTGAGGTGGTGTCGCCCTGGCCGTTGGCGTCCTGACGCCACACCTCGGTTTCGAAGCTCCAGCGCACCCCCTTGACCGCGTAGTACTCCTGACGGCGGAACGGCAGATTCATCTGCACGGCCGGTGAGAAGAGAAAGACGCCGCGCACCCGGCCGGCACGGTCGACTCCTGGCAGCGACGGGAAGCCGTAGTTGTTCGCGCGTTCGCCGGGGCTCCCGGCGTACGTCGCGTCCAGGCGGGCGAAGTCCTGCGGTGCAGTGGCCAGCACGGGGTGCTCCGGGAACCGGCCAGGCCAGGTGACCACGTCGTGGACAGGTACGGACTGTCCAGGTAGTAGTCGTTGTCGGGTGGCTGGTTCGGCGGCATCTTCGCCCAGACGGCCTGCGCGAAACCGGTGAAGTCCTGCGCGGAGCCGCCGGCGGTCGGTACGACGTACAGGTTCGGGGAGAAGCCCCGTGTGAGGGGGTTGATCACCGCGATCCCACCGACGAACGTCCCGGTGCCGAGCGGGCGGGTGTAGCCGACGCCGGCGCTGGCCGCATCGGCGCCCGCGACCGGGGCCCGCAGCGCGACCTTGACCGCCTCCCGGCCGTCGAGCACCAGGTCGCCAGGGCCGTCGAGGACCAGGTCGGGCTTCCCGAGGTACACGCCTTCGGCGTAGCCCTGACCACTGGGGTTGACCGTGCCGATGAAGGCGTCGACCGCGTAGCGGCCGCGCGGCAGCCGGACGGTGTCACCTGGCTCGGTGCGGTAGGACTCGAGCGTGTCCAGGTTGACGAACGTGGCCAGCCCCAGCCGGTTGTCGTCGTTCGTCACCGGCCGGCCGGCGCGATCCAGCAGCACCAGGCGGTGCTCGTCGGCCGCGGCCTCCTTGCCGACAGCAACGGTAGTGCGGATCGACAGGCCATTGCCAATAGCAACAAGCGTGCCGCCGTACGCGCCGTCCGGACCGGGTCTGGAGGTGTCGGCGGTGACGTCGACGGTGGCGGTGCCGTGCGCGGGGACGTCGACGGACCGGCGGCTCAGGCTGAACATCCGGTTCGGCAGGGCCAGCCGCAACCGCACCAGGTGCGGGCCCGCGTTGTGAAAGGTGACGGTTCCGCTGACCGGCTTGTCATCCGCGTGCGGGGACGTCTGCAGACCCAGGTTCAGCGCCGCCGGCGTCGCGATCACCTGCTGGCGGACGGCGCGTGCGACGTCCACCCGGCCGGTGCCTTGCGCGTAGACGTCCAGCCCGTCCAGGCCGAGGGCCGAGTTCATCAGGGCGGACTTGAGCTCGGCCGCTTTCCAGGTTGGGTGCAGCTGGGCGACCAGGGCTGCCGCACCGCTGACGTGAGGGGCAGCCATGGAGGTGCCGGACAGCTCGGCGTACGACGCGTTGACCGCGGACTGGCCGAGCGTCCCGGCGGCCCGCGCGGAGACGATGCGGTCGCCGGGCGCGGCGATGTCCGGTTTGACCGCGAGGTCGCCGATGCGCGGGCCGCGGCTCGACGTTGCGCTCAGGGTGTCGGACTTGGTCACCGAGGCGACAGCGAGCGCCGCGTCGGCGGCGGCCGGACTCCCTACGGTTCCGCTCCGACCGCGGTTGCCGGCGGCCGCGACGAAGAGCGTGCCTTTGCTCGCCGTCAGCGTGTTCACGGCCTGGGCGACCGGATCGGTGCCGTCCGACGGCGCGCCGCCGAAGCTCAGGTTGACGATCCGGGCGCCCTGGTCCGCCGCCCACTGCAGACCGGCGATGACGTCGGAGTCGCGGCAGAAGACGCTGCACACCTGCCCGACGAGCAGCTCGGCGTCCGGCGCGACGCCGCGGTACCGTCCACCGGACGCCGCGCCGCTGCCCGCGATCGTGGCGGCGACGTGCGTGCCGTGGCCCACCGAGTCGGTGGTGGCGTCACCGCCTTCGACGAACGACTTCGACGCGACAACCCGGCCCTTCAGGTCCGGATGGGTGGCGTCGTACCCGGAATCGAGGACGGCGACCTTGACGCCCTTGCCGGTCAGGCCGGCCCGCCACGCGGCCGGTGCGCCGATCTGCGGGACGCTTCGATCGAGAGTCGGCATCAGTCCGCCGTCGAGCCACACGTGCTCGACGATCCCGGTTCGGCTGGTCCAGGTCTTCCACAACGCGGCCGTTCGGTCCCGGGCCTGGTCGACGGCCACCGCGTCGACGAGGGCGAGTCGGCGGCTCACCGTCATGCCGGGTGGGAGCGCGGCGGCGCGGTGCCGGGCGTTGTACCGGATCAGCAGCGGCAGGTTCGGGGCGGAGGCGTCGTCGAGGTGGAGCGTGGCGAGCAGCTTCACGTCGAACAGGCGAGCGTCGAGGACACCCGCGGCAACCAGCGGTACCGCGTCGAACGGCAGTACCTCCTCCTTGTCGCCGAGGGTCGACTTGTGGAACATCATCCCGGCGCGCCCGGCACCCGGACGGACCTCGGTGCTGGTGACGCCACCTGGGCCCTGATGGACGATCACCTTGTCTCCGGTGATCAAGGTGAAGGTCAGCTCCGTGATCGCCGCACCGGCCCTGGCCCCCGCGGCGGGCCTATGGGTGTCCACGGTGGGCTGCGTGTGCGCGAGCAGGTCAGCAGCGGCAGGGTACGCAGTCGTGGCGATGACGGCGGCGGCGATGGTGGCCGCCACGGCGACTTTGGGGCGGAATCTGGGCAAGGGGGATCGGGCCTTTCCTGGCTCTGGGCAGGGGACGGCCTGGCGGCGGCCTGGGGAGGGCCTGTCGCCGGGTCACTTGACGGTGCGGGACGGGGGCGTCGGTCGGTCGTCCGTCCAGCCGGACTCGAGAACGACGGTCGAGCCGGTCTTGCCGCCGGTGACGGTCTGGCTGAGGAGGCGGCCGGTGGTCGGGTCGACGATGTAGGACGTGCCGACACCGAACATCACGGTGCGTCGACTGTCCGGCTTGTCCAGCGTCGTCCTGAGGGTGATCTCGGTACCGGTGCGGCCCAGCGGATCCTTGACGCCGGTCCGGATCCGCGCGCCGGGGAGGGCGGCGAGGACCCGCAGTGCCGCGCCCCGGAGCTTCGGTGGGGACGGCATCTCGAACAGCAACCGGCCGGCGGCGGCGAAGACGGTGTAGTCGACGTCGGCCCGGTCCGTGGCCGCGCCTGCCAGCACCTTCCGGAGCTGCGACGGGTCGGTCGGCAGCGCGGCGATCTGCTCGGCGCTGAGCGGCCGGTCGCCGGTCAGGTAGTACCCGGGCGGCACGTCCTCGAACGACATCCGATTCACGACAGGCTCGCCGTCGGTGGTGCTGATCGGGTCCTTCTCGTACGGGAGCTGCCACCTGGCGGGTGAGCCCTGAGCGCGCCAGCTGGCCAGGTCGTCGAGGGTCGCGGGCTGGTAGCCGAGGTTGACCCACCCGAACCAGGACTTCACGCCCGGCTTCATCGGCATCCAGCTCTCGGTGATGGACCGCCGCCGCAGCGTGTACTTCGGGTTGCCTACCTGGGTCGAGCTCAGGTGCAGGCTGCGGACCCGGAACCACTTGCCGGAGACCTTCTCGTTCGTCTCTTGCCGGATCGCCATCGCGATCAGCACCTTGGCCGCGGCGGTCAGGCGTGGTGTGGTCGGCGGCAGCGTGCTGCTGGGACCACCCGGGACTGCCTCGTCGGTCTTGTCGTGACCGACGAGGAGTGAGCCGCCCAGCGCGACCACGGCTACCAGCGCGGTGGCCGCTGTCACCGCGGTGCCGACCCATCCGGCGCGCCACCTGGCCATGAACCGGCGCCTGGGCGACCTGGCCGTACGGATCAGGTCCTGCACCTGCCGCCGCGCCCCCGCGGCGGCCTCGGCCGACGGCGGCTCCTGCTCCGGGAACGCCTTCCGCAGTACATCGAACTCGTTCACGACGGCTCCTCGGACGGGTTGGTGATGACAGCGCGGACGGCCTTGCGCGCGCGGGACAGCCGGGAGCACACAGTCCCGTACGCGATGCCGAGCGCTGCCGCGACCTCGTCGTACGTCAGGTCGCCGAGTGCCACGAGCAGCAGCACCTCCCGGTCCTTCGTGCTCAGATTCGCCAGTGCGGCCGCCAGCTCGCGGGAGGCGCCCTGTGCGGTGACCTGCGCCGCGATGTGGTCGTCCGGCGCACCGGACGGCACAGGTAGCGGCAGCTTGGCCATCGCCCGCCACGCGCGGACCTCGTCGCGGCGGTGCCGGCGGATCAGGTTGGTGGCGATCCCGTACAGCCACGCCCGCACGACGCCGCTCCGCCGGTCGAACCGCTCCCGCTGCCTGAACGCGATCAGGAACGTCTCCGCGGCCAGGTCGTCGGCCAGGTCGGTCCCCAGCCGGCGGGCGACGTACCCGTGGACCTGACCGAAGTACCGGTCGAAGATCTCGGCGAAGCGTTCTGGCTCCCGCACCGACGCCTCCAGTGCCCCTCCGTCGTCGTCCTCCGGTACGGCGGTGGGCCGCTGCCGGGCTACTTTCGACGGCAGGGCGACGGCCATGATGGCCAGGTCGGGCGTCATCGAACTCCTCGCGTCTGGTGAGCTCCCGGTGGGTTCACCCTGTTCTTGTCCGATGTCCCCAGCCCCCTTCTCGTGACGCGGTCGACCCGGGAGAGGACGCGCGAGAGCGCTCTCCGGAGGACACGTGCGAGCGAGAAGCCGGAATCAGGGGGCGTCGAGGAGCCCGCGGGCCGCTGCCTCGTCACGGGGCCAGACGTACACCGTCCAGCCCTCCTTGGTCCGGGCGGCGGTCGCCTTGATGCCGAAGTCCTTCAGCCGGGAGACCGTCACCCGGGCCTCGTTGTAGCTGGCGACGGTCCGGATGTCGGTCAGCAGGCCGAACGAATCGCGCTCGGCCGGCTTGGTGTCGACGCGGCGGACCAGCGAGCCGCCCTTGGCCTTCGAGAAGGCCCAGCGGCAGAGCAGTACCATCAGTCCGGCCAGGGCGAGAGCCACCACCGGGAACAGGAAGTACTCCTCGGCGAACACGGACACCATTGTCTCGCGAAAACAAAAGATCGTGAGGCCTTGGCAACCTTCCGTGTCTCCAGGGAGTCTTTACCAACACACGCTGCCTTGCGGCCGATCACTCGGGGGCCGCCGAAGAGCGGAGGGCACGGACATGCACGCACCGACCCCAGACAAGCCTGACAACGTGGTTCACCTGACCGGGATCCTGGACGTCCGCTCGGTGGGCGACGTCCGCCAAACGCTCAACGACCTGATCGACGCCTCGGACGGCGACGTGATCGTTGACCTGGAAGAGGTCGACGCGGTCGACGCCACCGGCCTCGGCCTGCTGGTCGCGACCCACCGCCGGACCCAGTCCCTCGGCCGCCAACTCGTCCTCTGGCACCCGATGCCGTCGGTCGTCCGCATCCTCGCGGTCACCCGCCTGCACCGAGTCCTGAACGTCGAGAGAACGCCGCTCCCAATCTCCGCTTGAGTGTGATCCACACCCCTGGTGACGCGAGTCACGAGGGCGGGACTCACAAGGTCACACGGTCCTACTCTCGGGTACATGGCGACCGATCGACCTTGGGTGATGCGGACGTACGCGGGCCACTCGTCCGCGGCGGAGTCGAACGCCTTGTTCCGCCGGAACCTGGCGAAGGGGCAGACCGGCCTGTCGGTCGCGTTCGACCTGCCGACGCAGACCGGGTACGACCCGGATCACCCACTCGCCAAGGGTGAGGTCGGGAAGGTCGGCGTACCGGTCGCGCACCTGGGTGACGTCCGGGCGCTGTTCGACCAGATCCCGCTGGCGCAGATGAACACGTCGATGACGATCAATGCACCCGCCATGTGGATGCTGGCGCTCTACCAGGTCGCTGCGCAGGAGCAGGGCGCGCTCCCGGACGAGCTGATGGGCACTACGCAGAACGACATCGTCAAGGAGTACCTGTCCCGTGGGACGTACGCCTTCCCGCCCGATGCGTCGCTGCGGCTCACCACAGACCTCATTGCCTACACCGTCAGCCATATGCCCAAGTGGAACCCCATCAACATCTGCAGCTATCACCTGCAGGAGGCCGGCGCGACCCCTGTCCAGGAGCTCGCGTTCGCGATGTCTACGGCGATCGCCGTACTGGACCGGGTTCGTGACTCGGGACAGGTGCCCGCAGAGCGGTTCGGTGACGTGGTGCAGCGCATCTCCTTCTTCGTGAACGCAGGCGTGCGTTTCATCGAAGAGATGTGCAAGATGCGCGCGTTCGTCGAGCTGTGGGACTCGATCACCCTGGAGCGGTACGGCGTGACCGATGCGCGGGCGCGGCGGCTGCGCTACGGCGTACAGGTGAACTCGCTCGGCCTGACCGAGGCGCAGCCGGAGAACAACGTCCAGCGGATCGTCCTCGAGATGCTCGGCGTGACGCTGTCGAAGAACGCACGGGCGCGTGCGGTCCAGCTGCCGGCGTGGAACGAGGCCCTGGGGTTGCCGCGGCCGTGGGACCAGCAGTGGTCGCTGCGGATGCAGCAGGTGCTGGCCTTCGAGTCCGACCTGCTGGAGTACGACGACATCTTCGACGGGTCTGTCGTCGTGGGGGAGAAGGTCGCTGCGCTGGTGTCCGGTGCCCAGGAGGAGATCGACCGGGTGCAGGCGATGGGCGGGGCGGTCGCCGCGGTCGAGAGCGGATACTTGAAGCAGGCCCTGGTCGCGTCGCATGCCGAGCGGCGGCAGCGGATCGAGTCGGGCGAGCAGATCGTTGTCGGCGTCAACAAGTTCGAGAACACCGAGCCGTCACCGCTGACCGCCGACCTCGACACCGCCATCCAGACCGTCGACCCCGCCGCCGAGGCCGCGGCTCTCTCGTCCTTGTCGGCCTGGCGTGCCGGACGCGACTCGGCGGCTGTGGAGCGTGCCCTGGCCCAGTTGCGCGATGTTGCCAAGGGCAACGAAAACCTGATGTTCCCGACCTTGGAGTGTGCCCGGGCCGGTGTCACCACCGGCGAGTGGTCCGCTGTCCTGCGCGAGATCTTCGGCGAGTACCGCGCTCCTACCGGCGTCTCGGGCTCGGTCGGCGCGTCCGGTGCCGAAGCCATCGCCGCGGTCCGCGCCAAGGTCACCGCAACTTCTGCCGACCTGGGCGGCCGCCTCCGTCTCCTGGTCGGCAAACCCGGCCTCGACGGCCACTCCAACGGCGCCGAACAGGTAGCGGTCCGCGCCCGCGACGTCGGCTTCGAGGTCATCTACCAAGGCATCCGCCTGACCCCGAGCGAGATCGTCGCCGCGGCGGTCGCCGAAGACGTCCACTGCGTGGGCCTCTCCATCCTCTCCGGCTCCCACATGGAGTTGGTTCCCCAGGTCGTGGCAGGCCTCCGCGAAGCCGGCCTCACGGATGTCCCGGTAGTGGTAGGCGGCATAGTCCCCGACGCCGACGCGAAATCGCTGCTGGCCGCCGGCGTCGCCGCCATCTACACCCCCAAGCACTACGACCTGACCACGATGATGTCCGACGTCGTCGACGTGATCCGCCGCGCGAACAACCTCACTGCCTGACCTCGCCGGGGATCACGCAGGGTGTTACAACGTGCTCGGTCTGAATTGATCGGCTGATGCTGTGGCGAGAGTGAATGGGGTCGGGCCGGCGGGGGCACCTGGTTGGTTCGTGTGGATTGCCGGGAACTCCTGCGTTACTCGCGGCGTCTACTGGCGGTTGAAGGGTGTGTAACCCTCGGTGGGGTTGTGTCAGGTTGGTGTGGGGCGACGTTGGGTACGGGTGGCTGGGTGTTGGTGGACGAGCGGTACACGGTTGGAGAGCTCCTCGGGCGGGGCGGTATGGGGGAGGTCTATCGCGGGACAGACGACCTCCTGGGGCGAGCAGTGGCGGTCAAACTGCTGCTGCCGTCGGACCGGGACCCGCGGCGGGCCGAGCGGTTCCAGCGCGAGGCGCGGGCTGCTGCCCGGCTGAGTGATCCGCATGTGATCTCCGTGTACGACTTCGGCGAGCACGGCGACGGGTTCTTCCTCGTCATGGAGCTCGTCGAGGGTGGGACCGTCGGGGACGAGCTGACGGAGTACGGCGCGCTGCCCATGGACCGCGCCATCGACATCGTTGAGCAGGCCGCAGCGGGGCTGGCGGCGGCGCATCGAGAAGACGTCATCCACCGGGACGTGAAGCCGGGCAACCTGCTGCGGGCGCCGGGTGGCGTGGTGAAGGTCGGCGACTTCGGGATCGCTCAGGTGCAGGGCGACGGGTCGGCCACGCTGACTGGTACCGGCGAGATCATCGGCAGCGCGCACTACCTGTCGCCGGAGCAGGCGCGCGGCGGACAGGCGGAGAAGGCGTCCGACGTCTACGCGCTGGGCTGCGTGCTCTATCAGCTGGTGACCGGCCGGCCGCCGTACGACGGTGAGCATCCGGCCGCGATCCTCTACCAGCACGTGGACGCCGAGCCGGTCAGGCCGAGCCTGGAACGCCCCGAACTCGCCGGACGCTTCGAGGAGATCCTCCTCGCCATGCTGGCCAAGGAGCCTGCCAACCGCCCAACCGCCGCCGACATCGCGGGTGGTGCGCTGCGTGGCGGCCCTGTGGGTACGGCGTTCGCCGCGGCCCCCACCGCGCCACTCGCCGGAGGCACCGGCGGGCTAGCCGGAGCTGGCGTCGCCGCATTGGCTGGAGCAGGCGAAGCGAGCGCGGCCGGAGCGGGTGCCCTGGCCGGAGCTGGCGTGGGCGCAGCGGGTGTGGCCGGGGGAGCGGGTGGCGTCGGAGCAGGATTGGGTGCTGGCGGCGCGGCTGCTGGCGGACCGGGCGCTGGTGAGCGGAAGACCAAGCCGGTGATGATCGCCGCGCTGGCTGCTCTCGCGGTCGCGGGTGCCGTGATCACCGGCGCCGTACTCAGTCGCCACACCGACCAGCCCCCGACGTCAGACGTAGGCCCGCAGCCAGGAAGCACTCCGACCTCTGCGATCACAAACCCCACTGGCCAGCCAACGGACTCCACCAGCGGCGGCCCAACCACCACCAAGCCAACCACCAGCACCACCACGAAGCAGACACCCACTCAGTCGCCGACCCCCACGCCCACCCCGTCGACGACCCCCAGCACCACGCCATCCACCACTCCGTCCCAGAGCCCCACCCCCTCCAAGACCCCGACCCGCAGCACCCCCACCCCCACCCAAACCGCGTCCAACACCCCCTCCCAAACGCCCACCGCCAGCACCACCCCCACGTCACCGGCCGCCTCCAAAACCCCAGCCCCAGCCGGCAACCAGTAACCGAGCCGGTCAGGACCTCAGCCGGCGGTTCGTGGGCTCGGGTGCGCCGAAGCGGAACAGCTCGCGGGTCCAGATGCCCAGGGCAACGGTCACGAGCACCAAAAGGAATCCACAGACGAACGTCGTGGACGCGGCCCCGTAGCGCTGCGCGAAAGCGCCAATGACCAGTGAAGTCAGCGGCATCACCCCGATCGCCAGCTCCTGCACGCCCAACGCCCTTCCGTGCAGCGGCGCCTCGGTCGTCATCAGCAGCAACGTCGTCTGGAGTACGCCGAACGCCGCGCTGAAGACCCCGATCACCCCCATCAGCACGAACGACACGACCGGGTTCCGGGAGATCGCGAACAACGCCCACAGCGTCCCCCACACCGCCGTACCGACCACGAACAGCCCACCCTTGAACGGAAAGTCGCCCAACCAGGCGATCACCAGCGAACCGAGCAGGCCGCCGACCCCTGCGCAGGTGAGCAACCAGCCGAGCCCGGACGCGCCCATCCCCAGCGACGAGGCGAACACCGGCATGAACGACTGCGCGATCGGCCAGAGGAAGATGTTCGCCCCCAAGGTGATCAGCAGCACCGTCGACGCCAGCCGGTTCCGCGAGATCGCCCGCAGTCCGCCCACCACCATCCGCAACGCCGAACCGCTGTGTGCGTGCACGACCTGACCCAGGCCACGCAGCGGGACGAGGAGTGCGAGCGAGACGGCGTACCAGATCGTCGACACCCAGAGCGTCGCCGGAGCCCCGATGCCGTTGACCATCAGGCCGGCCAGGGCCGGGCTGATCACGCCCGTCATGTTGATCGCCATCGAGTTGAGCGCGTTGGCGTTGCTGAGGTTCTGTCGGCCGACAAGGTCGAGCACGAGCGAGGCCCGCGCCGGTTGCGACGGCGACTGAGCCAGGCCGAGCGCGAGCGCGCCGGCGAGCAGCACGCCGTACGACGCCCGCCCGAGCGACGCCAGCATGGCAATGACACTGACCACTCCGAGCGCCCACGCCGCCGCAATGATCAACAGACGCACGCGGTTGTGCCGGTCCGCGAGCGCACCTGCGAAGGGACCGAGCAGCAGCGGTGCCAAGCGGACCGCCCCGAACACGGCGACCAAGAACTCGGAGTGCGTGGTGTCCCAGGCGAGCCAGCCCAGCACGAGCGTCTGCGTCCACACTCCGCCGAAGAAGAAGAGGTTGGAGTACCAGAGCAGGCGGAACGGCCGGTTGTCGCGGAGCGAGCCGAGCGTCCGGCTGATGACCGTACTCACACCTGTAGCTCAGCGTTGTGTACGACGACCCGCCCGCCGGCGACGACCGTCTCCCGGCGTGGCGCGCGGACCAGCGCGTCCGGCACGTTCTCGGCGTCGACCAGTACGACGTCTGCTCGGGCGCCCTCGACCAGTCCATGCGTCGCCCGGTGCACAAAGCGGCCAGCCGTCGCGAGCTCGACCGCATACGTCAGGTCCTCGTCCGCGCGCAGCCCGTGCAGCCGGGCGAATCCCCGCGCGACCTGCAGCAGATCGCCATCGCCGTACGGCGACCAGAGGTCCCGGATCCCGTCCGTACCAAGGCCGATCGCGACCCCCGACGCTCGCATCTCCTGCCACGGCAGCGGTGCCGACCGCACCGGTGCGACCGTCGTCCACGAGACCCCGGCCGCGCCGAGCTCCGCCACCAGCTCCGCCTGCCGCGCCGGCGGCAGCTCGCCGAGGGCGAACCCGTGCGACACGTTCACCTTCCCGCCGAGGGCCGCCGCGCGCGTGCGCTCGACGATCAGCTCGTACTGGAACGCGCCGAGCTCGCCTCCGTCGTGTAGGTGGATGTCGATGCCGACATTGCGCCGTACCGCGATCTCGAAGAGCGCGTCGAGCTGGCCGACCGGATCACGGTCGATCGTCGCGGGGTCGAGGCCGCCGATGCTAGTCGCGCCCTCGGCGGCGGCCTGGTCGAGGAGCTCGAGTACGCCGGGACGCCGGAGCACGCCGTCCTGGGGAAACGCGACGATCTCCACCTCAACTGCATGGTCGAGCGCCGCCGCTGCCTCCCGGACATTGGCAATCCCGCGCAGGCCGACGCCCAGGTCGACGTCGACGTGCGTGCGCGTCGCGGTGGTGCCGTGGCGGACGAACTCGCGCAGTACTGCGGTGGCGCCGGCGACGCTGGGGATCCCGTACCTGTCCCGCTCGGCCCGCTCATGCGCGATCCGACCCTGCGTGCCGGGCTCACCGCCGTACGAGACCCACGGCTGACCCCACCAGCTCTTGTCGACGTGCGAGTGCGCGTTGACGAAGCCAGGCAACGCCAGGAGGCCGCGGCCGTCGATGCTGTCCTCCGTGTCCGGCGCCGAGCCGGCCGGGACGACCTTGTCGATGTGGTCGCCGGCGATCACGAGGTCGACCGGCTCGCCTCCCCACGGGCGGATGTTGGTGAGCAGCATGACACGAATGGTATACCAAAAATATGTGCTGATAGTGACCGGTTGGTGCGGCATGCTGACGGTGGTATACCAAACCTGGGAGCGAGATGTGGACGAGTCCGAGACCGAGCGTGTGACGCGGCAGTTGCGCGAGGAGATCCTGGACGGGGTCCGGTCGGCGGGGGAGAAGCTGGTCGAGCGGGAGCTGGCGGCGGCGCTGGGTGTCAGCCGGGTGCCGGTGCGCGAGGCGTTGAAGGCGCTGGTGGCCGAGGGACTGGTGACGTTGCGGCCGCGGTCGTGGGCGGTGGTGCGCGAGTTCACCGCGTCGGACATCGCGGATCTGATGGAGGTGCGGACGGCGTTCGAGCCGTTGACGTTCCGGTTGGCGGCGGAACGGCGTACTCGCGAAGGTCTCGAACGGCTCCGGGAGACGCTCGACGCCCACCTGGCCGCAGCGCAGGCCGGCAACGCACTGGTCGCCCGTCGAAAGGCGGCCGACTTCCACGAGATCGTCACCGAACTGGCCTCGAACGAGCTCCTCGTCGAAATCCAACGCCCACTCCGAAGCCGAATCCGCTGGCTCCTGACCCAGCACGACGACCTACTCGCCATCGCCACCCAGCACCAGGCCCTCTACACCGCAATAGCCAACCGAAACCCCACCGAAGCCGAACGCCTCGCAATCAACCATCTCCTCTAGCGGAGGCCTACGTGTATTCACCGACACCGGCGGCCGTCTCGAGCGCTTTCGATCTGGGCGATCCGGATGGCGACCTCGTGCATGTCAGACGTGGCGATGCAGATGCCTGGCGGATCGACACGTCGACCGGAAGCTATTTCGTCAAGGCGTACTTTTCGACGAGCGCAGACGTGACCGAGCAATTGGCGGTCGCAATGGCGTTCGAGCGGCGGGCATTCGAGGCGGGTGTGGACATGCCAGAGCCGGTCATGCCTCGCGACCCGATCCTGGGGTGGGTGGCGCGGATCGAGGACCGGCTGTTTCGGGTGTACCGGTGGGTCGAACACGCTGGGACTCAGCCCGATGTATTGGGTTGGCTTGGGCGGACGATGCTGCAGGTCCATCAGTTGCAGCCTGTTGGCGTCGGTCTGCCTCGGTGGTGGCGGGACGCGGTACAGCCGCCCGCGACCTGGGAGGGTTGGTTCGCCGAGGCGCGGAGTCGTGGCGCGTCCTGGGCGGGGCTCGGCGCCGACACCCTTCCGCACATCCTCGCGGCCAACGCACGCATCTCCTCGTGGTGCGAGGTCGCCCCGGACCTGGTCACCACCCACGGCGACGTCAAGCCCCACAACGTCGTCATCTCTCCCGCAGGACCGGTCTTGGTCGACTGGGACAGCGTCCGCACCGACAGCGCAGCCCTTGAGGCGGCCCGAGTCGCGTACATCTTTGGATCCGGTCACGCCCGCCAGATCCAGCGAATCCTCACCGCCTACGCCGCAGCCGGCGGCAACCTGACCTGGCCCGGCCCGGACCTCTTCCTCAGCGTCACCCGAAATCACCTCCAGACCCTCGCCGACCACATCCGCACCGCCCTCGGCGAAACCCCCACCGCCCATTGGATGGGTGACGCCGCCGCAATCGAAGCCATCATCACCAACAAACTCCGGACCCTCCCCACCCAACTCGACGAACTGCGTCGCCTCGCTGTGGCCGTCGTTTAGGGGTCGAGCAGGTGCCCGAAGAGTCGGGCGGCGAGGTCCAGAGCCTCGGATTGGGTGAGGATTTGACCAGGGACTTCTGGGTGGGCGGCGGTCCAGGCTTTCGCCGCGTCGGGGGTCGCGAAGAAGTTGAGGTAGTTGCAGCAGGTGTCGGCCGAGGGCCCGGGCGCGTCGGCGCCGATGAAGGCGACTGTGGTGGGCGGAGTCCAGGTCGTTTCATCGCCGTTCATCGCCATCGAAATCGCCTCGCCGCTGGTGGGATCGCTGGACCGAATACTCGTCGGCCGGCCGAGCATCGGCGCGATGCCCAGGGCGTCGATCGCGCACATCGCGTAGACGTCAACCTGCCCGGCAATCCGCACCCGATGCCGAGTCGGCAGAGCAGAAAACGGATAAGCAACAACAATCTCGCCACCCCCACGCAGCCGAATCGCATCCATCCCATGCAACCCACCAAGCACCTCACCCACCCTCCGCCCACCAGGCAAACCGCTGGTACTGGTGGACAGTTGCTCCGGGGTTGGTGGGGCACCTGTGGTGGCGAAGGTGCGGAGGATGGTTTGGTGGGTGGTCTTCTCGGCTGGGTCCAGGGGGAGGGCGCGGGTGCGCCAGGCGCTGAGTACTGCGGTTGGTGAGGTGGCTGCGGTGAGTGCGGTTCGGAGCTGGTCGGTGCTGGGTATGCGGACGACCTGACCCTGGTCGCCGCGGTACAGCCGGCACGACAGGCTGGGCGCGACGGTGACGGTGGCGAAGGGGTCGGTGCCGTTGAGGAGGAGGGTGGGGGAACCGGTCATTCGGAGCTCGGCGGCCTGTGCCTCGGTGGTTATTTCGTGGGTGGTGACGGGAGGGTCGTGACCTCGTGCAAGCGTTGGAGGAGGGGGGCGAGGTTGGGGCAGTCGGGGACGTGGAGGACTACCAGGTCGACGCTCATCGGGGTGGCTCGATTGCTTGCAGGAGAGGGCAGGTCCGGTCGGCGCGGGGAAGGTCGCAGGTGGTGATCAAGGCGCCGAGGGAGGCGCTCATCCGTTGGAGATCGGCGATGCGAGCGTCCAGGTCCGCCTTCCGTGACGTCGCCAGGGCCCGGGCGGTATCGCAGCTGGTGGGGCCGCCGGTGTTGAGGTGGAGGAGTTCGGCGACCTCGTCGAGGATGAAGCCGAGCTCCTGGGCCCGCTTGACGAACCGGAGCAGCTCCACGGCATCAGCGGGGTAGTCGCGATACCCGCCGGCTGTCCGCGGCGGCTCGTCGAGCAGGCCGCGACGTTCGTAGTACCGCAAGGTTTCGGTGTTGACGCCGGCCTGCTCGGCCAGCTGACTGGTCCGCATGTCCCGATCATCGACCCCGGACCCAGCTACGGAGTCAAGGGCGGCGTGGTAGAAGTGGAGAATGACCAATGCGCAGGTGACGCGGGAGCTCTCGAACGGTACTGCGATTCCGGTGGTGGGGCTGGGGGTTTGGCAGATCAGCGACGGGGCTGAGTGTGAGCGCGCGGTGACTGCAGCGCTCGAGGTCGGGTATCGGTTGATCGATACCGCACAGGCTTACCGCAACGAGACGAGTGTGGGCCGGGCGATCCGGAGCAGCGGCGTACCGCGGGAGGAGATCTTCCTGACCACCAAGTTCTACCCGGGTGGGAAGGATGCTCGCGTCGAGGCGGAGAAGAGCCTCGAGCGGCTGGGCACGGAGTACCTCGATCTGTACCTGATCCACTGGCCGCAGGGCGGGCCGACGTGGGCCTGGCCGGGGATGGAGGCCGCGGTCGAGGGCAACCTGACCAAGGGGATCGGGATCTCGAATTTCGGCGCCGACGAGGTTCGCGAGCTCGCGAAGGTGGCGCAGATCCAGCCGGTGGTGAACCAGATCCAGTTCAGCCCGTTCGAGTACCGGCGCGGTCTGGTCGAGACCTGCGAGGACGCCGGCATCGTGGCGCAGGCGTACAGCCCGCTGGGTACCGGTCGGCATCTCGACCACCCGGCGATCGCCAAGCTTGCCGAGTCCACCGGCCGGACGCCCGCTCAGGTGCTGATCCGCTGGGCCATGCAGAAGGGCCTCTCGGTCATCCCGAAGTCGGTCCACCAGGCCCGCATCGAAGAGAACTTCAACGTCTTCGACTTCGAACTCGACGACGACGCCATGGCCTCCCTCGACGCCCTCGACACAACCGGCTCCACCTCCGACGCCCTCTCCAAGAGCGGCAAGTGGTGGTCCTGACCCCCTCCGGCTACTGACCGCCGGCCGCCACGCGCAGCCCGAGGCCCACGAGCACGCCTGCGCTCATAGCATCGACCCACCGCCTGACCCTGGTCTTCCGAAACCACCCACCAGCCCGGGCGACACCTGCTGCGAGCGCCAGGTACATGGCGGTCTCCAGCGCGACCTGCACGGCAGCGAGAAGGGCAGTGGTCGCGAGTAGCGGCCGGTCATGAGGTACGAACTGCGGGTAGAACGCGATCATGAACACGGCCGCCTTCGGATTGGCCAGCGACACCATGAGGGCCTTGGCGAAGGTCCGGCCGTGCCCTCGGACCGCCTCTGCAGGCGGTACCTCAGCACCCCGGCCGCGCCACGCCTTTACCCCCAGGACGACCAGCACGGTCGCTCCGGCTACCCGTAGTACGACGAACGCCACCTCTGACGCAGCTACCAGTGCAGCGAGACCAGCCGCGGCCAGCAGTGCCCACAAGTAGAGGCCCACCTCCAGGCCAGCCACCGTGGGTACTGCGGCGCGGAAGCCTCGCAGTGCAGCCTGTCGCAGGATCAACGCCATGGCTGGACCAGGCGCGGCGCTGATGAACACGACAGCCACAACAAACGACGGTAGTGAATTGAGGAGGTCCATTTCACACCGGACAGGCGGCTGGGGTGGTGCGGAGGCGTAGAGCGAAGATCAGCGTCGCGAGGATGCCGGCGGCGATGACGAAGACGGTTGTTCGGATCCCGTCAGCCGCTGACGCGCCGGCGTTGGCGACGAGGACGAGTGCGGCGAGGCCGACGGACGCGCCGATGCCTGAGCTTGTCGACACCATGCCCGACGCGACTCCCTGCTTCCGGTCGGAGACCCCGGTGGCTGCGGCGATGAACATCATCGTGAAGACCGCGCCGTCGCCGGCACTGACCAGCACCAGCCCGGGTACGAGCGCGACGTACGTCCCCGCCGACATGCCCACTCCGAGAGCACCGGCTCCCACCGCACCAATTGCCAGCGCGGCCAGCAAGGTACTGCGCAGCCCGAAGCGAGTCACCGCCTGCCCAGCGACCGTCGACCCGGCCACGACGACCGCGGTGGGGAGGAGGAAGCCCAGACCGGTCTCCAGTGGGTCGTAGCCGCGCACGTCCTGCAGGTAGATCGACAGGAAGTACAGCAGCGATCCGAATGTCGCCGCGAACAGAAACGCGATCACCAAAGCCACTACCAGCACAGGGTTCCGCAGCAGGTTCGGTGGGACCAGCGGGTCCGGACTGCGGCGTTCGATGCGGACAAACGCGACCAGAAGGACAACGGCCACCGAAGACATCAGCACAGCCGCGCCCCACCCGAGCGCAGGCCCCTGGACGAGCGTGAACACGAGCAGCGTCACCGCACCGGTCACCGTCAGCGCACCGGGCAAGTCGAACGACCTGCGAGCCACCGGGTGCCCACGGTCGAGCAGCGGCACCGCCAGTACGAGCGCGACACCGACCAGCGGCACGTTGACGAAGAACACCGCTTCCCACCCGAACAGCCGCGTCAGTGCGCCACCCAGCAGTACTCCGATCACCAGACCGGCTGCCCCGGACCCACCCCAGATCCCCAGCGCCCGGTTGCGGTCCCGCCCCTCGGCGAACATCGTGTTGATGATCGCCAGCGTGCTCGGGAACACCAGTGCGCCACCAAGCCCCTGCAGCGCTCGGGCGCTGAGCTGCCAGGCCGGTCCGGTCGCCAGACCACCTGCCAGCGACGCGACGCCGTACAGGACGAGGCCGGTCATCAGCATCCGGCGGCGGCCGAGCAGGTCGGACGCGCGGCCGCCGAACAGCAGGAAGCCGCTCGACGCGATCGCGTAGGCGCTGATCACCGACTGCAGGGTCTGCGCGGAGTATCCGAGCTCGTGCCCGATCTCCGGCAGCGCGACCACGACGATGTACTGGTCCAGCGACACGATCAGCATCGCGAACGACAGCAGCGCGAGTGCTGCGGACTTCCTCCGCTCCATGACTCCTCCTCGGGTAGCCCTGATTCGTACTGTACGGCACAGTTCAGATGAACTCAACCGTTCAGTTCAGATATCTGCTAGGCTGAAGGCATCATGGTCAAGACATCTCCCCGTGAGCTCACCGGCGACCGGGCAGCGCGGAAGCGGGAAGCGATCATCTCGGCCGCGCGGGCCGCGTTCATCCGCTACGGTTTCGACGCCGCGGTGGACGCGATCGCCGCCGAGGCCGGCGTGTCCAAGGTGACCGTCTACAACCACTACGGCGACAAGGAAACGCTGTTCAAGGCCGTCGTCGGCGATGCGCTCGAGAGTGCGCTGGCCGGGGCGATCGCCGGGACCGCGCAACGCCTGGAGGAGACCGACGACCTGCGGGCCGCGTTGAAGTGGACGGCGACCGCCTGGGTTGCCGGCATGACCCAGCCGGACGTGCTGGCCCTGCGTCGTCTTGTCACCAGTGAGGTGCGGCGCTTTCCCGAGCTCGGCGCCGCCTGGCGGGAGCACGGTCCGGATCGTGCCCGCCCTGCCCTCGTGCAGGCCTTCGAGCGCCTGATCGCGGCCGGCCGACTCACCATGCCCGATGTGGAGACCGCTTTCATCCAGCTCAACGCCCTCGTTCTGTACCCGCACCTGGTCGCCAGCACGTATGGCGACACTCTCGACCCGCACACCACGCAGCAGCTGATCGACACCGGCGTGGACATGTTCCTGCAGTACTACGCGTACCGCGACTAGCCAGGCCCTCTAGGACTTGGCCTTGATCAGGTCCTCGACGGCCTTCGGGATCGTGGTCTCGAAGTCGAGCAGCTTGGCCCAGGTCGGGGTGACGGTGATGACCGCCATCTCGTCGTACAGGCCCTTCACGCCGGCTTCCCACTCCGGGTACTGCTCGTCGGTCATCACCTTGTGGCCGGCGGTCAGGTAGCCCTCGGGCACGCCCGGCACGACCTCGACCTCGGCGGTGCCGCGGATCAGCAGCACCTTGGGCGGGAACTTGCCCTGGTCGATGGTGATCGCGACCTTCGGGTTCTGCCGCAGTGCCGGGACCTTGGCGGACTTCGGCACGGTCGCCATCACCAGCTTGTCGCCCTCGACCCAGAAGCCGATCGGGATCACGCGCGGGTCGCCGTCCAGGCCGACGTAGGCGAAGCGGGCCGGCTCGGGGCCGTTCAGGAGCTGCTGCGAGTACGGCTTGGCGAGGATGTCGGCGATCTGCTGCTGGTCCATGATGCTGGTTCCTTTCCGGAGGAGTGTTCTCATCAAGGGGACGAGACCGGTCCGGCGTTCTCTACATGGATAGGTTGATCAACTGTGGAGATCTTCGCTTTCGGTCCTGGGTTGATCCATGTTGACGATGATGGATCGGTTGATCAGGTCGTCCACCCGGACGGCCGTCAGGTGTTGCGGGCAACCGATGTCGATCATGCCTGGGGCAAGGGTTTCGTCGTCACGGACCGCGGATCGCACCGGTTCGACAGCCCGGTGCTCACGCGCTGGCGGAGCAGTGGGATCGACCTGCTCTACCAACTGGGCGGGCTGGAACTGCGGGTCGGTCGGCGCTTCGGTGAGCAGTGGACGGAGACCTACGAGGTCCGCAACACCACAGCGGACGCCATCACGATCGGCTCGCTCGCGGTGAGTACGCCGTACCGCGACGTCTACACCTCTAGTCGCGAGAGCCTCACTGGTGCGGTACACGCGCACGTCTGGACCGGGGGAGCGGACGCCTGGGTGTGGGCAGTGCCGATGGACGGCAGCAGGCCCGGTCTAGGTCTGCAGCTCAAGGAGGGCGAGCTCTGGGCGTACTCCATCGAGTCACGCGACCCTGGTAGCTCCAGCAACGTCCGCGGCCAGATCTACCTGCATGTCACCGACCAGGCCCGCGCGCCGCACACGCTGGGCGGCCAGCCGACCATCACCTTGCAGCCCGACCAGTCCTACCGCTGGACCTGGCAGCTCGCTTGGTACGACGACCTCCCCGCCTTCCACGCGGACCGCCGACCCGTCGTCGACGCGGACCGTCTGGCAGCTGAGGTGGGCGAGACGATCCACCTGACCGACGGCACCACGGTGACCAGCGACCATCCCGGTATCACCTACGTGGACAGGGCTAACGCGCGCATTGCCGTCCTCTTCCACGAGCCGCTCCAGCAGCTCGCAGTACGCCGGGTGCGCTTCATCCTGGAGCACCAGCGACGCCCGGAACTCCCGGACAGCCGCAAGCACGCGTTCGTCCCGTACGACAACGACAGTGGGCTCACAGTGCTGTCCGGTGCTTGGCGGGACTGGTCCGACGCGCGAGAGCGGATCGGTATGGCGCTACTGCTCCAGGAGGTCCGCAAGCAGGGCTGGGTAGACGTGGATGAGGCGCTGACCGGCTACGAGCAGTTCGTCCGCGAGCACCTGCTCGACGCCGACGCGACCATCAAGGACGACAGCCTGCACGAGTCCGCGGTACGCCTCTACAACTTCCCCTGGTTCGCCCGCTTCCTCCTGGGCCAAGGAGATCGCGACGGTGCCACCCGCATCCTCAACCGGTACTACGAACTCGGCGGCGACCACTTCCTCGCCTTCGACCTCGGTCCACTGCTCACCGAGCTCGGCCTGCACGACCACCTGATCCGCCACGCAAAGACCTTCATCGAGTACGGCGACGAGCTGCCGCCGCACGAGGTCAACTACGAGCAGTCGATGGTGGCGCCGCTCCTCGAGCTCCTGGTCGCCGCGTACCGGGTAGCGCCGGACCAGATCGACGCCGGCGAGCTGACGAGGCGCCTGCCCTGGCTGACCGCGTTTGCCGCCGACCAGCCGGACGTACGGCTCCGGCACGTCCCCATCCGGCACTGGGACGGCTACTGGTTCGGCCGGCTGCGGCTGTGGGGCGACGTGTTCCCGCACTACTGGTCGGTGCTCAGTGCAGCCGTGTACGCCGCTTGGCCGCGCGAGCTCGTTACGCTCGAGCAGGCGGCGTGGCTGGACGCTGCCGAGGAGGCGATCCTGCGCTCGAATCTGGTCAACTTCCGAGCAGACGGAACGGCCACCTGTGCCTTCGTCTACCCGAGCTGCGTCAACGGACAGCCTGCCCATACAGCCGATCCGCTCGCCAACGACCAGGACTGGGCCCTCGTCTACGCCCTGCGAAGGACACCGCCCCGCACCTGACCGTGGCGGTAGCGAGCTGGCGGAAGTCGGTTGGGGCGGGGCCGCGCAGAGGGCGGCCCCACCACGGCTATCCCAACGTGGGTAGTAGTTCTCGTAGCCGATCGTTGAGGTAGGTGTGCAGGCTGGTGCCGTAAGTGATCCGGGTGGCGCCGGCCATCGCCAGGTCGGCGGCCGACGGTCCGTCCGGCGACGCGTGAGCGTTGATCGGCCCGCCGACAGCGTGCGCCACCTCGGTCAGCTCCGGTGCGGGCGCGAGGATCGGGTACACGCAGTCCGCCCCGGCTCGCCGGTATGCACGGCCACGAGCGATCGCGTCCTCCGCAGTACCGCCGCAGAGGAACACGTCAACGCGCGCGTTGATGACCAGGTCGGCACCGGCCGCGGCCCGCACCTCGGCCAGGTAGTCAGCCTGCTCGGCCACGTCGACCAGCCGGCCGTTGACCGAGTCCTCGAGGCTGCAGCCGACCGCACCGGTCTCCAGTGCGCGGTCGACGAACTCCTTCGGTGGCAGGTGGTACCCCGCTTCCAGATCCGCGGTGACCGGTACGTCGACCGCGCGCACGATCCGGGCGACCGCGGCGAACATCATCGCCGCCGGCGTCTGCTGGCCGTCGTCGTACCCGAGGACGCGGGCGACCGCCCCGCTGCTGGTCGCAACAGCGGGGAAGCCGGCCTCGGCGATGATACGCGCGCTGACCGGGTCCCAGGCGTTGGCCAGGATCAACGGAGTGCCGCCGTGGTGCAGCGCGCGGAACAGTTCGGCTGTCATGGCCGGTTCAGCTCGGCTGGTAGTGGCCGGGCTCCATCTTCCCGGTCACGCCGACCCGGGTCCACATGTTGATCGTGATGATCAATGCGATCAACTGTGCAAGCTCCTTCTCGTCGAACGCGTTGGCCGCAACGTTGTACACGTCGTCCGGTACGTGATCAACGCTGACGAGCGTGATCGCCTCGGTCAGCTCGAGGGCCGCCTGCTCCTGCTCGCTGTAGAACTTCTTCGCCTCGCGCCACACCGGCAGCAGGGTGATCCGTTGCTGGTTGTCGCCAAGGTGCAGCAGGTCGAGCGAGTGCATGTCAGTGCAGTACGCGCACCCGTTGAGCTGGGAGGCGCGGATTCGGATCAGGTTGGCGAGCTTGGGGTCGATGCCTTCGTCGGAGACCCGGTCCAGCTCGATCATCGCCTTGTAGAAGTCAGGAACCAGGTTGGCGAGCTTCACTCGCCGCGTCGTTGTGCTCATGACTCCAACCTAGGCGCGGATCGGCCCAGGTGTATGGTCCACTTTCATGGAGGATTCACGGGCCACTTCGCCGTCGGACGGAGCCAGAGCCGAGGCGGCCGGCGCCGATCTGCATCTGGAGTTGAGCGCGACTCGCGGGCGCAACGACCTCGTCCAGGCGTTGCACGAGTCGATCCGGACCGGGCGGCTGGTAGCGGGGACGCGGCTGCCGTCGTCACGGTCGCTGGCAAAGGACCTCGGGATCGCGCGGAACACGGTCGCGGATGCCTACGGGCAGCTGGTCGCTGAGGGCTGGCTGACTGCGCGGCAGGGGTCCGGGACGGTCGTGGCGAACAGGGCCGCCGTACCCACGACGCCGGCTGCTGCCCGGCCGTTGGAGAAGACGTACCGGTACGACCTGCGGCCGGGCACGCCGGACGTGGCGACGTTCCCGCGGACCGAGTGGCTGGCCGCGACGCGGAAGGCGCTGACGATGGCGCCGAACGAGGCGTTCGGGCTGGGCGATCCACGCGGGCGGCCGGAGCTGCGGCAGGTGCTGGCGGACTACCTGGCGCGGGCGCGGGGCGTGCGGGCCGATCCGGAGCGGATCTTGATCTGCTCGGGGTACGTGCAGGCGCTGAGCCTGCTGGGGGAGATCGTCAAGACACTCGGCGGCACAACGATGGCGGTCGAGGAGTTCGGGTACGGGTTGCACCGCGACGTGATCCGGGCACGCGGACTGTCGCCCGTCGCCGTACCCGTGGACTCGCTGGGGGCCTGTACGTCGGAATTGACGGGGGAGGGGGTGCTGCTGACGCCCGCGCACCAGATGCCGACCGGCGTGCCGCTCGCGCCGGAGCGTCGTACGGCGGCAATCGAGTGGGCGCGCGAGACAGGTGGGGTGCTGATCGAGGACGACTACGACGGGGAGTTCCGGTACGACCGGCAGGCGGTCGGTGCGCTGCAAGCGCTCGATCCGGAGCGGGTCGTCTACACGGGTACGGCGAGCAAGAGCCTGGCGCCTGGTCTGCGCCTGGCGTGGATGGTCCTACCCGAACACCTGGTCGAGCCGGTGGTCGCCGCCAAACGCACGTCCGACTATCAGACCGCCACCATCGAGCAACTGGTCCTGGCCGAATTCATTGCCTCCGGCCACTACGACCGCCACGTCCGTCGCTCCCGCCTGCACTACCGTCGCCGCCGCGACCGCCTGGTCGAACTCCTGTCCGTCCGGGCTCCCAACGTGCAAGTGGCAGGCATCTCCGCCGGCCTGCACGTCCTCCTGGACGTCCCCGGCGACGCCGAAGACATGGTGGCCAGAGCCGCTCGCCAAGGCCTGGCCTTGGCCAGCCTCACCACGTACCACTTCAACCCCACCCCAGCCACCCGCCAAGCAGTGATCGTCGGCTACGGCACCCCACCCGACCACGCCTACCCCGGCGCCCTAGACCTGCTGTGCCAGGTCCTGGGCGTGTAGTTCGCGGATCTCGTCAGGGCCGATCCGACAACACCCACCGACGTACTCCGCTCCCCAGGTCGGCGCGAGAGCCGCCAAGCTGATCTTCGCACCCGTCCAGCTGCGAGCGCCGGCGTCCCAAACCTCGCCGCTGTTCGGGTAGGCAACCGCCGGCTTCCCAGTCACCGACATCGCGGTCGCCACGGCGGCCGCCACGTCCGTCGGCGAGCAGCAGTTGATGCCTACCGCAACGACTTGATCGATGGACGGAACGGCGAAGGCTTCGGTCAGCGGTTGGCCGGCGCGGGTACGGTCGCCTTCGATCGAGTAGGAGAACCAGGCGGGGAAGTCGAGCTCTGTCAGCAATGCGACCAGGACTTCGGCTTCCCGGGTGTCCGGAATTGTTTCGATGGCCAGGAGGTCGGGCTCGGCGGCAATCAACAGCTCAAGCCGCGGTGCATGGAAGTCTCGGAGGGCTGCGGAGCTGACGCCGTAGTTCCCGCGGTACTCCGACCCGTCCGCGAGGTAGGCGCCGTACGGTCCCACGGACGCGGCCACCAACCGATCCGCACCGAACTCGTCGCGGGCCTCGCGGGCGAGGAGGACGCTGCGCGTGATCAGGCGCTCGGCTTCGGCCCGGCTGAGGCCGGCTTGCTGGAAGCCGGGGAGGCTGGCCTGGTAGCTCGCGGTGGTCGCCACGGCCGCGCCGGCTTCGTAGTACGCGCGGTGAACAGCGGCGATCTCCTCGGGAGCGTCTTTCAACAGCCGCGCCGACCACAGCGCGTCCGAGAGGTCGTGGCCGCGGGATTCCAGGGCGTTCGACATGCCGCCGTCGAGAACGATCACCTCTCCAGCGTATTAGGCCAGCTGACCCGCTAGGTCGAAGACTTCGCTGGCGCAGCCCCAGGAGAGAGTGATGCCGGAGCCGCCGTGGCCGTAGCAGTGGATGATGGGCGTGCCGGCGGCGGCGCGGACCAGTTCGCAGCGGACTGAGGGCCGGGCGGGGCGCAGACCAACCCGTTGGCGGATGACGCGCGCCTTTCGAAGCTGAGGGACGAGTTCGAACGCCCGGTCCAGGATCTGTTGAGTGGTGTCGGGGTCGACGGCAAGGTTCCAGTCGTTGGGCTGGCTGGTGCCGCCGACGATGACGTCGCGTTCGCGGGGGATGACGTACGTGAGCTCGTCCGGCCCGCGATCCGCGATCAGCCACTCGCTCAACCCGCACGGCTCGAGCGTGAGGACCTGTCCGCGGACCGGCGTCACCGTCGGGTCGCCCGCCATCAGCCGCGCACCGAGTCCGCTGCAGTTCACCACCAGGTCCGCCTCGGTCGGCAGCGCGGACAACGCCGCCCGCGTCAACGTCCCGCCGGCGGCTTCGAGGCGCTTCACCAGCGTCGGCAGGTACGTCGGCATGTCGATCACCGGCGCCGTGTACGACCACCCGTCAGCGAACCCGGCCGGCGGCGACGGCACCCGCGCGAAGTCATCCAGTACGTCGGCCCAGGCCGGATCCGCCGTCCGGTCGACCAGGAACTCCCGCCCGTGCCGCAGCCGGATCGACGGCTCCAGCTCCGCCAGCTTCACGAACTCGTCGTACGACGTCCGCGACCAGGCGGCGACCCGGTCCACCGGCGCCGACAGGTACGGACCCCAGATCGCGGCCGCGACCGCCGACGTCGTCTCCAGCGGCAGGTCCCGGGCGAACACCGCCACCTCGTACCCGCCCTCGGCGAGCCGGACGGCACAGGTCAGCCCGATCACGCCGGCACCCACCACGATCACGCGCATTCACAAATTGTTACCCGCCGACCGCAATCCCGCCACCGTTGCCAACGGCATCATCAGCTCAGCGCAGCAAACACGGCCGTTTCGGGTCGAAGGTCCAGCCCTCGATCAGGTACTGCATCGCCACCGCGTCGTCGCGCGATCCCAACCCCTGCCGCAGATACAGCTCGTGCGCGGCGGCCAACGCCTCGCGATCAAGCTCCACACCCAGACCTGGCCCAGTGGGTACGGCGATCGCTCCGCCGGCGATCTGCAACGGGTCCTTGGTCAGCGCCTGCCCGTCCTGCCAGATCCAGTGCGTGTCCAGCGCGGTGATCTCACCCGGCGCCGCGGCACCCACGTGCGTGAACATCGCCAGCGAGATGTCGAAGTGGTTGTTCGAGTGTGAGCCCCAGGTCAGTCCGAAGTCGCGGCAGAGCTGCGCGACCCGCACCGACCCGGCCATCGTCCAGAAGTGTGGGTCGGCCAACGGAATGTCGACGGCGTCCGTCCGGATCGCGTGCGCGAGCTCGCGCCAGTCGGTCGCGATCATGTTCGTCGCCGTCCGGAGCCCGGTCGCGCGGCGGAACTCGGCCATCGTCTCGCGCCCGGAGTACCCGGGCTCGGCGCCGCAAGGGTCCTCGACATACGCGAGTACGTCGTCCAGTCCGGAGCAGACGGCGATCGCTTCGCGAAGGGACCAGGCACCGTTCGGGTCGATGGTGATCCGAGCCTTCGGGAACCGCTTGGCGAGGGCCCGGACCGCCTCGATCTCGGTCGCAGCGTCGAACACGCCGCCCTTCAGCTTGAAGTCCTTGAAGCCGTAGCGCTCCTGAGCGGCAACCGCCAGCTCGACCACCGCGTCGGTGGTCAGCGCGGGTTGACGTCGCAGCCCGGTCCAGCCGCCGCCAGGTTCGGTCAGATAAGGAAGGTCCGTCCGGGCTGAATCTCCGACGTAGAACAAGTAACCCAGGACTGGGACCTCGGTGCGTTGCTGCCCGTCGCCAAGCAATTCGGCTACGGGTACGCCGAGATGTTGGCCGAGCAGGTCCAGCAGCGCGGACTCGAGCCCTGTCACAGCATGGACCGTGGTGCGGAGGTCGAATGTTTGTAGCCCGCGGCCACTGCTGTCTTCGCCCGCAAACGTGGTGGAGACGGTGTGTAGCAAGCTTCGATAGCGGGCCAACGGCTGGCCGATCAACAGCGCCGTGGCCTCGCGGATCGTGGTGGTGATGGACTCGCCGCCAGGCACCTCGCCCAGGCCTGTGTGGCCCGAGCTGTCGGTGACGATGACGATGTTGCGGGTGAAGAACGGGCTGTGCGCGCCGCTCAGGTTGAGCAGCATGCTGTCGTACCCGGCGACCGGGACAACCTTCACGGACTCGATCGTCGGCGTCACTTCACCCTCCCGATCAGCTCGGTCAACTGCGCCCGTTCGTCCGCGGTCAGGTCCTGCAGCGGCGGTCGCACCGGCCCGGCGTCGCGCCCGACCGCCGTCACGCCGGCCTTCACGATCGACACGGCGTACCCCTTGGTCCGGTCGCGGAGGTCCAGGTACGGGATGACGAACTCGTTCAGCTTCCGGTAGACCTCGGCCCGGTTCTGCGCGAGCACGTCCGCGTAGAACCCGAGCGCGAACTCCGGCACGAAGTTGAAGATGGCCGACGAATACGTATTCATACCGAGCTGCAGCAGCGGCAGCGCGAACGTCTCCGCCGTCGGCAGCCCACCGATGTACGTGAGCCGGTCGCCGAGCCGCGCGTACGTCCGCGTCAGTTGCTCGACGTTCCCGACACCGTCTTTCAGGCAGACGAAGTTCGCGTTCCGCTCCGCCAGCGCCGCGACAGTCACGTCGGTCAGGACCGCATTCGCCCGGCTGTACACGATGACACCGAGCCCGGTACTGCGGCACACGGCCGACACGTGCTCGATCAGTCCGGCCTGCCCCGCCTCGGTCAGGTACGGCGGGAACAGGAGCAGCCCGTCCGCGCCCGCCGCTTCGGCCGCCCTCGCTTGCTCAACCGCCGTCGCCGTACCGCCGGTCGCCGGCGCGATCACGGGGACCCGCCCGTTCACCTCGGCCACCGCCGAACGCACGACCGTGTCGATCTCGGCCGGCGTGAGCGAGAAGCCCTCGCCGGTACCGCCCGCTGCGAAGAGTCCGGCAACGTCGTACTGGCTCAACCAGGACAAGTGCTGCCGGTACCCGCCCTCGTTGAAGCTCAGATCGGCGTTGAAGTGCGTGACGGGGAACGACAGCAGCCCGGTCTTCAGCCGCGCGGCGAGCTCAGAAGGCGAGTAAGGAGTCACGCCGGTCAGCCTAAGAACGTCCGTGGATACCTGTCCAAGATCGTTTGTGGATCTAGTGATGCTCAGGGAGCATCGTCAGCACCCGCTGCAGCACCGGACTGGTCGAGTCCCGCCGCCAGATCGCGTGCAGCTCGACCGGCTCACCCGGTACGCCGAGCTCGCAGTACGCCACGCCCTCGACGCCGAGCCGCCGCGCAGACGCGGGCACCAGCGCGACCCCACGACCGGCGGCGACGAGCAGGATCACGGTCAGGATCTGCTGCACCCGCTGTTCGATCCGGGGCTGGGAGTCGGCGAGGAACCGGACTGTCAGTTCGTGGAAGTACCGAGCCTGGCTGGGGGAGTAGCTGATCACCTGCTCGTCGGAGAAGTCCGCCGGAACCAGTGGACGTCCCAACGACGCCAGCCAATGGTTGCCGGGGACAACGGCGTACAGCGGCTCGCGGAACACGATCCGGGAGTCGAACGTGCGGGTGTCGAACGGCGGCCGGCCGAGTCCCAGATCCAGCTCGCCGCGCAGCAGACCGTCGAGCTGCGCCGGCGTCACCCGCTCGTGCAGGATCACGTCGACGTCCGGCAGCTCCTCGGACAACCGGCGCAGCAGCGGGCCCAGGGTCCGGATCGCCGAGGTCGCGGTGAAGCCGAGCCGCAACGTCCCTGCCGCGCCCTGGTCCACGCGGCGGGCAAGATCACCCGCAGTCTCGACCAGGGCAAGCAGCCGCCGAGCCTCGGTCAGAAACGCCTGACCCGCGTCGGTGAGCTCGACGCGCCGGTTGTCGCGCTCCAGCAGCCGCACCCCCACCGCGCGTTCGAGCTTCTGCACCTGGCGGCTCAGCGGCGGCTGCGTCATGTTCAGCCGCTCGGCAGCGCGCCCGAAGTGCAGCTCCTCGGCGACGGCGACAAACGCATTCAGCTGATCGAGCGAGAACATGATGCCGAAAAGGTATCAATTGCCGCCGCCAGGGCCGCAACGGATCACACAGGTGTTTGACGCTGCCGTAACACCGGGTGACCGGCTCGGAAACACGCGCCATACAAGCTCGTGACATGGCCGAATTCGACGTGGAGAGTCTGTTCCGCTCGTTCGACACCGATCGGACGAACGTGGTCTGGAAGTGGAAGCTGCTGGCGGAGCTGGAGCGGGCCGGGTTACGCGCAGACGATCCGCGGGTCGAGCACGCGCTGCCCTGGGTGCTGGAGAACGTCGGCGCCGGTGCCGACGCGCGGATCGCGCCGTTCGAGCGCGGCCAGCCCGAGTGGCTGGATCGCGACCAGTTCCAGTACCTCCTGCGCGAGCCGGTGATCCGGAAGGCGCTGACGGACGACCTGGCCATGCCGACGGACGAGTTCGCCGAGTTCACCCAGGGCGTCGAGGAGATCTACGCCGACCTGCTGGACGAGCGCTCCGGCGAGGTCGCCGACTATATCCCGACCCTGGCCACGGCCGACCCCGAGCAGTTCGGGATCGCGGTCTGCACCGCCGACGGCCAGGTGTTCATGATCGGCGACGCCGAGAACCCCTTCAGCGTGCAGTCGACGTCCAAGCCGTTCAGCTACGCGATGGCTCTCGAGGAGCACGGCGCGGACTTCGTGCACCAGTACGTCGGGCAGGAGCAGAGCGGCGGCCCCTTCAACGACCCACTGCGCTCGCTGGACGCATCCGGACGGCCGCACAACCCGATGATCAACGCCGGCGCAATCGGGACACTCGCCCTGGTCGACGCCGACCTCGACGATTCCAAGCGGTTCGAGAAGCTCCAGCACACCTGGAGCACGATGGCCGGGGCCAGGGTGCGAATGGACGAGCCAACCTTCCTGGGCGAGCAGGAGACGGGCCACAACAACCGCATGTTCGCCAGCGCGATGGCCGGCCGGGACACGCTGTACAAGCGCTCGAACCGGATGTACGGCCCGATCGAGGCGACCGACTTCTACTTCCGGGTCTGCTCCCTGGAGGTCGACGCACGACGGCTCGCCGCGGCCGGCGCGACCCTGGCCGGTGGCGGCGTGGCGCCGTACAAGGGTCAGCGGGTGTTCTCCCAGGAGAACACCCGCCGGGTGCTGAAGGTGATGGAGCACAGCGGGATGTACAACGACTCCGGCAAGTTCTCCGGCAAGGTCGGGCTGCCGGCCAAGAGCGGCGTCTCCGGCAACGTCCTGATGGTGGTGCCGAGCAAGCGGCTCGCGGTCGTCGCGTTCTCACCGCGGCTGGATCCGGTCGGCAACTCCGTCCGCGGCGTCCAGGTCTGCGAACGCCTGGTCGAGAAGTTCGACCTGCATCCGCTCCAGGACCTCGGCGCGGACAAGAGCCGGGCTGCCGAGGCTGCCCACCGGGTGGCGCTCGGCGGTGTCGCCACCGCCGGCGCACCAGGCGAGCGGACGACGACGGACGAGAACTTCTACGGCTCGTACGAGGGCGGAGCTGCAGGCCGTCACAGAGCGGCGGCCCCCGCCACGACGAACGTGACGAGGGCCGGTGGGCCGCAGTTGTGATGGCCTGGCGGTTCGGGCCTACTCGACAGTGACCGACTTGGCCAGGTTGCGCGGCTTGTCGACGTCGTGGCCGAGGGCAACGGCCGCGTAGTACGCGATGATCTGCAGCGGGATCGTGAGCAGGATCGGGTCCAGCTCCGGCTCGTTCTTCGGGACGACGATCTTCGCGTTCACGCCGTCCGGGACCTCGACGCCCGGGTGGGTGACGACGTACAGCGGGCCGGAGCGGGCGCCGATCTCGTGCAGGGCGCCGATGTTGCGGTCGAGCAGCTCGTCCTGCGGGACGATCGCGACACTCGGCACGTCCGGCGAGATCAGCGCGAGCGGGCCGTGCTTGAGCTCGGAGGTCTGGTACGCCTCGGCGTGCCGGTACGAGATCTCCTTCAGCTTCTGCGCACCCTCACGCGCGACCGGGTAACCGCGGGTCCGGCCAACGAAGAAGAGCGATTCGTGCTGGGCGAGCCGGCCGGCGATCTTGGCCAGCTCCTCCTCCTGCGCGACGATCGACTGGATGTGCTCGGGGAGCTTCTTCAGGCCCTCGATCAGCCGGCGGCCGTCGGCGGGGGAGACGTCGCGGATCCGGCCGAGGTGGATGCCGAGCATCGCGAACCCGACCGCCATGTTGGTCAGCGCCTTCGTCGACGCGACCGAGACCTCCGGGCCGGCGTGCAGGTAGACGCCGCCGTCGACCTCGCGGGCGATGCTGGAGCCGACCGCGTTCACCAGGCCGATCACCCGGCCGCCCTTGCGCTTCAGCTCCTGCACGGCCACCAGCGTGTCCAGCGTCTCGCCGGACTGACTCACCGCCACATACAGGGTGTCGCGCTCGACCACCGGATTGCGGTACCGGAACTCCGAGGCCGGCTCGGCGTCAGCGGGGATCCGGGCGACCTCCTCGATGAACTGCGCGCCCATCTGGCCGGCGTAGTACGCCGAACCGCAGCCGAGGATCTTGACCCGCTTGATCTCCCGCGCCTCGCGCGCGTCCATGTTCAGGCCGCCGAGGTGGACGGTGTGGAAGCGCTCGTCCAGGCGGCCGCGGATGACCCGGCCGACCGCGTCCGGCTGCTCGTGGATCTCCTTCATCATGAAGTGCTCGTGCAGGCCGCGCTCGTACTCGTCGGCCTCCCACTCGACCGTCTTGGCGGTCTTGGTGGTCGGGGCCGCGTCCTGGGTGAAGGTGCGGTAGCCGTCGGCGCGGACGGTGGCGAGCTCGCCGTCGTCCAGGTACACGACCTGGCGGGTGTAGCGGATCAGCGCGGCCGCGTCCGAGGCGACGTGCATCTCGCCGTCGCCGATGCCGAGGATCAGCGGGCTGCCGTTGCGGGCGACCACGATCCGGTCCGGGAACTCGAGGTCGATGACCGCGATGCCGTAGGTGCCCTCGATCCGGCGCAGCGCGGACAGCACCTTCTCCTCGAGGGTGTCGCCGTCGGAATGCTCGATCAGGTGCGCGAGTACTTCGGTGTCGGTCTCGGAGCGCAGCTTGACGCCGGCGTCCTCGAGCTGCGAGCGGATCGCCGCGGCGTTGTCGAAGATGCCGTTGTGCACGACCGCGATCCGCTCGTTGCCGCTGGTGTGCGGGTGCGCGTTGTCTTTGCTCGGGCCGCCGTGGGTGGCCCACCGGGTGTGGCCGATGCCGAGCTTGCCGCCGAACCGCTTGGGCAGCGACGCCTCCAGCTCACGGACCCGGCCGGCGTCCTTGTGCACCTTCAGCTCACTGGATCCGAGGACCGCGACTCCGGCCGAGTCGTAGCCGCGGTACTCCAGCCGGGCGAGTCCGTCCACCAGGATGGGGGCGGCCGGCTTGGTGCCGACGTACCCGACGATTCCGCACATGTAGTGGTGCCTTTCGAAAGGGTGTGGGTGTCCCGCCGGTCAGCCGTAGACGATCCGTCGCAGCTGCCGGGCGGAGAGTTCGGGTGAGCGGACCGGCCAGTGCCGGAGCTCGGTACCGAGGCGCGCGAAGATCTCGTCGTTGCGGGCGCCGTAGGTCTGCAGCTCACGGTGCCGGCGCCGGACGTACTCCTCGGTCGTCTCGGTGAAGTAGGCCAGCACGTCGGCAACCACCCGGCGCGCCACGTCCGGGGACAGTCCGGTAGTCCGGCTCACCTGCTCAGCCAGTTCCTCCACCGGCTCCACCGCCGCCTCACTGATCACCAGTCAACCATGCAGTCTGCCAGGGGCCAAGGCCAAGGTTTTGCCCGAAATCGGGCAAATTTGCCTGTTTGGTCAGGGGGAGAAGACCCCGCTCCGGATCTTGCCGGTCGCCGCGCGCGGGCGTACGAATGGCACTGTACGGGGCGACTCTCGGGGCTGGGGATCGGCCGGCCCGTCCAAGTCCGATTGGCTCGGGAGAGGTGTCGTCATGCCCCGAATCCGCGTCCTGGCCGCGATCGCGGCCCTCGCACTCGTCACCGCCGGCGGTTCGACCGCGACGGCCGGTCAGGTGGCCACGACTCAGCTCGGTGGCGGCTCGGTCGCCCTGTCCGGAGCCGCAGCCCGCGCCTTCGCCGTACCGGCGGGCATGGTCAAGGTCTGGTCGGCGAAGCGTGCCGGTGGCGGCACCCAGACCCGCTACCAGCAAATGGTCGGTGCCGCGTCCGTCCTCGGGGGTCAGCTGACCGTGCTGACCGACCGCTCGGGCCGGACCACTGCGGTCGTCGGGGCGTACTTCCCCGGCCTGCGGGCGAAGAACTCGGCCTCGCTGTCCGCGGCCTCCGCGCGGGGTATCGCGGCCAAGCGCGTCGGAACGGCCGGCAAGTGGTCGTCGGCCCTGCGGATCGATCCCAAGGACGGTCGCCTGTTCCACCAGGTCGTCAGCCAGCGGCCGGCCCAGCGCTGGGTGCAATGGGTCGACGCCGCCACCGGCGCGGTGAAGAAGCAGTACGACGCGCTCGCGTCCGGCGACGGCACCGGCGTCAAGGGCGATCACAAGACGTTCTCCACCATCCGCATCGGCAGCACGTACTACCTGCGCTCGGCCGACGGGCGTCAGGAGACCTACGACGCCGGCAACAAGGCCGTCCAGCCCGGCACGATCATGACCGACAGCGACGACCACTGGAACTTCAACCTGCCCAAGTTGCTGTCGCCCAGCCAGGCACCGGGCGTCGACGCGCACTACTACGCGAACGTCGTCGACGACTTCTACGGCGCCACGTTCGGGCGTAACAGCATCGACGGCAACGGGATGCGGATCATCTCGACCGTGCACTACGCGAACCGCTACTGCAACGCGTTCTGGAACGGTGAGCAGATGACGTACGGCGACGGTGACGGGAAGGTCTGCCTGCCGTTGTCCGGCGGGCTCGACGTGGTCGGGCACGAGCTCACCCACGGCGTCACCCAGTTCACCTCGAACCTCATCTACGAGAACGAGTCCGGCGCGCTGAACGAGTCGTTCAGCGACATGATGGGCGACACCATCGAGTTCTACGCGGCGCAGCACGGGCTCGACCCGGCCGCGGCACCGGACTGGCTGATCGCCGAGGACGTGTACGTCGCTCCGGACCTCGCCCCGGGGTTCCGGAACATGGGTGACCCGCAGGAGGACGCGGATCCGGACCACTACAGCGAGCTGGTCGTCACCTCCGCCGACAACGGCGGCGTGCACACCAACAGCGGGATCTCGAACCACGCGTACTACCTGGCCGTCAACGGCGGCAAGAACAAGGGCTGCACCGGAAGCCTGAGCGGTCACACGCACACGGCCGACTGTGACGTGACGGTGCCCGCGCTCGGGCTCGCCCGGGCGGAGCACGTGTTCTACGACGGCTTCACCAGCCTGCCGGAGTTTGCGAACTTCTGCGACGCCCGCAACAGCACGGTCGCGGTCGCGGGCACCGACGCCGCGGCGGTCAGCGCCGCGTGGGCAGCCGTGGGCGTGCACGACGGGTGTACGCCGGGAACACCGCCACCGCCGCCATGCGTGAGCGACCCCCACGCGACCATCCCGTTCGGATCGCCGCACCCGTACGGCAACAATGCCGACTGCACGTGGGTCTACGCCAACGGCACCGGTGGGTTCGCCTTCCACTTCAGCCTGCTCGACACGGAGAAGAACTTCGACTACGTGACCGTGTCGGACGCCGCCGGCAACGTGCTGGCGACGTACACCGGCACGTACCACCACGCGGTCACGTCACCGTGCATCAGTACGCCGACGGGTTCCGTCCACCTGAGCAGCGACAGCGGGGTGACGGCCCAGGGCTTCACCGTCGACGCGGTGGTTGCCTGTTAGAAGAGGCCTAGAACAGCCGCAGTACGTCGGACTCCATGCCGCGTAACGCGTCGTAGTCGACCGTCAAGCAGTCCAGGCCCCGGTCCGTGGCGAGGAACTGGGCCTGGGGCTTGATGAGTTGGGCGGCGAAGATGCCGCGGACCGGGGCGAGCAGCGGGTCGCGGTTGAGGAGTTCGACGTACCTGGTGAGCTGTTCGACGCCGTCGATCTCGCCGCGGCGTTTGATCTCGACCGCGACGTGCTTGCCGTCGGCGTCGCGGAGCAGGAGGTCGACCGGGCCGATCGCGGTCGGGTACTCGCGGCGTACCAGCGTCCAGCCCTCGCCGAACGTGTGGACGTGCTCGGCGAGCAGCTCCTGCAGGTGCGCCTCGACGCCGTCCTTGATCAGGCCGGGGTCCGTCCCGAGGTCGTACGACGTGTCGCTGTGCACCTCCTCGAGCGTGATCCGGAGCTCCTCACCAGCCTTGTTGGTGACGCTCCAGACCCCCTCGTCCTCGGTCAGCTTGCACGGCGGCGACATCCAGTTCAGCGGCTTGTACGAGCCGCCGTCGGCGTGGATCAGCACCGACCCGTCCGCCTTCACCATCAGCAACCGCGGCGCCATCGGCAGATGGGCCGTCAGCCGTCCCGAGTAGTCCACAGAACACGTAGCAATCACCAAGCGCACGAGAAAGCACCGTAGTCCACATCCCGGCCGGAACCTATGTCGCCGGGCCGGTCGAGGTGGCAGGGTGGACGACATGATGCCGAAGGTGAGCGAGCAGGCCGTCGCGGAGTACGACGCGGTCGCGGACGCCCTCGAGGCGGCCGGCGTGGTCCGGGGCAAGATGTTCGGGATGCCCTGCCTGAAGATCGGCAAGAAGGTGGTGGCCGGCATGTTCGGCGACGCGATGACCTTCAAGCTGCCGCCGGCGCCGCGGGAGAAGGCGCTCGCCCTGCCCGGCGCCGAGCCGTTCGACCCCGGCATGGGCCGCCCGATGAAGGAGTGGGTTGTCATCCCGCTGGCCCAGTCGGCGGTCTGGCCGGGCTACGCCGCGGAGGCCCTGGAGTACGTGCGCGGATGAACCTCATGTGCCCCGCGCGGATCCTCCTCCTGCCGGGGGACTTCCAAGACTCGGCCGTCGGCGAACGCATCGCCCAGGTGTACGCCGGCCCGTTCGAAGCCGCGGCCGGTTCGCAGCTAGCCGAGCGCCTCGGCGTCAAGCTGACCGTCGTACCGGAGCTGACCCAGCGGCCGGACGCGGAGCTGCAGTCGATCGCCGACCTGCACCGCGGCGAGACCGTGGTCGTCCTCGGCCTGGATCTCGGCCTGACCCTCCCGGCCGTCGTCGAGCACACCGGCGACGGCTGGACCCGCGTCCCGAGCGACAACGAGCTGACCCTCGCCGCGTACGAGCAGGCCGCGGACAAGTTCCGCGAGACGATCCCGGCCGGCGCCAACCTCGACCTGATCGACCTGCTGGCCGGTCAGCTCGGGCCCGGGTCCCGCATCCTCGAGATCGGCAGCGGCACCGGCCTGGACGCGATCGAGCTCGAGCACCGCGGCTTCGTCGTACGGCGGACCGACGCCACCCACGCCTTCCTCGCGATGATGCGCGCCGACGGGTACGCCGCCGACCACCTGAACGCGATCACCGACGACCTCGGCGGCCCATACGACGCCGTCTTCGCGGACGCGGTCTTCCTGCACTTCGACCGCGCCGACCTCACCAACGTCCTCCGCAAGGCCGCCCGCGCGGCGAAAGTGCTGGCCTTCGGCACCCGCGAGGGCAAGGGCGAGGAGTGGACCAACCGGCACCTGGACCTGCCGCGGCACTTCGTGCTCTGGCAGGAGCAACCGCTCCGCGACCTGCTCGCGAGCACCGGCTGGACCGTGCAGCAGTGGGAGCGCGGCGAGGGCCGCTTCGGTGGCTGGTTCTACGTCGTGGCGAGCCGCGCGTGATCCGCGCCGGGATCGTCCTGTTCTCCCCGGACGGGGTGGCGGCGATCGAGCGGGTCAGGTCCGGTCGGCGCTACCACGTCCTGCCCGGCGGTCAGGTCGAGGACGGCGAGAGTCCGGCCGAGGCCGCTCGGCGTGAGGCCCACGAGGAGCTCGGCCTGCTGGTGAAGATCCGCGGCCTGGTCGCGGTCGTGCACTTCGGTGACAGCACCCAGCACTACTTCCATGCCGAGGCGATCGGTGGCTCCTTCGGCGCGGGTGAGGGTCCCGAGATGGGCTCGGAGGATCCCGAGCGCGGCACGTACCGCGCCGTCTGGCTCCCCGTCCGCGACCTCGTCGTCCACGACCTCCGACCCAATCCGATCGCCAGCGCGCTGTGCGCCGCGCCGGATCCGGAGTGGCTGATCGACGGCTGGCTGGAGACTCCGGTGGCGTACGACGAGGGCGTGTGAGGTTGGCCTCCCGGGTGACTCAGCTCATGGGCTGACCAGTGCGTCGACTGGCATAGTGCACCCATGGCTCGGGAACTGACGACAGTGGGTGTGGTGGGTCTCGGCACGATGGGCGCCGGGATCGCCGAGGTGTTCGCGCGCAACGGCCTGACCGTGGTCGGGGTCGAACGCGACGACGAGGCCGCCGAGCGCGGCCGCGGGCACATCCAGCACTCGACCGACCGCGCGGTCAAGCGCGGCAAGCTGTCGGTCGAGGACCAGCAGGCGCTGTTCGACCGGGTCACGTTCGCCACCTCGCTGGAGGCGCTGGCCGACTGCGACCTGGTGATCGAGGCGGTCGTCGAGCGGCTCGAGCTGAAGCGCGAGATCTTCTCCGCGCTGGACAAGGTGGTCCGCGAGGACGCGATCCTCGCTACCAACACCTCGTCGTTGTCGGTCACCGAGATCTCCGTCGCCACCCAGCGCCCCCGCCGCGTCGTCGGCATGCACTTCTTCAACCCGGCGCCGGTGCAGGAGTTCGTCGAGGTGATCAAGACCGTCGTCACCGAGCCGGACGTGGTGGACGACGTCCAGGCCTTGGCCCGCCGGCTGGACAAGGTCCCGGTGGTCGCGGCCGACCGGGCCGGCTTCATCGCGAACGCGCTGCTGTTCGGGTACCTCAACCACGCGGTCTCGATGTTCGAGTCGCGGTACGCCACCCGCGAGGACCTCGACGCGGCGATGCGGTTCGGCTGCGGGTACCCGATGGGTCCGCTGGCGCTGCTCGACCTGATCGGCCTGGACACGGCGTACGAGATCCTCGACACGATGTACAAGCAGGGCCGCAACCGGCTGCACGCGCCGGCCCCGATCCTCAAGCAGATGGTCACCGCCGGACTGCTCGGCCGGAAGACCGGCCGCGGCTTCTACACCTACGAGGCGCCGGACTCCCCCGTCGTGGTGGACGACGAGCTGACGCCGTCGAGTGCCGATGGCGCGCCTGCTGTCCGGGCGGTCCAGCAGATCGGCGTCGTCGGCTCCGGCACGATGGCCGTCGGCATCGTCGAGGTCCTCGCCAAGGCCGGGTACGACGTCCTGTACGTCGCCCGCGGTACCGAGAAGGTCGACCGGGTCCGCGCGACGCTGGAGCGCTCGCTGGAGAAGGGCGTCCAGCGCGGCAAGCTGTCCTCGGACGAGCGCGATGCCGCGCTGCGCCGGGTGACCGGTACGGCGAAGCTCGACGACCTGGCGAGTGCCGACCTGGTGATCGAGGCCGTGGTCGAGGAGCTGAGCGTCAAGCAGGCGCTGTTCGAGACGTTCGACGAGATCTGCAAGCCGGGCGCGATCCTGGCCACCACGACCTCGTCGCTGCCGGTGATCGACCTGGCGATGGCGACGAAGCGGCCGGCCGACGTGGTCGGGCTGCACTTCTTCAACCCGGCGCCGGTGATGCAGCTGGTCGAGGTGGTCAGCACGGTCGGGACGGCGGCCGAGGTCGCCGACACGGTCGCGGCGGTCGCCGTTGCCGCCGGCAAGCATCCGGTCCGGTGCGGCGACCGCGCGGGCTTCATCGTGAACGCGCTGCTCTTCCCATACCTGAACGACTCGGTCCGGATGCTCGAGGCGCACTACGCCGGGGTCGACGACATCGACGCGGCGATGAAGCTCGGGTGCCGCCTGCCGATGGGACCGTTCGAGCTGCTCGACGTGGTCGGGCTGGACATCGCGCTGGCGATCCAGCGGACGCTGTACCTCGAGTTCCGCGAGCCCGGGTTCGCACCGGCGCCGCTGCTCGAGCACCTGGTCACGGCCGGGTACCTCGGCCGGAAGACCGGGCGCGGGTTCCGCGACTACTCGGCCTGATCCCAGCTAGCGTGGCTCTATGCCGGAGGAGCCGCGGAAGCACATCACCGAGGCAGTGGGCGGCCGATTCGTCGCGCCGCTGTCGCACGAGGAGCGGGCGGAGCACGAGCGGGTTCGCACGCTGCTCCGGGCAGTCATGTCGGCGTACAACGGTTTGATCGGCACGGCGATCGACGAGTCCCGGCGGGCTGAGCTCGAGGCGGAGCTCGCGGTGCACACCGAACGCTTCCGGCGGGTGGTGGGGCTGTCGGCCGAGGAACGGGCCGAGGTACTGCGGACGTATCCCGACCTCCTCGCCCGGCTGCGAGCTGACCTCGGCGAATGATCGATCTGGCGCTCACGCCGGCCGAGTCCATCCGGCTCGTCGCCCGGCGGATCGCGCAGATCATGCCGCTTCGGCGGCCGGAGCGAGCGCCCGGCGTACCGGCGCTCGCCGTAGTGATCGGTGGGCAGCCGGGTGCGGCGAAGTCGACGATCCAGTACCGGGTGCAGGCGGCGCTGGGGGAGGACACGGCCGCGTCGTACGAGGCGGATGACGACCCCGACGTCCATCCGCGGTACCAGGCAGCGACGCGCGACGGCGGGATGGAGGCTCACGGCGAGGTTGTGCGGAGCCTGCCGCCGGACTTGTCGGAGCGGTGCCTGGACAGTCTGCTGACGGCGGATCCGCCGTACGACGTGGTGACGAGCGCGTGGCTCGAGGCGGCGGAGCGGGCCGAGCAGACGCTCGCGCCATTCCGGGATGCTGGTCACCGGGTGGTGGTCGTGTATGTCGCGACGAACGAGGCCGACAGCATGCTCGCGATCGCGGACCGGTACCAGCGGGCGAAGGACGCGGCCGGGAGCGGGCGGTGGGTGGATCCGCGGACGCACGACGCCGTGTATCCGCGGGTGCCGGACGCGGCTCACGCAGTGGAGACGTTGGGGTACGCGGACGACGTGTACGTCGTGGATCGCGCCGGCAACGTGCTGTACGAGAACCACCGCAGGGCGGACGGCGCACTCGAACGGGATCCGGGGGTGCGCGAGGCAATCATTGCCGAACGCAACCGCCCACCGACCCCGGACGAGCAGCGCCACTTCGTCGAAACAGCACGGTCCTTACGGCAACGCGACGACTTGGAGCCGGCGGTTGACGACCTGGTTCGAGCAGCTATGCGCGCACAGGTCGACCGCCCCGCAGTCCAACCCGCAGCTGAACCGGATTCGTCGACCCGCCTCGATGCTCGGTTGGCAGCGTTGCGGCACGTGACTGGCGCCGGCATCGCGCCGCCCGGCGGGACCAGTGCGGGCGATGGATCTCGACGTACGGACAAGGGGCGACGCCCGCCGGGGCAGCAGTTGGATCGGTGATCTACGGCTCGGCGGTCGCGTATTCGCCGCAGGGACCGCCGCCGAGGGCTTCGGGCAGGACTGTTTCGCGGCGGTCCGGGTAGATGAGGGGGTTGTAGAAGGCGGCGATCTCCTGGCTGGCTTCGGGGATGTAGTGGAAGATCAGCGATCGCCGGAAGCGGTCCGCGGTGGTGTTCGGGCGGGAGCCGTGGACGACGCTGCCGTGGAAGAACAGCACGTCCCCGGCCGTCATCCTCGTCTGGACCTTGGTGAGGCCGTCGGGCACGGGTACCTCGACGTTGGTGAACGACTCGGCGAGGTCCGCAGGCTCGGGACAGACCAGCTCGGTCCGATGAGACCCCGGTACGACGGCCAGCCCACCGTTCCCCGCGTCCACGTCGTCGACCGCGATCCACGCCGCCAGACACGTCTCCGGATCGGCCCGCAGGAACGTGTTGTCCTGGTGCAGCGCCTGCCCGCGCGCCCCCGGCGGCTTGAAGTAGAACATCGACTGGGCCCCGAGGGCCGGCCCGATCAGCGCTTGGACCACATCGAGGATCCGGCTGTCGAGCATCAGCTCCAGCGCGACCTTCCCGGCCTCGGTGTCCGTCCGCCGGTGCGGGTGCACGAACCGCGGGTACTTCGCCAGCGGGTCGTCGTCCGGTACGCCGTCGTCGATCGCCAGCGAGTGGTCGACGGCGACCTGGTCCATGAACACGGTCCTGATCCGCTCGACCTCGGCGGGCTCGAGCAACTGGGGCACCTGGACGATGCCGTCCTGCCGGTAGATGTCCACGACTGTCATGCCCTCAGGATCTGCTCCCCACGGCGTCGCGAGCGATAGTCTATCGAGCTGTGAACCTTCGAGATCCTGCTGAGTCGCCGCACCCGGTGGTACGCCGGCTGGTGACCGGGGAGTTCGACGAAGGGTCTGAGTACGCGACGTTTCGGCGACACGGGACCACCGACTGGCTGCTGGTGCAGACCTTGCACGGCCGAGGACGATTCGGTCAGCCGGCCGAAGTGACTGGCAGTGTGGCCGCCGTACCGGGGAGCGTCACGCTGGTCCGGCCGGGCGTGCTGCACGACTACGGCACGGTCGGTGAGCGGTGGCACTTCCTGTACGCGCACCTGCACCCGAAGCCGGACTGGCTGCCACTGCTCGACTGGCCGGAGGTTGCCCCCGGCATCCTTCAGCTGCACCCGACCGCACTCTTCGACCAGATCGCGAACCACCTGCGCGACGCCGTCCGGCACCAGCGGAGCGTGTTGCCGCAGGCCGAGCAGCTGAGCGTCAACTCGCTGGAGGCAGCGCTGCTCTGGTGCGACACCCAGAACCCGAAGGCGGTCCAGATCGACGACCGGTTGCTGCGGGCGATCGAGCTGGTGGACCAGGACCTGACCGCGGCACTCGATGTACCGCGTCTCGCCCGCGCGGTGAATCTGTCGGTGTCGCGGTTCGCGCACCTGTTCCGCGAGCAGCTCGGAGTCACCCCGCAACAGTTCGTCGAACGCCGCCGGCTGGACGCGGCCGCCCGCCTCCTGGAGCTCACCAGCCGCTCCGTAGCCTCGGTCGCCGCCCAGGTCGGGTACGCCGATCCCCTCTACTTCTCGACCCGCTTCCGCCTCCACACCGGAACCAGCCCCACCACCTACCGCCGAAGGTCGTAGGGGGTGTCTGGCGATTTCCCGCCTACTGCGCGGCACTCGGCACGGCACCTCGCCGCACGGGTGCAAAGGCCACGATGCTCCGCATCGAGACCTTCGCCCCCGCGCGCCGATGCACCGCGCCGAGCACCTGCTCGCTACGGCGCGAAATCGCCAGACACCCCCTAGGCTTCTCCGCATGAAACCGGGAGTGGTGGTGGGGGTAGCGGCTCTGGTCGTGCTGGGCCTAGGGGCGTGCGCGCCGGAGGACAACGCGTCGTCGGGGCCGTCGACGCCGGCGGGGGCGGGTGACTGTGCGAAGGACAAGCTGGCGGTGAAGACGGCCGGGAAGCTGACGGTCGGTACGGACAAGCCGGCGTACGAACCGTGGTTCAGCAAGAACGATCCGAGCAACGGGCAAGGGTACGAGTCGGCCGTCACCTACGCGGTGGCGAAGAAGCTCGGGTTCGAGCAGGCGGACGTGACGTGGCGGACGGTGCAGTTCAACACCGCGTTCGCGCCGGGTACGAAGGCGTTCGACCTGGACGTGAACCAGGTGTCGATCTCGGAGGAGCGCCGCAAGGCCGTCGACTTCTCGTCCGGGTACTACGACGTCCGGCAGACGGTCATCACGACCGCGGGCAGCAAGATCGCCGGGGCCAAGACCGTCGCGGAGCTCGCCGACGCGAAGCTCGGTGCCCAGGTCGGTACGACGAGCTACACCGCGCTCCGCGACCAGGTGAAGCCGACGCAGGCACCGGCCGTGTTCGACACCAACGACCTGGCCGTCCAGGCGCTGAAGAACAAGCAGATCGACGGCATCGTGGTGGACCTGCCGACCGCGTTCTACATGACCTCGGCGCAGCTCGACGACGGCAAGATCGTCGGGCAGCTGCCGTCGAGCGGGGCCGCCGAGCAGTTCGGCTTCGTGCTGGAGAAGAACTCGAAGCTGACCGGGTGCGTGACGCACGCGGTCGACGCGCTGAAGACAGACGGGACGCTGGCGGCGCTGCAGAAGCAGTTCTTGACCGAGTCGGGCGCGCCCGAACTCTCGTGAGTACCTGGCAACCTTCGGAGCTTCAGCTTTCGCGTGATGCCTATCGCCGCCGGCGCGCCCAGCGGTCGACGGTGATCGCGGTGGTCAGCTCGGCGGTCCTGCTGGTGCTGGTGGTTCTCGGCGTCGGTTCGACGCCGGGCTGGCCGCGGGTCCGGGAGACGTTCTTCAACGTGCACCGCGGGTGGGAGGCGCTGCCGGTCGTCGCGCAGGGCTTGTGGCTGAACGTCCGGGTGATGCTGGTCTGCGCGGTGCTGATCGTGGTCTTCGGGATGACGCTGGCGATTCTGCGGACGCTCCGCGGGCCGATCTTCTTCCCGCTGCGGGTGTTCGCGGCTGCATATACGGACGTGTTCCGTGGGCTGCCGTTGCTGCTGGTGATCTTCCTGCTCGGGTTCGGCGTACCGGCGCTGCAGTTGCGGGGGCTGCCGAACCAGGCGGTGATCTGGGGCGGTGCGGCGCTGGTGCTGACGTATTCGTCGTACGTCGCCGAGGTGTTCCGCGCCGGGATCGAGTCGGTGCATCCGTCGCAGCGGGCGGCGGCGCGGTCGCTGGGGCTGACGTACCGGCAGACGTTGCGGTTCGTCGTCCTCCCGCAGGCGGTCCGGCGGGTGCTGCCGCCGTTGCTGAACGACTTCGTGAGCCTGCAGAAGGACTCGGGGCTGATCGCGGTGCTCGGGGTGATCGACGCGATCCGGGCCGCGCAGCTGGAGACGGCCGAGGACTTCAACTTCACGCCGTACGTCGTGGCCGGGCTGCTGTTCGTCGCGCTGACGATCCCGCTGACGCGACTGACCGACTACGTCGCGCGACGGCAGGGCTGGTACGGCGGGGGAGGTGGTCCGGTATGAGTCTGCTGAGCTTGCGTGGCGTGCGGAAGTCGTACGGCGACCAGTTGGTGCTGGACGGGTTCGACCTCGACGTCGAGGCGGGGGAGTGCGTCGTACTGATCGGCGCGTCCGGGTCCGGGAAGTCGACGTTGCTGCGGTGTGTGAACCTGCTCGAGACGGTCGACGACGGCGTGGTCGAGCTGGACGGCGTGGACATCACCGACCCGCGGGTGAACGCGGACCAGGTGCGGTCCGGGATCGGGATCGTGTTTCAGTCCTACAACCTCTTCCCGCACCTGAGCGTGCTGGACAACATCACGCTGGCCCCGATCCGCGTTCACGGCGTACCCCGCGACGCGGCGCGAACGCGCGCTCTGGAGATGCTCGACCGCGTGGGCCTGTCCGACAAGGCGGGCGCCCGCCCGGACGACCTGTCCGGCGGTCAGCAGCAACGAGCCGCGATCGCCCGGGCCATGGTCAACTCACCGCAGCTCCTGCTCCTCGACGAGGTCACCTCGGCGCTCGACCCCGAGCTCGTCGGCGAGGTCCTCGACCTGCTCCGGGAGCTCAAGTCCGACGGTATGACCATGCTCGTCTGCACCCACGAGATGACCTTCGCCCGCGACGTCGCCGACAAGGTCTGCTTCCTGCACCAGGGCCGCCCGCTGGAAATCGGCCCGCCGGCCGAGCTCCTGGACCATCCGCGCGAGCCCCGGACCCAAGACTTCCTCCGCCGGCTCCGCTCCTGACCGCGCTCAGCGGAACGACAATCGCTCAGCGGGACGACGATCGCTCAGCGGGACGACAATCGCTTAGCGGGCCGACAGGAACGTCAGCACCGCCATGACTCGGCGGTTGTCGTCCTCAGACGGGGGAAGGTCCAGCTTGGCGAAGATGTTGTTGGTGTGCTTGCTGACGGCCTTCTCGGTGACGAAGAGCGCGTTGGCGATCGCGGCGTTGGAGCGCCCCTCGGCCATCAGGCCCAGCACCTCGGACTCGCGCGGCGTCAATCGACTCACCGGCGAGTCCTTCGTGTTGCGGGCCAGTAGTTGGCCGATCACGTCCGGGTCCATCGCGGTCCCGCCGCCGGCCACCCGCCGTACCGCGTCCAGGAAGTCGGCCACGTTGGAGACCCGGTCCTTCAGCAGGTACCCGACGCCGCCTCCGCCGCCGGTCAGCAGCTCCCGGGCGTACAGCTGCTCGACGTACTGCGACAGCACGAGAATCGGCAGGCCCGGGACCTTCTCGCGCGCCTCGATCGCGGCCCGCAGGCCCTCGTCCGTGAACGTCGGCGGCAGCCGGACGTCAACAACCGCAACGTCCGGCCGGTGCTCCGTCAGCGCGGGCACCAGCCGGGGACCGTTGTCGACCGCTTCGACGACCTGGAAGTCGTGCGCCTCCAGCAGGCGGATCAGGCCGTCCCGGAGGAGGGCGTGGTCTTCAGCGATGAGGACTCGCAAGGTAGCTCCATGATCACAGTGGTCGGCCCGGCGCTCGGGCTCACCACGGTCAACGTACCGTCGAAGGCGGCCAGCCGCCGCTCGATACCGTACAGACCGCCGCCGGGCCGGACGACCGCACCGCCGATGCCGTCGTCGCCGACGATCATGTGCAGCCTCTCCTCCTCGTGGGTGATCTGGATCCACGCGGTCGTCGCCGCCGAGTACTTGACCGCGTTGGCCAGGCACTCCGCGATCGCGAAGTACGCCGCCGACTCGACCGGAGCAGCCGGCCGGCCCGGCACGTCGAAGGTCACGTCGACCTTGAACGGGCAGGAGAGCGCGAGCGCCTTGACCGCTCCTTCGAGGCCGCGGTCGGCCAGCACCGGCGGGTGGATCCCGCGGACCAGGTCGCGCAGCTCGGACAGCGCCGTACTCGCGGACTCGCGCGCCTCGGTCAGCAGCGCCGCCGCCTGGGCCGGGTCGCGGGCGACCATCTCCTCGGCCATGCCGAGGTTCATGCTCAGGGCGGCCAGCCGGGCCTGGGCGCCGTCGTGCAGGTCGCGCTCGATCCGGCGCAGCTCGGCGGCCTGGGTGTCGACCGTCTCGGCGCGGGACTCGGCCAGCTCGCGGACCCGCATCGCCAGCTTGGCGCTCTCGGTCGGGCCGAGCAGCGAGCGGGCCATGAACGCGTTGGCCTTCAGCAGCCGCTCCCCGGCGGCCTGCCAGATCAGGAAGGCGATCAGCGCGACCGGCATTAGCAGGAAGCTGCTCCAGAAGTTGACCGTGAACAACCCGCCGAACGGCTCGGTGAAGACGCCCTCCGGGGTGACGCCGACCAGCAGCGGGTAGACCAGGTAGAACAGGCTGGCCAGCGCGAGCACCGCGCTCAGCAGGCACAGCGTGAAGCCGACCACCGAGTTCACCAGCAGCCAGGCGATGTCGCGCCAGGTCTGCGGGTCGGTCATGATCGTCCGCAGCCGCATCAGGAGGCCCGGGAGCGGGGGCTGCTTGTACGGCCGGGGAATGGGTTCGCCGATGAACCCGGCCAGCATCGTGCGGTGACAGTTCGCGAACCAGCGGCTCGCGGGCACGACGACAAGCAGCATCGGGATCCCGACCCAGACCGCGATCAGTGGCAGCGACACCACGGACAGCACGAAGAACGCGATGCCGAGCTGGGCCAGGATGGCCAGGAACAGGGCGATCCACGGCTGGGCAGCCTTGGGATACCGCATCGGCGGTGCTGGGGTGGTGGCGACGGTGCTCATGGACCCATCATGACTGAGCGTGAGGCCGCGCACAGTGGGGTTATCCCCCCTTTTCCTGGGGCACTGACCCCCCGCCCGGTTCGGGGGTTAGCACCGCTGTTTTCGGCGGTTAGGGCACACAGACTTGATGCCGTACGCTGGCCGTGGCTGTACGCCTAGGCCTCCCCCGATCCCAGAGACGAGGCCTCGATGGTTCAGCCCATGCTTTCCTCCCCGCCTATCCGCGGCAGCGAATTCTCGCCGTTGCTGCGTGAGATCAAGGCGGCCGGCCTGCTCGAGCGCCGGACCGCGGCGTACGCGATGGCGATCGGGCTCAACGTCGTCCTGATGGCCGTCACCTGGGCGGCGATCGCCACCATCGGCGCCTCCTGGTGGGTGGTGCTGCTGGCGGTCCCGCTGGGCATCCTGACCACCCGGGCCGCGTTCTTCGGGCACGACGCCGGCCACCAGCAGATCGGCAGCTCGCGCAAGCTGCACGACTGGATCGGCATGCTGCACGGCAACCTCGTCCTCGGCATGAGCTACGCCTGGTGGAACGACAAGCACAACCGCCACCACGCGAACCCGAACCACACCGACAAGGACCCGGACGTCGGCGAGGGCATCCTGGTCTGGACGATGGAGCAGGCCGAGGGCCGCGAAGGCCTGTTCGGCTGGCTGACCCGCAACCAGGCCAAGGTCTTCTTCCCGCTGCTCACGCTCGAGGGCTTCAACCTCAAGGTCTCGAGCATCCGCTTCCTGCTCGAGCGCCGCCGGACCGAGCGGGTCGAGCTCGCGCTGATCGTGGCGCACCTGGCGGTGTACTTCGCCGCGCTGTTCCTGATCCTCACGCCGGGCCAGGCGATCGTGTTCGCGCTCGTGCACCACATGGTCTTCGGCCTGCACCTGGGCAGCGTGTTCGCGCCCAACCACAAGGGCATGGAGATGCCCGACCCGGAGGCAGCGAACAGCTGGGGCCACCTGGAGAAGCAGGTCCTCACGTCGCGCAACGTGAACGGCGGTCTGGTCACGGACTGGATGATGGGCGGCCTCAACTACCAGATCGAGCACCACCTCTTCCCGAGCATGCCGCGCGCCAACCTCCGCTTCGCCCAGCCGATCGTCCAGCGGTACTGCGCAAGCATCGGAATGCCCTATGTCACGACGACTCTGATCGATTCGTACCGAATGGGCCTGCGCCACATGCACGAGGTCGGCAGCGAACTCCGCGCCAACGCCTGAGGACGGCCGGGGGTGACCTAGGTCATACGACTAGCCTTGAAGCGTTATGTCGCGTCGAAAGCCTTCCAAGTGGCAGCGGCCGGTCAGCGACCGGCCGCTGCTCGGTGGTACGCAGAATCGGGAGACGAAGGGCAGCGGCGAGTGGATGGTCCGTCGGGTGTCCGGGTCCGCGTCCGCCAAGGCGTACCGCTGCCCGGGATGTGAGCAGCAGATCCTGCCGGGGACACCGCATGTCGTGGTGTGGCCGGAGAACCCGAGCCTGCTCGGCGCGATCGGCGGTGCGCAGTCTCTCGATGAGCGGCGGCACTGGCATACGGCTTGTTGGCAGCGCAGTCGGTGACCGCGCAGGGAAGGTGTAGGGGATGAAGCTTCCGGTCACGTCGTACGGCGAAACCGGTACTCCGGTCGTGGTCATGCACGGGCTGTTCGGCTCCGGCCGGAACTGGATGACCGGGGCCCGGCGGCTCGCCTCGGACCATCGGGTGTTCGCGCTCGACCTGCGCAACCACGGCACGTCCCCGCACGTCTCGTCGATGAGCTACCCCGAGATGGCCGACGACGTCCGCGAAACGATCGAGTCGCTCGGGGTCGGACCGGTCGCGCTCGTCGGGCACTCGATGGGCGGCAAGACCGCGATGCTGACGGCGCTGCAGTACCCGGCCGTCGTCGAGCGCCTGGTGGTCGTCGACGCAGCGCCGGTTGCGTATCCGCCGGCGTTCGTCGAGTACGCCCAGGCGATGCGGACCGCCGACCTGTCCGCGGTCCAGCGCCGCGCGGACGTCGACGCCCAGCTCGTGGACGCCGTACCGACGCCTGGGACGCGCGCGTTTCTCCTGCAGAACCTGATCCTCGACGAGGCCGGCGCGCGCTGGCGGCCGAACCTCCCGGTGATCGAGGCGGCCCTCCCCGCGATCTCCGACTGGCCGGCCGAGGCAGCTGGGCTGCGCTACGACGGCCCCACGCTGTTCATCTATGGCGGCAAGTCCGACTACGTCCAGCAGAACCACCGCGCGACGATCGCGCAGTACTTCCCCCACGTCCAGTACGCCGAGATCCCCGAAGCCGGCCACTGGGTCCACGCCGAACGCCTCGACGACTTCCTCGCCGCGCTAACCCCGTTCCTGCCTCGGTAAGAGTGGTGTCGCTCCCACGCGGCGCTGCGCGCGGCTCCTCCGCCGCCGTGCCGCGCGCCGCTCCCGCCCACCCTCCGGCTTAGCGCCGGCTTCCTGCGAGCTAACGCTCGCGTGCTGCCAGCTGCCGCTGGCGTGTTGCGGGCCGCCGCCCGCGGTTGCTCGCTGCGCTCGCGGCTGACTACGGCGTGGTCCGACCTGCTGCTGATGCCTTGCCTACACCTGGTGGGTGGTGTCGTTCCCACGCGGTGCTGCGCGCGGCTCCTACGTCGTCGTACTGCGCGGTCCGAATCAGCTACAAGGGTTGGCACTTCAGGCGGTCGGCCACGGGCTGCAAGGCCGACTGCGGGATCGAGCCTGGTCGGTGGCAGGCATAGAGCCAAAGCACTGGATCAATCTCGCGGATGTGGTTGCCCAGCACTTGCAGATAGGCCAGTACCTGATCCTCGGTGAGCTCGACCAGGTAGGCGCCAGTTGGGTCGTGCTGAGCAAAGACGAGTCGGTCTTCCGCGGGTTCGGAGTTCGCCGCGTCGATGTGTGAGCAGGTTGCGTAGCTCGTCACCGGCCGCACCGACTCAGGCCGTTGCTCGACTCCGAGCAGGTCGAAGAACAGTTCACGCTCCGACAAGGACGGATTCTGTGCCGGTCGTCTCCGATGGACTCGATGCGCGAGCAGGACTTCGTCGAGGACCTTGGTCAGGTAGACCTCATGCGCTGAGACGGCGTCCTTGAGTGTGTTGGCGAGTGTCAGCCACTCGTGCTCGTGCGGCATGAGGCCGTATACCCGGTCGTAGAAGACGTCGAAGGTCTCGCGCTCGTCGTGGTCGAAAGGGTCGGCGCTGGTGGCCAGCCAGATCTGGTCGTAGCGCTCGGTCATCCAAGCGAGCGTCACGTGGAGACAAGTCCGCTGATCGCGGTCGGTTATGAGCCACTCGTCCAATGCATAGGTGACCGACCCGCACCCATCGTCACGGCACTCCCACCCATCCTCGATTGCTCTTGAGCGAGGAGCGGGCGTCCAGGTGGTCATCTATCGAGAATCAGGCACTGCGGCGTACGCGGCCAGTGATTTGTTGTCGCCGTAGGCCGGTCATTCGACGTTGCGGAGGGCGCCGGGGGAGGTGCCGGTGGTGGATTTTATGTGGCGGGAGAGGTGGCTGGGGGAGTTGTAGCCGGTGAGGGTGGCGATGGCTTGGAGGGGGAGGGTTGAGTTGTGGAGGTGGGCGAGGGCGTGGCGCAGGCGGATTGATTGGAGGGCTGCTTGGGGACTGGTTCCGCGGAGGCGGGTGAAGGCGGCTCTCAGGGCTGAGGTGGAGATGCCTAGTTCGGCGGCTACCTCGGAGATCTTCACGCCGGTGGCGAAGCGGGACTCGAAGAGGCGTTCGGCTTGGGTGACGAGTTGTTCGGTGGGGGTTGGGGGTGTGGTGGCGGCGGCGCGTTGGAGGCGGAGGTCCAACTCGGCGAGGAGGAGGGCGCAGAGGCGGTCGGTGGTTGCGGCTGGTTGGGCGGTCTCCTCGACGAGCGCGTCGAAGATCCGGCCGAGGGTGCGCGCGCCGTCGTCGAAGCACACGCGCGGCCACGGGTGGGTGGTTGCGGCGGTGACCTGGAGGAAGCGGTTGGTGTATCCGGTGCGGCTTTGTTCGGCGTGCCAGGTCTGGGGTGGGGTGAGCAGGACGGTGCCGGGCGTGGCGGCGTACGTGTCCTCGCCGACGGGACAGGTGATCCGGCCGCGAACGTAGTACACAAGCTCCCAGCACGTGTGCGCGTGGCTCGGGTAGTCGTTGCCCGGCGCCGCGGTGTGTACGCCGGCGGTCAGGAGCTGGAGCGATTTGTGCATAAGGGTGGTCGCCTTCTGCATTGTTTTCCAGGTACGTCGGAACGATGCTGGCACGGATTCGTGCAACTCGGAAGGAGTACTGCGATGGACATGGCGACGGCGTTGCGGGACCTCGGGGTGAGCGACGACGTACTCTCGTCCGCCGAGAAGGAACAGCTCGACCGCGACGGATACCTGCCGCTGGAGGGGATCTTGTCGGCCGAGGAGGTGTCGGGGATCAACAAGCGGCTGGCGGAGCTCACCGCGGTCGAGGGGGATCGGGCCGGGCTCGAGGTACATCAGGAGAAGGGAACCGATCGGCTCGCGGACCTGGTGAACAAGGACGCGCGGTTCGAGGTCTGCTTCAGTCATCCGCGGGTGCTGGGGGCGATGCGGCACGTGCTGGGTGAGTTCAAGCTGTCGTCGCTCAACAGCCGGGCCGCGCTACCAGGCGAAGGACACCAGGGCCTGCACGCCGACTTCAGCCACCCGGTCGAGCCCGGCGCGTACGAAGTCTGCAACTCGATCTGGCTGCTCGACGACTTCACCCCGGAGAACGGCGCCACCCGGGTCGTCCCCGGCTCCCACCGCCGCGGCACCATGCCCGGCGACGAGATGGCCAACCCTGCCGACGACCACCCCGACCAGATCCTCCTCACCGGCAAGGCCGGCACCGTCATCGTCTTCAACAGCCACCTCTGGCACGGCGGCACCCTCAACCGCACCAACACCCCCCGCCGAGCCCTCCACGCATACTTCGCCCTCCGCCACCTCCCCCAACAACTGGACCAGCAAGCCCACATCCGCGTGCAGACCTACAACCGCCTAACCCCCGCCCAACACTTCATCCTCGCCGTCACCGGCACGAACTGAGGAAGCGTCTAGGCGGTTTGCCTTGATTACGTCTAGCTTTCTAGACTAAAATGCATGGTCAGTGAGCAACCGGCGCGGAAGGTTGTGAAGGCACTCAAGGCTGCTGGTTGGCGGCTCATCAGGACGGAAGGGTCGCACAGCTTGTACAAATGCCCTTGTGGGCAGCACACGTTCATGTTGCCGGACGGGCATCGGGTGATCTCGCCGGGTGTCGTACGGAAGGTCGGTAAGGCGCTGGCTGAGTGTGAGAGGTGGGGCGATGAAGACCTATGAGGTAACGGTCAGCCGGGATGGTCGGTGGTGGATGGTCTCGATTCCCGAGCTCGACGGGTTGACTCAGGCTCGGCGGTTGGACGAGGTGGAGCAGATGGCACGGGAGTACATCGCGCTCGCGACTGATGTTCCGCTGTCTCGGGTCGCGGTCGAGGTAGCCGGGATCGAGGCCGATGGCAGAGATCTGCTCGAGGCGAGGACGTTGGTTGACGGTCTCCGTCGCCGGGCGATGGATCTCGAGGCGTTGGTTGCCGTACTCGCGCGGGACATCGCGGCGGAGTTGACGACTGCGAACGTACCGGTCAGGGACGTGAGCACCGTGCTCGGAGTCTCGCATCAGCGGGTTTCGCAGTTGGTGCAGGCGGCCGGTGCCGACGAGGAGACCTCGGGGGAAGTCCGACGCAGGTCGAAGCAAGAGTTCGCCCATGATCTCGTCGTACAGCTTGATGACGGTCGATCTCTGCAGGTCGTCGAGGTGATCTCCAAGGGCAAGGCGCGGGTTGAACAGGCCGCGGCACCGGAGGAGCTCGCTCGCCCAGCGCGGAAGGGTGCGCGCGCACGACCAAAAGCCACACAAGCAGCCGGACATTCGACACCGCGGAAGCAGCGCGTCTAGCGGCGTGGCGAACCGCCTGGGCAGACAGCTCCCGTGGCCACGGCTCCGTCGCTCACGAGCCGCCCGTCGTACCGCGTCGGGCTTATGAGGCGTCGGCTTTGCGGACCCAGACTTCTCGGATTATCAGGAGGATGGCGGCGGCTGAGGGGATGGCTAGGAGGGCGCCGACCACGCCTAGGAGGGCGCCGCCCAGGAGGGCGGCTATGACGGTGACTGCGCCGGGGATGTCTACGGCTCGGCGCATGATTCTGGGGGCGACGATGTAGTTCTCGATCTGCTGGTAAAGGATTCCGTAGCCCAGGCAGGCGAGGCCGGTGACGAGGCCGTCGGTGAAGCCGATGAGAGCGACGACGACCACGCCGATCAGGCCGCCGACCATGGGGATGAAGTCGCAGAACATCACCACGATCGCGAGCGCTACGGCGTACTGACCCAGGCCGAGGATCTCCAGGAAGATGAACATGCAGACGCCGGCGCACAGCGCGACCAGGAACTGGCCGCTGACGTAGCCGCCGACGCGGGTCAGAACCTCGTCGCCGAGGATCGCGACGCGGGGGCGGCGGGAGCGCGGGACCAGGCTGTACGCCGCGCGCTTCACCGACGGAAGGCTGGCGAGGAAGTACAGCGTCAGGATCAGGATCGTGAACGTGTTGAACAGCGCGTTCGCGACCACCTTGCCGACGCCGAGGATGCCGCCGAAGGCGCGCTGAGCGAGGGCCGGGTCCTGGATGTAGTCCTGGGCCTTCTGGATGAAGTGGTACCGGTTGTTCAGCTCGTTCAGCGACTTCGACTTCTGCAGCAGGTCGAGCCAGCCGGGCGCGTTCTTGATCAGGCCGTCGATCTGGTCGGTGACGACGGGCACGATCGCGAAGCCGACGCCGACGACGGCGAGAATCATCAGCAGGAAGACGACGCCGACGGAGAGGCCGCGCTTCAGGCCGCGGCGCATGAACCACTCCACGAGCGGGTTCAGGCCGACGGCGATGAACATCGAGACGAGCAGCAGGATGAGGACGGAGCGGGCCTGGCCGAGGGCGTGCCAGAGGCCCCAGGCGACGAGTACGCCGAGGGCGGCGAAGAAGCCGAACATGAACGGGTTGGACCGCCGGAGCGGCGGGCCCGGCAGGCCCATGCCGGCGTCCGGGTGACGTTCCTCGATCAGTAGTTCGTCGGCGAGGTCCTCGTCGGCTTCCTCGGCGGCGTCTTCTGCCTCGTCCGCGGAGTCCTTCGCCGCAACCGCGGACTTGCCGGCCAGCGCGGCCGACTTCTCGGCGTCCTCGGCCGAGTCGTCGGCTTCGTCGGCTGACTTGTCGGCCTGCGTGGCTGACTTGTCCGCGTGCTCGGCTGACTTGTCCGCGTGCGATGCGGAGGTACGCGCGTCGTCCGCGGAGTCATCAGCCTGGTCAGCCGCCGCCTGAGCCTCAGCCGCAGCCGACCGAGCTTCCCGCGCAGCCTCAGCAAGATCAGGTCCCGCGTTTGACCCGGTGCCGGCGTTTGGCCCGGTGCCGGGGTTCGACCCGGTGCCGGCGGCCGATGCAGTCTCAGCGGCCTCGGTCGCGGTGTCCGACCCAGTCGCGGTGCCGGAAACCGTTGTGGTGCCGGGACCCGTTGTGCCAGGGGTTCCGGGCTCGGGGTCGGTTGCGGTGGTGGACGGAGTACCCGGTCCCGGCTTTGGGGCGGGGGTGGTGCCGGGGGTTGCTGTGGAGGTGTCGTCGCCGGGTGGCGTCACGTCTTGTCCTTCGGGGATCGCGCGCTCGCGGTGGTCTTGGCGGCGGAGTTGTCGCCGGACTTGGCCGAGCGTGCGTTCCCCGCTTGTCCCCGAGTCTCTTCCTTGGCGAGGTCATCCAGCCGGAACTCGTCGACCATGGTCGAGTCCTTCGGCTCCTCGTCGTCAGCCGGACCGCCACCGGTCTTGCTCGACAGGTCTGCCACATCCTTCGGGTCCACCCGCAGGCTGGAGTCGATCCGCGTCTCGTCCACCCGTGCGTCCCCGGCATCCAGTCCCACGAACGGGCTCGACCCGGTGAACGGGCCGCCGTGGTCTTCCTCGTCGGCCGGTTCGTCAGCAGTTGCGTCCGTCGCCGGGAACGGGGTGGCGCCGGCAAACGGGTTCTCATCACCAGCCGGAGTCGCCCCCGGGAACGGGTTGTCGGCGTCACTGCCACTCCCGAGAGCCGAGCTCTCGGAGTCGGCCGCGAACGGGCTGTCGGCAGTCGACGCCGCCGAGGTCGGGCCGCCGTCTGTGCCGGTCGCGTACGTGTTGTCCGCGGCGTCGCTTGCGCTGCCGAGAGCCGAGCTCTCGGAAGCGGAGGGTGCGAAGGGGCTGCCGGCGGACGACGCCGAGGAACTAGGGCCGCCGTCGGGGGTGCCGGTTGCGCTGCCGAGAGTCGAGCTCTCGGAGGCGGAAGCGGACGGGGCGAAGGGGTTGTCGGCGGATGGCGCCGAGGTAGCCGGGCGGTCGTCCGTGGTGTCGCTTCCGTTGCCGAGGGACGAGGCCTCGGGAGTGCGCCGGGCGAACGGGCTGTCCGAGTCGGCGGCGGCGGTTGCGCTGCCGAGAGCCGAGCTCTCGGAGGGGGAGGCGGATGGGGCGAAGGGGCTGTCCGAGGCAGCGGACGGGGCGAAGGGGCTCTCGGTGGAAGGTGCGGGGGAACCCGGGAGTCCGGCGGAGGGTGCTCCGGTGAGGGGGCTGCCGGAGGGGCCGGATTCTTCGGTGGAGGGGCGGGAGAAGGGGTTTACGTAGGGTGGGGCGGCGGTTTGGGAGTCCAGTTCGGCGGCCTGGCGGGCGATGTTGCTGGCGATTTCGTTCAGGCCGGCGATTTGGGTGAGGATTCCGTCGCGGCGCTTGGCGAGGCGTTCGGTTTCGCGGGCGACGATGGTGCGGGAGCGCTCGGCCTCGTCGGCGGCGTTCGCGAGCTCGGCCTCGGCGCGGGTGCGGGCCGTGGTGAGGAGCTGCTCGGCTTCGCGGCGGGCGCGGGAGATGGTGCGTTCGGCGGATTCCTCGGCCTCGGCGCGGATCTTGCGGGCCTGCTCGGTGGCCTCGGCGACGCGGCGCTCGGAGGCCTCGGCGGCCTCCTTCATCTGCTCGGTCAGGTTTTCGGTGTCGGCCGCGATCTGCTGGTGCTTGTCGGCCAGCTCCTTCGCCTGCTGCTCACGCTCGTCGGCCAGCCGTGCGCGCAGTGCGGCCGACTCGCGCTGGATCGCCGTACGGATCTTCTCCGCCTCGTGCAGCGCGCCGTTCTTCAGCGTGCTCGCCTGCGACTCGGCCGTCAGCTGCAGCTGCTCCGCCTTCCGGCGGGCGGCGGCTAGCACCTCGGACGACTCGGTCTCAGCAGTACGGCGCAGCTCGGCCGCGTCGCCTTCCGCGGTACGGCGCATGCTGTCCGCCTCGTTGAGCGCGACGGTGCGGATGTCCTCCGCCTCGCGCTCGCCGGTCGCCCGCGCAGCGGCCGCCTCCTTGGCGGCGTTGGCCCGCAGCTCCTCGGCCTCACGCTTGGCCTCCTCGAGCGCCTCGGACGCCTGGTCCTGGGCGAGCCGGAGGATCTGCGCGGCCCGGTCGCCGAGACCGGCGTACGACGGGTTGGCGCTGGCGTCGAGCTGACGCCGCGTCTCCGCGAGCTGCTGCTGCATCGGCGCCACGCTCTGCTGGAGCTCGTCGGCGCGGTTCCGCGCTTCGACGAGTTGCATTTCCAGCGCGCGGACGTAGTCGTCCACCGCCTGCTTGTCGTATCCACGACGGCTGACCGGGAAGCCCCCGGCCGCGGTCGCCGTACGGTCGAAGAACGGCAGGCTCGACTCGTCAGGCATGTCCCGAGATTCCCTTCTGGCGGTGTCCGGTGAATCCCCCACCGTAGCCTGTCAGAAAGGAGCCGACATCGGCCAATCCGAGGTCAATCGGAGGTCGGCAAACTACCTGTTCCGGAAGCGATTGATCCCGCCCAGGTGCTGCTCCCGCAGCTCGGTGTCCCGCACGCCCAGCCCCTCGGTCGGAGCCAGGGTCAGGACGCCGACCTTGCCCTGGTGCAGGTTGCGGTGCACGTCGTACGCCGCCTGGGCCGTCTCCTCGAGCGGGTAGACCCGGCTCACCGTCGGGTGAACCATGCCCTTGGCAATCAGCCGGTTCGCCTCCCACGCCTCGCGGTAGTTGGCGAAGTGCGACCCGATGATCCGCTTCAGGTTCATCCACAGGTATCGGTTGTCGTACTCGTGCATGAACCCGGACGTCGACGCACACGTCACGATCGTCCCGCCCCGCCGGGCGACGTACACCGACGCCCCGAACGTCTCCCGCCCCGGGTGCTCGAACACGATGTCCGGGTCGTCCCCGCCGGTCAGCTCCCGGATCCGCGCCCCGAACCGCTTCCACTCCTTCTGGTCCTGCGTCACCGGGTCCGACCAGAAGCGGTACCCCTCGGCCGACCGGTCGATGATCAGCGAGGCACCCATCGCCCGGCAGATCTCCGCCTTCTCCGGCGACGAAACCACGCACACCGGGATCGCGCCGCCGTTCAGCGCGAACTGCGTCGCGTAGGACCCCAGACCGCCCGATGCGCCCCAGATCAGCACGACGTCGCCCTGCTTCATGTTCGCGCCGTTCGCCGACACCAGCTGCCGGTACGCCGTACTGTTCACCAGCCCAGGCGACGCGGCCTCTTCCCAGGTCAGATGCGCCGGCTTCGGCATCAACTGGTTCGACTTGACCAGGGCGATCTCCGCCAGCCCGCCGAAGTTCGTCTCGAAACCCCAGATCCGCTGCTCGGAGTCGAGCATCGTGTCGTTGTGCCCGTCCGGCGACTCCAGCTCGACCGACAGGCAGTGCGCGACCACCTCGTCGCCCGGCTTCCACGCGTTCACGCCCGGCCCGGTCCGCAGTACGACGCCGGCCAGGTCGGAGCCGACCACGTGGTACGGCAGGTCGTGGCGGGCGGTCAGCGGCGACAACTTCCCGTACCGCTTCAGGAAGGAGAACGTCGACACCGGCTCGAAGATCGAGGTCCACACGGTGTTGTAGTTGATCGCACTCGCCATCACCGCGACCAGCGCCTCACCCGGCCCGAGCTCCGGCGTCGGTACGTCGTCCAGGTGCAGGCTCTTCCGCGGGTCCTTCTCCTTGCTCTCCAGACCGTCGAACATCGACGCGTCGTCGGCATGGACCGTGATCCCGCGGTAGTGATCGGGTACGTCGAGCTCGCCGACGGCGGCGGTGTCACCGGACAAGATTGCTTCGAGGATCTGCTTCACGGAAGTACCTCCTGCAACGGCGGCCCAAGGTCAATCGGTGAGCGGAACTTACCGTCGAGTATGCACGCCTGGCTGTGCCCTGTGACACAGCGAGCGACGGTTGAGACGACCGTCACTTCATCAGTCCACCGTTGTCGGTGGTCTTACCCCGGATCAGCGCAGCCGGGTGTACAGCCGGACCTGCGTGAAGTCGTCCCCGGACCGCAGCTGGACCAGGTCGCAGAGCTGGTTCGCCAGCCAGACGCCGCGCCCGCCCAGCCCGTCGAGCGGGGGCAGGACGCGCCCCACCAGCAGGTCGTCGATCCGCCCGCGGTCCGTGACGTCGGCGATCAGCGCGCCGTCGGCGATCCAGACCGCGAGCTTCCCGTGCCCGCCGCCGAACCGGAGGCTGTTCGTGCAGACCTCGTGCAAAGCCAGCGACAGGTCCTCGAGCCGGTCCCGCGAGACGCCGTGCGACGACGCCTGCCCGCCGACCCACTGCCGTACGTCGCCGAGCTCGGCCGGCCCGAACACCCACCGCTCGGCCCGATCCGGTACGTCGACCAGACCGGTCCGGAACTCCTTCTCCGCAAGGGCTTCCGCGCCGGAATGCGTCACCGTCGGGTCGATCCCGACCGACGCCTCGTAGGCGCAGTACAGCCGAAACGAGCCGTCGCCGGCGAAGGCGATGTCCGACAACGCCTCGTGCAACAACACCTCGTCGTACTCCGCAAGGCTCCGCCCCCGGTACGCCGTCTCGCACAGCCCGCGAAGTGCACGCTCCGGATCACGCCCGAGAGCCTCGCGCCAGAACGGGATCAGCCGCGCTGGGTTGCCCGCGGCAACGGTCGCGTCGGCGAACCGCACCGCGTCGGCGGCGGAGCCGAGGGCGGCCCGCAGTACCGCGATCCGTTCCGGTGGAAGTACGGCCACGACGTCGTCCCCCGCCGCCAGACCCGCGTGAACGAACGCAGCCGAGCGCTGCACGAACTCCCTGTCCGACGAGTAGACGAAGGCGTCGTGCCGGAAGCCGGTCGGCGCACCGTGCATGGAGTCGGTGGCGCTGTCCTTCAGCACCCGAACAGCGTAGACCGCCGCATCCAACTCCGGCGGGTGTCGGCGCGTGCCGTCACGCGCTGTGCGACACCGGTGGCTCGACGAGTTCGACCAGCACGCCGCCGGCCGATCGAGGGTGAAGAAAGTTCACCCGCGAGCCGGCGGTTCCGCGCCGCGGCTCGTCGTACAGCAGCTCGGCGCCCCGGGAGCGCAGCGTGGCCGAGACGGCGTCGAGATCGGTGACCCGGTAGGCGAGCTGCTGGATGCCCGGACCGCGCTTGTCCAGGAACTTCGCGATCGGTGACGCGTCGGACAACGGCGCCAGCAGCTGGATCGACGAGCCCGACGTACCGACCGACAGCATGGCCTCCCGGACGCCCTGCTCCTCGTTGACCTCCTCGTGCGCCACGGTCATCCCGAAGAGGTCGGCGTACTGCCGCACGGCCGCGTCGAAATCGGGGACCGCGATCCCCACGTGATCGATCGCCTCGAAGAGCTCGTCCATGCCCTTCACCCTAGGACCCGATCCCGGCAAGACGTCGTTCGTGTGACCCGTTCGACAGCCGCGTACCAGTGCTCGCGCAGGTATCGTGACGATATGTCTGACACGCGGAACCAAAGCGTCATCGTCGCCGGTGCACGGACCCCGATCGGGCGGTTGCTGGGCGGTCTCAAGGGCTTCACCGGCGCCGAGCTCGGTGGATTCGCGATCAAGGGCGCGCTGGCGAAGGCCGGCGTCGCGCCGGACCAGGTCGAGTACGTGATCATGGGCCAGGTGCTGCAGGCCGGTGGCGGTCAGATCACCGCCCGCCAGGCCGCGGTCAAGGGCGGCATCCCGATGGACGTGCCGGCGATCACGATCAACAAGGTCTGCCTGTCCGGGCTGAACGCGATCGCGCTCGCCGACCAGCTGATCCGCGCCGGCGAGTACGAGGTCGTCGTGGCCGGTGGCATGGAGTCGATGACGAACGCGCCGCACCTGCTGCCGAAGTCCCGCGAGGGCTTCAAGTACGGCGATGTGCCGCTGGTGGACTCGATGGCGTACGACGGGCTCTGGGACGCGTTCACCGACCAGGCCATGGGCGCGCTCACCGACCAGAAGAACAACACCGACGAGAAGCTGAGCCGCCAGGAGCAGGACGAGTTCAGCGCTCGTTCGCACCAGCGCGCCGCCGAGGCCTGGAAGAACGGCGTGTTCGCCGACGAGGTCGTCCCGGTCGAGGTGCCGCAGCGCAAGGGCGACCCGCTCGTGGTGGACAGCGACGAAGGCGTCCGTGGCGACACGTCGGTCGAGGTGCTGGCCAAGCTGCGGCCCGCGTTCGGCAAGGACGGCACGATCACGGCCGGTTCGGCGTCGCAGATCTCGGACGGCGGCTGTGCCGTCGTCGTGATGAGCAAGGCGAAGGCCGAGGAGCTCGCGCTCAGCTGGATCGCCGAGATCGGCGCCCACGGCTCGGTCGCCGGGCCGGACTCGACGCTGCAGAGCCAGCCGGCGAACGCGATCGCGAAGGCCTGCTCGAAGGAAGGCATCGCGCCGGCCGAGCTCGACCTGATCGAGATCAACGAGGCGTTCGCGGCCGTCGGCATCGCCTCCGCGCGCGAGCTGCAGGTCAGCGAGGACAAGGTCAACGTGAACGGCGGTGCGATCGCGCTCGGCCACCCGATCGGGATGTCGGGCGCGCGCCTGGTGCTGCACCTCGCGCTGGAGCTCGGTCGCCGCGGTGGCGGGGTCGGTGCGGCGGCGCTGTGTGGCGGTGGTGGCCAGGGTGACGCCCTGATTGTTCGCGTACCGAAGATCTGATGCCACGCCGCACCCCGCCTGTCGGTGAGCTGGTCGAACGTGCCCGGGACGGGGATTCCCGGGCCGTCGCCCGGCTGATCTCGCTGGTCGAGGACGAGTCGCCGCTGCTGCGCGAGGTGATGGCCGCGCTGGCGCCGTACGCCGGTCACGCGCACATCGTCGGGATCACCGGCTCGCCCGGCGTCGGCAAGTCCACGTCGACGTCCGCGCTCGTCTCGGCGTACCGCGAGACCGGCAAGCGGGTCGGCGTACTCGCGGTGGACCCGTCGTCGCCGTTCTCCGGCGGGGCGCTGCTCGGGGACCGGGTGCGGATGCAGGACCACGCGACCGATACCGGCGTGTTCATCCGGTCGATGGCGTCGCGTGGGCACCTCGGCGGGCTGGCGTGGTCGACGCCGCAGGCGCTCCGGGTGCTGGACGCGGCCGGGTACGACGTCGTCCTGGTCGAGACCGTGGGTGTCGGGCAGTCCGAGGTGGAGATCGCGGGCATGGCCGACACGACGCTGATCCTGCTCGCGCCGGGGATGGGGGACGGGATCCAGGCGGCCAAGGCCGGGATCCTCGAGGTCGGCGACATCTACGTGGTGAACAAGGCGGACCGGGACGGCGTACAGACCGTGACGCGCGACCTGCGGGCGATGCTGGCGCTGGCGGAGCGGGTCGAGGGCGCCTGGGTGCCGCCGATCCTGAAAACGGTTGCATCCCGCAACGAAGGCGTCGCCGAGGTGGTGCAGGCGATCGAGGACCGGCTGGCCTGGATGGAGTCGAACGGGGTGCTGACCGAACGCCGGCAGACCCGGGCGCGGGACGAGATCGAGGCGATCGCGACCACCGCGCTGCGCCGCCGGTTCGCCCATCTGCACGGCGACGCGCGGCTCGACGTGCTCGCCGCGAAGGTCGCGGACGGGGGTACGGATCCGTATTCGGCGGCCGACGAGCTGATCGCGGCCTTGTGATTTAGGTCTCGTGTGCAACACTCGATCACACAGTGTCACAACGTTCCCCGCTCGCCCGTGGGAACCGCGGGACCTGGGATCCACGTCTCACGGCGGCGCGCCGGTGGCTGCCATGCCCCCGGATCCGTTACAGAATGGACCTTGTAGCTGGTGAGCATTGTGCGGTGGGCTGTGTTCAGTCAGTGACAATTGGTGACGGTCCGTGATACAAACTCAAACACAGTCGACCGAGTGGTTGCGAACGAGGAGTGGCGACATGCCGAAGAAGCTGTTGATCTGGTCGCTCATCGCGTTTGCCGGCTTTTACCTGTTCACGCAGCCGGCCAACGCCGCCAACGCGGTGGGAGGGGCGTTCTCGGCCGTCGGTGACGCGTTCGCGAGCGTCATCACGTTCCTGACCGCGCTGTTCAGCTGATCTGCGGTTCGAGTGTCCCGTTGCGAGCGATCGTGCGGGACACTTGGCTGTACGGGGTCAACCGACGGCGTGACAGGGGAGTGAGCGGATGGCCGGAATTGGCCTGTTCCGGATCTTCGACCCGAAGGTCCGGCGCCATCTGATCTCGGACGAGGGTGAGGTCGTCATCGACGAGGTGCGGCACCACTGGGTGGTGTTCACGTTGCCGATGCTCGAGGTGGTGCTCGCGGCCGCGCTGCTGATCACCATGGCCAGCACCAAGATCGGCGGTCAGCCGGTGCTGCTGGCGATCGTGCTCGTCCTCCTCGGCCACGCCTTCTGGCAGTTCCTGACCCAGCATCGGGACCGCTTCGTGGTCACCAACATGCGCGTGATGCGGATCCGCGGCGTCTTCTCGCAGACCGTCGCGACGACCCCGATCGCGCGGGTCCTGGACATCACCCTGCAGAAGCCGATCATCGGCCGGATGCTCGGCTACGGCCACTTCGTTTTCGAGTCGGCCGCCCAGGACCAGGGCTTCCGCGAGATCAAGTGGGTCAGCCGGCCCGACGACCGGGACCTGACCATCCAGCGCGTCATCCAGCGCACCGGTCTGCGGGCCTCGGCGAGCGTCGACGTCGTCCAAGGCGACGAGGACTCCGACGACGACGGCACGGGCCCGATCGGGATGGACTCCGCGGCCGAGGTCAGCGGCGCGTACGCCCCGGTCACCACCACCACGAAGTCGTCGTCCAACGAATCGCGTCCGGCCCCGTCGACGGGAGCGAAGTCGATCTTCAACTCCGAGCGCGGCAACTGGAGCGACGAGGACTGACCTCAGCCGGCGGCCCGGCTCCGGAAGTGTTCGAGCCGCTGTTCGCGGTGCAGTCGTTCGGTCGCGGTGGTTGGGCCGGCCAATGAATTGGTCAGCTCGGCCACCGCTTCGTCGTACCGGTGCAGGCGGGCCAGGAGCTCGGCCCGGACGGCTTGCGAGCGAGGCGTGGGTGGGACCGCGTCCAGGAGCGGAAGGGCCGCCTCGGGGCCGTCGGCTTCGGCTTTGGCGACTGCTCGGGCCAGCTCGGCGGCGGGGCTCGGCGCGAGGTCGATGAGCAGGTCGTAGAGGCGGAGGATCTCGCGCCAGTCCGTGGCCGAGTAGCTGGGGACTCTGGCGTGCTCGGCGGCGATGGCGGCCTGGAGCTGGTACGGGTCTGCCTGGCGGTCGGAGCGGATGAGGGAATCGTTGAGCAGGGCAACGCCTCGGGTGATCAGCGACTGGTCCCAGAGGGAGCGGTCCTGGAGGTCGAGGGTCACTGCCTCGCCGGCTTCGTTGAGGCGGGCGGGACGGCGGGACTCGCTGAGGAGCAGCAGGGCCAGGATCGCAGTGGGCGTGGGCTGTTCGGGGAGCAGAGAGTGCAGGAGCTCGGCCAGGCGGATCGCCTCGGTGCAGAGGTCGACGTCGTACGCCGCTTCGCCTTCGAGAGGCGCGTGGCCGGCCGTGTAGAGGGAGTGGATGACGGCGCAGACCGCGGGGAGGCGGTCCGGGAGCTCGCTCTCGGTGGGGACGCGGTACGGGATGCGGGCGGCGGCGATCTTCTGGCGAGCCCGGACCAGGCGTTTGGTGGTGGCGACCTCGGTGGTGAGCAGGACGCCGGCGATCTGCGCGGGGGAGAGGCCGCAGAGGGTGCGGAGCGCGAGCGCCACTCTGGTTGCCGGGGACAACGATGGGTGACAGCAGGTGAAGATGAGCCGCAGCAGGTCGTCGGGCACGATGTCTGCCGGCTCGAGCTCGAAGCGTTCGGGGTCTTCGAGGTCGAGGCCGGAGTGCTCGGGCCGGGTCTGCTCGAGGAGCTCGGTGCCGGCGCGTTCCTTCTCGGCGCGGGCTCGCTCCCGGCGCAGGATGTCGATCGCCTTCCGCCGGGCGGTGACGGTCAGCCAGGCGCGCGGCTCGGGCGGTACGCCGGTCACCGGCCACGCGTTGAGCGCCGCCACCGTCGCTTCCTGCACTGCATCCTCGGCCAGCTGCACGTCCCCGACGGTCCGGATCAAGGTCGCAAGAATCCGCGTGCCCTCGATCCGGACCGTCTCGGCGACCGCGTCGTGCCGGGTGTTCACTTCGCCAGGATGACCGGGCGCACCTCGACCGCGCCGCCCCACGCGGCCGGGATCTCGGCGGCGATCTTGACCGCTTCCTCCAGGTCCTCGGCCTCGATCAGGTAGTAGCCGGTGAGCGCTTCCTTGGTCTCGGCGTACGGTCCGTCGGTGGTGATCACCGGCCCGCCGCGCGTCCCCTCGACCCGGACGACGGTCGCCGTCGAGGTCGGGTGCAGGACAGCGCTCGCCTTCACCTGCTCGGCGAAGTCCACGCCGAACTTCCGGTACTCGGCGAGCTCTTCGGCCTGCTCGGGCGCCCACCAGTCGACGTCCGCTGTGTAGGTCAGTGCCAGGTACTGCGCCATCTCAGTCCTCCTCGTCTCAGGACCACTCTGGCCCCTCAGCAAAGGAACGAACAGCCAGGCCGGATCAGGACATCAGGTCGTACATTCCGATACCCGGCCGCGGAACGCCCGGACGACCTCCGCGTCGCCGGCGGTCTCGATCGCGTCGTCACCGACCCGGCCCCACAGCCACAGGTACACCGCGGCCGGCTCCCCGAAGATCTCCGCCGCCGCGTCCCCGGCCGACCCCTGCTGTACGTCGACACTCGTCGCGTCCGCCCGAACCGTCCACGACCGCCCTGCTGCCGTGAGCCGGATCGTCGCATCCACCGGGTACGCCGTGTCGCCCTCTTCCCACCATGGGCCACCGATCGTCGGGTACAGAACCTCGTCGATCCCGTCCAGTGCGAGCTCCGGGTCGATCGGCGTCACCACGTCGTGCGCCTGCTCCACGTCGATCCGGTGCACGGTCGTCTCGTGCGCCATCCGCCGGTACCAGAACGCGGACGTGCTGTCCCGCGGGCTGAAGGTCCACGTCTCCAGACCGGTCCCCGCCTTCTCCAGCGCCTCGACGATGGCGACGCGCGCCTCGTCGTACCACGTCAGAGACTCCCGTCCGGAGAAGTCCGGCGGCCACTCCTCCGGCAAGGCGCCGAGCCGCAGCACCTCGATCTTGTGCTCGTAGACCTGAGCCACATGCTGCACCACCGAGTCGACCGTCCACCCCGGACAACTGGGCACCGCGGCATCCAGCCCCATCCGCGCCACCTCACTCAGCCGCCCCGACTCACTCCGCACACTCGCCAGATAGTCCATCCCCGAACCCTCCCAGACCCCACGGACAGTTTTTCGTCGCGGTTATTTCGCGCGTTGCTTGAGCGCTGCGACCCAGTCGGCTGTCTCGGTATGGCTGATCTCCACGACCCGCTCGGCGAGCAGCCGGCTCGCGTCGTCGGTGGTCTCGTAGCGCCCGGCGCGCTGCACGTAGAGCCAGGCCTCGTTCCGCAGGTCCTCGGCGGTACGTCGGTACGTCGGGTAGGAGTCCTTGAACCCGAACAGCGTCCGGATGCCCTCGGCCAGCGCGATCACGCCACCGAGCACCGGCGCGAACCAGGTCGGCGCCTGGATCGCCAGCGAGATGGCAATGAAGAGGGCGGCCAGCAACTGGATCGAGCCGAGCGTGCTGTAGGCGATCCGGGAGTAGTTGGCCTGCCGGTTGTACCAGCGGAAGCGGAGGCTGATGAGCTGCTCGGCGGGCGCGTCGGTGCCGAGCGCCGGGAAGTCGGAATCTCTGAGTTTCGACATGGTGGGAACAGTCTGGGGCTAATCTTCGGGCCATGGCGAGGAAGAGGGCGTTGCCGTTCGATCCTATTGACGAGGCTTCGCGGCAGTGGGGTCGGCGGTGGGGGGCCGTGGAGCAGATGCGGGCCGTGACGTCGCTGATGCGGGCGCAGCAGATCGTGATCAACGAGCTCGACGAGCTTCTTCGCAAGCACGGGTTGACGTTCGCGCGGTACGAGGCGCTGGTGCTACTGACGTTCTCGCGGCGCGGGTCGTTGCCGCTCGGCAAGATGGGGGAGCGGCTCCAGGTCCACCCCACCTCGGTCACCTCGATCGTTCGCCGCCTCGAGGCCGCCGGCCTCGTCACCCGCACGCCGCACCCCGACGACGGCCGCGCGATCCTCTGCGAGATCACCGAAGAAGGCCGCGACCTGGTCGAACGTGCCACCACCGACCTGGTCACCCACGACTTCGCCCTCGGCGGCCTCAACGACGAGCAGCTCAAGATGCTCTGGTCCGTACTGGAGCCGCTGCGCCACAACGCCGGCGACTTCACCTGATCGGCGGGACCCGTTCACACCCGGCGGATGGAAAATAGTTGGACGTCCTAGTATTTTGGGGAGCAGTTCCCGAGGAGGTCTTACTGATGGATGCCGAGCAGGTTGCCGCCGGACGTAGCCGGTGGCAGGAGCGGTACGACGCGTCCCGGAAGCGGGAGGCCGACTTCACCACGCTGTCCGGCACCGAGGTCGAGCCGGTGTACGGGCCGCCGGAGGGGTACGACGACCCGCGGATGGAGCGGATCGGGTGGCCTGGGGAGTTCCCCTTCACGCGCGGGCTCTACGCGACCGGGTACCGCGGCCGGACCTGGACGATCCGCCAGTTCGCCGGCTTCGGCAACGCGGAGCAGACCAACGAGCGGTACAAGATGATCCTGAACGGCGGTGGCGGCGGTCTGTCCGTTGCGTTCGACATGCCGACGCTGATGGGTCGCGACTCCGACGAGCCGAAGTCGCTCGGCGAGGTCGGGCACTGTGGCGTCGCGATCGACTCGGCCGCGGACATGGATCGGCTGTTCAAGGACATCCCACTCCAGGACGTCACCACCTCGATGACGATCTCCGGCCCCGCCGTACCGGCGTTCTGCATGTACCTGGTCGCCGCCGAGCGCCAGGGCGCGGACGTGACCAAGCTCAACGGCACGCTGCAGACCGACATCTTCAAGGAGTACATCGCGCAGAAGGAGTGGCTGTTCCCGCCGGAGCCGCACCTGCGCCTGATCGGCGACCTGATGGAGTACTGCGCGAGCACGATCCCGGCGTACAAGCCGCTGAGCGTGTCCGGCTACCACATCCGCGAGGCCGGCTCGACCGCCGCGCAGGAGCTCGCCTACACGCTCGCCGACGGGTTCGGGTACGTCGAGCTCGGCCTGTCCCGCGGCCTCGACGTCGACGTGTTCGCGCCCGGCCTGTCGTTCTTCTTCGACAGCCACCTGGACTTCTTCGAGGAGATCGCGAAGTTCCGCGCCGCCCGTCGGATCTGGGCGCGCTGGCTGCGCGACGAGTACGGCGCTCGCACGGAAAAGGCCCAGTGGCTGCGGTTCCACACCCAGACCGCCGGTGTCTCGCTGACCGCGCAGCAGCCGTACAACAACGTCGTACGCACCGCCGTCGAGGCGCTCGCCGCGATCCTCGGCGGCACCAACTCGCTGCACACCAACGCGCTCGACGAGACGCTCGCGCTGCCGAGCGAGGAGTCGGCCGAGATCGCGCTACGGACGCAGTCGGTGCTGATGGAGGAGATCGGCGTCACCAACGTCGCCGACCCGCTCGGCGGCTCCTGGTACGTCGAGGCGCTGACCGACAAGCTCGAGGCCGAGGCCGAGGAGATCTTTGCCCGGATCAAGGAGATGAGCCCGGACGGGTCGATGACCGGCGGGATCCTGCGCGGCATCGAGGACGGCTGGTTCATGGCCGAGATCGCCGACGCCGCGTTCGAGTACCAGCAGAAGCTGGAGAAGGGCGAGAAGAAGATCGTCGGCGTGAACACGCTGACCGACACCGTGTCCGGCGAGCTGGAGATCCTCCGGGTCAGCCACGAGGTCGAGATCGAGCAGTGCCGGGTGCTCGCGGCGCGCAAGGCTCAGCGCGACGAGGACCGGGTCCGTCGTACGCTGTCGGCTCTGGTGGAGGCGGCCAGGGGTACTGGCAACCTGATCGAACCCATGCTGGAGGCGGCGCGTGCGGAGGCCACGATGGGGGAAATCTGTCACGTTCTTCGGGAACAGTGGGGCGAGTACCGAGAGCCCGCCCGGTTCTGAGGATCCACCGCCGCCACCGCCCCGCATCGGGCCCGAGGAGCCGGCCGGACCGGCCGACGGGCGCAGCGTGGTGGTGTGCGGTTCGGACCGCACCATGCTCCGGGTGGTCACCGAGCTGGTGAGCTCGGGCGAGCGGGTGACCGCGATCGTCAACCCCGCCTCCCGGCACTACGACCGGATCAGCGAGCTCGGCGCGACCGTGATGGGCGTCCGGGTGATCAGCGAGAGCCTGCTCCGGCGGGCCGGCGTGGACGCGGGCGACGGTAAGCCCTCGACCGCGCGGGCGCTGGTCCTGCTGGACACCGACGACGTCCACAACGTGCACACGGCGCTGACGGCCCGGGATATGGATCCGGAGCTGCGCATCGTCGTACAGATGGTCAACCCGCGGCTGGGCAAGCAGCTGATCAGCCTGCTCGGCGATTGCGTGGTGATCAACGGGCCGTCGCTCGCTGCGCCGGCGTTCGTCTCGGACGCGCTGGAGGACGACGAGCTGACGTGGCTCGAGCTCGGCGGGCGCCGGCTCGTTGCCGGTCAGGCGGACCTGATCCGCGATCCGCACCTGATGGTGCTGGCCGACACCACGTCGTCCGCGACGCCGGAGCTGCTGCCGATGTCGACCTCCGACCCGGAGGGCGACATCGTGCTCGGCACCGGCGTGCGGACCGTGTGGCGGAGTCGCGACGTACGGCGGGCCGGCTGGCTGATGGGGATGCGCGACATCTTCGACAGCCGGGTCCGGCGGATCGCGGCGGTGATGGCGATCCTCGTCGCAGCCGGTACGTCGGTGCTCCACTTCTTCGGCCACATCGAATGGTGGCGGTCGATCTACCTCGCGGCCGGTGCGGTTACCTCGGCGGGGATCGACGACGACAAGTTCTCGAACGCGGACCCCTGGGTGAAGGTGGTCGGGGTCGCGGTGCAGCTGACCGGGATCGTGCTCGTGGCACTGCTGACCGCGGTCGTGGTCGACTCGCTGATCGGCGCGCGGCTGTCGCGGATCATCGGCGGAGTACGTGGTCGGCCGCGCAACCACGTCGTGGTCTGCGGCCTCGGTACGGTCGGCGCCCGGGTGCTGGAGATCCTGTCCGAGCGAGGCGTCGCGGTGGTCGGGGTCGACCAAGACGACGACGCGCCCGGTGTGCAGGTCGCGCACCGGCTCCGGATCCCGGTGATCATCGGCAACAGCAGCAATGAGGAGACGCTGCGCTCGGCCGGTGTCCAGCGTGCCCAGGCCGTGCTGGCTATCACCGACGGGGACATCACCAACCTGGAGTCGGCCATGGTCGCCAGGGACCTCAACCCGGAGTCCCGGATCACCATGCGGATGTTCGACCACGACCTGGCCCAGCGGGTCGAGCGGCGGCTCGATCTGGGCCACAGCCGGTCAGTGTCGATGCTGGTCGCACCTGCGGTCGCTGCTGCGGTGGCAAACCGGCGTAGTCAGGTGACGGTCCCGGCCGGTCGCCGTGTGCTTCTGCTGACCGAGGTGACCGTCGAGCCGGGGTCGGTCGCAGCTGGTCTGCGGCTGGGCGAGCTGGACGAGGCGGGCGGCCTGCGGGTGCTGGCGCGACAGGACCCTGGAGAGGCGTGGGAGTGGACGCTGAAGTACGAGCGGGTGCTCCGTCCTGGCGACCGGATCGCAGTCGCCGGCACCCGGAGTGGCCTGGCCCGGCTACTCTTGGCGACCCGGCCGCAGCAAGGCTCGGCCGCGTCGTAGAAGATGGACCTGTGAACGAAGCGCACGGAATGCGAGGGCAGTGGTGAGCCAGTCCAACTTCTCCCGTCCTGGGGCGATCGACCTGTCGTCCCTGCGCAAGCCCGCTGCGGGCGGTGCCGCGGCGGCGCCCGGTGGTGGAGCTCCGGCCGGCGGTGCCGGTGGTTCGTACGTGCTGAACGTGAGCGAGCCGACCTTCCAGTCCGACGTGATCGAGCGGTCGCTGCAGGTCCCGGTCGTGGTCGAGTTCTGGTCGCCACGCTCGCAGGCGTCGGACACGCTCGGCCCGGTGCTGGTCAAGCTGTCCACGGAGTACGCCGGCAAGTTCCTGCTGGCCCGGATCGACATCGACGCGAACCCGCAGCTGGCCCAGGCGGTCGGCGTACAGACCGTGCCGCTGGTGATCGCCGTACTGCGTGGGCAGGTCGTCCCGCTGTTCCAGGGGCCGGTTGCTGAGGCCGAGGCGCGGCAGTACCTCGACCAGCTGCTGACTGTCGCAGTGGCGAACGGCATCACCGGTCGGGCTGAGCCGGTCGGTGCGCCGGCTTCCGGTGCGCCGGAAGAGGAGGACGCACCGAACCCGCGGTACGAGAAGGCCGAGAACGCGGTCGGTGCGGGTGACCTCGACGGTGCGATCGCGGCGTACGAGGAGCTGCTGAAGGAGACGCCGAGCGACGCCGAGGCGAAGTCCGGGCTGGCCCGGGTGCAGCTGTACAAGCGGACGCAGGACGTGCCGGCCGACGTGCGGACGCGCGCCGCCGACAACCCAGGCGACGTCGAGGCACAGATGCTGGTCGCGGACGTCGATCTGATGGGGGGACACGTCGACGATGCGTTCGATCGGTTGATCAAGACCGTTCAAACGACCGCGGGTGATGAGCGGAACGCCGTACGGCTGCATCTGCTCGAGCTCTTCGACGTCGTCGGCGCCGATGACGAGCGGGTGGTCAAGGCTCGTCGTCGGCTGATGGCCGCGCTCTTCTAGGTTTCTTCTAGGTTTTTAGGATCGGGTCGCTGGTCAGGGTCTCGGAGACCCTGGCCAGCAACTCCTTGAGCGTCTCCAGCTCGTCCTTGGTGAACGCTGCGGCCAGTCGGCGCTCGACGCCGGCGGCACGCTCATCCGCGTGGTCCAGCGCCTTGCGGCCGGCCGGGGTCGGGCGGGTCTCGATCACGTGCTTGTGCAGTGGGTGCGGCGTGCGCTCGATCAGCGCGGCCGCCTCCAGGTTGCGCAGGATCGTCGTCATCGTCTGCGGCGTGACCAGGCACCGCCGCGCCAGCTCGGCGGCCGAGATTCCCGGCTGCTCGTCGAGCACGAACAGGGCGGCGTACTGCGGAACCGTCAGCCCGGCCGGCTTCACGGCGGCCGACTTCGCCGCCTGCAGCTCCTGCTCCACGCGCTTGAGGTGACTGCCGAGCCGCTGGTCGAAGGACATCCGCATACGGACCATCGTACGAACGACGGCGGTGATATATGCATTGACGAGCATCAGAGGTCTGATTAGTCTCTGTGTTCGTATCTACTAGAGGAGAGGTTTGTGATGAAGCTTCGTGTGCTGGGTGCGGCGCTGGTGATGCTCGCCGTACCTGTTGCTCCTGCCGGTGCTGCGGCCTCCGCGGCGCCGGCGCAGATCGAGGGGCGGACGGCCGACCGTTACCCCGAGGGCATCGCCTGGGATCCAACCCGGCGGGCGTTCCTGATCGGGTCGATCGCCACCGGACGGATTTCGGTGGTCGGCGCGGACGGCGTACCGCATCCGTTCGGTGCCGCGCCTGGGGTGTCCACGTTCGGCCTTCATGTCGATGCCGCGCGCAACCGTGTGCTGGTCACGTACGCCGATATCGGCCAGGGTGAGCGATCGTCGGACGCCACCGTGAACAAGCAGTCCGGGGTTGCGATCTACGACCTGCGCACCGGTCGGCTGGAACGACGGGTGGACCTGAACACTGTGCGGCTGAACCCGGTCGCAGGCAACCACGGCGTCAATGATCTCGCGATCGATGCCGGTGGCAACGCTTATGTCACCGACCCGGCGGGAGACGCGATCTACAAGGTGTCGGCGGCTGGGCATGCATCGGTCTTCGTTCGCGACGACCGGCTGCGGAGTTCGTCGATCGGGGCCAACGGGATCGTGTGGGACCCGGCGGGGTATCTGCTGACGGTTCGGTATGACACGGGCAAGTTGCTCCGCATCTCGTCGGGTGGCCGGCTTTCCGAGGTGTCGATGGGTACGGCGTTGGTCGGTGGCGACGGGCTTGCGCTCAACCGGTCGGGTCGGCTGACGGCGGTCACCAACAAGCTCGGTGCGGCCGGTGTGGAGGCGGTGACCGTGCTGACCAGTCGGGACGGGTTCCGGACCGCGCAGGTGCAGTCGGTCGAGGCGTGGCCGGTCGCGGGACCGACCACGGCGGCGCTCACGCCGTACGGGACCTACGTGTTGAGCGGGCGGATCGACGTACTGCTGGCCGGCGGTCAGTCCGACGAGTTCACGATCCGCCGTGCGTAGGTTGGCTTGCTGTGGCCGGAAACGGTCAGTGTGAATTCTTGTAATTGATGGCTGGATGCTCTGAGAATTCTTTACATGAGAGTTCCGGCGGAGTCTCCGGTGCCGAGCCTGGAGGTGCGGTTACGCGGTCTGCTCCCTGCGCTGAGTCCGGCGCAGGGGCGGATCGCGGCTGAGGTACTGCGGGATCCGGCGGGCGTCGCGTCGTCGACGATCGGGCAGCTCGCGGCGCGCTGCGGGACGTCGCTGCCGAGCGTGACGCGGTTCTGCCTCGCGCTGGGGCTGTCCGGGTACGCAGAGCTGCGGCTCGCGCTGGCGGCGGAGAGCGGGCGGACCAGCATCAGCTGGGAGCGGGGGACCGGGACCGAGGTGGGGCCGGACGACTCGCTGGACGACGTACTGCGAACGCTGCTGCGCGCGGACACGCGGGCGCTCGAGGACACGGTGGCGTCGCTGGACGTGGACGCGCTCGGGCGCGCCGTACGGGCGATCTCGGACGCGCGGCGAATCGACCTGTACGCGGTGGCCGGGTCCGCCTCCGTCGCGGAAGACCTGCGGCTGCGCCTGCACCGGATCGGGCGCGGGGCGAGCACGTGGAGCGACGTACACACGGCTTTGGCCAGCTCCGCCCTGCTCGGCCCCGGGGACGTTGCCGTCGGCATCTCCCACAGCGGCGAAACCATCGAGGTCCTCGAACCGCTGTCCCGAGCCGGCACCCAAGGCGCCACCACAGTCGCCGTCACCAACTACCCGCGCTCACCCGTCGCCCGCGCCGCCGACATAGTCCTCCTCACCGCCGCCCAAGACATCACCTTCCGCACCGGCGGCCTCTCCGGCCGCCACGCCCAAATGATCGTCCTGGACGCCCTCTACCTAGGTGTAGCCCAACGCGACTACCCCCTAGCAGAACAAGCCTTCGACGCCACCGCCCAAGCAGTCTCCACCCACCGCCACCCCCACTAACCCCGCACCCCGCCCATCCACCCGCGCCCGTCCCCCCGCCCAGCCACCCACAGCAGCCACCCACAGCAGCCACCCACAGCAGCCACCCACAGCAGCCACCCACAGCAGCCACCCACGCCGCGGCACTAGGCCCCTGGCCCAGGCACCAGCACGCTCGCACCCACCCGCCAGCACCTCCGGACCAGCACCCCGGCAGCAGCACCCCCGCCTAGGGCCGCCCCGCTGGCTTTTCAGACACTCCGTTCGGCCGCCTTCGAAGGAGCATCATGCAGAGTCCTCATCGTGTTCTCGGACCTACTCGTCGCACCCTCCTGCTGGGAGCTGGGGCGACTGCGGCAGCGGCAGCTGGGGTTGCAGCAGCTGGCCCGGCTGCTGCTACCGCCAGCGGATCAGCTGCGTCTGCCGGCCTGACCACCGGCTCGGCGACAGCCGCGATCCCCTCGCCTGACACGCTTCCCTTGACGGGTGGGACGGAGTTCCCGGTGGGGTTGTTCTGGCCGCCGCACCCGTACGCAAGTACGCCGGAGCGCTTCGCCGAGATCAAGAACGCCGGGTTCGACTTCCTGCTGTCCGGCAACTACGCCGGAGACGGCAACATCTTCCAGTATCAGCTCGGCCTCGCCCGCGACGCCGGGTTGAAGATGCTGATCTCGGACGACATCCAGATCCGGAACATGTCCCGTTGGTTCTCGATCTCCGACAACCCCGCCGACTTCCTCAGCGTCACCCCGGGCGAAGCTCAAGCCCTCTACGTCCGCGCCCGCGACGCCTACGGACCCTTTTCCTCCCTTGCCGGGTTCAACTTCTACGACGAGCCCGGCCCGGGCTGGTTCGGCACCCTCGCCAAAGCCGTCGCGATCTCCCGCGATCTCGCCCCGGGCCTGCTGCCGTACATCAACCTCTTCCCGTCCGACGACCCGAACTACTACCGCGACTTCATCGACGTCGTGAAACCGTCGCTGATCTCCTTCGACCGCTACCCGCTGCTCTCCGAGGGCCGCGAGGACGCGAACTACTTCCACAACTGGGCGATCGTCCGCGACGCCGCCCTCCGCGGCGACGTACCGTCCTGGGTCTTCATCCAGACGCTCGCCTACAACGACCACCGCGAACCGACGGCGGCCGAGCTGCTCTGGCAGGTCAACGTCAGCCTCGCGTACGGCGCCAAGGGCATCCAGTACTTCACCTACTGGACCCCAGAGAAGGCCCGCGGCGAAGGCTTCGGCCCCGCACTGATCACAGTCGACGGCCAACGCACCCCGCGGTACGACGCCGCTCGTGAGATCAACACCACGTGGCTCCACCAGGTCGGACGCGAGCTCAAGCCGCTCGTGTCCGAGTCCGTCGTCCACACCAACGAGAACCCGCTACCGAACGGCGCCGTCGGCTTCACCCCGACGAACCTGGTCTCCGGGATCGCCGGGAACTCGTTGGTGGTCGGGACGTTCCGCTCGCGCGACACCGCGGTCCGGGACCGCTGGCTGCTGGTGGCGAACCGCTCCCACAGCTCGCGAGCGCGCGCGTCGATCGCACTGAACCAGCAGACGGTCGCGGGGGCCGGTCAGTTCGATCCGAAGGGGCAGAGCTACACGCCGGCAACGATGCGCTTCCCGGTGCCGGTCTACCTCGCGCCGGGCGAGGCAACGCTGCTCAAGCTCACCGCGAAGTAGTTCCCGGCGAACTTCACGCGGACTTGTTCACGGCGGACGGCGGACTGGCTGACCGCGAACGGGTTCACGGCGAGCTGGTTTGGCGAACTGGTTCAGGGGGTTTGACCGGTGTAGACGCCCATCGCGCGGAAGCGAAGGGCCGGGGCCGCGTACTCCTCCAAGGCGTGCGCGGTCCAGCCGATCATCCGGGCAAGCGCGAAGATCGCATCACCGGCGTCGGGCCGGAAGTCGTACGCGTGCATCATCGCGGCCAGCGCGAGATCGCTGTTCGGGAACGTCGAGGTCCGCTCCGCGATCGCGTTCACGGTCGCGACGATCGGCTCGTCCTTCATCAGCTCGAGCAGTACTTCGGCGCGCGGATCGTGCTGCTGGTAGATCTTGTGCCCGAACCCGGGAAGCGGCTCGCCCGACCGCAGCTGATCGGACAACGCCTGCACGGGATCGTCCTGCGCTCGCCGGAGAAACTCGTAGGCCAGCGTCGGCGCGGCCCCGTGATACTGCCCGTCCAGCGCCCCGAGCCCCGCCGAAATGACGGCGTACAAATTCGCCCGGGCACTGGCCGCGACCCGAGCCGCAACGGTCGACACCGCCAGCCCATGGTCTGCCAGCAGAATCAAAGCCGCATCCAGCACCTCGGCCCGCGCCGACTGCTTGGAAACCTTCGCCCACAGCTGCCCACCCAGCGATGCCCGCACCCGGGTCGGCCCAGGCAACGCAGCCACCAACGTCCCGATCAACCTCCCCGCCGCACCCGTCACCGCAGGCACCGACAGGTCGAACCGCAACGGGTCCGCAGCCCCCAACACCGCAACCGCCACCCGCAACCGATCAGTCAACCGCGCCCCCTCCGGCAAAACCTCCATCCCCGCCCGAGCCAACAAAACCCCCTCCCGCCCAACCCCAAACCCCAACCCCTCCGAGGCCCCAACCCCCTCCTCGCCACCACCTAGCAGGTCACCCGCCGCCCCACCGGACACAGCCGCAGATACACCCCCGCGCCACTCAGCACCACCACGCAAAGCCGCCCGCCCCACCCCACCCGACCCGCGCTGGTCCGCCCCATCCGACCCGCGCTGGTCCGCCCCACCTGACCCGCGCTGGTTCACCCCACTCGACCCGCGCTGGTCCGCCCCACCCGACCCGCGCTGGTTCACCCCACTCGACCCGCGCTGGTCCGCCCCAGCGGCCCCGCGCTGGTCCACCCCAGCCGTCCCGTGTTGGTTCACCCCACTCGACCCGCGCTGGTCCGCCCCACCTGTCCCCGGGTGGGGTTGGTTGCCGGTCCAGAGGAGGTGGGCTACTTGTTCGACTGTGGCGGTGGTGGCTAGGGAGCGGGCTGAGAGGCCTCGGTAGTAGAGCTCGTCGTCCTTCAGCAGGGTTAGTTGGGACTCGATGCGTTCGACTACCCCGGAGTGCTCCTGGGAGCGGCCGGCCAGGCGTTCTACCTCGGTTGCGGGGAAGAGGCTGCCGCGGCGGCCGCGGGCGCGCACGCTCGTGAGCAGGCCGCGGCTCACGTACGCGTAGATCGTCTCCGGCTTGACCTGGAGACGGCGCGCCAGCTCCGCGGTCGTCAGGTAATTCTCGTCACTCTCCGGCGACATCCCCGCTCCTCCATCAACTCATATTGACTGGATCAATATTGACAATAGTTGATTGCCTGTCAACTCTGAAGATATGTCAACGACGATCAACGTTCCGCCCGGTCTCCGCAACGTCGTCGTCACCGAGACGACCCTTGGTGACGTCCGTGGTGACGAGGGGTTCTACCACTACCGCGAGTACTCGGCGATCGACCTCGCCAAGTCCAAGACCCTCGAAGACGTCTGGTACCTGCTGTTCGAGGGCCACCTCCCGACCCCGGCCGAGCGCGACCGGTTCGTCGCCGAACTGACCCCGCTCCGCGCACTCCCCGAGGAGGTTGCGGCGGTCCTCCCGGCGATCGCGGCCGCCGGCACGGCGTTCAACCCGCTCGCCGGCCTCCGCACCGCGCTCTCGCTCCTGGCCGCGGTCCGCGGTCTTCGACCGCTGTGGGATCTCGATCCGGTGCAGCGCAAGGCCGACGCGATGCTCGTGTGCGCGGTGACGCCGACCATCCTGGCAGCTCTGTACCGGCTGCGCGAAAGCCAGGAGCCGCTTTCGCCGAGAGCTGATCTGCCGGCTGCGGCCAACTGGCTGTACATGGTGACCGGGGTCGAGCCGACCGCCGTGCAGTCAACAGCGATCGAGCATTACCTGGTCTCAACTGTTGATCATGGGTTCAATGCATCAACGTTTACCGCACGGGTCATCGCGTCATCAGGTGCAGATGTCGTGTCCGCTGTTGCCGGGGCGATCGGTGCGTTCTCGGGTCCGCTGCACGGCGGTGCGCCGGATCGTGCGCTGGCCAGCCTGGACGAGATCGGTACGCCGGACCGGATCGACGCCTGGGTCCGCGCGAAGGTCGAGGCTGGGGACCGGATCATGGGGTTCGGGCATGCCGTGTACCGCACCGAGGATCCGCGCTCGCTGATGCTCCGCGACATTGCCCGCGGGATCGGCGGTGAGCTGGTCGACTTCGCGACCACTGTCGAGCAGCGGATCGTCGACGTACTCGCCGAGCTCAAGCCCGGGCGCAACCTGTACGCCAATGTCGAGTTCTACGCCGGTGTGGTGATGGAGCTCTGCGGCATCCCGCGGCCCCTGTTCACCCCAACCTTCGCCACCAGCCGCATCATCGGCTGGTCCGCGAACATCCTCGAACAGTCCACCGATCCCAAGATCATCCGCCCGATCGCGACCTACGTCGGCCCGCAGCCGCCGGTGCCCGTCTCCTAGCCGCGCGGTCACCAGCCTCAGCCAAAGGTCCGGTACCTCATCCACAGATCCCCATGCCCGAGCCACAGGTCCCGCCTGGCCGCAGGTCCCATGCCGTGACCACAGGTCCCGGGTGACTCAGCCGCGGGTCCCGGCTGGCCGCAGATCCCGTGCCGTGACCACAGGTGCTCGCGCCTCGGCAGGTTCCCTACCTCGGCATACGTGGCTGCCTCAGCTACTGGTTCGCGTGCCGTCGTCACAGGTCCTGTGCCGTGGCCGCCGGTGCGGTGGCTCAACCGCCGGTGCCATGTCTCAACCGCTGGTGGCGGGCCTCAACTGCTGGTTCTGGGGCTCAGTTGCTGGGGCCTGTGGGTTGGGTGACGGGGGCTGGGCGGAACTGCATTGCGCCGTCGGTGAGGGAGCGGTAGCGCAGGCTGACGAGGTCGCGGGGGTAGTTCTGCCGGAGGCGCCAGGGGCCGTAGGAGCCCTGGCGGGGGAGGATGCCGGCGGCGCGGCGGATGTAGCCGGAGGACAGGTCCACCACCGGGCGGGCGGGGGCGTCGTACTCGGCCGGGTCGATCTCGGGGACGCAGATGCGGGTGCCGGTGGCGGTCAGGTGGTTCAGCAGGCGTGCGACGTACTGCGAGGTCAGGTCGGAGCGGAGCGTCCACGAGTTGTTCGTGTAGCCGACGCACCAGGCCAGGTTCGGTACGCCGCTGAGCATCATCCCCTTGTAGACGAAGGTGTCGTGCGGGTCTACCGCCCGCCCGTCCACCGTCAGCTTGATGTTGCCGAGCGCAACCATGCGGAGGCCGGTCGCGGTGACGACCAGATCGGCCTCCAGCTCCTGACCGGACTTCAGCCGCAGACCGGTCGGCGTGAACGACGCAATCTCGTCCGTGACGACCGAGGCCGACCCGTCCCGCAACGCCTTGAACAGGTCCGCGTCCGGCACGAGGCACAGCCGCTGGTCCCACGGCTTGTACTGCGGCGTGAAGTGCGGGTCGGCCGGGATCGAGTCTGGGAGCTGCTTAGCGGCCATGGTGTTCAGCAGCCACGCCGCATGCGCCGGCCACCGCCGGAACGCGCTGTAGAGGGCAGTGCTCGTCGCGACGTTCTTGCCCCGGATCAGCCGGTGCGCGAGCTTCTCAGGCAGTACTGCGCGGATCCGGTCGGACAGGGCGTCGTGCGCTGGGCGGGAGGCGACGTAGCTCGGCGTGCGCTGCAGCATGGTCACGTGGGCCGCCGTGCCCGCCATTGCTGGTACCAGGGTCACTGCGGTGGCGCCACTGCCGATCACGACGACCCGCTGGCCGGTGTAGTCGAGGTCCTGCGGCCAGTGCTGCGGGTGGACGACCTGTCCGGTGAACGAGCTCTGGCCCGGGAAGTCGACGACGTAGCCGCTGTCGTAGTCGTAGTACCCGCTGCAGGCGTAGAGGAAGGAGCAGGTGTACGTCGTGTCCGCCGTCGTCACGGTCCACAGCGCGTCGTCGGAGGACCAGGAGGCGCTGGCGACGCGCTGGTTGAAGCGGATGTGCTTGTCCACGCCGTACGTCGACGCCGTCTCGTGCACATAGTCGAGGATGGACGGGCCGTCCGCGATCGCCTTTGCCGCCGTCCACGGGTGGAACGGGAAGCCGAGCGTGAACATGTCCGAATCCGAGCGGACGCCGGGGTACCGGAACAGGTCCCAGGTGCCGCCGATCGCGTCGCGGGCCTCGAGGATCGCGTAGGACCGGTCCGGGGCCTGGGTCTGGATCCGGTACCCCGCACCGATTCCGGACAGGCCTGCGCCGACGATCAGAACGTCGAAATGCTCCATGTACTCAACAGTAATGAAGAAACCTCCCGGTGTTGTCGATTCCGCCTGTCGGCGATCGTCAGCAAGATGTCCAAGTACAAGCCCTAGACAAGGGAGCCTGAGATGGCGCAGTACATGTTCCTGCTGTTCGACAGCGAAGAGTGGTACGACCAGGTTGACGCGGAGACGTGGCAGCAGGCGATGAAGCTGCACGGGGCGTTCGCGGAGGCGGTGGAGAAGGCCGGGGCGCGGATCCTTGGTGGGGAGGCGCTGGAGCGGTCGACGACGGCGAGCACGGTCCGGCAGCAGCAGGGCGGCGAGCCGCTGGTCACCGACGGTCCGTTCATCGAGACCAAGGAGGCGCTCGGTGGGTACTACGTCATCGAGGCGCGCGACCTGGACCAGGCGCTCGAGCTGGCCAAGATCTGCCCGTCCGGCAACGTCGAGGTCCGTCCGGTGATGGACACCAGCGCAGGCTCCGGCCCGGCGTGACATGACCCCCGAACAGCCGGGCACCCCGACGAGCCTCCCCTCGTCGGCACCCCCGGCTGCCCCGGGGCAGGTTGACGGGCAGAGAGCGGGCTCGCCCCCCGAGCCGCCCGCGGAGGAGCCAGTCGCGCGCGGTGTGGAGGCGTCGACTGAGCCCGGTGCGGAGGGGTCGACCGGGCGTGGTGCGGGGGAGGCGGTCGGGCGTGGTGCGGAGGGGTCGGTCGCGCGTGGTGCGGGCGAGGCCCGGGACGTCGTGGAGGAGGCGGTCGGGCCCCGGGCGGAGCAGTCGGCTGGGCACGGCCTTGGGAAGGTGGGCGGGCACGGCTTGGGGCGGGTGGTTGGGCGTGGGGCGGGGGAGTCAGGTCGGCGCGGTGTGTGGGAGGGGGCTGGGCGTGGTGGGGTGGGGGGTGGGGTGGTGAGTGCGGTTGAGGTGGCTCGGGTGGTGGAGGGGGCTCATCGGGAGTGTTGGTCGACGGTGCTGGCTTCGGTGGTGCGGTTGACCCGGGATCTGGATTTGGCGGAGGACTGTACGCAGGACGCGTTCGTGCGGGCGTTGCGGACGTGGCCGGACGGGATTCCGGACAATCCGGGTGGGTGGTTGACGACCGTGGCGCGGCGGCTGGCGCTGGATCGGTTGCGGCGGGAGACGACGCTGCGGCGGAAGCTGCCGTTGCTGGTCGAGGAGCCTGTGGAGGATGAGCAGCCGACGGACCCGCTGCGGCTTGTCTTCACCTGCTGCCACCCGGCACTGGCCCGTGACTCGCAGGTGGCGCTGACCCTGCGGCTGATCTGTGGATTGACCACGCGTGAGGTGGCTGCCGTCCTGCTCATCGGTGAGGCGACGGCGGCGGCCCGTATCACGCGGGCGAAGAAGAAGATCGCGGCGGCGGGCATCCCGTACCGGATCCCGGCTGACCACGAGCTGGCGGGCCGGGTGGATGTGGTGCTGACCGTCGTACATCTGGTCTACACGGCCGGACACGTGGCCGCCGGACCGGAGCTGACGCGGGCCGACCTGACCGGGCGGGCGATCGAGCTCGGTCGCCTGCTCGTGCGGTTGATGCCGGACGAGCCGGAGCCGCAGGCGCTGCTCGGGCTGCTGCTGATGACGGAGGCACGCGGCGACGCCCGGCTGAGCGAGGACGGCGAGCTGGTGCTGCTCGCTGACCAGGACAGGTCGCGCTGGGACCCGCGGATGCTGGCAGAGGGGGTGTCGCGAGCTACGGCGGCTCTTATGCGGGGTCATGGCCGGTTCGCTCTCCAGGCAGCTGTGGCTGGATTGCATGTCACGGCGCCGAGCTGGGAGAAGACGGACTGGCGCCAGGTGGTGCGCATGTACGACGCGATGCTGGTCAGCTGGCCCACGCCGATCGTCGCGCTCAACCGAGCGGCTGCCCACAGCCTGGTCCCTGGTGCCGACCTGCATGAGGTCCTGTCGGAGCTGGACACGCTTGGCAGCGAGCCGGCGCTTGCAACCTACGCGTATCTCCCTGCGACCAGAGCCGATGTCCTCACTCGCCTGGGGAGGCGAGCGGAGGCCGCCACCGCGTACGAAGAAGCAATCCACCTCACCGCCAACGAAGCGGAACGACGGTTCCTCACCCACCGCCTCCAAGCCCTCACGCGCTAACCAGCCGGGAATTAGGGGTGGGGGGCCCAGAGTTGGTCGGCGTCGCCGGCTTCTAGGCGGCCTCGGTAGACGTCGATTTTGTGGTCGATCAGTTCGAGGCTGTCCTGGAGTTCGGCCAGTTTGGTGAGGACCTCGGCGCGGTGGGTTTCCAGGAGCTCCAGGCGGTCCTTCTCGTTGCCGCGGCCGGCCGTTACGAGTTCGGCGTACCGGCGGATGCTGCGGATCGGCATGCCGGTGGCGCGGAAGCGGGTGCAGATGCGGATCCAGTCGAGGTCCAGCTGGCGGTAGCGGCGCCGGCCGCCGGCGGTGCGGTCGACGTTCGTCACGACCAGCCCGGCGCGTTCGTAGTACCGGAGGGTGTGCACACTCACTCCGGTACGTTCGGCGGCCTCGGCGATGCTGATGCCCTGCTCGGGAATTTCGGCGGAACGTTTGACTTCGAGCACGCTCTAAATCCTACCGTCGAGATATGACTGTGCCAACGCTCTCCCCGGCGTCGGAACTGACGCCCGCCCGCAGGCTGGCCGTCCTGATCATCTGCTGCGCCAGCCTGCTCGTCTCGGTGATGGACATCTCCATCGTCAACGTCGCCCTGCCCGCCATCCGCGACGACCTGCACGCGTCGACCGCCGGTCTGCAGTGGACCGCCGACGCCTACACCCTGGTCCTGGCGAGCTTCCTGATGCTCGCCGGCTCGAGCGCCGACCGCTTCGGCCGCCGCCGGATGTTCCGCCTCGGACTGATCATCTTCGGCCTCGGCTCGCTGCTCTGCAGCCTCGCGCCGACCATCGACACCCTGATCGCCGCCCGCGCCGTCCAGGCCGTCGGCGGCACGATGCTCAACCCGGTCGCGATGGCCATCGTCGTGACGGTCTTCCCGGACCGCACCGAGCGCGCCCGCGCGATCGGCCTGTTCGGCGCCACCGCCGGTATCTCGCTGACCCTCGGCCCGATCCTCGGCGGCGCGCTCGTCGACGGCCTCGGCTGGCGCTCGATCTTCTGGGTGAACCTGCCGATCGTCGTCCTCGCGGTCGTCTTCACGACGCTGTTCGTCCCCGAGTCCCGCGCCGAACGCGCCCGCCGCTTCGATCCGGTCGGTCAGCTGCTCGTAGTCCTCCTCCTCGGCGGCATCGTCTCCGCGATCATCGAGTCCGAGAAGCACGGCTGGGGTACGCCGCTCGTCCTCGGCCTCCTCGCCGTCGCCGCTGCCTCGGCGGCCGCCCTGATCGCGTACGAACGCCGCCGCGAGCAGCCGCTCCTCGAGCTCGCGTTGTTCCGCTCCGTACCGTTCAGCTCGGCGGTCCTGATCGCGCTCTTCGCGTACTGCGGCTTCGGCGCCTTCCTGTTCATCACCACGCTCTACCTGCAGAGCGTCCGCGACCTGTCCGCCCTGTCGGCAGGCCTCTGCCTGCTCCCGGTCGGCGCGCTCATCGTCGTATTCTCGCCACTCACCGGCCGGGTCGTCGGCTCCCGAGGCCCACGCCCGCCACTCGTCGTCGCGGGTACGGCGCTCACGCTCGGAGCGGCCGCTTTGCTGCTGATCGGTACGACCACGCCGCTGCCCGCCGTACTCGCGGTCTTCCTGTTCTTCGGCGTCTTCCTCGGCACCGTCAACCCGCCGATCGTGAACACGGCCGTCTCCGGCATGCCCGCCTCGATGACCGGCCTGGCCGCGTCCGTCGCGTCGGTCGGCCGGCAGACCGGCATCTCGCTCGGCGTCGCGATCGCCGGGTCGATCGTCGGGTCCCGCGCGACGACCGACCCCCAGGCGTTCACGCGGTCCGCGCACATCGTCTGGTGGCCGGTCATCGGCATGGGTCTCGCAGTACTCGCGCTCGCCCTGCTCAGCACGAGCCGCTGGGCTCAGCGTACGGTCAGGGCGGTGTGAGCGGCAGCCCGAAGTGCTCGACCAGTTCCGGCGTGCTGAACACGTGGATGTGCGTGATCCCGGTCGGTGTCGGCGTGAGGACGGCGACGCCGTACGGCTCGCCCTTGAAGTACGCGCCGACGGCCGGCTGACCGTTCGCGACGATCGGGCGCATCCGCCAGTCGCCAGGCTCGCCGACGGCCCACGCGAGCAGCTGCATGCACATCACGCGGCCGTTGAACCAGGTCGTCGTACCGACCATCTCGATCGCTGCGTCGGCTCGGAGTGCACGCTCGAGCGCGGCCGTGTCGGAGTTCTCGAAGCCGGCGATGTAGTCGGCGAGCAGGGCCTGCGCGACCGGATCGGTCGGCTCGGAGATCGCCTCTGGTTTGCGCTCGTCCAGCGTTGCCCGCGCGCGTTGCAGTGTGCTCTTCACCGCGGGCACCGACGTACCGAGCATCTCGGCCACCTCTGCGGCCCGGAACCCGAGCACCTCCCGGAGGATGAGCACAGCGCGTTGCTTCGGCGGCAGGTATTGCAGCGCGGCGATCAACGCCAGCCGCAAGCTCTCGCGGGTGGCGACGATCGTCGCCGGATCGCTGGAGTCACCCAGGACCAGCGACTCGGCCAGAGGTTCCACGAATCGCACGCTCGGGTCGTCCGGCGGCGACCCGGGCGTCGTCGGGTCGGTCGCCGGCGCGCCCAACCCGGACGGCAGCGCCCGCCGCCCGCCCTGCTTGAGCAAAGTCAGGCACACATTCGTGGCGATCCGGTAGAGCCAGACCCGCACCGACGACCGGCCTTCGAACTCCGCCCACGCCCGCCACGCCCGCAGGTACGTGTCCTGTACGGCGTCCTCCGCCTCGTGCACGGCCGCGAGCATCCGGTAGCAGTGCGCGAGCAGCTCCCGCCGGAACGGCTCCGTCTCCGTAGCGAAGTCGGTAGCGAAGTCCGTCATCACCGCCCCTTGCGTCATCAGTCCACCAGCCCGAGCAACGGCCGGACCCAGCCTGCCATGCGCTGGATGGCATCATCGGCCTCCGGCGCGCGTCCGGCCGCCATCTGGAACGTGTGCTGCATCTCGGGGAACACGTCGACCCGTACCTCGACGCCGGCCTTCTCTGCGGCAGCCGCGAGCATGTGCGAGTCGTCGAGCAGTACTTCGTCGCCGCCGACCTGGATGTAGATCGGCCCGAGCCCGGTGAGGTCGGCGTACAGGGGGTTCGCCAGCGGCTCCTGCGGCGACACGTCCGGACCGAGGTGCATCTGCACGAGGCCACGCACGAGGTCCCGGCCGAAGAAGGCGTCGCGGTCCCGGTTGGTGTCGTACGACGCTCCAGTCACCTCCTGGTCGAACGCCGGCGAGAACGGGAGCGCCGCGGCCGGCAACGGCAGTCCGAGCTGCCGTGCCCGGAGCTGCGTCGTGATGGTGAGGGAGCCGCCGACGGAGTCACCGGCAAACGCGATGTGCTCCGGAGCGATCCCTTGGTCGAGCAGCCACCGGTACGTCTCCGCGGCGTCGTTGACCTGCACCGGAAAGCGGTGCTCTGGTAGGAGCGGGTAGTCGAAGAAGAGCGCCCGTACGCCGGCCGCACGCGCCAGGTGCGCGAACAGCTTGCGGTGCGAGACCCAGGACCCGCTGACGTAACCGCCTCCGTGCATGCACAGCAGGACTCGGTCCTGGGCTGCGCCGTGCGGGACGATCCACCAGGCCGCTCGGCCGTCGATCGCCAGGTAGTCGACATCGGCCGGCTCCGTCGTGAGCGCGCCCCACCGGTAGTCGTTCAGCTCCGCGTCCGTCTGTTCGTCCGGCACCTGGACGTTCTCCCAGTGCTGCCGGACCGCCTCGGACTGCTTGCTCGCCATCATGATCCCTTTCGTTGCAGGTCTGTCACCGGTACTGACCAGCGACCTCCCGAAAAGGAATCGGTGTGCTTGACTGGAGTATGAGTACGCCGAACTCTGGGCCGGGCACCGGCCCGCCGCTGTCGGCCTCGGAGGAACGGACCTGGGCGATGGTGTCCCATATCGGGGTGCTGGTCGCGGCGTGGTTCGCGATGGGGTTCCTCTGCCCGCTGGCCATCTGGCTGCTGTTCCGGAGCCGCTCGGAGTTCGTCCGCCGGCACGCGGTCGAGTCCCTGAACTTCCAGATCTCGCTGCTGATCTACAGCGCGATCGCGTTCGTCCTGGTGCTGATCACCTTCGGCCTGGGCGTGCTGATCATCGTCCCGCTGATCGTGATCGGCGCCGTCGCGGCACTGGTCGTGCTGATCATGGCGACGATGGCGGCCTCGAGCGGAAATGAGTACCGGTACCCGTTGACGATCCGTATGGTCCACTGAGTGGAGCTGATCGGACAGGGGATGGAAGGCGCGGTCTACGACCTCGGCGACGGGACCGTGCGGAAGGTCTGGTTCGACCGCCGGCCGGAGGACGTGCTGCCGCTGAAGGCGTTTCTGGACGAGCTGCCGGCGTTGCCGTTCCGTACGCCGCGCATCCGCGACGTCAGCGTGGTGGACGGTCAGACGGTGTCCGTCGAGGACAAGCTGACCGGAGTGCCGCTCCACCAGGCCGGTCTGCCCGAGGAGCAGGCACTGGACGCGTTCGTAGCTGTGGTGGAAGCCCTCCGCACCACCACCCCAGGTCCTGCAGCCAGAGCGCTACCTGTCGTGAACGAACCTTTCTACCAGCAGTCCTGGGGTGTCAATCTGGGACTGCTGGTGAAAAGACGTTCGGAGGTGTCGCGGCAGTACCTAGAACGCGACGTGCCCGGCTTCGCCCAGCTAACAGACCATGTCGTGCGGGAGCTCGAGCAGCTCGAGCTGGAGCAGCTGAGTGTGGTGCACGGAGACATCTGCCCGCCCAACGTGCTGATGGATGGGTCAAGGGTGGCAGCCGTGCTGGACTGGGGTTTCCTGAGCACAGCCGGCGACAACACCTTCGAAGCCTCGCTGGCCGCCGGTTTCTTCGACATGTACGGGCCAGACGCCCAGCGGCTCGACAACCTGTTGCTGGACCGCTTCGAAGCCCTAGGCCACGACCGCGAGCGCATGCGCCTCTACCGCCATGCCTACGCGATCATCACAGCGACCATCTACGACGAGCAGGCCCAAGACGGTCACTACCAGTGGTGCGTCAATCAGCTGACGAGGTGATCGGCGTACCAGCCCGCAGGTGGTGGAGCCGGGACGGCTCGGCCAGCAACCCCGGCAGGCGACGCGCGTTGAGCGGCGACACCAGACCCTCCAACGCGTCCGGCGCGTGCCAGGACAGCCCGCGGATCTCGAAGCCGTCCGGCTGCAGCGTGTCGATCAGCGACGGGTCGTGGACGCCACCGTCGTACAGGACCTCGACCGCGTCGCTCCAGCCCTCCCAGCGGGGTAGCCAGTCGATCGCGAGCACACCGAGCAGTGGCAGCGCCACACCGATCTCCTCGCGAAGCTCCCGGGACGCACCGGTCGCCGGGTCCTCGTCCGGCTCGACCACACCGCCCGGCAGCTCCAGGTCCTTCTTGTAGCTCACCTGGCAGAGCAGCACGCGTCCAGCCGTGTCCCGTATGACGACGTGCGCGATCACTCGCTTCTTCGGCAGCGCGGAGTCCATCAGCGCGGTCCAGCCCGGCAGCGTGTCCGGACGCGGGTCGTCCTTGCGCATGCCGTAGATGGCGAGGTCGCGCCGCTCACCGTCGACCAGTACGGCGCCACGCAGTACGCCCTCGCGCCGGAAGCCGGACCGGATCGCCACCCGCCCGGACGCATGCAGCCCTGGATCGGCCTCCACCTGCAGACGCTCGAACCCCAGCTCGGTGAAGGCATGCTCCGCCACCAGCCGCACAGCCCGCTCAGCGACCCCCGGACCGCCGTCGAGCGACCACACCACCAGGCCGGCGCCCTCTGTGGTCCGTCGCACCTCGACCGTGCCGAGACCGAGACCCATACCGTCGGACACGTCGAAGCGGACAACCGAGGCGTCGTCCAGCACCAGTCGGAGGGTCAACTCACCATCGGTCAGCGGGTGTACGGCGGTCACCCCGTGAACGCTACCCGGTGAAGCGAAGGTAGACGGTCGCCAGGGGTGGTACGGACAGCTCGGCGCTGGTGGACATGCCGTGCCACTCCGGCCCGTCCGCCTCGACCGCGCCGAAGTTGCCGACACCGGAGCCGCCGTACGTGTTCGCGTCGGTGTTGACGACCTCTTCCCAGCGCCCCGCCGACGGCAGGCCGAGGCGGTAGCCGTGGTGCGGGACCGCGGAGAAGTTGCTCACGCAGGCCACGGCCGGTGCACCGTCGTCGCCGTACCGGACGAAGGAGAAGATGTTGTTGCCGGCATCGTTGGCGTCGATCCAGCTGAACTTGTCGGCCACGTGGTCGGTCCGCCAGAACGCCGGGCTCTCCTGGTAGACCCGGTTCAGGTCGCGGACCAGCTGCTGCAGGCCGCGGTGGTCGCTGTGGTCCAGCAGCCACCAGTCCAGCTCGCCCTTCTCCGACCACTCCGACTCCTGGCCGAACTCGGAGCCCATGAACAGCAGCTGCTTGCCCGGGTGCGCCCACATCATCGCCAGGTACGCACGCAGGTTCGCCAGCTGCTGCCAGCGGTCGCCGGGCATCTTGCGCAGCAGCGAGCCCTTGCCGTGCACGACCTCGTCGTGGGACAGCGGGAGCACGAAGTTCTCGGAGTACGCGTACATCATCGAGAACGTCATCTCGTGGTGGTGGTACTGCCGGTGGATCGGCTCGTGCTCCAGGTAGCGGAGCGAGTCGTTCATCCAGCCCATGTTCCACTTGAAGCCGAAGCCGAGCCCGCCGAGGTGCGTCGCACGGGTGACTCCCGGCCAGGACGTCGACTCCTCGGCGACCGTGATCACGCCCGGGACGCGCTTGTAGAGCGTCGCGTTCATCTCCTGCAGGAACGAGACGGCCTCGAGGTTCTCCCGGCCGCCGAACTGGTTCGGCACCCACTGACCGTCTTGCCGCGAGTAGTCCAGGTAGAGCATCGAGGCGACCGCGTCCACCCGCAGGCCGTCGATGTGGAACTCCTCGGCCCAGTAGATCGCGTTCGCCACCAGGAAGTTCCGGACCTGGGGACGGCCGAAGTCGAAGACCAGCGTGCCCCAGTCGGGCTGCTCGCCGCGGCGCGGGTCCGGGTGCTCGTAGAGCGGCGTCCCGTCGAAGCGGGCCAGCGCCCAGGCGTCCTTCGGGAAGTGCGCCGGCACCCAGTCGACGATCACGCCGATGCCGGCCTGGTGCAGCTTGTCGACCAGCAGCTTGAAGTCGTCCGGGTCGCCGAACCGCGAGGTCGGAGCGAAGTACGAGGTGACCTGGTAGCCCCAGGAGCCGCCGAACGGGTGCTCCATCACCGGCATCAGCTCGACGTGGGTGAAGCCCATGTCGTTGACATAGGCAACGAGCTCGTCGGCCAGCTCGCGGTACGACTTGCCCTTGCGCCATGAGCCGAGGTGCACCTCGTAGACGCTCATCGGCTCGGCGTAGGCCTGTGCCTGCGCGCGCCGCTCCAGCCACGCGGTGTCGTCCCACTGGTACGTCGACTCGTGCACGACGGAGGCGTTCGCCGGGGGAGTCTCGGCCAGGTTCGCCATCGGGTCGGCCTTCTGCCGCCAGACGCCGTCGCGGCCGCAGATGTCGAACTTGTACCGCGTGCCCGGGCCGACGCCGGGGACGAACAGCTCCCACACGCCGGACGAGCCGAGCGAGCGCATCGGGTGCGCGCGGCCGTCCCAGAAGTTGAAGTCGGCGGTCAGTCGGATCCCTTGCGCACCGGGCGCCCAGACCGCGAACGACGTACCGGTGATGGTGCCGCCGGGGCCGTCGTACCGGCGGACGTGCGCGCCGAGCACGGTCCAGAGCTGCTCGTGCCGGCCCTCGCCGATCAGGTGCAGGTCGACCTCGCCGAGCGAGGGGAGGTAGCGGTACGGGTCGTCGAGCTCGCTGGCCGGTCCGTCGGTGTAGGTGACCTCGAGCCGGTAGTCCGGGACCTTGTCGGTGTCGAGCACCCCGACCCAGACCCCTTCGAACTCGTGCCGGAGGTTCAGCCGCTGCCCGTCGTACAGCACGGTGACGCTGCGCGCGAACGGCCGCAGCACCCGAACTGTCACCCCGTGTTCACCGAGATGTGGCCCGAGCACCTGGTGCGGATCGTGGAACGTCCCACCGACCAGCTGCTCCAGCACCGTCCGGTCCACCGGAACCGCTGTCACGACAGGCTCGTCCGCTGCGACCACCGGTACCTCGAAAGCTTCGCGCTCACCCATGCATCCCATCCTGCCCGATCAAGAGCTGCTTCACCGAAACCCCGTACCCGTCGAGTCCGGACGTACACACGAACCCATCTCTCGAGCGCCGCACGGACCGTGTTCAGGCGGTGGGCGTAGCGCGGCCGGGTTTCGGCGAAAACGGCGTCGAGCAGCGCGGCGGCCTCGGTCGTCTCGCCTTGCAGGATGAGGAGATCGGCCAGATCGATGTACGCGTGGGTGACGCCGGACTCGTCGGCGACGGCGTACTCGACCGCGGCGCGAGGCGGACCAGTAACGCTCGCTCCAAGGGGCGGTCGACCGAGAGCGCAGTACCGCCGAGCCGGACGGCCAGAGGTCCGAGCATGAGGACCTCTAGCTGGGGTCTGCCTGTTCGGCCAGCTGTGCCGCTGCCCCCAGCGGGATGCGGAGCCAGCTCGGGCGGTTCCGGGCCTCGTACAGGACCTCGTAGATGACCTTGTCGGCCAGGAACGCGTTCATCAGCACGGTCTGCTCGCGCGGATCGGTGCCCGCGACCTCGGCGTACCCGTCGCAGAAGGCGCGCTGGTTCCGCCCGGCCCACTCGGCCGCGCGGTACGCGATCTGCTGGTCGCCCTCGTGGTCCTGCAGCAGCGACCGGGCCGCGTAGTCGAACGAGCGCAGCATGCCGGCGATGTCCTTCACCGGAGTGTCCAGCGCCCGCCGCTCGATCAGCGACTTGGCCGGCTCGCCCTCGAAGTCGATCAGCTTCCAGCCGTGGATGGTCCGTAGCACCTGACCCAGGTGGAAGTCACCGTGGATCCGCTGCACGGTCACCGGCTGGTCGTACGCCGCCAGCGCGCCGAACGCCCGCGCCAGCCCATCGGCGTACGGCGCCAGCTCCGGGATGACCGCTGCCGCCGCGTCCAGCCGGCGGCGCATCGCGGCCGCGTGCTCGACCAGCTTCTCCGGCTCCCAGATGTCCGTGCCGAGCGCCTTGGCCAGCTCGGAATGCACCTGCGCCGTGCTCGCACCGAGCCGGTGCGACTCGGCGGCGAAGTCACCGCCGACCTCCTCGGCGTGCAGGTCGCCCTCGGCGTACAGGTCCCGCACCGACGAGGTCGCGAACGACCAGCCGTCGGTCGCGTTCTTCTGGAACGCCGTCATCATCGCCAGTTCACCCGAGTCGGTGCCGCCGCCGGCGCGCGGCCACCTGCCGCGCGCGGACCCGAGCACCTCGGGGACCAGCTCCGACCCCGCCTCGGTGAGCGCCGACTCGATCTCGACTCCCGGGTTGCTCCCGGGCTCGAGCCGGCGGAACACCTTCAGCAGCGCCACGTCGCCGAACACCAGCGACGTGTTGCTCTGCTCGACGGTGAGGACGAGCGACTGCGCGTCCTCGGGTACGACGATGGTGTGGTCCGGAGCGTGGACGGGATGGAACTCCAGCCCGTCCAGCTGCCGTCCGTGCGTGAGCCCGTCCAGCCAGTACGGCGTGGCCTCCTTGTCGTGGAGGGCGTCGTACACCCACACCTGGGCGTCGCCGAGATCGGGCTCCGCCCACTCACCGACCAGCGCGTGGCCGAGGTTGTCGACCGGCGCGCGGTGGTAGCTGAGCGGCAGCTGGTACACCCGGATCGGGGTGTCCATCCCGGGCGGGCCCGCACAGTAGACGAACCCGATCCGGACCGCGGGCCAGGCGTCTTCGTCCGACAGCCAGACCGAGGTGGCCATCGCTTCGACGTGGACGTCGTGTCCCTTCTCGCCGAACCACCTCTGGCCCGAGCAGAAGGACTGGACCTGGTCCAGAAGGGAAGTCACTTAAATGCTCTCCTCGTCATCCGGCTTCGCCACCGGCAGCCGGAACCAGTAGAAACCGTGCGCGCCGAGCGTCAGCAGGTAGGGCAGCTCCCCGATGGTCGGGAAGTGCACCCCGCCGAGCAGCTCGACCGGCTCCACGCCCTGCCACTGCCGCAGGTCCAGCTCGATCGGCTGCGGGAACCTCGAGAGGTTGTTCACGCACAGCACCACGTCGTCGCCGAACTCGCGAACGTACGACAGCACGCTCGGGTTGGAGCCCCCCAGGTCAGTGAAAGTACCCATCCCGAAACAGGGGTGCTGCTTGCGGGTCTGGATCATCCGCCGGGTCCAGTGCAGCAACGACGAGGCGTTCTCCATCTCGGCCTCGACGTTCACCGCCTGGAAACCGTAGACCGGGTCCATGATCACCGGCAGGCTGAGCTTGCCGGGAGTCGCGGTGGAGAACGACGCGTTCCGGTCCGGGGACCACTGCATCGGGGTCCGGACACCGTCGCGGTCGCCCAGCCAGATGTTGTCGCCCATGCCGATCTCGTCGCCGTAGTACAGGATCGGCGAGCCGGGCAGGCTGAGCAGCAGCGCGGTGAACAGCTCCATCTTGTTCACGTCGTTGTCCAGCAGCGGGGCCAGCCGGCGGCGGATGCCGATGTTCGCCTTCATCCGCGGGTCCTGGGCGTACTCGCCCCACATGTAGTCGCGGTCCTCGTCGCTGACCATCTCGAGCGTGAGCTCGTCGTGGTTGCGCAGGAAGATGCCCCACTGGCAGGTGTCCGGGATCTCCGGGGTCTGGGCCAGGATCTCCGAGATCGGGAACCGGGACTCGCGCCGGACCCCCATGAAGATCCGCGGCATCACCGGGAAGTGGAACGCCATCTGGCACTCGTCACCACCGGAGCTGCGGTCGCCGAAGTACTCGACCACGTCGGCCGGCCACTGGTTCGCCTCGCAGAGCAGGACGCGGTCCTCGTAGTTCGCGTCCACCTCCTTGCGGATCCGCTTCAGGAACTCGTGGGTCCGCGGCAGGTTCTCGCAGTTCGTCCCGTCGGTCTCGAACAGGTACGGCACCGCGTCCAGCCGGAAGCCGTCGACGCCGCGGTCCAGCCAGAACTTCAGCGCGTCCACGATCGCGTCGCCGACCGCCGGGTTCTCGAAGTTCAGGTCCGGCTGGTTGGCGTAGAACCGGTGCCAGAAGTACTGCCCGCGGACCGGGTCCCAGGTCCAGTTCGAGCTCTCGGTGTCGACGAAGATGATGCGCGCGTCGGCGTACTTGGTGTCGGTGTCCGACCAGACGTAGAAGTCGCCGTACGGGCCCTCGGGGTCCTCCCGGGAGGCCTGGAACCACGGGTGCTGGTCCGAGGTGTGGTTCATCACGAAGTCGACGATGACCCGGATCCCGCGCGCGTGCGCCTGGACCAGGAACTCCTCGAAGTCCTGCACCGTACCTACCTCCGGCATCACGCCGGTGTAGTCGGAGACGTCGTAACCGCCGTCGCGCAGCGGGGACGGCTGGAACGGCGGTAACCAGAGGCAGTCGACGCCGAGCCACTCGAGGTAGTCGAGCTTCTCGGTCAAGCCTTGCAGGTCGCCGATGCCGTCGGCGTTCGAGTCCTTGAAGGACCGCACGAGGACCTCGTAGAAGACGGCCCGCTTGAACCACAGCGGGTCACTCTTCGTCAGTCCGTGGTGCTGCTCCGGCAGCATGTCGGTCACGCTCACCTCCATCGGGTGTCTCCAAACCTAGCGGTACTGCAGCCGGTCGCCACGACGTGACGACGGTGTGTGAGCCGGCTCGGTTCGCTTTGTGTCTCGTACCCCATGGGCGGCGTACGTAAAAGGACGAACCGGGCGGACCCGGGTGATGTGGTGACGCCGTTGGTGGGCGGTTCCGCAAGGCGTTCCGCACAGTGTGACGGCCCTTTGCCAGTACAAGCAAATAGGGGCCGGATCGCGCTATTCGCCGCGGCCCTGCGGCCCTCTTCCGCGTGCGCCCGTCCCGCGCGACGTGCTCTTCGGCCCGGTCCCGGCGGTCCGCCGTCCACCACCCGAAGCACGCCGGAACCACGCCCAGCGGCGGCCGTTCAGCATGTTCTTGGCGGGCGGTTGCGCGCCGTCCTCCAGGGAGAACTTCCCGCGCTCCGCGGCCGTGCTCACGTGGTTCAGGTCCACGGGCTCACCCGCCGGCAGCTCGGCCGGCTTCGGTGCATCGGCATCCATGGCGTCCTCCTTCGCGCGGGTCAGTCCACCTCGACGGTGACGACGAGTTGCTCGGGAACACCGACCACCTCGGCCAGGGCGACGACGGCGGCCTTCAGGTCTTCGATGGCCGCCTCCCGCGTCGCGCCTTCACCGTTGGCGAACGAGTCCGGGTTCAGGGCCGCTGCGGCGTACCAGGAGCCGTTCTCGTCCTGCTCGACGGTGAAGGGAACCGTGATCTCGCGCTGCAACTCCGCCTCCACGGGGACTGAGTGGTGCCGCGATCGTAAAACCGCGCCGGGGTCAGTCGCGGGGGTCCGGGGACTTCCGTGGACGGCGGGTGTACTTGGTGAAGCCGGCGCGTTCGGCGTCGGCCTCGGTGCGGAACCAGACCTCGGGTTTGGTCCGACCGTAGTACGGCGAGTCGGGAGTGTGGAACAGCATCGACTGGGCGTTGCCCTTGATCGTGAAGCCGTCCGGCGGGCCCTGGTGCGGGACCGCTTCCGCCGAGCCTTCGCCGTAGCGGCCGGGGACCGCTTGGTGCTCGTCCGTACCGAGGTGGTCGAAGAGCGTCTCCTCGCCGTCCATCAACTGCGAGAACTCAGGTTCAGGAGCCGGGGGAGGGGCGGGAGCAGGAGGCGCCTCGGCCTCGGCTGTGGTGGCGGTCGGTGCGACCGACGCGCCGACCAGCACCTCCTCCTTCTGTTCCTCGACCTCTTCGACCTCCTGGGCCGGGGGAGGGACCGCGGTCTGGCGGCGTTCCAGGAGGATCCAGGTGATCAGGGCGCCCAGGAAGAAGGCGACCAGGGACCAGGGCCAGTTGTTCCTCAGCAGCCAGCTCATCCGCGGGCTCCTCTCGCGACGCGGTGCGCGAGCCAGGCGATGCCGCTGCCCAGGACGAACGCGACCAGCAGCAGGATCCAGGTCTGTGCGATCAGCCAGCTCATTCAGTTCCCCTGCACTACTCGGATCTCGGCCCGGCGGTTCGCCACCCGTCCGGACGGTGTGTCGTTGGACGCGATCGGGAAAGCCTGCCCGTAGCCGTGCGCGAGCACCCGGTTCGCGTTCACGCCGAGCTTGACCAGCTCGGCCTTCACCTCGGCGGCCCGGCGCTCGGACAGCGGCAGGCTGGTGGCCGGCGACCCGAGGTCGTCGGTGTGACCCGCCACCTCGACCCGCGCGGTCGGGCACGACTTCAGTACGGCGGCCGCCTTCGCCACGGACGACTTGGTCGCGTCGTTGACGATCGCCGTACCGGACAGGAAGTTGATGCGGTACTGCCGGCTGAACTCGGCCAGCCGGGTCGGGAACGTCCGGCACGGCTCGCTCACCGCCGACGGCGGCTTCGGCGCGGTCAGCTGGTCCGAGATCACCGCGCCCGGGACCGCCTTCGCCGCGGCCCGCGCCACGGTCGCCTTGGTCGCCTGGTCCGGCACCGAGCCGGACAGCGTCAGCGCGTTGCCGTCGTACCGGGCCGAGGCGTCGCCGGTGCCGATCGCGATCGCCCGCAGCAGCGCGGTCAACGTGCTCGCGTCGGCCAGGCCGTGCGCGGGGTCGATCGTGGTCCGGTCGTCGTACTCGCGGTCCTCGCCGAGCACCTGGTCGACCTCGGCCGCGATCGCGTCCTTGACCTGCTGGCTCTTCACCGGCGCCTGCACCCGGATCGCCTGGTTCGTCCGCCCCACCTCGAACGGCGCGACGGTCGGCCCGTCCGGCGCCGCACTGGGCGAGGGCGTCGGCGTCGGCGTACTGTCCTGGCCGCCTTGGACCGAGACCGAGCGGACGCCTTCGATCCCGGCGGCGACCTCGCGGACGACGGCCGGATCAACGCCCGCCGGTACGACGATCTTCGCGTCCCGGCCGTCGAAGTCGACCGACGCGGACTCGACGCCGCGGGCCCGCAGCGCCGCCATGGTCCGGTCGCGCAGATCGTCCTCGGTGGTGCTTGCCTTGGCCGGAATCAGCACAGCCGTCAGCAGCACGGGTACTGCGAGGGCTGCGAGCAGCCAGATGAGAATCGGCCGCCGAACCAGACCGTGCACTGTTCCTCCGTCATTGGCGGTCAGAGTGACCGTGCGCGAGGAGATTACTCCGCTTGGCGCCCCCGCTGCACGCCGCATCGGGGAGCGTCGCGATGTTCGCGGGATCATTTTTGGTCGGGTTTCTTCGTTTCCTGACTCCCAGTACTCGCGACAGTGCACACGGTCACGGCCGGCGACGATCCTGAGTCGTGTCCTGTCTCGGACAGGTCGCAGATGTGCCAGCTCGGCGTGCAGGGAATCCCTTGACTTAATTCTTCGCGTAAACCGTACTTAGGGCTGGCCGGTTCGACTGGGAGGGGCTAGCCGTGATGTCCAGGGAGAGGCTGTCCGATTCGTCGTTGATCATCGGCGTGGCCGCGTCCACGGCCGAGCGGGTGCAGCTGGCGCGGCTGCTGGGGGAGGCCGACGCCTTGCTCCTGGTGTCGAACGCCGAGCAGGCCCGGACGTTCCTGGAGCTCACCGGTGCGACGCCGGCGGCCGGGACGATGTCCGCTCCGGTCACGCAGACCGTCGAGCGCCCGGCGGAAATCACTGCGCTCCCGGTTCCTGAGCCTGTGGCCGAGCTCAGTCTGGACGTCGACCGGCGCGTGGTCCGCTGGAAGGACCGCGAGCTGCCGCTGACCAGGCTCGAGCACGACTTCCTGCGCTGCCTGGTGAAGGAACCCGGCCGCGTCTGGACCTACCAGCACCTGCACCACACCGTCTGGGGCAACGAGCACCTGGGCCACGGCTCGCACATCCACTCGGTCGTCAAACGCCTCCGCCAGAAACTGGCCAACCTGGGCGCCACCGTCACCATCCACGCCGTCCGCGGCGTCGGTTTCCACCTCCTCCCGACCACCTAGCCCCTGCGGATCAGCCAGCGGATGCGGCCCGTCAGCCCGAGGGCGACGATCCACAGGACAAGGGCGAGGTACGGCGCGGCCTGCCACCGGTAGTCGACGACCTTGGTGCCGCCGTCCCACCTGTCGCCGGGACCGGCGAGCAGGACGACGCAGGTACTGACCAGCCCGGTCGCGGCGCCGACGACGGACAGCAGGTGCTCCGCCGGGCGGACCACCAGGAGTACGAGGCCAACGCCGTACAGGGTGACCATCGCCGCATAAACGGCGGTAGTGAAGCCGGTGACGACCTGCAGGCCCGTGAAGTACTTGTCCTCTGACCAGACGTCTCCGGTGTCGGCGGAGTATCTGAACAGCCAGTTCATGCCGAGCAGCACTACCAGCCCGACCGCGCAGGCGAACACCGTGCACCGGGTCACGGCCCGCGCCAGTTGCCCGGTGGGCGCGTCGAACTCGGCCCAGACCTGCTCGGGCTTCAACTCACTCATTGCCAACCTTCCCCGAGAGAAATCGCTCTCCGGCGATGCTTCCGGACCAAGGGGTCAGCAGGCCTGCCCAGCAGCGGGACACAAAGGGACCGGCCCTCACCGCGCAGGTGAGGGCCGGTCGTTTACTCAGGGAACTACTTGATGGACTTCAGAGCGAAGTCCTCCGTCACCGGCGTCCCTGCGACCAGCTTGGTCGTGCGGGTCTGCGGCTTGTAGCCGTCCTTCGCCGCGATCAGGGTGAGCGGGTTGTTGCGACGGTCCAACCAGTAGGCGTAGTGACCGTCCTTGTCGGTGATGAAGGTGTACGACTGCGCCCACGAGTCCACCTCGACGGTCGCACCGGGGAGCGGAGCACTGGTGCCGGACGAGCTCACGCCCGTGACGGTGCCGAGCAGCTTGCTCCACGTGGTCGGCGGGGTGACGTTCATGGTCACACCGACGGCCGGTACGGAGTACGGGGTGTTCTCGCCGATCGTCACGGCGCCGGTGTACGCACCGGGCTGGTCGACGTTCGCCGAGAGCGTCACCTTGACCGTCGTCGACGCCCCCGGGGCCAGCGTGGCCTCGGTCTTGTCGAGCGACATCCAGCTCACGTCCGCCGACGACTCCGCGCAGTCCTCGAGACCCGGCAGGGCCTCGCTGTCAGCGGTCGCGTTGAAGCCACCGGACGAGCCACCGACCTTGTAGAAGCCGCAGGCCGCACCACCGCGGTACCGCGGCATGTTGGCGTTCGGCAGAGCGGTCCAGGTCTCCGCGGCCGGGTCGTACGAGAACCCTGCGTTGGTGACCGCACCGGCCTGGACACCACCGACGATCAGCAGCTTGCCACCGGCGACGGCGTACGACGCCGCCCAGTGGTCCGCCGGAGCGTCGGCGATCGCGGTCCAGGAGTCTGCTCCCGGGTCGTAGACGTACGCCGACTTCAGCGAGTTCGAGCCGTCGTTGCCACCGGCGCAGTACAGCTTGCCGTCAATGGCACCGCAGGACGCGAACGCGACCGACTTCGGGTAGTTCGCCAACGTCTCCCAGGAGTTCGCCGCCGCGTCGTACCGGACCACGGTGTTGCTCATCGGCAGGCAGTCGGCCGTGGTGCAGCCGCCGACGGCGTACAGCTTGCCGTCGAGCACTGCCTGGCCGGCCGCGGCCCGCGGCGCCGGGTTGGCGGCTACCGCCGACCAGGCGTTGGCGGCCGGGTCGTAGGACCAGGTCTCCGGCGCCGGGCCGGAGCTGCCCCAGCCGGAGCTGGCGATGATCTTGCCACCCACGACACCGAGGGTGACGGCGTTCCGGGCACCCGGCAGCGGAGCGATCGCGGTCCACGCGTGCGACGCCGGGTCGTACACGTAGCTGTTCGCGGTCGAGGCCGAACCGTTGCCACCGGCAACCGAGTAGACCTTGCCCTCGACGGTGACCACCCGGTTGTCCATCACGGTCGCCGGGTAGTTGGCGATCGCCGTCCATGGCGCCGCCTGCGGCTGCGGCGTGGCCGGCGCGACGCCGGTCTTGCCGGACAGCATCCGGGCGAAGGACGTCGGGACGGAGAGCCGCTGCAGGGGCGCACCGACGCCGGTCTCGACCTGGGCCTTGGACGTCGTGCTGCCGTTGGCGTTCTCCAGGACGAACCCGTTGTCCTTCTCACCGAACTTCACGTCGACGGCGGCGCCACCGGTGTTCTTGACCGTGAACGACTTGGTCACCTTGCCGGTCGGCAGCTTCAGGCCGGCGATGATGCTCCCCGGCGTGACGCTCAGCTGTCCTGCCTTCAGGGTCCAATCGGCCGTGGTCGCCCAGTCCGCCTCGACCGGGACGGTCGCGGTGGCAGTGCTGTAATTACCGGCCTTGGCGGTGAAGCCCTGGTCGCCGTCGGCCGACGAGTACAGCCAGTAGAACCCGTCGTTCAGACCGGTGTCCTCCGGCGTGGCCACGGTGGTCGCGGTCTCGCTGCTGACGTCCCGGGAGACGACCGCGCCGTTCACGAAACCGCCGGTGTTGGCGTCCTTGACGTTGCCGACGACGATGCCGCCGCCGGTCGGCACACAGTTGATCTGGCTGCCGATCAGGACGTTGTCGACCTCCCACCACCAGGCGTACGCCGCGTCCCAGTAGTGGAACCGCACCTGGACGGCGGACTTGCCGGCCGCCTGCGGGATCGGGATCTCCTTGACCCCCCGGACGTCCGCGATCTGGGTCAGCGCGGTGGTCCAGGTCGCGCCGCCGTCGACCGACAGGTCCACGTCGGCCTTCTCGCCCTGGTACCAGTTCAGGTCCTGATTGAACCGGATCACCGGAGCGGTGACCGAGCTCAGGTCGACGACCGGGCTGACCAGCGACGTGTCCTGCCTGCCGCCGCTGCCGTACTTGTCGCTGTCGACGACCGCGAACTTGCCGCTGCCGCCGGTCAGGTTGCCCCGGTTGCCAGGGTCGTCGAACTTCCAGACCTGGCCGTTGCCCTTGTTGTCGACGACGGTCCAGCCACTCGGGGCCGCACCGGAGTCGAAGGTCTCGTAGACGCCGTCAGAGCCGTACTTGTAGCCCGGCGCCGTCGTGCACGAGTCGGCGAGGACAGGTACCGAGATGTTCTTCGTCAGGTTGCCGCTGCCGACCGTGATCGGCTGGCTCAGCGTCTGGTACCCGGGGTACTGCGACTCGACCTTGAGCGAGTACGCCGCACCGGCGGGGACCTTCAGGCTGTAGCGGCCGTTGCTGGGGGTCGTGTAGTCGAACACGCCACCCGGACCTTCGACGCTCACCTTCGCGTACAGCGGCCAGCCGTGACCGGAGCCGTCCGAGACGGTACCGCCCACGCTCACCTGCGGCGAGCTGGCCAGTGCGAAGTTCTTGGTGGTGCTCTGACCCGTGGTGACGGTCACCGTCGCGGTCTGCGTCTGGTAGCCGAACGACGCGACCGTCAGGTCGTAGCTGCCGGCCGGGAGGACCGACGAGAACGAACCGTTGCTACCGGTGGTCAGCACCTTGTCGGGCTGGCCGGCGGTCTTCACGGTGACGCTGGCACCCGCGAGCGGGGCACCACCGGTGGCGGCGGTGACCGTACCGGTCAGCGTGCCGGTGTCACCGATCGGTGCGGCGGCTACCAGCGCCAGTGCGTCCAGACGGCCCTGACCGAAGACGTTGTTGTTCTCCGCGGTGCCACCACACTGGTCGTTGGCCGTGTCGACGGCGGTCTGGTTCAGCAGTGCCCGCGTGGCCGCGACGTCACCCTTCAGGGACGGCGAGGCCGACCACAGCAGCGCCACGGTGGCCGTCAGGTGCGGCGTAGCCATCGACGTGCCGTTGAACGCGCCGTACGTGTTGCCCGGCAGGCTCGACCGGACGTTGACGCCAGGAGCCGAGATGTTCGGCTTGATCGTGCCGTTCTGCCCGACACCACGGCCGGAGAACGAGGCGATGTTGTTGTTGATGTCGTAGGCGCCGGCCGAGTAGTTGCTGGTCAGGCTGCCTGGTGAGCCGCTCGAGTTGCAGCCCAGCTCACCGCTGTTGCCGTTGGCGAACGCACCGAAGATCCCGGACGCGGTCCAGGCCGTGGTGATGTCCTCCATGAACGGGTCGCTCGACGGCAGCTGCGAGCCCCACGAGTTGTTGATGACGTTCGGCCGCTTGCTGGCGTCCGGGTTCTGTCCAGCCAGGTTGGTCGGCTGGAGCATCCACTGGCCAGAGGAGATCAGGGCCGCGTCGGACGGGCAACACCCGTTCGCAGCGATCCACTTCACGCCCGGTGCGACACCGATCTGGTTGCCCGCACCGTCGTCGCCGACCATCGTGCCCATGGTGTGGGTGCCGTGGCCGTTGCCGTCGGACGGTGCGTTCGGCGACGTACCCGCCGCGTCGAACCAGTTGTAGTTGTGGTCGAACGTGCCGTTGCCCAGGTTGCCGCGGTACTGGTTCACCAGCGCCGGGTGGTCGTACTGGACGCCGGTGTCGATGCTCGCGACGACGATGCCCTCACCCTTGTCGCCGTACTGCGACCAGACCTGGTTGGCCTTGATGTTGGCGACGCCCCACTCGACGGCCTGGATCTCCTTCTCCTGCTGGCCCGGGGTGACCTTCGGCACCTCGACCTGCATCGGAGCGTAGAGGCCCTCGACCTCGGTGTGGGCGGCCAGGTTCTGGGCCAGCGTCAGCGAGCCGCCCTCGACGCGGATCGCGTTGGTGCCCCAGAACGACTGGTACTTCACGTGCTGCGCGTCCAGCTCGGCACGGACCTTTGCCTGGCTCTCGGTGGCGGTCTGCCGCAGCGCGTTGGCGACCGCGGTACCCCGCTCGGTCCAGTCGGTGATCCGGCTGGCGGCGGTCAGGTCGGCCTTCGGCGCGAGGCGGACCCAGAAGTCCGTCGCGCTCTTGGCCTCCTTGCCGCTGAGCTTGGACAGCAGCTCAGGCTTGATCTTGCTCGCCGGCGTGGCCTCCGGCTTGGTGGGCGGTGAAGCCTGGGCCTGGCCGGCGGCGGCCAGACCGGTGGTGACGACGGCTACCGTCGCCAGGGCACCCACCAGCGATCTGGTGAGTCCCCTTCGGTATCGATGTGACATCTCTGCAGCCCCTCACTTGGAACGACCCCGAGTCGACTCCCCCGAGTCCTTTGCTGCAGGAGGGCAAGAATGCGCGTGCCCCCCGTTACTGCGTGGTCGCGGCATGTGACACCGCATGCCTGACGTGGACCTTATGTGTCAGAACAACGTGGTAACAAGCACACTTGGTGAGCAAGTTGTGACTAGCTGTCGCACCGATCGAGGCAAAGTAGTCAAACGTTGGCAGTCCGTTGACGATCCCAGGCAGAGGTTGACATCGTGATCGGATGGTCACCGCCCGTGTCCCCGCCCCGGCGGACGTCGACTTGACCACCGATGAGCCGTTTCCACTGCTGATCGCGGTCGCGGCCTCCCCGGAGCAGCGTGTCCGCCTCGCCGAGCTCGTCGACGACGTCGCGCCGCTGCTGCTGGTCTCCAGTCTCGACGAATTACGCAAGCTGCTCGTGCCTGCGCAGCAGCCCCCTCCGACGGCACCGTCGCCGGAGCCGGACGAGCCGGACGAGGTCGACGCGACGGTTCGCGTGACCGGGTCGGGCGACGATCCGGACGCCGAAGTCCTCGCCATCGATCGGGCCCGGTCGGTCGCGCGCTGGCGGGGCCGGGAGATCCAGCTGACCGAGCTCGAGCACGACCTGTTGACCCGGCTGATGTCGACGCCGATCCGGGTCTGGTCGTACGACGCCCTGCACCAGGCGGTGTGGCGGGATCTGGAGCGGACCGGGACCGCGGACGTGCACTCGGTGGTGAAGCGGTTGCGGCGGAAGCTGGACGAGCTGGGAACGACGGTGACCATCGACGCGGTGCGCGGGATCGGGTTCCGTCTCACGGATCACCAGCGGCCGCTGATCACGGATCTGCGAGCGGGGTAGTTTCTGCAGGTGTGACCTTCTCCGCTTTGAGCCATCTCGAATGTCCTCGGTGTGGAACCACGCACGACGCCGACCAGATCATCGGCCTGTGCCCGTGCGGATCGCCGCTGCTCGCGCGGTACGACCTGGCGTCGGTGACGCTGACCCCGTCCGAGCTGGCGGTCCGTCCGCCGGACCTGTGGCGGTACCACGAGCTCCTACCGGTGCGGTCGCCGGAGAACATCGTGACGCTGGGGGAGGGGATGACGCCGCTGCTGCCGGTTGCGCGGTACGGCGCGGAGGTCGGCGTACCGCGGCTGCTGATGAAGGACGAGGGGCTGATCCCGACCGGATCGTTCAAAGCGCGCGGTGCTGCTGTCGGGGTGTCGCGCGCTCTCGAGGTCGGGGTCCGGAAGATCGCCATGCCGACGAACGGCAACGCCGGGTCCGCGTGGGCGACGTACGCCGCGCGCGCCGGGATGGAGGCGCTGATCGCGATGCCGATCGCGGCCCCCGAGATCTGCCGGCGGGAGGTGACGGTCGTCGGGGCCCAGCTGAAGTTGATCGACGGATTGATCGGCGACGCGGCGGCGTACGTCCGGGAGCAGACCGGGTACTTCGATGCCTCCACGTTGAAGGAGCCGTACCGCATCGAGGGCAAGAAGACGATGGGCCTGGAGATCGCCGAACAACTCGGCTGGAAGCTCCCTGACGTGATCGTCTACCCGACCGGCGGCGGCGTCGGCATCATCGGCATCTGGAAGGCCCTCAACGAACTGCTCGAACTAGGTTGGATCCGGGGCCCGTTGCCGCGCTTGGTCGCCGTCCAGTCCACCGGGTGCGCACCGATCGTCCAAGCCTGGGAGAAAGGACTCCCCGAAAGCGAACCCTGGCCCAACGCATCGACGATCGCTTTCGGCATCACCGTCCCCAAGGCCCTCGGCGACTTCCTGGTCCTCCAAGCCGTCAACGAAACCGCCGGCTGCGCGATCGCGGTGGACGACACCGACATCCTCGCCGAACAACACCTCGTCGCCCGCCTGGAAGGCACCTTCATCTGCCCCGAAGGCGCCGCCAACCTCGCCGCCATCCGCCGGCTCCGTGAGACCGGCTGGATCCACGCCAACGACCAGGTAGTGGCTCTGAACACCGGCACCGGCCTCAAATACCCAGAAACAGTCCCGCTCTAGCCGACCCTCTTGTTGTGCGCGCCGGTTCGTCTTGACGCCCGCCGACGGACGGGCCATGGTCAAGTGAGGTCGGGCCGGGGGTGGGGGATGGTCATGGGAAGCTCACGCGGATGAGTGCCGACGACGCTGCGAGCCGGGACCTGGTCGTCGTGATCCCGGGCATCATGGGGAGCGAGCTGGTCGACGCGCAGGGGCGACCGGTCTGGTCGTTGAGCGCCGGATCTCTGGTCCGCGCGATCCGGACATTCGGCCGGTCGGTGCGGTCGTTGACGTTGCCACCGGATATCGGCGACGCACCGCCCGGCGACGGTGTTCGCGCGGTCCGGCTGATGCCCGGGCTGCACGTGATTCCCGGGGTCTGGAGCCCCGTCGCCGGATACTCGCGGACCATCGACTTTCTGCGCTCAGGCCATCTGGGCCTGACGGCCGAGGACGATCGTTCGGCGGACCGGATCCCCAACCTGGTGACGTTTCCGTACGACTGGCGGCTGTCGAACCGGTACAACGGTCGATTGCTCGCGAAGAAGGCGGGCGACGCTCTTGCGCGGTGGCAGACCGAGCCCGGGATGCGAGACGCGAAGCTGGTTCTGGTCTGCCACTCGATGGGCGGACTCGTCGCCCGCTGGTTCCTGGAGCGCGAGGGAGGTGCGGCACTGACCCGGCACCTGATCACGATCGGTACGCCGCACCGGGGATCCGTGAAGTCGCTGGACAAACTGGTCAACGGCGTCGAGCCCGGTGTCGGTCCGTTCCGGTTCAAGCTGCACGAGCTGGTGCGGAGCCTGCCGTCGATGTACCAGCTGCTGCCGACCTACGACTGCCTGGAAGCACCGGGCGGCGGTCGTCGTGCGCTGACGGGAGCAGGTCTTGCGGACCTCGATTCCAAGATGCTCGCCGACTCGGTCGAGTTCCATGCCGCGATCAACGGTGACCATCAACGCCCGTACACGATGCACAAGGTCGTCGGGACTCGGCAGCCGACGCCGACGACGGCACGGGTGACCGCCAAGGGCCTGGAAACCTCGTTCGAGATCGACGGGTCCGACCAGGGCGGGGACGGCACGGTACCGCGGTTGTCCGCCGAACCGTCCGAGGGCCGCGGTTCGGAGGTCCACGAGGTGGCCGAGCAGCACGGCGAGCTGCACGGCGTGCGATCCACGCTCGACCTCGTCGACGGGATCGTCTCGCGCGAGGAGCTGATCTGGGAAGGCACCTATCCGGAGGCGTTCGGGGTGTCTATGGCCGAGCTGTGGGCGCCGGACACGGCACCGGAGCTCGTCGTACCGGATCTCGGGGACCGGCGCCTGCGGGTGACGGTCCTCGACGAACAGCGAGAGAGGGTCGGGACACCGGTCATCGTTCAACCCGACGGACGCGCAGTACTGGATCCGCTGCTGCCAGGTGGTTACGAAGCACGGGTCGAAAGCCCCGTACCAGGTGGACCGCCCGCCGTCACCCGCCCGTTCCTCGTGTGGGACCCGACCGAGTTCGACGACCTGCCGACCGGAACTGAGCCGCGATGACAGCCGCGGACCCACGCGACACCGTGGTCGCTGTGGCGATCGGCGACTACGCCGGGCTGCAGCCGCTGCCGCGAGCAGTGCCAGATACCACCGGTCTCGTGGAGCTCCTGCGAGACGAGCACGGCTTCGCGACCGCTCTCATCGCCGACCGGCGCCGCGGCGACCTGCTCAACGAGATCGACGTCGAGCTGGCCGCGAACGCCTTGCCCGGAGCCGCGCTCGTCGTGTTGTGGACAGGGCACGCCGTCGAAGGCCCCGCTGGAAACCTGCTGCTGATGGCCCGCGCGAGCGATACCGCCGACGGTGAACTGGCCCCTGCCGGACAGCTGGGACTGTGGGCGGCGCGCACGGGCGCGAGCCAGGTGCTCGTCATCCTCGACGCCTGCTACTCCGGCAAGGGAGTCCCAGATGCCTATGCGATGGCGAACGCGGTACTGAACGGCCGGGCGGATCCTGGTACGGCGTGGTTCGGAGTCGTCGCTGCTTCGCGCGGAGACGAGCCGGCCCGGAGCGGAGCGATGGCACGCGCCCTGACCCGGCTCTTCACCGAAGGCCCGTCCGACGTCAGGGTTCGGCAGCGTTGGAACCCGTACGCCGCGAAGATCCGCGGCGACGACCTCATCGACGCGCTGGTGAAGGAGTGGCCCGAACCTCGGCAGACACCTCAGCAGACCTCCACGGGAGACGCCCAGGGAATGTTGATGAATCCGCTGCACCGCCGGCGGGCCGGCCAGACGGTCGTCGAGCACCTGCAGAGCGCGGCCCGCAGTACGACGTCGGGCGACGACTTCTTCACCGGGCGCGAGGCTGTCCTGGCACGCGTGGTGTCCTGGCTACGCCGCCAGCAGCAAGGGTTGTGCGTCGTCACCGGCCCGCCCGGATCGGGCAAGAGCGCCGTCGTCGGGCGCGTCGTGAGTCTGTCGGTACCGCAGGAGCGACAACGTCTGAACGTCGCCGACCTGGCATCGGCGCTCGATCCAGGCGAGTCGAGCGTCGACGTTCAGGTGCACGCGCGAGGTCTGACCGCGAAGACTGCGGTGCGAGCGATCGCCGACGAGCTCGGTCTGGACCCGGATGCCGGGATCTACGACGTCCTTGCGCACGCGAGCCGGCAGCGCCAGCACGGCAAGCCGCTCGTCGTCTTCGTCGACGGGCTCGACGAAGCAGGCGAGATCGAGAGCAGGGAGATCGCGGTCCAGCTGCTCGTGCCCCTGGCCAAGGAGGCCCTCGTCCTGGTCGGTACCAGGGAAGTGCCGGGCCCGGTGGACGAGGCGGGCCTGCTGGCGCTGCTCGGTACGTCCGCCGAACTGATCGACCTCGGCGCCGATGTCGAACAGACCTTGCTCGACATCCGTGACTACACCATCCGTCGGCTCGACGGCATCTCGGCCGGGATGGATCCGCACTTGGTCGCCGACGAACTGGTCACCATGGCGCGCGACGCGGATCCCGCTCTGGAAGGCCCGTTCCTGTTCGCGCGGTTGGTGACGTCGCAGCTGCGCGTGGATCCGGTGGAGACCGTCGGTCAGCAGTGGCGCGACCAGCTCGCGTCGAGCGTCGAGAAGGCGCTGGAGTACGACCTCCAGAAGACCGTCATGACCATCGCCGGGCAGCAGCACCCGACCGCGGCTCGTGAGCTTCTGCACGCACTGACGTACGCGCACGGCACCGGTATGCCGGTCGACGACGTGTGGCCCGCGGTGGCGACCGCCATCTCACCGACGGGAACGCAGTACACCCGGGACGACTGCTACGCGCTCCTTCTGACGCTGGGCAGACACGTCGTGACCGGAGCACAGAGGGACCAAGCCGTCTACCGCCTCGCGCACCAGCGACTCGCTGACCACCTGCGCCTGACCTCCAGAGCGGATACCCGGCACGGCCTGCCCCCGGACATCGCCGTGCCGATCGCCGAGGCGCTGACCTCGCTCTACGGACAACTACTGGACGAAGGCCAACGGCCGCAGGAACACGGGTACCTGTGGCTGCACACCTGGCGGCACTGTGCGGACGCCGGGGTGCCCGGGATCGAGCTGCTGCGACCGTTCGTCGGCCGCGACCGGAACGCCTTCCTCCCCGACCTGGCCGAAGCTCTCGACGCCGTCGTCGCCTCGACGTTCCTGCTCGGCGCCGGCCGGGAGGGCATCGCGCTCGCCGAGGAGCTCGTCAGCCTGCGCAGGGAGCTCGACGACCCGATCGACCTGGCCACGGGACTGTTCGAGCTGGCGACCACGCTGACGTCGGCCGGTGAGGTCGAAGGCGCCGACCGCGCGGCCTTGGAGGCCGTCGAAATCGCCCGGGCCGCCGCCCGGGAAGCGCGGGGCGACCCGATCGCTCGCACAGTTCTCGGCGCCGGACTCACCACCCATGCACTGACTCAGTTGCGCCAGGGGAACCTCGACGCGGCGTCGCACCTGGCGCTGGAGGCCGTGGCGCTGTTCGAGGAGGCGGTCGGGGACGACCCGGAGCTGGCCGGATCGCTGGCCTCGGCCTGTACGACCGCCGCCCGCGCAGCCCTGCTCCGAGCGGATCTCGACGTCGCGGACGAGCTCAGCCTGCGAGCGCTGGAAGCGCTGCGCGGCGATCTCGACGAGGACGAGATGTGGGAAGCGGTGATGCTCGAGGCCCATCACGTCCGCGCTCTGGTCGAGATGGTCAAGGTCAGCCTCGCCGTCGGGTCGGGCTCGACCGACATTCCGGTCCCGGCCTCCGCGACCGCGATCGTGGACCACTACCGGAAGGTTGGTGGGACCGGCACGATCTCCGACGTCTCCATCGCCGAGGGGCTGAGATTGCTGGCGATCACGACCTGGCTCCGCAGCCAGGCCACGGGGTCGGGCGTCCCGGAGCCCGAGGCGCCTGACCCCGTGGCCCCTGACCCCGTGGCGCTGCTCGACGAGGCGATCACGCTGGTCTCGGCCATTGCGGACCGGCACTCGGACGGTGTCCTCACCATGGTGGCGTGCCTGGTCGCCCGCGCGACCATTCTTCAGAACACGGACCCGGCCCAGGCGTCCGACGACCTGGCGGAGGCGGAGCGGCGGCTGCGGTCGGCGCTCTCGGCGATCCACATCACGGCCGGGATCCTGGCCGAGGCGATCACCTTGTCCGTGTCCTTCCGGATGGCGACCGGCGGGTCCGACCTCGCGGAACTCATCGACCGCCAGTACGAGGCCGCTGACCTCTTCGACACGGACACGTACCCGGTGCTTCGCGACGTGTACGTCACTGCCCTCCGAAATCTCTGGTTGCTGCTCGGACGGGCGGAGCGGAGCTCGGAAGCCACCGAAGTGTTGTCGGTCATGGCCGAAGAGCTGCGCCAGCTGCAGGACGGCAGTCCGCGACGTGCGCTGACGCTCGCCGGCGCCTTGGTGGATCTCGCGAGCAGCCTGTACATCGGCAGGCCGCTCGAGGCGGCCGAGCGCGCCACCGAGGCACTCGACGTACTGCGTCCGCTCGACGGGTCCGGCCAACTGGTCCGGCTGCTCCGGGGGCTCGGTGAGACAACCCTGTCCGCGACCAGCCTGATTCTCGAGCGCGAGGCCGAGGCACGCACGCACGCGAAAAACGCTGTCGAACTGCTCGAGCCCTTGACGTCCGAGGTGCCGGTTGCGATCCCGGCCCTGACCACAGCACTCAACAACCTGCTCCTGGTCGACCTCCTCGCCGGTGACGACGCGACCGCGCTCGAGCATGCACGTCGAGCGTTGTCCCTGGTGGACCAGGCCCGCGACCTCCTTCCGGTGTGGGTGGTGCCGCAGCTACGGATCAACCTCGGCCGGGCCCTGCGCGGACTGGGGCACGACGACGAGGCGACCGAGATGTTCGGGAGTGCCCTCGTCGAGCTGCGGGCACTGTTCGCAGCGGACTCGACGCCGGCATCCCACGAGGAGACCCTGGCGCGACTTGCCTACGCCCTGAACGCCGCCGGCGCGCAGACCTGGGACGTCGTACTCGCGGATCTCGCCACCGAGCCGGAGGAAGCCCTGCGGCTCGCGCTCTACCGGAATCGTCCGGAGGAGGAGCTCCCACTCACGATCGCGACCTTCCTCGAAGGTCTGCACCTGTTCGAAGGCGACACCGTGTCCACCAGGCTGGTGCGCGAGCTGGCCAGAATGGCGCGTCGCGGGCAGCAGAAACGATTCGACGAGGTCTGGACGGAAGCCGCCGGCTCAGTACCCGATTGGCTCGCGATCGACCCGTCGCTGTCCAACCTCGTGGTCGCCTGGTGGAACGCGGAGCCGGCCCGCCGCTCGTGCGCGTACCTGGCCGCGAATCCCGAGCTTCTGGATCCGGCGACGGACGTCCTCATCGAGGAGCTCCGGGAGCTCGTCGAGGACGACGACCGGGCGGAGCTCCTCCTGCAGCTCCGCCGAGATGCAGCGGAGTACGGCGTCGAGACCGCCTACGCGCCGGTGCTGGCGGCGGAGATTTTCGACGAATGGTTGTCGGCCGACGACTTCGAGCAGTTCCTCGCCGATCACCGCAACGAGCTGCTCGCTCCGGAGGTCGCGGCAGTGATCGGTGGCTACGAGGGGATCGCCCAGGAGGACCTGAACGCCGTTCTGGCCGTCCTCACACTGACGCGCCGCGACGAGTCGGTCGTGGCGTTCCGGATCCTCGACGACCCGGAGTACGGTCTGACGCTGCTCAAACCGGCTTGGCGCTCCGGCGATCCGGAACGACTCGTGGCCTTGGCCGGCCTGTGCTTCGCCGACGAGACCCTTTCCGCGGAGGACCGACGACTCGCGTCCGTAGCACTCGCGATGGGACACGCGATGCTGGGGAACCAAGCAGAGGCGCGAGAGCTGGCAACGGCACTGCTCGCGGGGGCGAGCGAGGACGAAAGAGCTGACCTGATCGGTGCGGTGGCCGACGCCCTCGCCTACCAGGCCACGCAGCAGGACGCCCTCATCGACCTGCTCCGGACCATGCGGACCGCTGGTCAGCCCGGTCCGGCGGACAGCACGGCGTTGGACTGACCAACAATTACCTCAGGCAATTACCTCAGGCTTGGCCGCGGCGGACGGCGAGGATGTGGGCGGGTTCGCCGTTGGGGTCGAGTTTGATGTAGTTCTGCTGGCCCCAACGCCACGTCGCGCCGCTGATCTCGTCGTAGACGGTGAAGGTGTCTTCGGGACGCATGCCGAGGGCGGCCATGTTGAGGTGGACCATCGACTCGCGGACGGAGTGCGGGTCGGTGTTCACGACCACGATGACCGTGTCGCTGTGTCCATCCGGACCCGTCGTGCGCTTCGAGTAGCACATGATCGCCTCGTCGTCGACCGTGTGCAGGCTGAGGTTGCGCAGCTGCTGCAGCGCCGGATGACGACGACGGATGTTGTTCAGCAGCGTCAGGTACGGCGCCAACGTCCGGCCCTCCCGCTCCGCCGCCTCCCAGTCCCGCGGGCGGAGCTGGAACTTCTCGGTGTCGAGGTACTCCTCCGACCCCGGCCGCAGCGCGACATGCTCGAACAGCTCGAACCCGGCGTACACACCCCAGGCCGGCGAGGACGTCGACGCGATCGCGGCCCGGATCTTGAACGCACCAGGACCGCCGTACTGCAGGTAGGCGGTCAGGATGTCCGGCGTGTTGACGAAGAAGTTCGGCCGCAGGAAGTGCCCGGTCTCCGACGTCAGCTCGGTGAGGTACTCCTCGAGCTCCCACTTCTCGTTGCGCCAGGTGAAGTACGTGTACGACTGGTGGAACCCGACCTTCGCCAGCTCCTGCATCATCGGCCGGCGGGTGAACGCCTCCGACAGGAACACGACGTCCGGATCCGTCTTCCGGATCTCGCCGAGCAGGTACTCCCAGAAGTTGACCGGCTTGGTGTGCGGGTTGTCGACCCGGAACACCGTGACGCCCTTGGAGATCCAGAGCCGGACGATCCGCAAGACCTCGGCGTAGATGCCTTCCGGGTCGTTGTCGAAGTTGATCGGGTAGATGTCCTGATACTTCTTCGGCGGGTTCTCGGCGTACGCGATCGAGCCGTCGGCCCGCACCGAGAACCACTTCGGGTGTTCCTTCACCCACGGGTGGTCCGGCGACGCCTGCAGGGCCAGGTCGATCGCGACCTCGAGGCCGACCTCGCGGGCGCGGCCGACGAAGTACTCGAAGTCCTCGAACGTCCCGAGCTCCGGGTGGATCGCGTCGTGCCCGCCCTCCTCGGAGCCGATCGCCCACGGCGACCCGGGGTCGCCCGGCTTCGGGTCGAGGGTGTTGTTCGGGCCCTTGCGGAACGAGTGACCGATCGGGTGGACCGGCGGCACGTAGAGGATGTCGAAGCCCATCTTCGCGACCGCCTCGAGCCGGTTGGCCGCGGTCCGGAACGTGCCCGACTTCCAGGTGCCGGTTTCCTCGTCGTACTCCGCGCCCTCGGAGCGCGGGAAGAATTCGTACCAGCTGCCGTACAGCGCGCGGGTCCGGTCGACCCAGACCGGGTACGTCTCGGACGAGGTGATCAGCTCGCGCACCGGGTACCGTCCGAGCGCCGCGCGTACCTGCGGGGAAGTCCCAGCGGCCAGCCGGGCCTCCGGCGGCAACGCGCCGTTCGCCAACGCGTGCGCGGCGTCGCTCAGCGTGCCGCGATCGGCACGGACCGCGGGTGGTACGCCGGCGGCCGCGCGGTCGAAGAACGCTGCGCCCTCCGCGAACATCAGGTCGACGTCGATCCCGGCCGGGATCTTGATCTCGGCGTTGTGCCGCCACGTCCCGTACGGATCGCTCCAGCCCTCGACCGCGAACGTCCACGCGCCCTGCTCCTGCAGCGTCACGTCGACGGTCCACCGATCGGTGCCCGGGGCCCCCGGCGACATCAGCATCCGTCTGGTCTGTCCCGACGGCGAGGTCAGTACGACGTTCGCGTTCACCGCGTCGTGGCCTTCCCGGAAGACCGTTGCCGCGATGGTGAACGTCTCGCCGACGGAGGCCTTGGCCGGATACGCTCCGGCGTCGACGGTCGGGGTGACGTCGGTGATCGGGATGCGCCCAGTCATGGCGTAGACGAACCTTCGCTTTCCGTGATCGGAGCTGGCAGGGTTTGGGTACGGAACGACAGCACTGACGTTATCGGTTCCCAGTGCCGAACCATGACATGCAGTGGTCACAGTTCGGTCCACGCTGTGGAACATTTGTGTCCAGCGCTATGGAACATTTGTGTCCAGCCCGGACCGGCCTCTGCAAAATCTTGCCGCCGTTGCAAGATCGATGCACTCCGAAGGTGATCCTCGCACCCGGGGACGCTACGGTGTCCCGGTGCGAGCGATACGACGATTCTCCGTCCGCCCTGTCCTGCCTGCGCCGTTGACCGGTCTGGGCACCCTGGTGAACAACCTCCGCTGGGCCTGGCACCCGGAGACGCAGGACGTCTTCGAGGCTGTCGACCCGCAGCTGTGGCGGAGCACCGGCGGTGACCCGGTCAAGCTGCTCGGTGAGGTCCCGGCCGCCCGGCTCGATGAGCTGGCCAACGACCACGCTTTCCTCCGCCGGCTGGAACTGGCTGTAGCCGACCTGGAAAGCTACGTGACCGAGTCCCGGTGGTTCCAGTCCGAGGCCGGTTCGCCGGTCGACGCGGTGGCCTACTTCTCACCGGAGTTCGGCATCACCCACGTCCTCCCGCAGTACTCCGGTGGCCTCGGCATCCTTGCCGGTGACCACCTGAAGGCGGCGAGCGACCTCGGCGTACCGCTGATCGGCGTCGGCCTCCTCTACCGGCACGGGTACTTCGCCCAGTCACTGAACCGTGAGGGCTGGCAGCAGGAGCGGTACCCCCTGGTGGACCCCGACGGCTTGCCGATCAGCCTCCTGCGCGATGGTGACGCGCCGGCGACCGTGACGCTGACGCTGCCCGGCAACCGCGAGCTGCACGCGCAGATCTGGGTCGCCCAGGTCGGCCGGGTGCCGCTGCTGATGCTCGACTCCGACATGGAGGAGAACGAGCCGGCCGAGCGCGAGGTGACCGACCGGCTGTACGGCGGTTCCACCGAGCACCGGCTGCTCCAGGAGCTCCTGCTCGGCGTCGCCGGCGTCCGGGCGGTGCGTACGTTCTGCCGGATCACCGGCCATCCGGCGCCCGAGGTGTTCCACACCAACGAGGGCCACGCCGGCTTCCTCGGCATCGAGCGGATCCGCGAGCTGGCCGCCGAGAAGGACCTGGACTTCGACACCGCGCTCGAGGTCAACCGCGGCGGCACCGTGTTCACCACCCACACCCCGGTGCCGGCCGGTATCGACCGGTTCCCGGTCGAGCTGATCCAGCAGCACTTCTCGCCGGACGTGTTCGGTCCGGGCGTCCCGATCGAGCGCATCCTCGAGCTCGGCGCCGAGGACTTCGAGGGCGGCGACCCGGGGCTGTTCAACATGGCGATCATGGGTCTGCGGCTGGCGCAGCGAGCCAACGGCGTGTCCAAGCTGCACGGTGTCGTCAGCCGGGGGATGTTCTCCGGGCTGTGGCCGAGCTTCGACCCGATCGACGTACCGATCACCTCGATCACCAACGGCGTGCACGCGCCGACCTGGGTGGCGCGGGAGATCCACGACCTGACCTACGCGAACTACACCGCCGACGGCGACTCCGTGTTCGAGGGCCTGGAGAAGTCCACCGACGCGCAGATCTGGGAGACCAAGCGGATCCTGCGGCAGCGGTTCATCGACGACACCCGGGCCCGGGTCCGGCAGTCGTGGATCAACCGCGGCGCGAGCGACGCCGAGCTCGGGTGGGTCGACTCGATCCTGGACCCGAACGTGCTCACGATGGGCTTCGCGCGCCGCGTTCCGTCGTACAAGCGGCTGACGCTGATGCTGCGCGACCCGGCCCGGCTGAAGGCGCTGCTGCTGCACCCGCAGCGGCCGGTGCAGATCGTCATCGCCGGCAAGGCGCACCCGCACGACGAGGGTGGCAAGAAGCTGATCCAGGAGATGGTCCGCTTCGCCGACGACCCCGAGGTGCGGCACCGGATCGTGTTCGTACCGGACTACGACATCGCGCTGGCGCAGCCGATGTACCCGGGCTGCGACGTGTGGCTGAACAACCCGCTGCGTCCCTACGAGGCGTGCGGTACGTCGGGGATGAAGGCGGCGCTGAACGGTGCGCTCAACCTGTCCATCCGCGACGGGTGGTGGGACGAGTGGTACGACGACGAGTTCGGCTGGGCGATCCCGTCCGCCGAGGGCATCGAGGACACCGAGCGCCGCGACGACCTCGAGGCGCACGCGCTGTACGACATCATCGAGAAGCAGGTCGCACCGCGCTTCTACGACGGTGACGTCCCCGGCCGCTGGATCGAGATGCTGCGGCACACGATCAAGGAGCTCGGCCCGAAGGTGCTCGCGACCCGGATGGTTCGGGACTACGTCGAGCAGCTGTACGTGCCGGCGGGACAGTCGTCGCGTGCTTTGAACGCGACGTACGACGGTGCGCGCGAGCTGGCGGCCTGGAAGCAGAAGGTCCGGGCGGCGTGGCCGCAGATCCGCGTCGACCACGTGGAGCTCCAAGGCCTCGGCGACGTACCGCAACTCGGGACGACGGTCGGTATCCGCGCCTTCGCGGCGCTCGGTGACCTCGAGCCGTCGGACATCTGTGTCGAGGTGCTGCACGGCCGCGTCGACGCCAACGACGAGATCACGGACCCGGTCCGCACGTCTCTCTCGCTGGCCGAAACTTACGAGGGCAACCGCCACCGCTACGAAGGCGAACTGAAACTGGACCGCACCGGCCCGTTCGGCTACACGGTCCGGGTCGTCCCGAGCCACCGCGGCCTCGCCAGCCCAGCCGAAATGGGCCTCTCCGCCGGCCCCTCCGACCCCGACGACCCGTCGGCACCGGACCTGCCGGCCGGCTCAGAATTCTGACCTCCCAACAAGAACCAACCCCGCCTGCCTCACCAGGCGGGGTTGTTCTTTTGGTACTTCGCCCCCACGCTGCGCTACGCAACCGCTAAGTTCGTCGCTCCGCTCCTCACCGCGGCTGCTCCGCGAGCTCCCACCCACCCCCGGCTTGGCGCCGTGCTTCCGCTGCGCGGGGCTGCCGGCTGCCGCCGGCGAGTTGCGGGCTGCCGCCCGCGGGCGACTGCTTCGGGCGGGCGTCCGTGGGTGTGGGGGAGGTGGCGTCGTGGCAGATGTGGTCGAGCCCGCGCTCGCTACACAGCCGCTACGTTCGTCGCTGCGCTCCTCCCCGCGGCTGCTTCGCGAGCTCCCACCCACCCCCGGCTTAGCGCCGTACTCTCCGCTGCGCGGAGCTGCGGGCTGCTGCCCGCGGGCGACTACTCCGTGCGGGCGCCCGTTGGTGTGTGTGAGGTGGTGTCGGGGTGGATGTGGTCGCCCCCGCGCTCGCCCTGGCGCCGTACTTTCCAATGCACGGGGCTGCCGGCTGGCCGGCGAGCTGCGGGCTGCCGCCCGCGGGTGACTGCTTCGTGCGGGCGTCCGTGCGTATGCGTGAGGTGGTGTCGGGGTGGATGTGGGAGGCGGAGGCCTGCCCGGGTGGCGCTGGCTCGATCCGCGCGGGTTGGCGTTCCAACGTCAGCGCTGGCGCCTGGGAGCCGGCAGCCGTCCGGCTACATGTTGTAGCCGCGAGCTGAGGTGCCGCGCTCACGGTTGGAGGCGACACCCTGGCAACTCGACCTGGGGGCGGTGGCGCCGTCGTCGTGGTAGGTCTTCGGCGGGCTAATCGTCCGGGTCGACCAGGCCTCCGCCGCGCGGTGAAGCTCAGTCGGCGCGGCGGTAGTAGAAGATCTGTTCGCCCGGCTCGGGCTTCACGCCGCCACTGACACCGAACACGATGTACAGGTCCAGGCCCTCACCGGGCGGCAGGATCGTGAAGCCGTGGGAGCTGTAGAAGTCGGCGAGGCCGGCGTCGGCCGTCCGGAACTGGCCGTAGAGGTAGAAGTACCGGCAGGCCAGGTAGACGTCCTGGAACCTGGTAAGCAGACCGGCCCCGATTCCGCGTCCGCGCCAGGCTGAGTCGACGGCCAGTGCCCGCAGCTTTACCAAGGACATGATGGCGCCGGCGAACATCATCATGTTGTCCTTCTTGCTCGCCAGCCGCCGGGAGTTCAGGAACTGCTCGATCACGTTCGGCGGAGAGTAGGCCAGCAGGGCACCAACGATCTCGTCGTCTGCAGTGACGGCCACGAGCGGGAGTGCCGTGGCGAGTGCCGCGAGCTCAAGCGTCTCGGATCCGGACATGCACTTTGCGAGCTCCAGCCGGAACTGGTCGTGACCGTGCTCAGCGCCCGCCAGCACCGCGGTCGACAGAGCCGGTGAGCGCAGCATTTCGAGCAGGTAGTCGTCGGCAGTGGTACCGGTGAGACGGACCAGGTCGTGGAACCGATCGAGGTCGGCCGCACGCGCAACGCGGGCGGTGATGCCAGGCGCGATGTCCGCAGCCAGGTTCACCGGGTCCGCGGATCGGCGGGCGATCGGCAGCAGCCCGGCCGGACTCAACGTCGGCCGGGTCTGCCGTCGTACGCGGTTCGGTTCCTTCCGGCGCCCTCGCGACTTCGGCACTGGCCCCCCACCCCTCTTCTGTGAACATGACCCTCATGTCGCGTTCACACTACGGCGCGGGTCCGACACTTTCTGATCACGTCACCCTCGGCCGAAGCAGATGGCACCCGGCGGATCTCAGGGCTTGAAGCTCTCGCGGCGGGAGTACTGCAGGCGGTAGCAAGCTGGGCGGGTCGCGGCGACAGTGCGGGGTTGAAGCCATTGGTCAGCAAACCGAATCCATCTATCTCCGGCTCCTTCGTCGCAGTGGCCAATGAGAGCGGCTTCTCATGAAAGCCACCATGATCGCGGGAAGCCGCCACGTCCGTTGCTGCACTCCTCACCGCGACTGCACTACGCCCCCACCCAGCTCATTCCTCGCGGTGTTCTGGTCGCTCCCCCATGCAGGTGGACCGCAACAGCCCCCTCCAACCAGAGGGCATGAACCCGCAACGGGGACTGTGGACAAGTTGTGGCTTGTTCACAGTCCCCGTCTGGGTCCGCTCTCGACCGTCTGCCGAGGGCACCGCGGTTTACTCCGGGTTCTGCAGTGTGACCAAAGCCGGCGGTGTGCCCGATGGGGACGTGACGAAGGTTTGGCCTGTGAAGGTTAGGGCTGGGTTGGTTTGGTAGAGGTCGTTGACTTCCTTCGTCGCGGTCGTATCGCCGGCGTCGGAAGCGACCAAGAGCCGTGCCACCTCGTCCGCGAGAAGCGCGTCGGGCTCGGTGACCGGGCCGGGGCCGGTCATTGAGCCCCAGTTGTCCCAGAGGAGGAGTTCGTCGCCGTTGAGGTGGGCGAGTTGGAGGTGGACGTAGTTGCGGACCAGCCACTCGCCGGTCAGGTGCGGGAGGCCGGGGTCGACGCCGTATGTCGAGGCGTCCAGCTCGCCGGCGCGGATGCCCAGCCAGACCTCTGCGGCGGACCGGAACGGGCCCTCGGGCATGTCCGACACGTCGAACGGCCGCGGATCGTCGATCGGGTCCAGTTGGGCGTCGATCATCACCCAGCGGTCCCCGTTCCAGTACTCCGCGACCACGTGGTCGTAGTTGAACCCCTCCCCGAAGTACACCGCGAAGCCGACTCGGCTGCGGGCCGGGATCCCCTTGTGCCGGAGGGCGGAGACGAACAGCAGCGTATAGTCCCGGCAGCAGCCGACCACCCGGTCGGCGGGCTCGCGCGGTACGGCGAGCGCCGTACCGTTGCGCTTCTGGTCGACCCCAAGGATCGTCGACACCCACCGGTTGTCGATCTCGGCGAGCCGCTCGCCGGTGAACGTGATGCCGCCCCCGCGGTAGTGGATCAGCAGATTCCGTACGACGACAGCGATCTGCGCCACGTCATCTGGCAGGGCGTCGAACAGCGAACCGTACGAACCAGGTGAGCTGTAAACAGTCTGAACCGCGTAGTCCATCAGGGCCTCCTCAGTTCGGTCCACGGATGAGGTCCCTCAGGGACGGCCGGGGAGATCGTTTGCACGCGGCCGGTGAACGTCAGGGCCGGGGTGGTGCGGTACAGCTCGGCGGCCTCCTTCGCAGCGGTCTCGTCTCCGTTGTCTGCGGCAACGAGCAGGCGGGCGACGCGGTCGGTGAGGTCGAGGTCGGCGCCGTCGAGAGTGGGAGCCATGTCGCCCCAGACGTCCCACAGCAGGAGCTCGTCGCCGTTGAGGTGCGCGAGCTGGTAGTGCAGGTAGGTCCGGATGAACCAGCCGCCGAGCAGCGGCAGCGAAGCGGTGGGGTCCGGGTTCACGCCGAAGAGGTCGCCGTCGAGTTCACCCGACCGGTATCCCAACCAGACTTCGGCCGCCGACCGGAACCTGCCGGCCGGCAGGTCCGCTACGTCGAAGCTGAACCGCGAGGGATCCATCTCGGCGTCGATCAACACCCAGCGTTCGCCGTTCCAGTACTCGGCGACCACGTGGTCGTTGTGGAATCCCTCGGTGAAGTAGTCCGCGAAGCCGATTCGGCTGCGGGCCGGAATGCCCTTGTGCCGGAGGGCGGACACGAACAGGAGGGTGAAGTCGCGGCAGCAGCCGACGACCCGGTCGACGGGTTCGCGCGGTACGGCGAGCGGCGTACCGTTCCGCTTCTGGTCCACCGACAGGATCGTCGACACCCACCGGTTGTCGATCTCGGCGAGCCGCTCGCCGGTGAACTCGATGCCGCCGGCGCGGTAATGGATCATCAGGTTGCGGATCACGGCCGCGACAGCGGGGATGTCATCTGGCAACGCATCGAACAGCCAACCGTAAGCACCAGGTGAGCTGTAAACGGTCTGAACCGCGTAGTCCATCAGAGCTTCCTCTCGACAATGGGCAGGGCAATGTCGACGGCCGGTTCGTTCCGGGGGAGCAGCTGGCAGCCCGGTCGGTAGATCTCGCGCACCGGTCCTGCCTCAGGCAGACCTTCCGCGCGCACCCAGTCGTAGACGAGGTCGTACGCGAGCATGATCCGCGGGTACGCGCACTCGTCCATCGTGATCGTGCAGTACGCCTCCCGGTGCGCCGGTTCGACCCGGATCCCGATGGCGCCGGACGGATCGACCAGACCCTCGAACGGCACGCACAGCTCGACCGTCGCCTCGCCCTCCGGCGTGACGGCGCCGTGGTAGACCACCCACGACCCAGCGGTCAGGGTCGCGCCGGCCGACCGCAGGTACGACGCGATCTCGGACGTGTGCGTCACGATGATCCCGACCAGCATCTGCTGGTTGGTGTCCGCCCGGATCGTTGCGATCTTCGTCGCCGGCACGTCCCGCGTCAGCACTGGCCGAGGCGACAGCCCCGGAGCCTCCGCCCGCGCCAACCGGTCTCGCAGGTACTGCAGCGTGGCCTGCCGGGCCGCAGTGGTCGCCTGCTCGGCTGCCCACCACCGGTCCAGCCGGATCAGTCCTTCCTCGTCCGACCCGGCGAGTACTTCGGCGATCGTGGTCAGCGGCATGTCCAACTGCCGCATCACACTGATCCGCCGTGCTCGCTCCAGCTGCTCCTCGTTGTACCAGCGGTACCCGTTGGCCGGGTCCACCTGAGCCGGCGCGAGCAGACCGGACACGTCGTACAGGCGGAGCGCCTTGTGCGACAGCCCGGCGCGCCGCCCGAACTCACTGATCGTCAACACCTGCTCATCTCACCCTCTGCCCCAAGGGCAAGGTAAAGCCTCATATCGGAAACGCTTTGACGTCCGGCGGCACCCACCCGGTCCGCGCAGCCGGCGACGCGAGCACACGCGAGCTGTAGAAGCGGGTCAGCAGCCGCTTGTCCAGCAGGCCCGGGTTGCGCGCGAGCAGGTCCTCGAAGCTCTCACCAGGTGCCTCAGCCATGTGGTACGCCGTCAGCTCGACCCACGCCCTGCCCACTGTCGCGTTGTACTTCTGCGGTACTCCGGCGTACCGCGCCGTCTGCCGGATGCCGCCGCTGATCAGCTCGACCGCACCGGCTGTCCCGCACCGCTGTACTGCGAGCCACGTGAGCCGCACATGTTCCCGGTGACCGAACCGATCAGCACTGCTCATCACCTCACCCATCAACTCATCGAAGACACTCACGACTCCTCCACAGCGCTCAACCCCGTCAACCCCGTCAATGCCGTCAATGCGGTCAATGTTCGCCGGGTTTGCTTGACCGCCGTCTCCGGTACGCCGCCCAACGCCCGCGCCTCCACCTCCGCGAACACCTCCGCCACCCGAGCCGCACTGCGAGCTCCAGCAGACGTCAGCGAGATCTCCACCGCCCTGCGGTCACCCGCTCGAGCGGACCGGGCCAGCAACCCCTTCTGCTCCAGCCGATCGAGTACGCCGGTGAGCGTCGTCGGCCGCACGCCCGCAGCCGCGCCGATCTCGGACACCGTCCGCGGCTGACCGTCAGCCAGGTTCGCCAGCACGTTCAGCTCGGAAGCCGTCAGCCGTAGTTCGGCCAGCTCCGTCCCCAGCACCTGCAGCGTCACGTGCGTAGCCCGCTGCAGCAACACCAGCAACAACTCATTCTCCACGGATCCAGATTATCCGGATCCGTAGTATTGGCAAGTGGTGTGACCCCGGTCACCCGATGGAACGTCCGCTCGCGCAGGTTCCTCTTCCAGGACGTGAACCAGAGACGAAGGATCGTGGTCGGAGTACACGGTGTGCTGGCCCTGCTGCACATCTACTGGGCGACCGGAGTGACCTGGCCGACGAGGGACGAGCGCAGCCTGTCTCTCGCCGTCCTGAACGCACCTGTCAGCTTCAGTCCGCAGATGGTCCTGCCGCTGGCCGCATTGCACCTGTTGATCGCAGCGGCCGTCCTGACGAGCGACCGCTCCAGGCTGAGCCGACTGGTGGTCGCTGGTGTCGCCGCGGGCATAGCAGCCCGAGCAGCCGCCGGGCTGGTCTGGATAACAGGCGCGAGGTCGGATTTCTACTGGCTCAACCTGCTCCTCTACACCCCGGCGTGCATCGCTCTCTGCATCGCCGACCTAGGCATGCTCCGCTCACGCCCGCTAAAGGCAGCAGTGGTCGCAGCGCCGGTCGCAATCGTCGCCGCGCTGTCGCTGCTCGCCTACGTCTACCAGCCGGCCGAACAGCCAAGCGCCACGACCACAGGCAAGTACGTAGACACCGCTGTGGCTCGCTTCCACTACCTCCAGCAAGGCGCCGGCTCACCGGTAGTCCTCCTGTCGCCGGGCGCGGCTCCTGCTTCGGCGTGGGACCCCGAGCTCACCGCACTCTCCAAAACACACACCGTGTACGTCGTCGACCTTCCAGGCCAAGGCGAGACCCGCCTCCACGACGAGCACTTCGCCTTCGACCTCGACGGCATGACGACCGCACTGGGTCAGTTCCTCGACGCTCTGCACCTCCAACGCGTCGCACTAGGCGGCAACTCGTGGAGTGGCGGCTGGGGACTCGCCTACGCCCAGCGACACCCGGACCGGATCAGCCAACTCGCGCTGCTCGCCCCGTCGGGCCTCGACCGACGCGACATCTGGAGTTGGGAGATCCTCAAGCAACCCTTGATCGGCGAGGCGCTCGCCAAGCTCGCCGCCAACCGCAGCATGGTCGAGCCCGCGGTCCGCAGCCTGTTCGTGCACCAGCAACTAGTCACACCGCAACTAGTCGACTCGATGTGGATCCCCGGCACGTATCGTGACAACGTGCGATCGATGTACGCGCTCGAACGCGGGCTCGACTGGAGCGTCACCGAGCGCGCCCTCCCGTCCACCCGGCAACCCACGCTTGTCCTGTGGGGCGACCACGACACCGTCCTCCCCGTCGTCCAGGCCGCACGCTTCGGCGAGTTGTTGCCCAACGCAACTGTGCACGTCCTCCCGGACTGCGGTCACGCGCTCACCATTGACTGTGCTGATCAGGTCAATCAACAGTTGACTGCGTTCATCAAGTGATCGACCTGGTCCGTGCCGCTCAACGTGGCGACACCGTTGCGCTCAACGAGCTGCTCGACGAGCTCACGCCGTACGTCGGCAAGATCTGCGGACCGATCGCGCTCGACGACGGGCCGGACGCGGCGCAGGAAGCCCTGATCGCGATCTTCCGCGGCCTGCGCCAGTTGAAGGAGCCGGCCGCCCTGTTCGGCTGGGCGCGCGCGATCGCCGTACGAGAGGCCGTCCGCGTCGCGCGCCGGCGGCAACGCAACGTGCCGGCCGACCTGACCGAGCTGCCGGCACCAGACGACCCACAGCTCGCAGTACACGTGCGAGACGTCCTCGCCAGGCTGTCACCCGAGCACCGCGCAGTTCTGGTCCTGCGGGATCTCGAAGGAATGGACGAGCAGGCCGCAGCCGCCGTCCTGGCGGTCCCGACAGGTACGGCGAAGTCGCGGCTGCACCGAGCCCGCGAGAACTTCCGGAAGGCGTGGAGATCATGAACTGGCCCCGGGCCGAACTGACCGACGTCGAGCGGTTCCGCGCACTCGCAGCCGGCGTACCAGGCGCCGTAGTCACCGAACGCGTCCTTCAAGAAGAGCCCGACCAGGTGAAGGCACTCCTCGCCGACCTGGACACCTTTGCCGCTATCCAGGCCGACCTGACCTCAGCGACTCTCCTGGAACAGGATGGCGACCGCGTAGTCGTTCTGGCGCGAGGGAAACGAGGACAGCGGGCCCGCCTGACCGGTCAGCTCCGCCCGGGTTGGTGCTGGCTGCAGAGCCGCTTCCTGATCATCGGCATGGCCGCAGCGCCCGAGCCGGGCGGCGGGACCCGAGTCGCACTGACCGGCGGCATCCGGGTACCAGGCCGAGCCGCCATAGTCCCGATCCGAGTCCGGCAGGAGAGTACGAAGACGCTCGACCGTTTGGAGCGGTTGCTCACGCCTTGAGGACCCCAGCAGGCAGTGCTGCGAGCAGTGCGTCCGCGTGGCGCCGGTAGCCCAGGTTGTTCGGGTGAAACGCGTCCGGCGCGAGCATCCCGCGCCACGGCGGCCGAGCGTGTCTGGAGACCTCAGCAACGGGCAGCCCGCGTTCGGTGGCGGTAGAGCTGATCAGCTGGTTGATGCCGGTCACATACGGACTGACCGCGCCACCGACGCGCCAGAGCCGGTCCGGCACCGTCAGATCCATCACCACCGACGTAGTGGGCAGTTGGCCGATCACCTGACGCAGGTGGTCGCGGAACCGCTTCGGGGGAGTGGCCAGGATGTCGTTGTTGCCGATGCCGCAGGTGACGAGGTCAGGCGCCAGCCCGTCCAGCAACGGCAGCTGGTCCTCGAGCACATGTCGTGTCTGCGCGCCCGACCGCGACAGATTGAGCACCCGCCACGGCGTACCCCTCCGACGGAGTGCGTTGAGCACCTGCCCGACGTACCCGTGCAACGGCGACGACGCACCAAGCCCCTGCGCGGTCGAGTCACCCAGCACGACCCAGAGCGGTCCGTCCCCCGACAACGCGTCCGAGTTCTGCCGAGTCCAGTAGTCGGCGTACGTCTTCGCCTGCACATCGACGTACGCCACCCCGTCCACCCACCGCTGCACGGCGATCCGCGACCGCGTCCGCTCAGCCTCACCCCACCGCATGATCGCCCGATGCAGCGCACCGATAGGCGTCGTCCGTTCTCGCAACATCCAGTCCCCCCACAGATGAACAGCAGGTGACTGACGAATGTACAGAAGAAAGGTTAACGACCCTCAGAGCGCGCGGAGCAGCACCAAACAGCGGGGGGCGAGGGGGACGGTGGCGCCCGCTTCTACCTCGGTGACCATGCTGTTGCTGGTGTCGAGGACTACCTCGTAGGCGGGCGCCCAGGACGCGTCCGGTACGACGACCTGGCGGACCTCGGGGGTGGCATTGAGGGCCAGCAGGAACGAGCTGTCGGTCAGGGCGTTGCCTTCGGCGTCGGTGGCGCGGAGGGCGTCGCCGGCCAGGAACATGCCGATGGTGCGGAGGTTGCCGTTGAACCAGTCGGCGTCGGTCATCTCACCGCCGTGTGGCGCGATCCAGGACAGGTCCTTGCGGCCACCCGGTACGACAGGTCCGCCGGAGAAGTAGTGCCACTGGCGCAGGGCCGGGTGTGCGGCCCGTAGGGCGATCAGCTTCTTCGTCAGCTCGAGCTGGTCGGACCAGAGCGCCGGCAGCGACCAGTCGAACCAGGAGATCTCGTTGTCCTGGCAGTACGGGTTGTTGTTGCCATGCTGCGTCCGCCCGCACTCGTCGCCGGCGGTGATCATCGGAACGCCGGTGGACAGGATCAGCGTGGACATGAGGTTGGCCATCTGCCGCTTGCGGAGCGCGACAACCCGTCGGTCGTCCGTGTCGCCCTCCACGCCGCAGTTCCAGGACCGGTTGTCGTCGGTGCCGTCCCGGTTGTCCTCGTGGTTCGCCTCGTTGTGCTTGCGGTCGTAGCTGACCAGGTCCCGCAACGTGAAACCGTCGTGCGCGGTGACGAAGTTGATCGACGCGTACGGGTACCGGCCGTCGTCGCCGTACAGATCGCTGGACCCGGACAACCGGTAGGCGAGGTCCTTCACGCCGTCGGAGGTGTTCCGCCAGACATCGCGGACGCTGTCGCGGAACTTGCCGTTCCACTCCGACCACGGCGTACCGAAATTGCCGACCTGGTACCCGAACGGGCCGACGTCCCACGGCTCGGAGATCAGCTTCACCCGGCCGAGCACCGGGTCCGCCGCGACCTCGGCGAGGAACGGGTGGTCGACCGTGTCCACCTCGTGCCGCTCGTTGCGGATCAGCGTCACCGCCAGGTCGAACCGGAACCCGTCGACACCCATCTCCTCGACCCAGTAGCGCAGCGAGTCCATGACGAGCCGCCGTACCTGCGGGTGCGAGGTGTCGACCGAGTTGCCGGTACCTGTGACGTCGTAGATCGCCGCGCCGTGGCTCAGCCGGTAGTACGCCCGGTTGTCGATGCCACGGAAGCTCAGCGTCGGTCCGTCGAACCCGCCCTCGGCGGTGTGGTTGTAGACGACGTCCAGGATCACTTCGATGCCCGCAGCATGGAACGCCGCGACCATGGCCTTGAACTCGGCCACCTGCTCACCACGGGACCCCGACGACGAGTACGGCGCGTGCGGAGCGAAGAACCCGAGCGTGTTGTAACCCCAGTAGTTCGGCAGGCCCCGGGCAGCGATCGCGGGCTCGGTCAAGAAGTGGTGAATCGGGAGGAGCTCGACCGACGTCACGCCCAGGTCGGTCAGATACTTGATCACCGACGGGTGCGCCAGACCCGCGTACGTCCCGCGCTGGTGCTCCGGTACGTCAGGGTGCAGCTTGGTGAACCCCTTCGTGTGCAGCTCGTAGATGACCGTCTCGCCCCAGTGCACCGGCCTGCTGATCGGTGGGGGAGGCGCGGAGTGGCCGACGACCACGCTGACCGGCACATGTCCCGCCGAGTCGCCGTCGGACGAGTCGTAGATGAGGGGGCTGGCGAAATCGAGCTGACCGTCCACCGCCCGCGCGTACGGGTCCAGGAGCAGCTTCGACGGGTTGAACCGCAGCCCATGCGACGGGTCGAATGGTCCATGCACCCGGTACCCGTACCGCTGTCCTGCTCCGACCCCGGGGACGAACCCGGTCCAGTACTCACCTGTGTGCGCCAGGTCGAGGTTGCGCTGACTCCCGTCGTCCGCGATCAGCGCCAGCTCGACCCGCTCGGCCGCTGGAGCCCACAGCGTGAACGTCGTGCCATCGGTCTGGACCACTGCCCCCAGCTGCGGCCCACTCTCTACGGCTGGGCCTGCAGCGCTCGGGGCAGCGGTCGCTTCTTTCACCGGCACATTCTGCACAGGTCGGTCCAGGTTATCGATAACCAATCTGGATATGTTCGTGAGACGGTGGTTGCGGACGGCTGTGCGCAGTGATACGCAAGGACCGTTACTAATTTCCCGTCCCCTGCTGTGATGAGGGATTCACATGTCGGAAGAGCTGGCCGGCCTGACCGTTGGTCTGATCGGCGCGGGCAACATCGCCCACGTCCACGTCGCGGCGTGGAAGGCCCTCGGGGCCCGCGTCCTGGTGCACTCGCTCGAAGGTGCGGAGGAGCTGTCTGAGCAGTACGGGCTGGAGGTCGCGCCGTCGCTGGACGGGCTGCTGACCGAGGCCGCGTTCGTCGACATCGTCACCCCGTCGGCGACCCACAAGGACCTGGCGCTGGCCGCGATCAAGGCCGGGGTGAACGTGATCTGCGAGAAGCCGCTGACGCTCACCGCGGCCGACTCGCACGAGGTGATCGACGCCGCCACCGCGGCCGGCGTCCGGCTGTACCCGGCGCACGTGGTCCGGTTCTTCCCGGAGTACAAGGCGGCGTACGACGCGATCCAGGCCGGCCGGATCGGCAGGGTCGCGGTGGCCCGGTTCTTCCGGCAGGCGTCGTCGCCGGCCGGCTCGGGCTGGTACCGCGACGTGGCCCGCTCCGGCGGCGTGATCATGGACCTGATGGTGCACGACCTCGACCAGGCGCGCTGGCTCTGCGGTGAGGTCACCAGCGTGTACGCCGCGCAGAACCCGCCGACCGTCGACGGCACGAGCCCGGTGAACGTCGCCGCGCATGTCACGCTCACGCACGAGGGCGGTGCGATCAGTCACTGCCGCGCCACGTGGGGTGCGACCGGCATCCCGTTCAAGACCGGCTTCTCTGTCGCCGGCGCGAACGGCGTACTCAAGTTCACCTCCGACAGCGACACCGGCTACAGGGAAGAGCTTGCGGACGGCAACGCCGGTGGCGACCTGATGATCCCGGAGTCGACGCTGGGGGAGAGCCCGTACCTGACCCAGCTCCGCGAGCTGGCCGCAGGTCTCCGCGGTGGCGACGAGCCGCGCGTACAGGCGTCCGACGGTGCCATGGCCGTCTACGTGGCCGAGGCGGCCCGGGCGTCGATGGAGACCGGCAAGGTGATCGACATGAAGACCTTCGTCTCGACGGGAGCGGTGGCATGACTCTCAAGGTCGCTATTGCGTCGTTCGCGCACACCCACGCGATGTCGTACGCCTGGCTGCTCGCTTCGATGCCGGATGTCGAAGTACTGTCCGCCGACCCGGACGGTGCGGCCGCACCGGACGCCGGTCCGCGCGGTGCGGACTTCGCTGCGCAGCTGGGGATCCCGTACGTCGACTCGTACGACGAACTGTTCGCCTGGGGACCCGACGCGGTAGTGGTGACGGCGGAGAACGCCCTTCACCGCGGACTGGTCGAGCGGGCCGCCGCAGCGGGCGTACACGTGCTCTGCGAGAAGCCGCTGGCCACAGAGGTCGCCGACGGCGAGGCAATGCTTGCTGCGTGTGAGGCGGCCGGGACGATCCTGATGGTGGCGTACCCGGTCCGGTTCGCGCCGTCGTACCTGCAGCTGCGGGCCTCGGTGGAGGCAGGTCGGCTCGGTGACGTGTTCGCGGTACTGGGAACCAACAACGGGAAGATCCCCTACGACTCGCGGCAGTGGTTCACCGACGCGAAGCTGGCCGGTGGAGGTGCACTGGTCGACCACACTGTGCACTGTGCGGACCTGATCGACGGGCTGACCGGTGGTGCCTCCGCCACGCGGGTTCATGCCGCGGCCAACCGCATCCTGCACGAGGAGAAGGGCGTGGAGGTGGAGACCGGTGGTCTGGTCACCATCAACTACGACAACGGGCTGATGGCGACCATCGACTGCTCGTGGAGTGTTCCGGACAACGGGCCGACCTGGGGTGGCGTGTCGCTGCAGGTGACCGGTACCAACGGGTCGGTGGAGATCGAGCCGTTCCTGCCGCACGTCGGCGGCACGGACCCGTCCGGTGAGGTGTTCCTGGCGATCGGCGGCAACCTGGACGAGTCGATGCTCGGCACGTTCCTGAAGGCGGTCCGCGCGTCCGGTCCGGCCGAACCGGGCAAGCAGCCGGCCGTCGTACCCCAGCCGGACGGCGCCGTGGGTCTCCGCACGCTCCGGATCGTCGACGCAGCCCGCCGCTCCGCGGTGTCCGGGCAGCCTGTCGACCTATGACACACTGCACCCCGCCTTGGCTCAGGCCAAGGCGGGGTGCAGCCGCCTGCTGTCGTCCGGTACCGTTCCCGAGGATGTGACCCGCGGGTAAGGACCACAGCTAAGGGAGTCTGGGCATGGGCGAGTTCGTCAACCTGACCGTGAGTGACGGGGTTGGCACGATCCGGCTGGATCGGCCGAAGATGAACGCGCTGAACGTGCAGGTCCAGGAGGAGATCCGGGCCGCCGCGCTCGAGGCCACGGCCGACGACGACGTCCGCGCCGTCGTCATCTACGGCGGCGAGCGGGTGTTCGCGGCCGGCGCGGACATCAAGGAGATGGCCGACATGTCGTACGCCGACATGGTCAAGCGCTCCGGTCCGCTGCAGACGTCGCTCTCCGCGGTCGCCGAGATCCCGAAGCCCACGGTGGCCGCGATCACCGGCTACGCGCTCGGCGGTGGCTGCGAGCTCACGCTCTGCGCCGACTACCGGATCGCCGCCGAGGACGCCAAGCTCGGCCAGCCGGAGATCCTGCTCGGCGTCATCCCGGGCGCCGGCGGCACCCAGCGGCTCTCCAGGCTGATCGGCCCGTCCAAGGCCAAGGACCTGATCTACTCCGGCCGCTTCGTCGACGCCGCGGAATCGCTCGCCCTGGGGCTGGTGGACAAGGTCGTCCCGGCGGCCGAGGTGTACGACGCGGCCGTCGCCTGGGCCTCGCAGTTCTCCGGCGGCGCGGCGCTCGCGTTGCGGGCCGCCAAGGAGGCGATCGACGCCGGACTCGGTGTGGACCTGTCAACCGGGCTGGAGATCGAGCGGCAACAGTTCGCTGCTCTGTTCGCCACCGAGGACCGCGGGATCGGGATGAAGTCCTTCGTCGAGAACGGCCCCGGCAAGGCCGAGTTCAAGGGAAAGTGATGTCTGCAACCTCCAAGCCCGCTGCCTCCGCAGAAGACGTCGAGGCGGCCTGGAACGACAACAAGCTCGCCCAGGTGCTGTACCACGACTGGGAAGCGTCGACGTACGACGAGAAGTGGTCGATCTCGTACGACGAACGCTGCGTCGACTACGCCCGGGACCGGTTCACCGCGATCGCCGGCTCCCGCGGCTGGCCGTATGGCAAGACGCTCGAGATCGGCGCCGGCACCGGGTTCTTCACGCTGAACCTGAAACTGGCCGGCGTTCTCGACGAGGCACACGTCACGGACCTCTCGCCGGGCATGGTCGAGGCCGCGAAGAAGAACGCGAAGACGCTCGGGTTCGCGGTCGAGGGCCGGGTCGCGGACGCGGAGAAGCTGCCATACGACGACGACACCTTCGACCTCGTGATCGGGCACGCGGTCATCCACCACATCCCGGACGTGGAGCTCGCGTTCCGCGAGATGCTGCGGGTGCTCAAGCCGGGCGGGCGGTTCGTGATCTGCGGCGAACCCACGCGGTACGGCGACTTCGTGGCGCGGCGGCTGTCCCGCTTCACCTGGTGGGCGACCACGAACGTGACGAAGCTGCCGGCGCTGGCGCACTGGCGGCGGCCGCAGTCCGAGCTGGACGAGTCGTCCCGGGCGGCGGCGCTGGAGGCCGTGGTCGACCTGCACACGTTCGACCCGGACACGCTGGCGCGGACGGCATCGCGGGCGGGTGCTTCCGAGGTTCGCACGGTGACGGAAGAGTTGCTGGCGGCATGGGTCGGGTGGCCGATCCGGACGTTCGAGGCCGCCGTACCGGAGCAGAAGCTCGGGTTCGGCTGGCGGATGTTCGCGTACAAGTCGTGGTTGCAGCTGTCGAAGGTGGACAAGGTGCTGTCCACCGTCGTGCCGGACGAGCTGTACTACAACGTCTCGATCACTGGCGTCGCCCGCAACCAGTAGGCTGTGGTGATGCGGTTGCTGTCCGTGGCGAATCTGCGCTGGGTGGTGCGCCACCGGGCGTGGACGCCGTACTACCTCAAGCGGTACTGGCGGTTCGCCTGGTTCAAGCTGCGGCACCCGCAGGTGGTCACCGAGGGGTTCGTGTTCCTCGGCAAGCACCTCGAGATCGTTGCGCGCCGCGGGCACGGCCGGATCATCCTCGGCAAGTGGGTGCATCTCGGTGACGAGACGCGGCTGCGGGCGCACGAGGGGACGCTGCGGATCGGCGACAAGGTGGTGTTCGCGCGCGACGTCACGGTCAACTGCTACCTGGACGTGGAGATCGGTGCGTCGACGCTGATCGCGGACTGGACGTACATCTGCGACTTCGACCACAAGACCGAGGATCTCGACCTCCCGATCAAGGACCAGGGCCTGGTCAAGTCGCCGGTCCGGATCGGCCCCGACTGCTGGCTGGCCACCAAGGTCACCGTCACCCGAGGCACCGAGATCGGCCGCGGCGCCGTCGTCGGCGCCAACAGCGTTGCCCGAGGCAACATCCCGCCGTACACCGTGGCCGCGGGCGTCCCCGCGGTAGTCGTCGCCGACCGCACCACCCGCTACGAAGCCACCGCCGACCGCCGCAAGTACCTGGCCGGCCTGACCGAAGCCAACAACCGCACCACCACCCAACTCCACACCGGCACCCTCCCCACCCCCACCGCGCCTACGGCACCCACCGCGTCCGCAGCCACCACCGCATCCGCAGGCCCGACCACGCCCGCAGCACCCACGTCGCCCGCAGCACCCACCGCATCGGCAGCCTCCACCGCAACCGCGGTGCCCGCAGCACCAACCGCATCCGCAGCCTCCACCGCATTCGCAGGCCCCACGGCGCCCGCAGCGCCCGCAGCGCCCACGACACCCGCAGCGCCCGCAGCGCCCACGACACCCGCAGCGCCCGCAGCACCCGCAGCACCAACCGCATCCGCAGCCTCCACCGCATCCGCAGGCCGCACGGCGCCCGCAGCATCCGCCGCGCCCACGGCGCCCACGGCGCCTGCAGCATCCGCCGCGCCCACGGCGCCTGCAGCACGCGCCGCACCCACCGCGCCTGCAGCACGCGCCGCACCCGCGCAGCCGGCCACGCCCACCACATCCGCGGAGCCCGCCGCGGCGGTGGGCTCGGCCGCCTCCTCGTCGGCTGATGACGCGCACCTGTCTTTCGACCAGTCCAGGGCCATCAGCACCTTCCGTCTAGCCGACCAGGCTCGTCCGATCACTGAGCCCGCATCTCCATCCGGCAACGTATCCAGTACTGCACGGAGCGTCGTACCGGATAGTGCAGTGAGTGATGAGGTAGAAGCTGGTGGTGAGAAAGAGAGCAGTGAGGGGTTCTCAAGTTACTCGCCAGTCAGGCACTATGGCCCCCACGTCCGGTCGGACGCCCACGACCGGATGACTGTCGGAGAGGAGAAGTAGCGTGGCTGACCAGACCGCGGCCGACCCGGCCGGCCGGTCGCCGCTCGACGCTGCGGCCGACGGCTCGATCACGCAGGCGCGGACGCGTGCGGTCGACCCGGTCCCGATCGTCACTGAGCTGGTAGTACCCAGCAGCGCTACGTTGGAACCAGTGCTTGAAACGAACGAACCAGACTTGGGCGTGAACGGAAGCGTGAACCCAGAGGTACAGGCAGTGGACGGCACGGCAGCGGCACCGGCTCCCCTCGCGGGCGCCCGGCGCAGGTTGTCGCCGCGACCGGTCCCGGTCAGTCGGCGTAGGAGACCGCCGGCTGCGACCAGCGTGACGGCGACGGACGAGGAACCGACCCCGGCTGAGGAGATGGACGACGTGGGTACGCAGGACGACAAGGCGACACCCGGCACGACCGGCAAGTCCGGCACGCCGGACGCGACCACCCCCGACGCCGGCGCGAACACCACGGGCGCGGGTACGGCGACCGCGACCAAGCCGACCCGGCCGAAGACAGCGGCGGAGATCGTCGCCGAGCAGCGCGCGCGGGAGAAGGCCGCGGCGGACAAGCCGGGCGGCGGTGCGGCCGGCTCGGAGGAGGCCGCAGCGAGCCCAGCCGGTGATGACGCGGGCAAGGATTCCAAAGATGCAGGCAAGGATGCGGGCAACGACCCGGTGGAGACCACGGTGACCAAGCCGGTCAGCAAGGTTCCCGCGGCTGCCGCGACCAAGACCGGTGCCTCTGGCAACAAACCGCCCACGGGCCGCGGACCGATGTCCAGTTCGTCGGGGTCGGGCCGGGGCAAGCAGGCGCTGAGTTCGGTGGGTTCCGGCGTCCGCAAGCTGCGCAACCTGATCGCCTCATTGATCTGGCTCGTCGCGGTGCTCGCGGCGGCGGTGCTCGCGCTCGGTGCGCTGTTCACCGCGCTCGACCAGACGAACCAGAGCAACGAGATCGTGCGCTGGATCCTCGAGCGCGGACACGACCTGGTCGGCCCGTTCAAGGACCTGTTCCGGCTGGAGACGGCGAAGAACACCCTGCTCGTGAACTGGGGTATCGCCGCGCTGGTCTACCTGATCGCCGGCAAGATCGTCGAGCGGATCATCCGGCCCTAGGACTTAGGGCCTCGGCCTCGCGACCAGGATCAGGTCGAGAGACCCGTCCAGGTCGTCTGGGCGGATCTCGAAGTCTCCGTGCCCGGTGGTCTTCACCAGCTTGACCAGCTCGTCGTTCCATTCGTCGTACCCGGATGCCAGCTGCGCGTCGACACAGGAGCCGTACTGCGCCTCCCACGCCGCGAGTCGCGTGCCGTGGTGGAGGCCGAGCGCCTGCGTGATCTCGAAGTACGGCTCGACCAGTTCGACGAACTCGGCGGCCGTCAGCTCGCGGGTGTGGTACCAGTTCCCGCTCGGGAAGGTCAGGCGGTTCGGCGTACTCAGCACGACCGTCCCGCCCGGCTCCACGATCCGTGCGCACTCGGCGACGAACCGCGGCTGCTCCCAGAGGTGCTCGATCGTCTGCATCGAGGTGAGCAGGCCGAAAGTCCTTTGGGCGAAGGGTGTCTGGACAAGATTGCCGCGGACCACATTGGCCTGTGGATAAGCCCGGCGGACGTGTCGCAAAGTCGTATGTTCATAGTCGAGTCCGACCACCGAGTCGGCTCCGGCGAGCCGCAACAGCTCCGCGCCGTATCCCTCGCCACAGCCGGCGTCGAGGACCTTCCCCTCGATCGTCAGCTGCGTCGTGACCCATTGATAGGCGGCCTCATGTCGAGCAAACCAGTAGTTCTCGTGCCAGATCCCCGGCGCGGTCCGTTCACCGGTGAGCACCAACGTCTCGGTCACCGGGCCAGCTTAGGGCCGGGCGGAGCTGTGCCCAGGCCGGGATTGGCCTGGGCACAACCTGCGGACCGTCAGTGCTTGCGACGCTTGCCGGCTCCGTCGTCGAGGCCCTGGACCTCCACGTGCTCCTTGCGCACCGTGTCGGACACCTGCTCCTCGCCGCGCACAGTCTCGGTCTCGAGGCCGACACGCTCGACCGGCACCGTCTCCTTGGCGACGACCGGGCGCTCTTCGTGCAGCACGACCTCGCGCTCCTCGTCACCGATCTTCGCCGTACCGCGCGGGTCGCCGTCCCCGACCGGCTCGCGGACCACGTGCACCTCTTCGTGGCTGACCGGGACCGTGACCTGCTGCTCCTCGGTCACGACGTACTTCCGCAGGCTGACCCGGCCGGACTCGACCGTCTCGGTGCCCGCCCGCAGCCGCTCCTCGGACCGCACCATCGAACCATCGCCACCGGACCTGCCCTGGCCTGACTTGCCCGGTTTACCCTGCTTGCCCGTGGTCTGCGGGAGGCCCATGCCGTAGTACTGATACAGCTTGTAGGCATCCTGCTCGGACAGCCGGCCGTCGGCATCGATCCGCGGTGCGTCCTTGATCTTCGACTTTGACGGCGCCAGGTGCAGACCGTCGCCCTCGAGGTTCGCCCCGGCCAGCGGGACGAAGGTCTGCTTGCCGCCGAACAGTCCGGTGTTCACCGTCACCCACTCCGGCTGCCCGGTGGTGTCGGAGGTGTAGAGGTTGCCGACCGACCCGACCTTGTCACCGGCCGCGTCGTACGCCGTCTCGCCCACTACCTGCTCGATTCCCTGCATGGTCATCGTTATCAACCCCGTGTCGATGTTTGCGCTGAGCAACTAACGCCCTTCCGGGTACCCGCAGTGACGAGCCGCAAACGCGGAGCGTAGTCAGACTCTTACTTTTCGTTCGGAGGTGGTTGGGTCACAGTGCGCTGACCGGTGCGGAAACGACCGGATAGCCTGAGGTCGCGCCGAGGGTGTGACGGGCCTCGCACGAGACTCATGTTTCTCGCGAGTAACATCCGTGGCAGGCTGGGCAGAGACCGTTAACCAGAAGGGGTCCCACACGCTATGAAGATCGTCGTCTGCGCGAAGTTCGTGCCGGATGCCACCGCGGACCGCCGCTTCCGCTCGGAGGACAACACGGTGGACCGGGCCGGTGTCGACGGGCTGCTGTCCGAGCTGGACGAGTACGCCGTCGAGACCGCGCTGACCGTCAAGGAGGCCGGTGACGCCGAGGTGACCGTCCTCACCGTCGGGCCGGAGCAGGCCGCCGACGCGGTGAAGAAGGGCCTGCAGATGGGTGCCGACGCCGGTGTCCACGTGCTCGACGACGCGATCCACGGTTCGGACGCGGTCGCGACGTCGCTGGTCCTGGCCAAGGCGCTGGCCAAGCTCGAGGCCGACCTGGTCGTGTTCGGCATGGGCTCGACCGACGGTGGCATGGGCGTCGTCCCGGCGATGGTGTCGGAGCGGCTCGGGCTGCCGGCCGTGACGCTCGGCTCAGAGGTGAGCGTCGACGGGCAGACCGTCCGGATCCGCCGCGACGGCGACACCGCGAGCGACACGGTCGAGGGCACGCTGCCGCTGGTGCTGTCGGTGTCCGACCAGGCCAACGAACCGCGGTACCCGTCGTTCAAGGGCATCATGGCCGCGAAGAAGAAGCCGGTCGAGACCTGGTCGCTGGCCGACCTCGAGGTCACGCCGGAGCAGGTCGGTGGCGCCAGCGCGTGGACCGAGGTGGTCGAGGTGACCGCCCGTCCGGCGCGGACCGCCGGCACGATCGTCACGGACGAGGACGGCAGCGGGGCTGCGCAGCTCGTCGAGTTCCTGTCCACGAACAAGTTCCTCTGAGGGGCGCGCTGATATGTCGAACGTTCTGGTTCTCGTTGACCACACCGCGGGCGCGGTCCGCAAGACCACCGCGGAGCTTCTCACCATCGCCCGGCGGCTCGGCGAGCCGGTCGCCGTCTTCATCGGCGACGGTGTGCAGGACGCCCTGCCTGCTCTCGGGCAGTACGGCGCGACCAAGGTGATCGCCCTGACGAACCCGGAGCTCACGCAGTACCTCGTTGCTCCGAAGGCGGAGGCGCTGCAGCAGGTCGCGGCGAAGGTCGAGCCGAGCGCGATCCTGATCTCGTCGAACGCCGAGGGCAAGGAGATCGCCGCCCGGCTGGCGGTCAAGCTCGACTCCGGGCTGATCACCGACGCGGTGGACGTGCAGGAGGGCGGCGTCACCACGCAGTCGGTGTTCGCCGGCAACTACACGGTCAAGGCGAAGATCACCCACGGCACGCCGATCATCACGGTCAAGCCGAACGCCGCGACCCCCGAGGCCGCGCAGGCGTCGCCAGAGGTGGAGGAGTTCGACGTGACGATCTCCGACGCCGCGAAGACGGCCCGCATCACCGACTCCAAGCCGCGCGAGGCCACCGGCCGACCCGAGCTCACCGAGGCAGCCATCATCGTCTCCGGCGGTCGCGGTACGGGCGGCGACTTCGGCCCGGTCGAGGCCTTCGCCGACTCGCTCGGTGCTGCAGTTGGCGCCTCCCGCGCCGCGGTTGACTCGGGCTGGTACCCGCACGCCTACCAGGTCGGGCAGACCGGCAAGACGGTCTCGCCCCAGCTGTACGTGGCGGCGGGCATCTCCGGCGCCATTCAGCACCGAGCCGGCATGCAGACGTCGAAGACCATCGTCGCCATCAACAAGGACCCCGAAGCCCCCATCTTCGAGCTGGTCGACTTCGGCGTCGTAGGAGACCTCCACAAGGTCCTCCCGACCGCCACCGAAGAAGTCACCAAGCGCAAGTCCTAACCCGACCCCAGCCCGCCTGAGTACCCCGCAGGTCCGGCTGGCCACCCCGCCGAAGCCCGGCCCGGAACCCCTCCCGAGCCGGGCTCCGGCGTTCTCAGCGGCCCGGTCCGGCGGGATGGTGTTGCGGCGGTGGGATGGGACGCGCTGCGGGTGGCGGCGGGGGCAGTGCTGCGCCCCGCTGCGCGCGCGGGCCGCGGCGGGGCGGGCGAGTGGTGGAGCGGTGCCGTGCTGGCTGCTCGCGCGGGCCGCGGCGGGGCGCGGGCGGGTGGTGGAGCGGTGCGGTGCTGGCTACTCGCGCGGGCGGGCGGTGGCTCGGTGGGTGATGCGGTGTGGCCGCGGTGTGGTGGAGGTCCGGGCAGTGGGTCCGTCGCTCGATCCGGCATCGGCCGCTCTGCCGGGCCCGAAGCCGGCGTCCCCGCTGGAACCTGGGCTCGATACGGAGCGGGCTCCAGGGCTGGCTTCCGGGCTCGTTCCCGGGCCGGAAGTGGGGCTGATTCCGGGGTGGGTTACTGGCGCGGCGGTAGGGGTGAATCTGGGCGTCGCAGTGGGGATGGCTGGGGGGAGGTGGGCCAGCCGGAAGGCTTCGAGGGCCTCGGTGCGGGCTGGTTCGTTGGAGAGGACAGCGAGGGTTTCTTCGAGGGTGGCGACGAGTTGGGCGCCGGTTGGGCCCTGGCCGCGGGCGGCGGCGTGGAAGGCGGTGCGAAGTATCTCGGCGATCCGTTCGGAGGGCGGGTTGGCGGAGCATTCCAGAGCCTCCAAGTGCCCGGGCAGGTCGTTGAGAGCGCTGGACTCGAGGAGCAGGTCGGTGAGGAGTTCTTGTTTGCCGACTGCGTCCTGGTGGTTGAGGCGGATGAACAGCTCGGACGGTGCCTGGCCGGTGCGTCCGGCGACGTAACCCGCCAGCGCTTCAGCGGTCGGTGCCGCCGCGGAGAGGTGGCCGTAGAGGGGTGAGCTGGAGGAATCGAATTCAGCGCGGAGGTCGACCGCGCTGAGGGTAGCTGCGTCGAGCCCGATCATGGCGTCGAAGTCGTCGACCAACGCCAATGCGCCCAGCTCGCCGTACGCGTCGTGCAGTGCGAGCAAACCAGCGTCGGACGTCGAGCGCGGCGATTGCTGCCCGGTGGTGAGGCGTCCGAGGTTCGCGCGGAGGACGAAGTACGCAGCGCCCTTGAGCTCGGCCGGCGCGACGGACTCGCCGGCGAAGTGCCGCCGGAACGGCGCGGCGACGAGGTCGTCGTCGTACTCGATCCTCCCGTCGGAGCGGGCGACGGCCGGGTCGTCGGCGTTGTAAAGCACGGACGTGCTGGTGATCTGGGGAGAGTAGGCGGACCGATCCGGTGCAGCGAGCTCCGCAGCGACGAGCCCTTGCCGCAGGAACAGCTCCTCCAGAAGCAACTCCGCCTCCCGAATCGACTGCGCCTCCCGAATCGACTCCGCCTCCCGAATCGACTCCGCCTCCCGCAGGGACTCCGTAAGCGCGGTTGCGCGGTCAGCGTGTGGTCCTCGACCTGCGGGTGTTGGGTCGCTCATGGTGGCAGTGTGGCAGCGGGCGGGACCATTGGATGGCTAGCATGCGGCGGGTGCGGATTTGGGTGAGTGGGGCGCGGGGCAAGCTTGGGGTGGAGGTTTGTCGGCAGCTTGTCGCGGCCGGGCATGAGGTGGTTGAGGCTGATCGGGTTGGGCCTGAGCCGGTTGATCTGATGGATCGGGAGGCTGTTGCTCGGTCGATGGAAGGGGCCGACGCGATCGTGCATTGCGCGGCCAAGGCGAGTCCGGAAGGGATTGAGCCGGCTCGGCTGTTCGAGCTCAATGCCATCAGTACGTTCAACGCGCTCGAAGAAGCGTGGAAGCTGGGCATCCGGACCGCGGTGCTCGCCTCGAGTGGATCGATCTACGGAACCGCGTGGTCGCCCGAGGAGCTCGACGTGCCGGAGGTGCCGATCGACGAGGGCACCGAACTGCGGTACGTCGACCCGTACGCGCTGACCAAGGACGTCCTGGAGCGGATGGGTCAGATGTACGCCCGTCGAGGCATGCAGGTCACCGCCCTCCGCCTGCACTGGATCCTCACGCCGGAGGAGGTACGCCGCTCGATCGCCGAGGTGCCCGCCGAAGACAACCGCCGCAACCTCTGGGGGTACGTCGACCTGTCCGAAGCCGCCCGCGCCTGCATCCTTGCCCTGAGCCCCCGTCCCACCACCCGCTACGCCGCCCTGGTCCTCGCCGCCGAAGACACCGGCCGCCCGGAACCCACCGAACAGCTCCTGCATGAGCACTTCCCCAACACCACCATCCGCCACCCCCTCCCCGGCACCGCATCGCCCTACAGCTCAGCCAGAGCAACCGAAGTCCTCGGCTGGCACCACCGCTCTACGTGGCGCAGCAGCTAAGCAGCAGCTAAGGAGTGCGGCGAGGTGGCGCGGTGACCCGCAGCTGGAGCATCGCAGCGAAGCGGGACTCCGGGTCGTCGAGGTCCAGATCGCCCACGTCGGCTAGGCGGCGGAGGCGGTAGCGGAAGGTGTTGGGGTGGACGTAGACGGCCGCGGCGGCGGCTGTTACGTCGCCGAAGGCGTCCAGCCAGGCTCTGAGGGTGCCTACCAGGTCGGTGTTGTGCTGGCGGTCGTACGTGACCAGTCGGGCGATCGGACCGGTCGGCTCGTCGCCGCGGGACTCGATGAGGTCCCGGAGCTCCAGGAGGAGGGATTCCACGTGTACGTCGGCCAGGCGGGCGACGCGCTGGGACCCGCCGGTGGTTCGCAGTACCCGTAGCGCGCGGTCGGCGCCGGCCCGTGCGTTGGGGAGGTGGGCGGCCTCGGCGACGACCGGGCCGACTCCGATGGCCGCGGTGACCCGGTCGCCGATGCGCTCCAGGAAATGGTTGCCGATGCGTACGGCGCGCTCCTCGCCGTCCGAGCGATCCGAGCGATCCGAGCGATCCGAGCGATCCAAGCGATCCGAACGATCCGCGCGATCCGCGCGATCCGCGCGGCCCGGGAAGTCGGAGCGGCCTGAGCGATCCGAGCGATCCGAGCGGTCTGAGCGGTCTGAGCGGTCCATGCGATCCGAGCGATCCGAGCGATCCGAGCGATCCGAGCGGCCCGAGCGATCCGAGCGGCCCGAGCGGTCGGAGGGGCCCGGGAGGTCGGAGCGGGCTGAGCGGTCCGGGCGATCCGAACGGCCCGGGCGACCAGGACGGGCGGGGCGGACGGGGATTAGGCCGTAGGCGACGTCACCGACCAAGGCGGCGGCTGCTCGTGGGTGGACTGCGCCGAGGTGCATCGCGAACGCGTCTGCCAGCCGTTCGCGTTCGCCGACCATGCCCGCGTGGCTGACCAGCGCCGACCCGCCTTCGACCTCGACGGACTCCCCGGCGTCGGCGGCGTCATCCACCATCGGCCCCGTGAGCCCGAGAGCCAAGACAACTACGGGTTGGTCGGCCAGGCCCAGGCGAGCCAGAGCCTCCCGCGCCGCGGGGCCGCCCTCCAGGGCGGTGCTGACCAGATCTGCCCGGACCCGGCGTTCGACGTCGGCTCCGGCGCGGATGCGGAGCATGTGCAGGGCCACCAACTTCGCGGCGTCGCAGAGGGCCTGCGAGCGTTCGGCGGTCAGGGGTTCGCGGGCGACGGCCCAGATCGAGCCGAGGATCTCGTCGCCGGCCCGGACGGCGACTGCGACCCGCGGGATCGTGAAGTGTTCCTCGGCGGAGGGCAGCGGCGGGACGTGCACCGGCCGATCGGTCCGGTACAGCTCGCGGAAGATGCCGTACTCCGTGAGCAGCCGGAAGTACCGCTGCGGGACCTGCCGGCCGAGGACGGTCTCGACCCGCGCCCTGTCCGCTTCGTCCTGCCGGCCCGAGAACGCGAGTACCCGCGAACTCCGGTCCTCGATCGTCACCGGAGCGTCGAGCAGCGCCGCGGTCGCGTTCGCCAGCGCGAAGAGATCGCCGGACGGCATCCCACCCAACGTCTCCGGTTCGGCCACGCCCACATCCCCGTCAGCCAGCAGAGAGCGCAGCAGCACAGCCAGCTGCTCCCACGAAGCGCCCCGCGTGAGCGCCAGCAGCGCCACTTCGGACTCGGCCACCGCGGCTGCGATCACCTGTGCGGCAGAGCTCTCGGGTGTGGCCTGGCCAGTCGGGAGCGGGGAGCGGACGACGAGGGCCGCCGCTTGCTGGGAGCCGAGGGAGCGGAGTACGGCGGCGATGTCCTGGGCGTCGTGGAGGCCGACACCCAGGACGAGGGCGTGACGGGGGAGGACCGGGTCGTCGAGCGGGTCGTGGATGACGATGCCGCCGATCTCAGCCGGGTCGGTCGGATCGCCGTGGACCAGCTCGAGGAGGGTGGCGCCCAGGTCGTCCAGGACCCGGGCGAGGCTCGCTCGGGGACGGCTGACCGGGCGTGGCGACGGCTGGTGCCGCATGTCGTCCTGCGCGACGTACTTCGGCATGGGCACCTCGCCGGGGGTGGAGGAAGCGTTCGGCTCTCAGCGTAGATCGTTCATCCGGACAAGATCAGAACCAATTTTGGTGCAGCAGGACTAGGCGGGACCAGGCGGGACTAGAGCGCCAGCCACTCGGTGCCTGTGGTGACCGCGGTCAGCTCGGATTCGATCGGGTCGACACCGATACCCGGCCCGGTCGGCACCGGCAGGTGGCCGGAGCGCAGCGTGAACGGCGGCGTGATGTCGGTGCGGTAGTAGCGGCTGGACCCGGACGTGTCGCCAGGCAGCGTGCAGCCGGGCAGTGCGGCCAGCGCCACGTTGGCGGCTCGGCCGATGCCCGTCTCCAGCATCCCGCCACACCAGGCTGGTACGCCGTTGGCGATGCACACGTCATGGATGCGCCGAGCCTCCAGATAGCCACCGACCCGCCCAGGCTTGATGTTGATGATCGAGCAGGCGCCCAGCCGGATGGCCGCAGCTGCAGCACGCGCCGACGTGATCGACTCGTCCAAGCAGACCGGAGTGGTGATCTGCCGGGCCAGCTCCGCATGCCCGAGCACGTCCTCCTCGTCCAGCGGTTGCTCGATCAGCAGCAGGTCGAAGGGGTCCAGCCGAGCCAGGTGCCGCGCGTCGGACACGGTGTACGCCGTGTTGGCGTCGACCTGCAGCAGCACGTCGCCGAACCGCTCCCGCACCGCCCGCACCGGCTCGACGTCCCACCCGGGCTGGATCTTCAGCTTGATCCGCACGTACCCCTCGTCCAGATACCCGCCCACCGCGTCCAGCAGCTCGTCGATCGAGTCCATGATGCCCACCGACACCCCGCACGGCACCTCCTCCCGCACAGCGCCCAGCTCGCGCGCGAACGACACCCCGGAAGCCCGCAGCTCCGCATCGAGGACGGCGGTCTCCAGTGCAGCCTTCGCCATCCGGTGCCCGTGGAACCGCGCCAGCGCCGGAGCCACCTGCACCGCGGAGGACACCGAGGCCACGGCCGGCACCAGGAACCGCCGGAGTACGTCGGCCGCGGCATCGACGTACTCCGACGAGTACAGCGGCGCGGTCATCGCGACGCACTCGCCCCACCCCTCGGCGTCTGTAGTGGCGGCCCGCACCAGCAGCACGTCCCTAGTCGTCTCGGTCCCGAACGAGGTCCGGAACGGCGCCACCAGCGGCATCGAGATCCGGCGCAGCTCGACTCCGGTCAGCTTCATGACAACCCCTCTCGTTCGAGCACGTACCAGCCGTTCCGGTCGAACCCGGTCACCCGCGCACCGTCCGCGAGCAACCCACCCAGCACCTCGCGCAACGCCCCGCGCCAAGCTTTCGCCACGGCTGGGTCGGTACGCCGCAAGCGCTCGATATCGGCGGGTACGGCGACCAGCACCTGAGCGCCGTCCAGCGAGCCCACCCGCGGCGACCCGTCCGTACCGCACGCGAGCCCGATCGTTGCTGCTGGCATCTGATCGGCTCGCGCGGGCATTGGGTGCCGAGCCGCCGCGGACGCGACCGCCGGCGCACCGAGCTCCCACCGGACCAGTAACCGGTCGGTGTCGTCACCGGAGTTGATCCCGTCCCGCATGTCCCCGTAGAAGTTGCGCAGGTACTCCGCCGGCTGCGCGGCCAGCTTCACGACGTTGAAGTATGCGTTCCGCCGGACCAGCGGGTCGAACGTCCACGAGATCGTCGACACGCCGCGCTGCATCGCCCACGTGCGCTGATGCAGTTTGAGGGCAAAGCCGACGTTCCGGCCGCGGGCCAGCCCCGATACCCCGGCGACGTGGCTGTGCATCGCCACCTCGGCGGGCGCCGAGAAGAAGCCCACGCAGGCCCCGACCAGTTCGTCGCCGTCGTACGCCCCGCCGACGTAGTTGCCGGCCTTCGTCAGTGCCCGCAGGAGCTCTGTCGTGACCGGCGGGTTCTTGGGGTCCGGTCGCCAGATCGAGTCGTACAGCCGGTAGACCTGATCGAGTTCGGCCAGCTCCCGCAGCTCCCGCAGTTCGACCCCGGCCGCGTCGGCTGCGGCCGCACCCGCTCGCGCGGCCGCGGCGATCGACGGACCGAGATCGAGCGTGGTCATGGGTTGTCCAGTAGGTCGGTGATCAACGCGGCCAGCAGGGCGGTGCGCGGTGCGAGCTCGGTCACCAGGACGTGCTCGTCGTCAGCATGCGCACCGCCGCCGACTGCGCCCAGGCCGTCCAGCGTCGGCGTACCCATCCCGGCCGTGAAGTTGCCGTCGGAGGCGCCGCCGACAGCAACCGAACGCAGCGGCTCGAGGCCCAGCTCGGCCGCCACCCTCTCAGCCCGCCGGTAGAGGTCCTCGGACATCTTCCGCTCCAGCGGCGGTCGGTTCAGGCCGCCCAGGACCTCTACCGAGCTGCCAGGCAGCACCGGACGCAATGCTTGCATCGCCGCGTCGACCCGGAGTTGCTCGTCGACCGTCCACGCCCGGCCGTCGACGAAGAACGACGCCGCCGCGGGCACAGTGTTCCGCGTGGTGCCTGACGTCAGCACCGACGGCGTCACCGTCGTCTCCAGCTCGGCGTCTCCGAGGTTGCTGACGGCAAGCACCTGATGGGCCGCCTCGACCGACGCATTGATGCCCCGCGACGGCTCCAGCCCTGCATGAGCAGCCCGCCCGGTGATCCGGACCTCGTAGCTCGACACGCCCTTGCGAGCCAGCTTCAACGCACCGTGGTCGGCCGACGCCTCCAGCACCAGCGCGGCCGAGCAGTCAGCCGCCTCGCTCTCGATCAACGTGCGCGACGATGGCGACCCCAGCTCTTCGTCTCCGGTCACCAGCAACGTCACACTCGCCGACGGCGGCGCGGCAAGAGCGTGCAGCGCCATCACCAGTCCGGCCTTCATGTCGAAGCACCCAGGACCACGCAGTACGCCGTCTTCGATACCGAACGGATGCGTCTCCAGTGAGCCCAATGGCCACACCGTGTCGTGATGCGCCAGCACGAGCACCCGGCGCGGCCCGTCACCCAGCCGCCAGCGCAGGTGCGTCCAGCCGTCCACCACGACGTACTCCGGTGCGCTACCGAGCCGCTCCGTCCCCAGCCGCGCGACGAGGTCGGCGCTGCGAGCCACCGCGGCGGTATCCGCCGACGGCGACTCACAAGTCACCAGCTCCTCGAGGTCCGCGAGCAGCTGCGGCAACTGGACGGAGATCATCCGCCCACCTTTGGTGTAGCCCGTACTCCGGTGTGCAGGTACTTCTCACCGGTCGGCAGCGAGTAGAACGTCACCGGCGACCAGGTGAGCGACCCGGGCTGCCGCGTGACATACAGGTCGCCGGACGTGTCGACAGGGATCAGCCGGTGCTCCTGGGTCGGTTCCGGCAGCAGCTCGGCCAGCGGACCGGTGATCGTCGTGCGCAGCACCGGACCGTCGTCGTCCATGAAGACCTCCTCCTGCACGCTGGCCCGCTCGTACCGGCCGACGTGCCGGCGAGCGTCGACCTCCACTGGCTCGGCCGGTGGCTCCAGCGGCGCGGGCATCTCCACATCGGCGAGCGAAGCGAAGATCTCCCGGTACAGGTCCTCGTAGAGGTCGCGGGCATTGCCGCCGTTAGTCAGCAGGGTGACGGCGAGGCCCTCGTCCGGCAGCACCCGCAGGAACGCGCCCTGACCGATCGTGTTGCCGTCGTGCCCGATCAGCCGCCGGCCGTTCCATCCGAACCGGATCCAGCCGAGGCCCCAGGAGTCGCCCAGCGAGTACTTGTCGGGCAGCTCGGCATGCTGGGCCGCCATTGCGGTCACGGACTCGGCGCTGAGCAGTTGCGTACCGTCCGGGGCCTTGCCGCCGTTCAGGTGCAGCCGCGCGAACGCTAGCGCGTCCGCCGCTGTCGACGTGATCAGCCCGGCTGGTCCGACAGAGCGGGGGAGGCCCCACACCGGTGCGACCTCTGGCTCACCTTCACCCACGTGCCCGACGGCCGCCAGGTGCAACAGCGCCTCCTCCGGCAACGTCACCGTGTGCTTCAGGCCGAGCGGTGTGATCAGCCTGTCCCGCAGAGCCTTGTCCCAGGTGCCTCCGGTGAGCTTCTCGATCACCCGGCCAGCCAGCACGAAGCCGGAGTTGCAGTAGGACCACGTGGCGCCCAGCGGATGGTTCTGTGCCACCTCTGCGAGCAGCTCGGTGTACTTCTCCAGGCAGTCGTCACCACGACCCGTGTCGGTGAAGACGTCGCCGTCGATGCCGCTGGTGTGCGTGAGCAGGTGCCGCATCGTCACCTGCTTCGCGACATCAGGGTCGCCCAGCTGCAGCTCGGGCAGCACCTGGCTGATCGGCGCGTCCAGATCGAGCAGACCCTCGTCGACCAGTTGCAGCGCGAGCGTCGCCGTCCAGACCTTCGACATCGACCCGATCTGGAACAGCGAGTCAGCGGTCACCGCCACACCGGTGTTCTTGTTGAGTACGCCGGTCGCTGCCGACACCAGCTCGTCGTCAGCACCCGGCCGCACCCGCAGAATGCCCAGCGTGGCACCCGGTACGCCGTGCCGCTCGGCCAGCGTGGTCAGCCGGCGTTGCCAGTGCGCAGCGTCGATCCGCGCCCGGCGCGTACCTCGGGCGTCACCGGCGTACTGCTCGACCCAATCGAGGATGCGGCGGTTGAAGTCGAGCCGGTGCGACGGTCGCCCGTCCAGGATGAACAGGTGGCTCGCGTCCGGGTACAGCACCAGCCGAGTCGGTACGCCGTTCTCCCGCAGCGCGGTGTGCCACTGCTGTGCCTGTCCGACCGGGCAGCGTACGTCGGCGTCGCCCTGCAGGATCAGCGTGGGCGTCGCGACCTGCGAGACCTCGGCGTACGGCGACATCGCGCTGTAGTCGTCGGTGCCGTTCAGCTCGTACACGTCGAGGAAGTGACCCATGTCCGACGTACCTGCCATGCTCGTCAGGTCGCTGACCACGCCACCGGTTACCGCTGCCGCGAACCGGTCGCTGCGGCTGGTCAGGTAGCACGTCATGAAGCCGCCGTAGCTGTAGCCCGCCACGGCCAGCCGGTCCGGGTCGGCGATGCCCTCGGCAACCAGTTCGTCGAGAGGCTCCAGGAAGTCAGCCGCGTCCGCCGTACCCCAGTGACCGAGGGCTGCGTTGAAGAACTTCTCGCCGTACCCGTCGCTGCCGCGCGGGTTGAGCAGGAGCACGGTCCAGCCGCGGGCGACCAGCTCCTGGTGGTACAGGTGTACCTCGTCGGCAGCGCCGGTCCAGGCGTTGTGCGGACCACCGTGGATGTCGAGCAGCAGCGGCTGCGGCTCCTCAGCGGCCGGGTCGCGCATCAGCCAGCCGGCCACCACGGTCCCGTCGGAGATCGTGAACTCACGCTCGACCCGGACGAACTGCTCCAGCTCTTCATCACCGTACGACGTCAACCTGGAGCTGGCCCCGGTTGCCAGGTCGACCGTCACGATCTCGCCGAACGACGTCGGCGTGCTCAGTACGACCACGGCGACTCCACCAGCGACGGACAGACCGGACACCAGCTCGCCTGCGGCGCCCAGCACGTGCTGTGGGGTGCCGCCCGCCACCGGGACCGAGTAGAGGTGGCTGTACCCGCGGTCCCGGACCGCGAAGAGGACACTGCGGTCGTCGTCGATCAGCGCCGGCACCGCGCCCGGGTAGCCAGGACCGCCGGCCATCACGTTGCGGTCGAGTGGTGCGGCCAGGTTGGTCACCTCGCCGCCGTCCAGCGTGAGTCGCAGGAGACCGGCGTGCCCGACCGGACCAGCGGGCTGCCCAACGATCAGCAGGGCTTTGCCGTCGGCGGTCCAGGACATCGGGCCGGCCAGTCCCTCAGCCAGACCGGCCAACTGCGGCTTCGCCTTCGGGTCGGTCGCGTCGAGTACGTAGGCGGGTGCGGTTGGGGCGAGATCGGCATCGGGCGCCGTAGCGGCGCCGAAGGCCAACTGCAGCCCGTCCGGCGACCAAGCCGGGTCACCTGCGTGCCAGTCGCCCTCGGTGGCCTGGCGGACCTTCTGGTCGGCTACGTCGATGATGTGCACGTGGTTGCGGATCGTCCGGAGCCAGCCGGCGCCGTCGGCCTGGTAGTCCAGCCGTTCGGTGACGATCGGCGCCGTCTCGCCCTTCTCGACCGGGGCTATGTCGACCGGTGCCGCGAAGGCGATGCGCTTGCCGTCCGGACTCCACGTCGGCGTACCGGCACCGAGCGGGAGCTTGGTGAGCTGCATCGGCTCACCGCCGGACGCCGGCAGCACCCACACCTGCGCCGGACCGTCCTTTGCCCGCAGGAACGCCAGCTGAGACCCGTCGGGCGACCAGACCGGTGCCATGTCCGCGTCGCCACGCGTCAGCTGCTGCGGTGTGCCACCGGAGGCGGGGACGCGCCACAGGTTGCGCAGCGTCTTGTCGGCCTTCGCGTCGGTGGTGCGCAGGACGTACGCGACCTGCGTGCGGTCCGGTGCGAGGGCCGGCTGCTCGGGAACTGCCAGCTCGGTCAGGTCGTCGATGCGCAGACTTCGGGTCACAGGGAGTTCTCCTTGAGTTTGGAGTCGACCGCCCGGAGCGCACCGGCTGCGTGGTGGCAGGCGGCGCGGTGCAGACGGTGCTCGGCCTCGGTGGCGGGGTCGGTGGTGCGGCAGTGCTCGCGGTCCGTGCGGATGAGCGGACCGATCGGGCACCTCGGGTGGAAGTGGCACCCGGCCGGTGGATGGTGCGGGTCGGCCGGCTCAGCGTCCTCAATCAGCTGCAGGCCCGTCGAGCCTCCGGCCGCGGCCAGCAGTTCCTTGGTGTACGGGTGCTGCGGGTTGGTCAGAACGTCGTGGGCAGGTCCGGCCTCGACGATCCGGCCCAGGTACATGACGGCCACGATGTCGCTCACGTACCGCACGACGGCCAGGTTGTGCGAGATGAACAGCATCGACAGCCGCAGTTCACGCTGCAGCTGCCGGACGAGGTTCAGCACCGTGCCCTGGATCGAGACGTCGAGCGCGGACGTGATCTCGTCGGCGATCAGCACCTTCGGCTGACCCGCCAGCGCCCTGGCGATCGCCACTCGCTGGCGCTGGCCACCGGACAAGGCAGCCGGGTACGCCGACGCCCGGTCGGCGTCCAGTCCGACCAGCTCGAGCAACCGGACCACCTCCTGCCGCCGCTGCGTGGTCCCCTTGGGCATTGCTTCGGCGATCGAGTCGCCGACGGTCATCCGTGGATCGAGTGAGGAGTACGGATCCTGGAACACCATCTGCAGCAGCCGCCGCGAGCGCAGCGGGACTCCGTCCAAGAGGATCTGCCCGCCCGCCGGCTCGGCCAGCCCGACGGCCGCCCGCGCCAGCGTCGACTTGCCCGAGCCCGACTCGCCGACCAGCCCGACCACCTGGCCCGACGGCACGACCAGGGAGACCCCGTCGACCGCGGTCAGCCGGCCGAACCGGACCGTCACCTCGTCGAAACGCAGTTCGCTCATCGCTGCCCCGTCCGGTACGCCGGTGTGTCCACAGTCTGCTGCGGATGCCAACAAGCCACCTGGCCGACCAGTGGCGGGTCCTCGTCCCGGCACCGGTCCGACGCGAACGAGCACCGGTCCGCGAACGCACACCCCGCCGGCAGCCGCGCCGGATCCACCGGTCGCCCGGGGATGACCGCCAGCGGCTCGTCCAGCGCGGTGTCGAGATCGGGTACGGCGGCCAGCAACGCCCGCGTGTACGGATGCTGCGCTCCGCTGGAGAGCTCCGGCGCAGGCAGGTCCTCGACGATGCGCCCGGCGTACATCACCAGCACCCGGTCGCAGATCTGCCTGACCACGCTGATGTCGTGGCTGATCAGCAGCACTGCCACCTCGTCCTCGGTACGAATGGTCTCGAGCAAACGCAGTACCTGTCGCTGGACCGTCACGTCGAGGGCTGTGGTCGGTTCGTCGGCGACGATCAGTGCGGGCGTGGCCATCAGCCCCATACCGATCATCGCCCGCTGCCGCATGCCGCCGGAGAACTCGTGCGGGTACTGGTGCGCACGACGCTCCGCCGCCGGTACCCGGACCGCTCGCAGCCGGTCGACCGCCCGCGCCAGAGCGGCCCGGCGCGTCAGGCCCTGGTGCTCACGCGCGCCTTCGGCCAGCTGTACGCCGATCCGCTTGGTCGGGTTGAACGACGTCATCGGGTCCTGGAACACCATCGCGAACGACGTACCCAGGAGCCGCCGCCGGATCGCCGCCGTACTCCGGACCGCCAGGTGGCCCAGCAACGGCGCACCGAGGAACGAGAGCTCGCGGGCGGTCACCTGTGCCGGTGGCTCGAGCAACTGGGCCACGGCCAGCGCGGTGAGGCTCTTGCCGGAGCCGGACTCACCGACGACGCCGACGATCTCGCCACGGCGAATCGTGAAGCTGACCCCGCGGACCGGTGTGATCGGGCCGGGGAAGCTGACGTGGAGGTCCTCCACCACGAGCACCGTTTCATCGTCGACGTCCTTTGCCGGCGCGGTCTCCGCCGCCGGCCAGGACCAGCGCGCCCGCGGCACGGGTACGCCGAGCCCCTTGGCCACTGCCTCGCCGAAGAGGTTGAACGCCAGCCCGGCCACGATCACAGCGACGCCAGGTGCCATCGCCGCCGCTGGGTGCACGTAGATACCGCTCAGGCTCTCGCCCAGCATCCGTCCCCAGTCGTAGGCCGGCGGCTGCACGCCGAGACCGATGAACGAGAGGCCGGCGAAGGCCAGCAACGTGCCACCGGCCCCTATGGTCGCGTTGACCACCAGCGGCTCGGCAATGTTCGGCAGGATGTGCCGCACCAGCATCCGGAACCGGCCGACACCGGCAATGCGCGCGGCCGCGATGTAGTCCCGCTCTGCAACCCCGGCGACCAGCGTCTGTGTCAGCCGGGCAAACGATGGCGCGCCGGCGAAGCCGATGGCCAGTACGGCCCCCTTCGCGCCCACACCGAAGACCACCGCGAAGAACAGCGCCAGCAGCAGGCCGGGGAAGGCGACCGCGATGTTGACCACGGTCGTCGCCAGCCGCCCACCTCGCCGGCCCAGGATCGCCGGTGCGCATCCCAGCGCGAGTCCGGTGACCACTGCGATCGCCGTCGCGAGCAGCGCCAACACGATCGACGTACGCGATGCCACCAGCACGCGGAAGAAGATGTCCCGGCCGAGGTTGTCCGTACCGAGCCAGTGCCCGGGCGACGACCCCTGCAGCAGGTGGTCGGTGTCGATAGCACTGGCCTGGTGCGACCAGAGGACCGGAGCGAGCGCGGCGAGCAGCAGTACGCCGAGCAGCAGCAGCCCGGCGCCCACACCGACCGGGCTGCGCAGTACGGCGAGCCATCGAGTCCGCATCAGCTCTCCCGGATCGTGGAGCGGGGATCGAGCATGGCCAGCGTGATGTCGACGGCCAGGTTCACCAGCAGTACGCCGACGCCGTACACGAGCACCACGCCCTGCACCACCGGGTAGTCCTTCGCGATGATCGACGACACGATCGTGCTGCCGAGTCCGGGCCAGCCGAAGACGTTCTCGACCAGTACGGTCCCGGCGACCATCCCGCCGAGCAGCAGGCCGCCTAGCGTGATCGTGGCGGTCACCGCGTTGGGCAGGGCGTGCCGCAGGTACACCTTGACCGCAGGTAGCCGCTTGGCACGCGCCGTCCGCAGGTAGTCCGTCTGCAGCACAGCCAGCAGCTCCACGCGGCAGATGCGCGCCAGCACAGCCGCGGGTCCGATCGCCAGCGACAGCACTGGCAGCACGTACGACGCGACGCTGCCGCGACCTGCCACCGGGAACCAGTGCAGCGACACCGCGAACACGTAAACCAGCCCGACCGCCAGCAGGAACTCCGGAATCGCAGCCAGCACGACGGCGGTCGACGTGAAGCCCAGCTCGGTCCGCGGCCGACGCCCTGCACGTGTCAGCACGCCCATCGCAAGGCCGAGCGGCAGCGCGATCAGTACGGCGACCAGGAACGCAGCGACGGCCAGCTCGACCGTCGCGGGCAGCCGGTCCTTGATGACGTCGGACACCGGCAGCCCAGTCGTGATCGACGTACCGAGGTTCCCGGTGAACAGGTGCTGGAGGAACCTCACGTACTGCTGCCAGAGCGGGTCGTCGAGGCCCAGCGAGGCACGCTGGGCGTTGACGAGGCTCTGTGCGGCAGCTGGTCCGAGAGCAGACCGGACCGGGTCACCGGGGATCAGGTGGATCATCAGGAACGCCGCACTGACCAGCACGAACAGCGACCCGATCAACCGGCCGAGGCGACGCAGCGCGAAGCCTAGCCACGGGTGCTCGGTGAAGTCAGCAGCGCTGACAGCGCTGCTCACCCGAGCATCCGGACCGACGACGGCATGACGCTGCCTTCGGTGAGGTCGAAGGTGGCGCCCTTGCCGAAGATCGGCACGGTGGCGTTGACGAACGGCACCAGGTTGACCTGCTTGAACAGAGCCCGCTCCGCGTTCGCCCACTCGCCGCAGCCGTCGGCCCCCGGGATGGCCGCGGCCTTGCGGACCGCAGCGTCGTACTCCGGGTTCTTGATCGAGGAGAAGTTGCTGCCGTTCGGCGGACCGGTGCCGGAGAGGAAGCTGACCAGCTGGCTGGGCAGGGAGACCGTCAGCGGGATCAGACCGGCATGCCACGTGCCCTGTCCGGCGAGCACGACCGTGCTGATCTCAGCAGTCGACACTGCCTTCAGCGACACGTCCACGCCCAGCTCGCTCCAGGCCTTCTGCAGCAGCTCCGCACCGGACTGCAGCGTCGGACCGAGGCTCGTCGGGTAGTAGAAGACCAGCGACAGCTTGGTACCGGCCCTCTCCCGCACGCCACCCGCACCGGCCTTCCAGCCGGCCGCATCGAGCGCTGCCTTCGCTGCGTCGAGGTCGTGGCCGGGCAGGTTGCCAGTGACCGTGTCGTCGGAGCACGGTCCCATGCCAGGCGCCACCAGCCGTGTCGTCGGAGCTCCGGTGCCACCGGTGATCACCTTGCCGAGTTGAGCCAGGTCGAGGGCCTCGGTGAGCGCCTTGCGCACCGCGACGTCTGCCGTCGGCAGACCAGCCTTCTGGTTGAACCACAGCTCGCCCAGGGGCGTTCCAGCCTCGCGCTGGAAGGTCTTCTGGGCCTGCAGCCGCTGCTTGTCCGGTCCGGCGATGGCGGTGATGTTCACCTGGCCCGACAGCAGCAGGTTGGCGGCGGTGGTCTCGTTGCTGACCACCTTCAGGACCACCTTGTCCGGCAGGCCGGACTGGTCCTGCTTGAAGTCACCGGGACCCCAGGCGTACTCCTTGCGCCGGCTGAGGGTGTAGTGGTCGCCCGGCACGGCCTCCGCGACCGTATACATACCGGTGCCGTCCGACGCCTGCTTGAGGATGCTGCGGTCCTTCATCCCCTTCGCACACACGATGTGCAGGCCACCGACGTTGCGGACGAGGAAGGCGTCCGGTGCCGCCGCGGTCACGGTCACCGTGCCGGCGGCGTCGTCCGCCGTGGCCTTCGCGCCCGCCGGAACGAAGACACCGATCCGGGTGGACTTGTTGGCCGGGTTGCCGACGAAGTTGATGTTGTCCGCGACCGTGGTCGCGGTCAGCGAGCTCCCGTCCGCACAGGTGACGCCCTTGCGCAGCGTGTACTTCGCCGTGGTGCTGTTGCCCTCGAACTTGTCGGCCAGCCCCCGGACCTGCTTGCCGTCCGGGCTGATCCCCACCAGCGAGTCGTACAGGAACCAGTCGACCTGCTGGGTGACCGACAGCGAGGTGAACTGCGGATCGAGGTTGCCGGGGTCCGCGCTGATCGCCATCGTCATCGTCTTGCCCTCGACCGGCTGACCGGCGCCGGCCGGCTGCTCACCCGAGTTGCAGGCCGAGAGAGCCAGCAGAGCAGCTAGAGCAGGTACTGCCAGGAGTAGAGATCGCATGGGTGTCTCCTAGGCGTCGGCGCGGCGGATGGCCCGGCCGCTGTGGACGTAGCGGGCATGGCCGGAGCCGTCGTCGCCGACGAAGACATACGGCTGGTGTACGCCGTTCTCGACCTTGACCGTGATCAGGCTGTCCGCAGCACGGCCGACCAGCTCGACCGGGTCCGGCTTCGGACCGAGCTCGGCGAGGATCCCCTTCATCGTCTGGTCGAGCCAGAGCTTCCCGTCGTGGTCCCGGCGGACCGTGACGTCCATGACCTCGCAGCTGTAGGTACCGAGCATCCGCTCGACGTCCACCGGCACCGGCTCGGCAGGGGGACTGGGCAGCGCCGGCAGCTCCAGCCCGGCCAGCTCCCGGATCACGTGGTCGAAGACGGCCTTGTAGACCTCGACCGTGTCGCCACCGTTGGTCAGCAACGCCACCGCCAGCCCGTGCTCGGGAACCACACGCAGGAATGCGCTCTGGCCGATCGTCCCGCCGTCGTGGCCGATCACCCGGGTCCCGTCCCAGTCGAACAGCTCCCAGCCGAGCCCCCAGGACTCACCCATCATGCCGAGCGCCGGGAGCTTCACCTGCGGCTCCTGCATGGCCCGCACACTGGCCGCGCTGAGCACGTCCCCGCCGCCGTCGAGGTGCAGCTTGGCGAAGGCCAGCAGGTCGCGGGCACTGAGCGCAAGCATCGCACCGGCCGGCGCCATGCCCCGCGTCATCGCCCACATCGGCGCCGGCACCGGCTCCGCGTCCGGCTCGGGGCGGATGTGGCCGACCGCGGCACGATGCAGGATCGCCTCGTACGGATCGGTTGCCGCATGGGCCAGTCCGAGCGGCGTGAAGAGGTGCTCCCGCAGCGCGGCGTCGTACGACGTACCTCGCAGTACCTCGACCAAGCGGCCGAGGACCGCGAAGCCGGCGTTGTTGTAGGAGAACATCTCGCCGGGCGGGAACAGCTGGGTGACCTCGGACAGCGTGGCGACGAACTTCTCGACCGCATCGTCACCCTTGCCGGTCTCGTTGAAGATGTCGCCCTCGAAACCGGCCGTGTGGTCGAGTAGCTGCCGGGTGGTGATCGCTGCGGCCGCGGTCTCGTCCGCGATGACGAACTCGGGCAGGTACGAGCGCACCGGCCGGTCCAGGTCCAGCTTGCCTTCGTCCGCCAGCTGCATGACCAGACTGGTCGTCCACACCTTGGTGATGGAACCGATCTGGAACACCGACTCGGTCGTCGTCTCCACACCGGTGGCCCGGCTCAGCACGCCGGCCGCATGGTCGATCGTCGTTCCGCCGTGCAGTACGCCGACAGCCGCACCGGGGACCTGATGCTCGGCGAGCAGCGCCGCCAGCCGGTCTTGTAGCCACGTCTCGATCTCGCGCAGGGTCGCCATGGTCAGACGCTAGGTGGTCCGGCGTACCCGGTATTCGTCCCCGTGCACAACGGACCAGCCGGATTTCGTTCGATCCGACGAAGAGCGTCTGCCATCATCGGCAGGTGGACTCGTACCCCGAAGGTCTGGACCCGGAAGAGCTCGCCTTCCAGCGGCTCTACGGCCCCTGGAAGCAGTCGACCCCGGCCGACGCCCAGCGCATCCTGGACGGGTACGACGGTCAGTGGTGGATCGCTGGTGGCTGGGCGATCGAGGCGTTCACCGGCGTACGGCGGGAGCACGAGGACGTCGATCTGTCCCTCTGGCGGCGCGACATCGAGCGGCTCCGGCGGCACCTGAAGGGCAGCTACGACCTGTGGTCGATCGCCGCCGGCCGCCTCAAGCCGCTCACTGACGAGCGGCCGGACCAGCCCGACGAGGCCGACCAGATCTGGCTCCGGCAGCACGCCTTGTCGGCCTGGGAGTTCGACGTGGTCGTCAACCCGGACCGCGACGGCCGGTGGGTCTTCCGCCGGGACCCGAGCCTGGATTACGCCCTCGACGACATCACCTGGGTATCACCGGACGGCATCCGCTACCTCAACCCCGAGCTCGCCCTCGCCTACAAGGCCAAGCAGGCGCGTCCGAAGGATGAGACAGACCTCGCCGCCGCGCTGCCACTCCTCAGCGACACCCAGCGCCGCTGGCTGGCCGAGATGGTCGAGCATCTGCACCCCGGTCACGCCTGGGCTCAGCGTCTCAGCTAGGGCCCCAGGTGAATCCCGATAAGCGGGAACAACGGTGCCGGACATACTCTTGAAACCGATATGCCTACTTCTGCCCGTCGCACGGTGTACCTGGACCACGCGGCGACGACCCCGATGCTTCCGGCTGCGATCGAGGCGATGACCTATCACCTCGCGCGCACCGGCAATGCGTCGTCCCTGCACGGCTCCGGACGGGCCGCCCGGCGGACGGTGGAGGAGTCGCGGGAGACGATCGCCGCGGTGCTCGGTGCGCAGCCGAGCGAGGTCGTGTTCACGTCCGGCGGGACCGAGGCGGACAACCTGGCGCTGAAGGGTCTGTGGTGGTCCCGGCTGGCCGAGGACCCGCGCCGCCGTCGCGTTCTGCTGAGCGGCATCGAGCACCACGCCGTCCTCGACCCGGCCGTGTGGCTGGCCCAGCACGAGGGCGCCGAGATCGTCTGGCTCCCGGTCGACGAGCTCGGCCGCGTGCGCCCCGACGACGTCCGCGCGGCGATCGAGAGCGATCCGGCGTCCGTGTCCTTCGTCACGTTGATGATGGCGAACAACGAGGTCGGCACGCTGCAGCCGGTCCGCGAGGTCGCGGCGATCGCCGCGGAGTACGGCGTACCCGTGCACACCGACGCGGTCCAGGCGGTCGGGCAGGTCCCGGTGGACTTCGCTGAGCTGGGCGTCGACGCGATGACCGTGTCCGCCCACAAGCTCGGCGGCCCGTACGGCGTCGGCGCGCTGGTCGTGCACAAGGAGACCAAGCTGACCCCGATCCTGCACGGCGGCGGTCAGGAGCGGGACGTCCGCTCGGGCACGCTGGACACGCCCGCGACGGCCGGGTTCGCGGTCGCGATCGAGCACGCGATCAAGCACCAGCCGGACGAGCGCCGCCGCCTGACCGAGCTGCGGGACGCCCTGGTCGACGGCATCACCAGCACGGTCGACGGTGCGCTGCTGTCGGGGGACCCGATCGGCCGCTTGCCCGGTAACGCACACTTGTCCTTCAGCGACTGCGAGGGTGACTCGCTGTTGCTGCTGCTCGACGCACGCGGGATCGAGGTGTCCACCGGGTCCGCGTGCAACGCCGGGGTCGCCGAGCCCAGCCACGTGCTGCTCGCAATGGGGTACGACGACCAGCGGGCCCGCGGCTCGCTCCGGTTCACCCTCGGGCACACGAGCACGCGCGCCGACATCGACGCCGTACTGGAGAACATCGGACCGGTGGTCGAGCGGGCCAAGTCGGCCGGACTGCAGAACGTGGGAAGGAACAACTGATGCGGGTACTCGCAGCCATGTCCGGCGGAGTCGACTCCGCGGTCGCGGCGGCGCGGATGGCCGAGGCCGGGCACGACGTGACCGGTGTGCACCTGGCGCTCAGCCGGAACCCGCAGTCGTATCGCACCGGCGCCCGCGGCTGCTGCACGATCGAGGACTCCCGCGACGCCCGCCGGGCCGCGGACGTGATCGGCATCCCGTTCTACGTCTGGGACCTGGCCGAGCGTTTCCACGCGGACGTGGTCGAGGACTTCGTCAACGAGTACGCCGCCGGCCGCACGCCGAACCCGTGCCTGCGCTGCAACGAGAAGGTCAAGTTCAGCGCGGTCCTCGATCGCGCCCTCGCCCTCGGCTTCGACGCGGTCGCGACCGGGCACTACGCGCGGATCGTCGACACCCCAGCAGGTCGGGAGCTCCACCGCGCCGTCGATCCGGCCAAGGACCAGTCGTACGTGCTGGGCGTCCTGACGCAGGAGCAGCTCAAGCACGCGTTCTTCCCGCTCGGCGACACGGTGAAGACCGAGGTGCGCGAGGAGGCCGAGCGGCGCGGGCTGTCGGTCGCGGCCAAGCCGGACAGCCACGACATCTGCTTCATTGCCGATGGCAACACTCCGGGCTTCCTCAGCGGCCATCTCGGCGAGACGCCGGGTGACATCGTCGATGCGCAGGGCAACAAGCTCGGCGAGCACAAGGGCACCCACGGGTTCACCATCGGCCAGCGCAAGGGCCTCCGGATCGGTACGCCGGCCGCGGACGGCAAGCCGCGCTTCGTCCTCGACATCAGCCCGGTCGACCGCACGGTCACCGTCGGCTCCCGCGAGGAGCTCGCGGTCGAGCGCCTGACCGCCTCGAAGCCCCGCTGGTGCGGGTCGGCGCCAACCGATCGCGTCGTTGCGAAGGCCCAGCTGCGAGCCCATGGTGACGAGGTCCCGGTCACGGCGTTGCTGGACGGCGATCAGGTCCAGGTCGACTTCACCGAGCCGACGTCGGCTGTCGCGCCCGGGCAAGCAGTGGTGCTGTACGACGGCACCCGGGTGATCGGCTCCGCGACCATCGACTCCGTCCAGCGCGTCAGCGCCGCCGTATGACGACCACGGGCCTCGGCTCGCTCCCCGGCGACGACATCCGCGAGTGGATCCACGCAGTACTCGATCTGGTCGACATCCCGTTCCTGCCGGAGCTTCCGGCGCGTCCGTACGGCGACATGCTGAGCCGGAGCGTCGCCGTACTGACCGAGCTGGCTGCTGACCTGCAGCCGGCCGGGTGGCGGCTCACCGGTGGTGGTGACGCGCGAGCGAGTCTGGACCAGCGCCGGGCGCGAGCGTTGCTGCAGGAGGACCTGGACGTCCTGGAGGAGTACGCCGACGGGTACACAGGTCCGCTGAAGGTGCAGGTCACCGGTCCGTGGACGCTGGCTGCCACCCTGGAGCGGCCACGCGGGGACAAGGTGCTGGCTGACCACGGTGCGCGGCGCGATCTGGCGCAGGCGCTGGCGGACGGCGTACTGCAGCACCTTGCCGAGGTGCGGAAGCGTGTGCCGGGAGCTGACGTCGTGCTGCAGCTCGACGAGCCCGGGCTGCCCGCAGTGCTCGCTGGAGCCGTGCCGACGGCGTCTGGCTGGAGCAAGCACCGGTCGGTCGACGGTCCCGGCGCAGTAGAGCTGCTGAGTCCGTTCCCGACCGCTGTCTACCACTGCTGCGCGGCCCGTCCGCCCATAGAGGTCTTCACCAAGGCCGGCGCGTCAGGAGTAGCCGTAGACGTCTCGCTGCTTACTCACGCGGCCTGGGACCAGATAGCGATAGCTGCCGAGGCCGGTACGACGCTGTACGCCGGCCTGGTGCCGACGACCGGCGCCGTGCCAGACGCAGCAGTCGCCGCCGAGCCGCTGATCCGTCGCTGGCGTGAGCTCGGCCTGGACCCGGAGCTGATGAAGCAGGTCGTGATCACTCCTGCCTGCGGGCTCGCCTCCGCTCCGTCACCGGCGGACGCCAGAGCGCGGCTCAAGCTGCTGCAGCGAATCGTGGAGGTCGTGGGCGAGGCCGCCGAAGCCTGAGCCAAAACGTCGGTGCCGCACGGTAAATTCGGCGTATGAGCGAGGAGATTGCGCCGGCCGAGGTGCGGACGCGGCACGCGGCGCTGAGCCAGGAGATCGAGGACCACCGGGCGCGGTACTACCTGGCCAGCCCGATCATCTCCGACGCCGAGTTCGACACGCTGATGCACGAGCTGCAGGGGATCGAGGAGCAGTACCCCGAGCTGCGCACGCCGGACTCGCCGACGCAGAAGGTCGGCGCCCCGGTCTCCACGTTGTTCGCGCCGCTCCAGCACCCGATGCGGATGGAGAGCCTCGACAACGCGTTCTCCGCCGAGCAGATGGAGGCGTGGGCCAAGCGGCTTGAGCGCGAGGTGACCGTCCAGCAGATCCACGACAGCGGGTTCATCTGCGAGCTCAAGGTGGACGGGCTCGCTCTCGACCTCGTGTACGAGAACGGCAAGCTGGTCAGCGGCGGCACCCGCGGCGACGGGCGGGTCGGCGAGGACGTCACGCCCAACGTCCGCACGATCAAGTCGATCCCCAACGAGCTGACCGGCGACGACGTGCCGTCGTTCTTGGAGGTCCGCGGCGAGGTCTACTTTCGGGTCAAGGACTTCGAGGAGCTGAACGCGCAGCTGGCCGAGGCCGGCAAGGCCGTCTTCTCCAACCCGCGCAACAGCGCGGCCGGGTCGCTGCGCCAGAAGGATCCGGCAATCTCCGCGAGCCGCCCGCTGCGGTTCGTCGTGCACGGGCTCGGCAAGGTCGAGGGGTACCGCGTCGGCCGGCTCTCGGACGCATACGAGCAGCTCAAGGCCTGGGGCCTGCCGGTCAGCGGCCGCGCCCGCCGGGTCGGCACGCTGGCCGAGGTCAACGAGTTCATCGCGTACTACGGCGAGAACCGGCACTCGGTCGACCACGAGATCGACGGCGTCGTGGTGAAGGTCGACGAGGTCGACCTGCAGCGCGCGCTCGGGTCCACCGCGAGCTGGCCGCGCTGGGCGATCGCGTTCAAGTACCCGCCGGAAGAGGTCAACACCAAGCTGGTCGAGATCCAGGTCAACGTCGGCCGGACCGGGCGGGTCACCCCGTTCGCGCACCTGGAGCCGGTGCACGTGGCCGGCTCGATCGTCGAGTACGCGACGCTGCACAACGCCAAGGAGGTCGCGCGCAAGGACGTGCGGCCGGGCGACACCGTCGTACTGCGCAAGGCCGGCGACGTGATCCCCGAGGTGCTCGGACCCGTGGTGGACCTGCGGCCGGCGGACCTGCCGGCCTGGGAGATGCCGACGCACTGCCCGTGGTGCAACACCAAGCTGGCGCCGGCCAAGGAGTCCGACGTCGACATCCGCTGCCCGAACTCGCAGTTCTGCGAAGGGCAGATCCGGGAGCGGCTGTTCTATCTCGCCGGCCGGTCCGCATTCGACATCGAGGGCCTCGGCTACAAGGCCGCCGACGCGCTGATCAGCGGCGGCTCGATCGTGAACGAGGGCGACCTGTTCGACCTCACCGAAGAGATCCTCGTCGCCAACCCGTTCTTCACCACCAAGTCCGGCGCCCTGTCCGCGAACGCGCGCAAGCTGCTCGCGAACTTCGAGGAAGCCAAGTCGCAGCAGCTCAGCCGCGTCCTGGTCGCGCTCTCCATCCGGCACGTCGGCCCGACCGCCGCCGAGGCGCTGACCGAGGTGTACGACGACATCGACGCCGTCCGCGGCGCGACCCAGGAGCAGCTGGCCGAGACCGAGGGCGTCGGCCCGACCATCGCGCAGGCGCTGATCGAGTGGTTCCAGGTGCCGTGGCACCAGGAGATCGTGGACAAGTGGAAGGCCGCGGGGGTCGTGATGCGGCAGGAGCACACCGGTCCGGCCTTGCCGCAGACGCTGACCGGGCTGTCGCTTGTCGTCACCGGGACCGTCGAGGGGTTCAGCCGCGACGAGGCCACCGAGGCGATCGTTGCGCGCGGCGGCAAGGTCGCCGGATCGGTGTCGAAGAAGACGTCGTACGTCGTGGTGGGGGACTCGCCGGGGTCGAAGTACGACAAGGCGGTGCAGCTCGGCGTACGGATCCTGAACTCCGACGAGTTCCGCGCCCTGCTGGACGGCGGCGCCGACGCGGTAGCGACTCCCGAGAGCTAGCTCACCGCACCCGATGGATCCGGCGGCCGGGCTGAGCCGTCGGACTGTTAACTTTGCACGTCGAGACGTGGGTCAGAAGGAGCAAATATGACGACGCCGCCGCAGGGACCATGGGGTCCTGGGCAGCCGGGGGGCCAGCCAGGCGGGCAGCAAGGGGGACAGGGCGGCCAGCCGCCGCAGCAGCCGCAGCCAGGCGGTGGCTGGGGACAGCAACCGCCGCAGCAGGGTGGTGGCGGTTGGGGTCAGCGCCCGCAGCAGCCGCAGGGCCAACCACCGCAGGGTCAGCCCCCGCAGGGTCAACCTCCGCAGGGTCAGCCGCCGCAGCAAGGCGGCGGTTGGGGTCAGCAGCCCGGTCAGGGTCAGCAGCCTCAGGGTCAGCCCGCCCCGGGTGGCGGTTGGGGTCAGCAAGCTCCTCAGCAGTATCAGCAGCAGTCCTGGGGGCAGCGGTCCACGCAGCAAGCTCCGCCGCAGCAGCAGGGCTGGCACCAGCAGCAGGGCGGACAGCCCGGCCAGCAGTGGGGCCCGGGTCCAGGTGGTCCTGGCGGCCCGAAGAAGGGGCCGGGTGGCATCAGCAGGGAGAAGATGCCGCTGGTGATCGGTGGCGGTGTCGTCGGCATCGTGCTGATCGGCCTGCTGGTCTTCCTGGGCATCCACGCGTTCGGCGGCAAGAACGAGCCGGACTCCGGCCCGACCAACAACCAGCCGACCGGCGGCAACCCGTCCGAGGGCGGCGGTGAGAACGGTCAGCTCGGCGATGCGACCGGTCAGGCCAAGACCGCGACCGAGAAGCTGCAGAGCAACGGCTTCGGGTGCAGCGACCTGTTCAACACCGGTCAGGGCGCGCACCGGGGCTGCTTCAAGTACAACGGTGCCGCGAAGGCCGAGGCGGTGTTCCAGTTCCAGCCGGACGGGACCATCCTTGGTGTCCGGATCGAGTCGGAGAACAACGACAACGTCAACAACGCCAAGGTCGTGTTCGACCAGGCGCTGCAGGCGATCGGCAACGACGCGTTCGGCGGCGACCAGGTCAAGAAGATCCAGGACGCGGTGAGCTCGGGCCAGAAGTCGCAGAAGGTGGGCAGCACCTGGGGCGAGTTCCAGCTGGACAACGAGGGCGACGACCTGCGGCTGGTCGGCGGCAAGTCCGGAGCGGACTCGCTCGACATCCCGGCGAAGACCTTCGACACCACCGAGGCACAGCTGGTCGCGGCGCTGAAGACGAAGAAGTACGTGTGCACGACCTCGTGCACCAAGCAGGTCGGCAAGTTCGGCTCGCAGCGGGTGTACATCTACGGCTCGAACGGTCAGGGCCTCAAGACCGTCGAGATGAGCGCCTCGGGTGACCCGAAGGACGTGAAGGTCGCGCTGCCGGCGACCGTGAACGACGCGTTCGGCACCTTGAAGGGTGGCGATGCCGCGGCGCTGAAGTCGTACATCCAGGCGCACATGGACGGGAAGTCGTACGCTAACTACGTGTCCGGCTGGCGGGTGGAGATCAGCACCAGCAACTCCGACGACTACGCGTCGACGCGGATCAACATCTCGTACGAGTCGTTCTACTTCTGATTCCGTGGTTGGGAGGCTGGATGAAGTTCCCTCGGGAGAAGCGTGAGGAGCGGGCGGTGGCGGCACCGCCCCCCGAGGCCGTCCAGCGGGTCGACGGGGGTGGGGCCTGGGGTCCCACCCAGTTCGACCTCCCCGATCGCCAGGGCAGCAACAAGCAGGCCATCCTGATCGTCGCCCTGATCGGCGGAATCGTCCTGCTGATCCTGGCCGGCCTCTGGACCCTCGCCTACTTCCAGTTCACCTGACCCAACCGCAGGCCCACCAGCCGGGGGTTCAGGCTGAGGCGCGGATGGTGACGGCCAGGGAGGCCAGGTAGGAGAGGCGAGCTACCTCGGAGCCCAGGAACTCGGGGCCGCCGCGGCGGCCGATGACGAGGACCCGGCGGTCGGACTCCAGCGGAGCGGCGACCAGGACGGACTCGGAGAGGCCCTTGTGCTCCGGGGCTTCCAGCGTTGTCGCCTTCTCCATCGGCAGCCAGCCGCTCGCCACGTCACCGAACTCCGGCGTTGCGCTCGTCTCCAGCGCGACCTTCACCTCGCTGCCGGTGCCGTCCAGCAGGGCGGCCCAGTCGGCGTGCAGTACGGCGGGCGACTGCTCGACGAGGATGTCGATCGCGTCCGCGGGCGCGGACGTCATCTGCTCGACGGCCTCGAGGTCCATGTGCAGGCCACCGCCGGCGCCGTACCGCGAGAACCAGATCACCTCGACGCCTTCGACGCCGTTGCAGGCGGACACCAGGCGGTCGGGGAGGACCCCGGACGGCAGGTCGACCACGATGTCGTCGACGGCGGTGCCGTTCTCCCGACGGTGCTCGACGATCTCGATCGCGTGGATGTCGGCGTTCACCTCACCGAGGGCCGTCGACACCGTGCCCAGCGAACCTGGGCGGTCCGGGATGATCAAGCGCAGCAGGAACACCGAACGATCATCTCCCAGCCAAGCACCATGCGCGTAACGCCCTGTCGCCGCCCATGTTACAGAGCGGCACCCGGGGACACGCGCGCCCATCTCATCCGGGGGTTGTCCACAGGTCGGGGGATAACGAAACGCGCTCGTCACGGCCGCCCACTAGGATGGCTCGGGTCCGGGAGAATACGCCCGGTTGTCCTGCGAAACCATTGGATCGGTTCATGCCATCGATTACCCGCGAAGAGGTCGCCCATCTGGCGCGACTGGCGCGGATCGAGCTCTCCGACGACGAGCTCGACCACCTCGCCCCCCAGCTCGACCAGATCATCACCCTGGTCGGGCAGGTCAGCCAGGTGGCGGCGGACGACATCCCGCCGACCTCGCACGCCCTGCCGCTGACCAACGTGATGCGCCCGGACGAGAACGTCCCGTGCCTCACGCCCGAGCAGGCGCTCTCCGGTGCGCCGGCCGCGGAGGAGCAGCGCTTCCGGGTGCCGCGGATCCTGGAGGAGGACTGACATGACCGATCTCACCAGGAAGACCGCGGCAGAGCTCGCGGAGCTGATGACGTCCGGGCAGGCCAGCTCGGTGGAGGTCACCCAGGCCCACCTCGACCGGATCGCGGTCGTGGACGGTGACGTGCGCGCGTTCCTGCACGTCGACACCGACGGTGCGCTCGCGCAGGCGAAGGCGGTCGACGACAAGCGGGCGGCGGGCGAGCAGCTCGCGCCGCTGGCCGGCGTACCGCTGGCGCTGAAGGATGTGCTGACCCAGGAGGGCGTGCCGACGACGGCCGGTTCGAAGATCCTCGAGGGCTGGAAGCCGCCGTACGACTCGACGATGGTCAAGCGGCTGAAGGCGGCCGGCATCGTCATCCTCGGCAAGACCAACATGGACGAGTTCGCGATGGGCTCCTCCACGGAGAACTCGGCGTACGGCACCACCCACAATCCGTGGGACCTGACCCGGATCCCGGGCGGCTCCGGCGGCGGTTCGTCCGCGGCCATCGCGGCGTACGAGGCGCCGCTCGCGATCGGCACCGACACCGGTGGCTCGATCCGGCAGCCGGGTGCGTTCACCGGGACGGTCGGCGTCAAGCCGACCTACGGCGGGACCTCGCGGTACGGGCTGATCGCGCTGGCGTCCTCGCTGGACACGCCCGGCCCGTGCGCGCGGACGACGCTCGACGCGGCGCTGCTGCACGAGGCGATCGCCGGGTACGACCCGATGGACTCGACGTCGATCAACCAGCCGGTGCCGCCGGTGGTGGAGGCGGCCCGCAACGGTGACGTTGCCGGGCTGCGGATCGGTGTGGTCAAGGAGCTCGGCGGCGAGGGGTACCAGCCCGGTGTCGAGGCCCGCTTCCACGAGGCGGTCGAGCTGCTCACGAAGCTCGGCGCCGAAGTGGTCGAGGTCTCCTGCCCGCACTTCCAGTACGCGCTGCCGGCGTACTACCTGATCCTGCCGAGCGAAGCCTCGTCCAACCTGGCCAAGTTCGACGCGATGCGGTACGGGCTGCGCGTCGGTGACAACGGCGAGAACAGCGCCGAGAAGGTGACGAGCCTGACCCGCGAGGCCGGCTTCGGCGCCGAGGTCAAGCGACGCATCATCCTCGGCACGCACGCGCTCTCGAGCGGGTACTACGACGCTTATTACGGCCAGGCGCAGAAGGTGCGGACGCTGATCGCCCGTGACTTCGCGCAGGCGTACGAGCAGGTCGACGTACTGGTCTCCCCGGCCACGCCGACGACCGCGTTCGCGATCGGTGACCGGGTCAACGATCCGATCGCCATGTACAAGAACGACCTCTGCACCATCCCGTCCAACCTGGCCGGCAACGCGGCCGCGTCGTTCCCGTGCGGCCTCGCCGACGAGGACGGGATGCCGGTCGGGTTCCACGTGATGGCGCCGGTGCTGCGCGACGACCTGTGCTACCAGGTCGGCGCCGCGTTGGAGTCCGCGCTGGCCGAGCAGTGGGGCGGTGTCCTGATGACCAAGGCTCCGGAGCTGGAGGTGACCCGATGACTGTTGCTGAGGTTCTCGAGATCGACGACGCGCTGGCGCAGTACGACCCGGTGATGGGCCTCGAGGTCCACGTCGAGCTGAACACGAAGTCGAAGATGTTCTGCGGCTGCCCGACCGAGTTCGGCGCGCCGCCGAACACGCAGACCTGCCCGGTCTGCCTCGGGCTGCCGGGTGCGCTGCCGGTGGTGAACGCGAAGGCGGTCGAGGCCGCGATCAAGATCGGTCTCGCGCTGAACTGCGAGATCGCCGAGTGGTGCCGGTTCGCGCGGAAGAACTACTTCTACCCGGACATGCCGAAGAACTTCCAGACCTCGCAGTACGACGAGCCGATCGCGTTCAACGGCTGGACCGAGGTCGTCGTCGACGGCGAGACGTACCGGATCGACATCGAGCGCGCGCACATGGAGGAGGACACCGGCAAGTCGACCCACATCGGCGGCGCGACCGGCCGGATCCACGGCGCCTCGCACTCGCTGGTCGACTACAACCGGGCCGGCATCCCGCTGATCGAGATCGTCACCAAGACGATCGAGGTACCGCCGGCGAAGGCGGCCGCGGTCGCTCGTGCGTATGTGAGCATGCTGCGCGACCTGCTGCTGTCGCTGGGCGTCTCGGACGTCCGGATGGACCAGGGTTCGTTGCGCTGCGACGCGAACGTCTCGCTAAAGCCGCACGGATCGTCGGTGCTCGGCACGCGGACCGAGACCAAGAACGTGAACTCGTTCCGCTCGGTCGAGCGCGCGATCACCTACGAGATCACCCGGCAGGCGGCGGTGCTGGCGTCCGGCGGGAAGATCCTGCAGGAGACGCGGCACTGGCACGAGGACACCGGGATCACCACGTCCGGGCGGGAGAAGTCCGACGCGGACGACTACCGGTACTTCCCGGAGCCCGACCTGGTCCCGGTCGCGCCGTCGCGGGAGTGGGTCGAGGAGATCCGGGCATCGTTGCCTGAGGCACCCTTTTTGCGACGCGTGCGGTTGCAGCAGGAGTGGGGCTTCACCGACCTGGAGATGCGCGACGTCATCAACGGCAACGCGCTCGAGCCGATCGTCGCGACCATCGAGCTCGGAGTTCCGGCTGCTGCGGCGAAGAAGTGGTGGCTCGGTGAGCTCGCCCGTTCGGCGAACGAGCAGGGTGTCGACCTCGACGCACTGCCGGTCGGTCCGGCGCAGGTGGCCGAGGTGCAGAAGCTCGTCGACGACGGCACGCTGAACGACAAGCTGGCCCGCCAGGTCTTCGAGGGCCTGCTCGCCGGCGAGGGCACCCCCGCCGAGGTGATCGAGAAGCGCGGCCTGGCGCTGGTCTCCGACGACGGCCCGCTCCTGGAGGCCATCGACCGCGCGATCGCGGCCAACCCGGACGTCGTCGAAAAGGTCAACTCCGGCAAGCCCGCCGCCGCCGGCGCCCTGATCGGCGCCGTCATGAAGGACATGCGCGGCCAAGCCGACGCCGCCAAGGTCCGAGAACTCCTCAACGCCAAACTAGGCATCTAGCCGCACGGGTGGTGGGGCCTACCAGCCCCACCACCCGCACGTCAGCGACTCCTTGGGGGGTCGATTGGCTGGCGGCTGGTGTGGAAGCGGGCTCGTAGTCGGGGAACGTCCACCTCCGGCAGGCGTGTTTCCAGTACGTCGTAGGTTTCCTCGATCAGTTGGCGCAGGGCTTCGGCGGCTTCGGGTGGGGGAGAGGTGAAGACCGTGCGGAGTCGCGCCGCCAAGTTGGGTGGCGCGTGGATGAGCTCGGTCTCCATCGCGTCCAGGCGTTTGAAGGCCAAGGGATGCCCGCAGTAGCGGCCGTTCACTGCGTGCAGGACGGAGAGCAGTTGGCTCGTCATGCGCAAGAACTCTCGCGCCAGCAGCACCGGATTGTCCCGCTCGGCCAGCAGCTGCCAGCGCCAGAACTTGTCGATCGCTCCGTCCCGCTCGACGATCGCGACCGCCAGCTCGCGCGGGTACGTCGCCGCGCGCTGCTGCCATCCCGCGATCAGGTCCGGCCGCCGCCCGCCGAGCTCCCGTCCGTCAACGAGCCCTTTGAGCAGGCCCAGGCCACTTGGATCGGGGACACCCGCGCCGAGCACGCGGTCGAGAGTCTCCTCGACCGCGCTCGACAACGCGTGCTCGACATCTACGGCCAGCCCGTCGAGCGACAGGTAGTCGTACCACGGTGACCCGGAGTCCTCCGGCGTCCCCGGGCGAACGCTCGGAGCCGGCGCCAGCCGTTCGGTCATGGTCGGACGCCGGGACCAGAACACTCCGACCTCGACGTCCGACCACCGGTCCGCGTCACCACGAGCCGTCGATCCACCGAGCATGACCGCGTCGACTCCGTCGGTTCCGGCGTACGCCGCCAGCACCGGCGCCACCGCCGTACGCCGCCACTCGGCGTGAACCATGCGAGTCAGGCGGCGCGCTTGTGGTGTTGGGGTGCGTCGGCGATGACTTCTCGCTCGACTCGGCCGTCGTCGATGTCGGAGGCGTTGGCGAGGAGGGTTTGGGCTACGGCTAGTTCGTCGGACGGGCAGCGGACCTCGTAGCGGGTGGGGAGGACCTCCGTCGTGACGGCCTCAGGACGGTTGCTGGCGAGTCCGCGGAACAAGCCCCACAGGCCGCCGAGGAGTACGCCGTACACGAAGCCCCAGAGCACGACTGCGAGCCCGGTCAGGGTGGTTTCGGCGACGAGGGTGATGAAGACGGCGGTGAGTATGCCGACGGCCGCGCCCTGGACCGCACTCGCGCCCGTGAGCCGTGCTACCGGCACGAACCGGTGTCTGCTCACCTGGCGGAGACCGGCGCCCACCACCTCCAGGCTCGCCGCGTCCATCCCGTAACTTCGCAGGTAGCCGACTGTCCGCTGAGCATCGTCAAAGCTGCTCGCCGACGCGATCACACTGCTGGGAACGACGGGCCCCTGGCCGGTACGCATACCGATCTCCTCCTCAGGTCGTGGTCTCTCAACAAGTACCAGACGACCGAAGGCTTCAAACGGTTGGCAGCTAAGAGATGCTGACGCGAAGGATTCGGTCGTCGCCGGTGCGTGGGTGGCCGCGGCCGTCGGTGTTCGACGTCGTGAGCCAGAGCGAGCCGTCCGGCGCGACCTCGACGGTGCGCAACCGCCCGTACTGGTTGGTGAAGAAGGCCTTCGGCTCGCCAACTCGTTTGCCATTGGCAACCGGTATCGCCCACAGCCGCTGGCCCCGCAGCGACGCCATGAAGATGTACCCCTTGGCAAAGGCGATTCCCGACGGCGACGCGTCCGCGGTGTGCCACTGCGCGATCGGGTCGGTCATCCCGTCCAGGCCCTCGCTGCCTTCGGCGGCCGGCCAGCCGTAGTTCGATCCGGGCTTGATGACGTTCAGCTCGTCCCAGGTGTTCTGCCCGAACTCGGCGGCGTACAGCTGGTCGCCGTCGAAGGCGAGCCCCTGCACGTTCCGGTGGCCCTTGGTGATCCAGACCCGCCCGTCCGGATTCCCGGGCGCCGGCTTCCCGTCGGTCGTGATCCGCAGGATCTTCCCGCCGAGCGACCCGTCGTCCTGCGAGTTCGGACGGTCGGCCCCGTCGCCGGTCCCGGCGTAGAGGAACCCGTCCGGCCCGAACCGCAGCCGCCCGCCGTTGTGAATCGCCGCCGCGGGAATCCCGTCCAGAATCACCTGCTGATCGGACAGCTTCCCGTCCTGGTAGGTGATCCGGGCGATCCGGTTGTCCGAACCACTCGAGTAGTACGCATAGATGTACGGCTTCCCCGGATACCCCGGATCCACCGCCAGCCCCAGCAAGCCACCCTCAGCCGAGGCGTTGACATCCTCGACCCGCCCCACCTCAGTGACCTGCCCGCCGGCAACCCGCTTCACGGCCCCGGAGTCCCGCTCCGCCACCAACGCACTCTTGTCCGGCAAGAACGCCAGCCCCCAAGGCACCGCAATCCCCGTCGCCACCGTCGAAGCCACCGTCAACCGCAAGGTTCCAGCCGCCGTACCAGCGCTCGCCGGCCCCGCGGTCGTCCCACCACCCGCGTCCTCAGAACACCCCGCCACCAACGCCACCGCAGCCACCACTACCGCCGCCGCACCGCGCACGTCGCCTCCCAGCTCGTCTGCTCCCAAGCTAGCGGCCCACCCCAGCCCGTACGGCGGGAACAACGCGCCTCGCAACCAGTTCGAGAGACCGCATCGCGACCTCGTGCGACATCCCCGGCAACCGCATCCAGTGCGCGAACTGCACGAACCGGGTCTCCCGCTGCAGCGCGATCAGCCGCCGCGCCACGTCCTCCGGCGTACCCACGAGGTAGTCAGCCTGCCGCAGCGCGGGCGGCTCGGTGCCGCCGTACGACGCGATCTCGCCTTCCAGGTAGCCGATACCCGGCGCAGCGTCCGCCCAGGCCCGGTCCGCGTCCTCGTCCACGTGCATGACCCCTGTGCAGATCAGCGGCGGCGAGTCCGCCACCACCTCGTCCAGCAACCGCCGCCTGGCCACCAGATCGGCCGGAGTCGCGCAGTAGATGATGATCCCGTCGCCGACCCGAGCCGCGCGCCGCAACCCCGCCGCGGTCACCCCGGCGGCCCATATCGGTCGCTCCCCGCCGGGCCGCGGCGACACCGCCACCCCGTCCACCTTGAGCGAACCACCCCAGGCGTCCCGAATCACCCGTACGCCGTCCTCGAACAGCACCCCGCGCCGCCGCCGCTCCACCCCGAAGGCCGCGAACTCCCGCTCCGAGTACCCCTGCCCGACCCCCAGCACGAACCGCCCACCCGACACGAGGTCGAGCACGGCCGCCTCCTCCGCGACCCGGATCGGTTGGTGCAGCGGCAGCACGAGCACGTTCGTCCCGACCCGGATCCGCGCAGTACGCCCCAGCAGCACACCCGCCATCACCAACGGCGCCGGCAGCATCCCATCCGCCGTCAGATGATGTTCGGACAACCAGGCTCCGGCGAACCCCAACTCATCGGCAAGCACCACCTCCGCCACAACATCGCCCGCGTACCCGTCCCCGCGAACGTCCACCAGCACCCCGAACTCGACCGTCATCCACCCACCGTGCCCCGCACGCGGGGAGCGGTCCAATGCCTATCTGGGTGGGACTTGATGCAGTCCGCGTATGGGTTCTCTTCAGCTGAGCCAGGTCGGCCGGAGTGGGAAGTGGGAGTTGCCGGTGTGGTCGGGTTTGACGGCCAGGACCTGGTGGAGCTGGATGGTGTTGTGTTCGAAGCCGGCTCGGCTGGCGGCCAGGTAGAGGCCCCAGATCTTGGCCGTGGCGTGGCCTACTTCGGCGACCGCCTCGTCCCAGTGGGCGACCAGGTTCTCGTTCCAGGCCGCGAGGGTCAGGGCGTAGTGCTCGCGGAGGTTTTCCTCGTGGCGCACCTCGAAGCCGGCGTCCTGCGCCTCGGCGATGATGCGGCCGGAACCGATCAGTTCGCCGTCGGGGAAGATGTAGCGGTCGATGAAGGGGCCGATGTTGCGGTAGTGGTTGTCCGGCCTGGTGATGCAGTGGTTCAGCAGGCGGCCGCCGGGCTTCAGGCGGTCGAGCAGGAAGCCGAAGTACGACGGGTAGTTGCGGACGCCGATGTGTTCGGTCAGGCCGATCGAGCTGATCACGTCGAAGTCGCGCTCGGGGACGTCGCGGTAGTCGAGGAACCGGACCTCCGCGCGGTCCTCGAGGCCGTCGCGCTTGATCGCCTGCTGCGCCCAGTGGGCCTGCGCGGAGGACAAGGTCACCCCCAGCGCGGTCACGCCGTACTCGCGGGCCGCGTGCCGGACCATGCCGCCCCAGCCGCACCCGACGTCGAGCAGCCGCATCCCGGGCTTCAGGTCCAGCTTGCGCGCGACCAGGTCGTACTTCTCGTACTGCGCCTCTTCCAGCGTCGCATCGGCTGTCGGGAAGACCGCGCAGGTGTAGGTCATCGACGGGCCGAGCACCCACTCGTAGAACGTGTTCGACACGTCGTAGTGGTGGTGGATCGCCGCCTTGTCCCGCGCCTTCGAGTGCCGCAAACCCTCGAAGGTACGTCGCCATTTCGGCAGGTGCTCCTGTGGCGGCGGAGGCGGCGGCTTCAAATGCGACCAGCCCAGCCCGCGGACGATCCGGAGCGCCTCGGCCGCGGTCGGCCGCCGGAAGTGGAAGCTCTCCAGGACCATCCGCATCAGCTCGTACGGGTTGCCGGGGTGGATCCCGGTCACCTCGAGATCACCCATCACGTACGCGCGGACCAGCCCGAGATCGCCCGGCGCGGTGAGGATGTAGGACAGGCCACGCTCGGTGGCCAGGTGCATGTGGATCGGCGAGTCGTCGGGTCCGATCGAGCTGCCGTCGTACGCCGTGAACCGGAACGGGAGCCCGTCCGGGAGCACGGTGCCAAGGGCGTCGGCGATCGAAACCTGCTGCGCGAGCGTCGTCATCTGCGCGTCACCGCCTTCTCGTAGAGCCCGGTCAGCCGGGCGTTCGGGTCGTAGCGTTTCTTCACCTCGGTCAGCGCTGCGACGTTGTAGAGCCGGTCGAAGGTGTCTCGGTCGTAGTAGGCGTCGGAGTACAGCGACTTGTGCCCGCCGAACTCGGCGACGGCGGCCTCGATGCTCCGGTTGACGTCGCCGTCCGCGGCGCCAGGTTTCATCGGGACAGTGCCCCAGAAGCCCACGTTCACGTAGGTCTCGCCGGGCGAGAGTGGATACAAAGGCCAAGATCGCGTGCCGCGGAGCCGCAGCGGGCAGAGCCACACCGGCCGCATCCTGACCTCGGCGTCGAACCAGCGCAGGAACTCCGCCAGCCGGTCGAGCGGGATCTCGACGTCCTGAACCACCCGCTCGCGGTCCGGGTGTCCACGCCGGCGGTTCAGCCGGGCGACGTACCCGTGCCGGTTCTCGAAGCCGACGATCTTGTGGAAGACGTCGCTGCGCCGCCAGCGCCGCGGCCACAACCGCCGGACCAGGGGCTGTTGCGCGCCGAATGCCTTCGAGCACCAGAACCAGTCGGTGTCCCAGCGCCACAGGTAGTCGTGCGCGGTGAGGAAGTCGGTCTGCCGCTGCTGGATCGAGCGGTAGAAGATCTGCCGGCCGGTGTAGTCGCTCGTCCGGACCGCGGCGTCGCTGTTCCGCCCGAGCGTCAGGTAGGACTCCGCGGGACTGAACGCGACCCCGTCGACGAAGTGCACCGGCTCGCCCTGGTACATGCCCGAGGCAACGATCTCGGAGATCGCCGGAGCCAGCTCGTCCAGCCCGAGCCGGATGTGCCGGAGCGCGACGTACGGCGAGATGCGGTCGAGCTCGATCCGCAGCCGGGTCGCGTACCCGAGCGTGCCGTACGAGTTCGGGAACATCCGGAACAGGTCCGCGTGCTCACCCTCGGGGCGGGCCGTGACCACGTCGCCGGCGCCGGTCAGGATGTCGAGCTCGAGCACCGACTCGTGCGGCAGCCCGGCCCGGAACGACGACGACTCGATGCCCAGGCCGGTCACCGCGCCGCCGAGCGTGATCGTCTTCAGCTGTGGCACGACCATCGGCGTCAGCCCGTGCGGGAGGGTCGCCGCGACCAGGTCCTCGTACGTGCACATGCCCTGTACGTCCGCGGTCCGCGCGACCGGGTCGACGCTGATGACGCCGGTCAGCTTGGAGACGTCCAGGCCCGGCCGCTCGACCTCGGTCCGCGGGCGGAACAGGTTCGAGCTGCGCTTCGCCAGCCGGACAGGCTCGCCCGCCGGGATGCGCTGGTACGACGCGCGCAACCGCCCGACGGCCTGATCGTGTGCGATGGTCGCCGCCAGATCCGATGTCGAAGGCACCGATCCAATGTACGACGGGGGCCCGGGACACCGCACGGGATAGTAGGTTCGTCACATGGCTGACGTGAAGGCTTGGCTGCCCTGGAAGGACCCCGACGAATTCCTCGGCGGACTGCCCGACGGGTTCGACGTCGACTGGTACGCCGGGGGCGACCGGCCGGCGTCGCTCGCCGAGGTCGAGTTCTACGTGCCGAGCTACATGGGCGGCTCCGGGGTGATCGAGGTGGTCCGCGAGATGCCGGCGCTGAAGGTCGTGCAGACCCAGACGGCCGGCTACGAGAACGTGCTGCCCTACCTGTCCGACGACATCACCCTGTGCAACGCGCGCGGCGTGCACGACGCATCCACGGCGGAGTTGGCGGTCGGGCTGATCCTCGCGTCGTACCGGCGGTTGCCGCGGGCGGTCCGCAACCAGGAGCGGGAGGTGTGGCCCTCGTCGTACGACGAGATCGACGACTCGCTCGCGGACCGGACCGTGCTGATCCTCGGGTACGGGTCGATCGGGGAGGCGCTGGAGCGGCGGCTGGCCGGGTTCGAGTGCGACGTGATCCGGGTCGCGCGGTCGGCGCGAGAGGGTGTGCACCCGATCGGTGAGCTGCCGGAGCTGCTGCCGCGCGCGGATGTCGTCGTACTGCTGACGCCGGCGACCGACGAGACGCGCGGGATGGTCGACGCGACGTTCCTGGCCCGGATGAAGGACGGCGCGCTGCTGGTCAACGTCGCGCGCGGTGTCATCGTGGACACCGAGGCGCTCCTCAAGGAGCTCGGGACCGGCCGGATCAGCGCGGCGGTCGACGTCACCGACCCCGAACCGTTGCCTGCCGGACATCGGTTGTGGTCTGCTCCGAACATACTGATCAACCCGCACCGCGGCGGCGCCTCGACGGCCTTCGCGCCCCGAGTTGCCCGCCTGGTCAAGGCTCAGCTGGAGCGGTACGCGGCCGGCGAGCCGCTGATCAACGTGGTGGCGGGCCCAGCTCGCTAGGCGCTAGGAGGCGGACGACGATGTCCGAGGCCGTACTGCTGATCGGGACCAAGAAGGGTCTCTGGATCGCCCGGAGCGATGCCGCGCGCCGGGAGTGGCGGAGCCGGCTGGTGCCCGAGTTCGAGATGCAGGGCGTGTACGCCGTCGGCGTGGACACCCGGGGTGAGCGGCCGCGGCTGTTCGTCGGCGGGACGAGCGAGCACTGGGGGCCGGCGGTCTTCCACTCGGACGACCTGGGCGCGACCTGGGCGGAACCGCCGGAGGGGTCGATCGGGTTCCCTGCGGACGCCGACGCGTCGCTGGAGCGGGTCTGGCAGATCCAGCCGGGGCCGGTCGGTCAGCCGGAGGTCGTGTACGCCGGGACGCAGCCGTCGGCGCTGTGGAAATCGACCGACGGGGGAGTGACGTTCGAGCTGGTCCGTGGGTTGTGGGACCACCCGCACCGGGCCGAGTGGGGTGCTGGTTTCGGTGGACAGGCGGTGCACACCGTGCTGCCGCACCCGACCGATCCCGCGCGGGTGAGCGTGGCGATGTCGACGGGCGGGGTGTACCAGACGGCCGACGGTGGCGAGACGTGGTCGCCGAGGAACCAGGGGATCCAGGCGAAGTTCTTCCCCGACCCGTACCCGGAGTTCGGGCAGTGTGTGCACAAGCTGGCCGCGCATCCCGACGTACCCGATCGGCTCTTCGCGCAGAACCACCACGGGGTCTACCGGTCGGACGACGGGGGCGCGGTCTGGAAGTCGATCGCGGACGGGCTGCCGTCGGACTTCGGGTTCCCGATCGTGGTGCATCCGCACGAGCCCGCGACGGTCTACGTCTTCCCGCTGGTCGCCGACGCGAACCGGATCCCGACCGAGGCGAAGTGCCGCGTCTACCGCTCGCGCGACGCCGGGTCGACGTGGGAACCGCTGACGAACGGGCTCCCTGACGAGTCCTACGTCCCGGTACTGCGGGACGCGATGACCGTCGACGCCGCGGACCCGGCCGGCGTGTACGTCGGCACGCGCGACGGCTGCGTCTACGCGTCCGCCGACGCCGGCGACAGCTGGGTCGAGGTCGCCAGGCACCTGCCTGACGTGCTGACCGTCCGCGCAGCGGTGATCTGATTGGTCGCGGTACGCCTCCCCACGGTCCTCCGCCCCTTCGCGGGCGGAGCCGACCGCGTCGAGGCCGCCGGCACGACAGTCGCCGAGGTCTTCGCCGCCCTGGACCCACCCCTCCGCCGCCGCCTCACCGACGAACAGGGCGCAGTACGCCGCCACGTCAACGTCTACCTCGGCGACAACAACATCCGCGACCTCTCGGGCCTCGACACTCCCGTGTCCGAGGGCGACGAACTGATGATCCTCCCGAGTGTCGCCGGCGGCTGACAGGCCTGCAGTTTCAGTGTCTGAAGAGGCGGACGGCGGTGGGGGTCCAGGTGATGCCGTGGTCGGCGCAGGCGGTGGCGATCTCGGGGGAGCGGATGGAGCCGCCGGGTTCGGCGATGTGGGTGACGCCGTACCGGGCGGCTTCTTCGACGTTGTCCGCGAAGGGGAGTGCGCCGTCCGAGACCATCGAGACGTCGGTCAGGGGAACGCCCGCACGTTGGGCCCAGACGGCAGCTTTCTCGCCGGCGAGGCGTGTGCAGTCGACCCGGGACTGCTGGCCGGCGCCGATGCCGATGGTCATCCGGTCCTTGAGCATCACCACGGTGTTGGACTGCGTGTAGCGGGCGACGATCATGCCGAGGAGGACGTCGTCCGGAAGCGTGCGGGGCAACGGCAGTTCGTCGCGCTGCTGGGTCAGCCGGACGCCGTACATCTCGCGCACTTCGTCCGCCGGCGGCTCGAAGTCCGGATCGGCCTCCAGCACGAGGTAGGTCCCGCGCTTCTTCGCTGCCAGCACCTCGACCACGCCAGGCTCGTACCCCGGCGCGATGATCCCGTCCGACACCACTCGCCGCAGTACATCGGCCAGCTCCGCGTCCACCGGCTGCGACACTGCCACGAAGTCGCCGTACGACGACTTCGGATCCGCGTCCCGCGCCCGCCGATAGGCGTCCGTGACACTGTCGCCCAGCGCGGCACCTGCCGGCGACACGTGCTTGTAGGACGCGGCGGCCGGTACGCCGAACGCCTCACCAGCCTCCCGCACCAACTGCCACCCGGTCACGGCATCCAGCAGGTTGATGTACGACGGACTGCCCGCCCGCACGCTGATCGGACCAAGCTCGGCCGACGCGGACTGATGTGGATTACTCCCGTAGCGCAACTCCACGCGACACCTCCAGGGAAGGAAGCGCCCAGGCGGACGACGCCCCAACTGTTGCTCCCCGGTGGTAACCCACCTTCGCCAGTCGCAGTACGCCCTAGCTTAGTGGCGGCCGCGGACGACGATCAGGTGGGCGGCTTCGGTGAAGGGGGGTGCCGTGCCAGTCGGCGTCGACGGTGGCGGTGAAGCCGGCCTGGCCGAGGGCTGTTGTCAGCGCGTCCGCCGAGCGGAAGTACAGGGTGTTGCGGTAGATGCGGTCGGAGCCGTTGGGGAAGACGTTGTGGGCGTCGAAGACGACCCGGCCATCAGGAGCGACCTCGATCAGGTCTAGCCATTCGGTGAGGTGGCCGATCGGAGTGTCGCGTTCGCCGTACGTTGCCTCGCGGGTCCACGACTCCCAGGCTCGGGCGGACGGGTTGCGGGACTCGAACGCAAAGACGCCGCCGGGGCGGAGGGCGGCGGCGATCGCGGTCAGCGCCGTTCCCAGGTCGGCGATGTGCATGAGCGTGTTGCCGGTGCACACCACCAGATCCACGTCGCCGGTGGGTTCGATGGCGTGGTGATCGCCGCAGGTCCAGGTGACAGGGCTCGGCGTACGGCGGGCGTAGTCGAGCATCGTGCGGCTCGGGTCGATGCCGATCACCTCGCGACCCGGGCGCGCGAACGAGCGGGTGAGCAGTCCGGTACCGCAGCCGAGGTCGAGGATCTTGCGGGCGTCGAGCGAGTCCGCGAGGGCGCGGTAGTACGCGTGATCATCGCCGTCGGGGTTGTCGAGGTCGTAGAGCTCGACCAGCTGTTCGTCGCCGTAAGGGTCCACGCTCGCAAGCTTGGAGGTACGGCGCCGTGCGCACCAACCGGTTTAGTGTGGGCTGCATGGTCGATGTGAAGCCACGCAGCCGGACAGTGACCGACGGCCTGGAGGCCACCGCCAGCAGAGGAATGCTGCGCGCGGTCGGCATGGGCGACGACGACTGGGCCAAGCCGCAGGTCGGCGTCGCGTCCAGCTGGAACGAGATCACCCCGTGCAACCTCTCCCTCGACCGGCTCGCGAAGGCGGTCAAGGACGGCGTGCACGCGGCCGGCGGGTACCCGCTCGAGTTCGGGACGATCAGCGTGTCCGACGGGATCTCGATGGGTCACGTCGGCATGCACTACTCGCTGGTCAGCCGCGAGATCATCGCGGACTCGGTCGAGACGGTGATGGAGGCCGAGCGCCTCGACGGCTCGGTGCTGCTGGCCGGTTGCGACAAGTCGCTGCCCGGCATGCTGATGGCTGCCGCGCGGCTCGACCTGGCGAGTGTGTTCCTGTACGCCGGCTCGATCATGCCGGGCAAGCTCGGCGACAAGGACGTCACGATCATCGACGCGTTCGAGGCGGTCGGCGCTTGCCTGCGCGGGCTGATCACGCAGGACGAGGTCGACGCGGTCGAGCGGGCGATCTGTCCGGGCGAGGGCGCGTGCGGCGGCATGTACACCGCGAACACGATGGCGGCGTCCGCCGAAGCGCTCGGGATGTCGCTGCCCGGTTCGGCTGCTCCGCCGGCGGTCGACCGGCGGCGGGACGGCTATGCGCGGAAGTCCGGCGAGGCGGTGGTCAATCTGCTGAAGAACGGCATCACGGCACGGCAGATCCTGACGACGGAGGCTTTCGAGAATGCGATCGCCGTGGTGATGGCCCTGGGAGGTTCTACCAATGCGGTTCTGCATTTGCTCGCCATCGCCAGGGAAGCGGACGTGCCGCTGACGCTGGACGACTTCAACCGGGTGGGCGAGCGAGTGCCGCACCTGGGGGACCTGAAGCCCTTCGGACGCTATGTCATGAATGATGTGGACCGCGTCGGCGGCATCCCCGTGGTGATGCGGGCGCTGCTCGACGCCGGGCTGCTGAACGGCGACTGTCTGACCGTCACCGGCAAGACGATGGCGGAGAACCTGGCCGACATCGCCCCGCCGGACGTCGACGGCACGATCATCCGGGCGCTGGACAAGCCGATCCACCACACCGGCGGCATCACCATCCTGCACGGTTCGCTCGCGCCCGACGGTGCGGTCGTCAAGAGCGCCGGCTTCGACTCCGACGTGTTCGAGGGCACGGCACGCGTCTTCGACGGCGAGCGGGCCGCGATGGACGCCGTACCGGACCTGAACCCCGGCGACGTGGTCGTGATCCGGTACGAAGGGCCGAAGGGCGGCCCCGGGATGCGCGAGATGCTCGCGGTTACCGGCGCGATCAAGGGCGCGGGCCTCGGCAAGGACGTCCTGCTGCTCACCGACGGCCGCTTCTCCGGCGGTACGACGGGACTCTGCGTCGGCCACGTCGCGCCCGAGGCCGTCGACGGCGGGCCGATCGCGTTCGTCCACGACGGCGACCGGATCACCCTCGACGTGCAGCACCGCACCCTCGACCTGCACGTGACCGCCGACGAGCTCGAGCGCCGCAAGCAGGGCTGGACCCCGAAGACACCCGCCATCACGAAAGGCGTTCTCGGCAAGTACACCCGTCTGGTCCGCTCCGCCTCGGAAGGCGCCGTCTGCGTCTGACCCGCACGGCTCAGTACGGTGAGTCATGCCTCGCGTCCATGAACTCGAATCGGCAGCGGTCGCCATCGTCCGCGCCCAGTTCGAGTACCTGGTACGCCGCTACGGCACCGACAACCGCTTCCGCGACGGCTGGGCGAGCCACAACGCGACGCACAACCTCCGCGTCGCCTGGCACGCGGCGCGCGGCGCGGCCCGGCTGGTCGAGACCGGCGCGGCGCCGCCCGACTCAGTGGCCTACGCCCTGATCGCCGGCATCCACCACGACCACGTGCAGGAGGCGGGCGGCGCGTACGACCTCAACCCGCAGAGGGCGCTGCTGAGCCAGCTGGACGAACGACAGGCCACCCTGCAACCAGCAAGGCCGCTCACCTACACCCTGACCCCGGAGCGCGAGCGGCTCAGCGTCGTCGCGGCCCACCAGGCGATGCGCGAGTACGAGCAGCAGCACGGCTACCAGCCGATGGAGCTGTTCACCCAGGACGGCTACGGCACCGTGGACGAGCTGATCATGGCCACACAGGTCGTCGCCATCGACAAAGAGACCGGCATCATCACCGGTGCCACCGCCGAACGGCCGGTCGCCGCGGCCGTCAGCGACGCGGACAAGTCCGACCTGAGCCTGCAGGGCGGTCTCCACCGCGGCCTGAATCTGTTGACCGAGCGCAACCGTGAGTCCCTCGCCGTACCGGCGTTCAGCGACGGCTCCGACCTCGACGTACGGCGTGACGTGTCTATGCCGTTCCTGGAGTCGCAGATCGACATCCACGGCAGGCACCGGTACACCCTGCCGCAGAGCGACGAGCTGTTCCCGCAACGCGCGTTCAACCTCGACCAGCTGCACCTGCTGCTACGAGAGCTGACCGCGCACCGGATGAGCTGGCGGGACCTGACCGCACACACCAGACACCTCGCAGCGACCGAGCCGATCCCGCAGCGTGCGTCAGCCGTCGTCAGGGATCCGCAGGACCTGATCGGCGACCTGCGCGCCGGGCTGCGTGGCGAGGCGCCCGCCGTACTGCCCACCCGGCCGGTGCCGGCCGAGCTGCAGACGGATCGCGACCGCCAGGGCATCCCGTACGAGGCAGCGGTGTTCCTGGCGGCGAACGAGACCGCCGTACTGCCCAAGCCGAAGTCCGGAGGCATTGGCCGCATCTAAAGACGAGCGTCTCAGGAAATGAGACGCGGAGGCGTCCGGCTTGACCCGGTCGCGGTCTGTCGGCGAATAATGCCTACATGCGATCGATTCTCCTCGTACTTGTGCGGCGCGCCGACTGACGCGACCACCGAGTCGAGCGCGCCCCTTCAGCCAACCCGGCCGAAGGGGTTTTTTGTTGCCAGTGCGACTATCCGCGACCCGGGAGCGCACGGGAAACAGCCACGAGCGAGGATGGATCGGTCGCGACAAAGCACTGAGCACAGCCAAACAGCGTGACAGGACAGGAAGGCACTCTCATGAGTGAGCAGCTGACCGGGGCACAGGCTCTGATCCGCGCACTGGAACATGCCGGAGTGGACACGGTCTTCGGCATCCCGGGCGGCGCGATCCTCCCGGCGTACGACCCGATGCTCGACTCGACCCAGATCCGCCACATCCTGGTACGTCACGAGCAGGGCGCCGGCCACGCCGCCCAGGGGTACGCCGCCGCGACCGGCAAGACCGGGGTGTGCATGGCGACCTCGGGTCCGGGGGCGACCAACCTGGTCACCCCGATCGCCGACGCCTACATGGACTCGGTCCCGATCGTCGCGATCACCGGTCAGGTGGCCAGTGCCGCGATCGGGACCGACGCCTTCCAGGAGGCCGACATCCGCGGCATCACGATGCCGATCACCAAGCACAACTTCCTGGTCAACGACCCGAACGACATCGCCACCACGATCGCCGAGGCGTTCCACATCGCCTCCACCGGCCGCCCCGGTCCGGTCCTGGTGGACGTGACCAAGGACGCGATGCAGGCGACGGTCGACTTCCAGTGGCCGACCGAGCTCTCGCTGCCCGGCTACCGGCCGGTGACCCGCCCGCACCCGAAGCAGGTGCGGGAGGCGGCCCGCCTGATCGTCGCGGCCGAGAAGCCGGTCCTGTACGTCGGTGGCGGCGTGATCCGGGCCAAGGCCGAGGAGGAGCTGAAGGAGCTCGCCGAGCTGCTCGGCATCCCGGTCGTCACCACGCTGATGGCCCGCGGCGCGCTGCCCGACACCCACGAGCTGCACTTCGGGATGCCCGGGATGCACGGCTCGGTGTCCGCGGTCGGCGCCCTGCAGCGCTCCGACCTGCTGATCACGCTGGGCGCGCGCTTCGACGACCGGGTGACCGGCAAGCTGGACTCGTTCGCGCCCGAGGCGAAGATCATCCACGCCGACATCGACCCGGCCGAGATCGGGAAGAACCGGGCCGCGGACGTGCCGATCGTGGGCGACTGCAAGGAGGTCATCACCGACCTGATCGCCGCGCTCCGCACCGAGGTCGCGAGCTCCGGCCGCACCCCGTCGTACGACGCCTGGCGCAAACAGCTCGAGTCGGTGCGGGCGAAGTACCCGGTCGGCTTCGACGAGCCCGAGGACGGCACGCTCTCCCCGCAGTACGTGATCCAGCGGATCGGCCAGATCGCCGGCCCGGACACGATCTACACCGCGGGCGTCGGACAGCACCAGATGTGGTCCGCGCACTTCCTCCCGTTCGAGAAGCCGCGGCACTGGCTGAACTCCGGCGGCCTCGGCACCATGGGGTACGCCGTACCGGCCGCGATGGGCGCCAAGGTCGCGCGCCCGGACAAGACCGTGTGGGCGATCGACGGCGACGGCTGCTTCCAGATGACCAACCAGGAGCTGGTCACCTGCGCGCTCGAGGGCATCCCGATCAAGGTTGCCGTGATCAACAACCAGTCGCTGGGCATGGTCCGGCAGTGGCAGACGCTGTTCTACGACAAGCGGTACTCCAACACCGACCTGCACTCGGCCCGGATCCCGGACTTCGCCAAGCTGGCCGAGGCGATGGGCGGCGTCGGGCTGCGCTGCTCGGACAAGGACTCGGTGGACGCGACGATCGAGAAGGCGATGGCGGTCACCGACGCGCCGGTGGTGGTCGACTTCGTCGTGCACCGCGACGCGATGGTCTGGCCGATGGTCGCCGCCGGGGTCAGCAACGACGAGATCCAGATCGCCCGCGACATGGCCCCGGCCTGGGACAGCGAGGAGCTCTAGTGACTGAGCGAAGCGAAGGAACAATCCAACACAGCGTCCGAGCGACATCGTCGCCCGCAGCGAAGCGAGGACGATGATGTCGAAGCACACACTCAGCATCTTGGTGGAGAACAAGCACGGCGTGCTGGCCCGGGTGGCGGCGCTGATCTCGCGGCGCGGGTTCAACATCGACTCGCTCGCGGTCGGCCCGACCGAGCACCCGGAGGTTTCCCGGATGACCATCGCGGTCAGCGTGGACGAGCAGCCTTTGGAGCAGATCACCAAGCAGCTGAACAAGCTGGTGAACGTGATCAAGATCGTCGAGCTCGAGCCGGCCCAGACCGTGCAGCGCGAACTGCTGCTGGTCAAGGTGAAGGCCGACACCCTGACCAGGGGACAGGTGCTGGAGACCGTCCAGCTGTTCCGTGCCAAGGTGGTGGACGTGGCACCGGACGCGATCACGATCGAGGCGACCGGTAATCCCGAGAAACTCGAGGCCATGCTCCGGGTGCTGGAACCCTTCGGCGTCCGCGAGCTGGTGCAGTCCGGCATGGTGGCGATCGGGCGGGGCAGCCGCTCCATCTCCGACCGCACCCTCCGGCCGGTTCCGGTGCCGCCCCCACACGTCGCGTCCGGCCCACCCACCGTCCAGGCGCGACCCGCAGACCGTCACCACCCGGTACCGGCGCCGCCGCCGGGCCGTTCCGCCGTGGCCCCGGCCCGTCAGGGCTGAGCCGACAACAAGCGCCGTACCCCTCCAAAGCACTTCCAGACAGAGGAGATCGCCAGAAGTGGCTGCTGAAATGTTCTACGACGACAACGCCGACCTGTCGGTGATCCAGGGCCGGCACGTGGCCGTCCTTGGTTACGGCTCCCAGGGCCACGCCCACGCGCTCTCGCTGCGCGACTCCGGCGTCGACGTCCGGGTGGGTCTGCCGGAGGGTTCGAAGAGCCGCGCCAAGGCCGAGGCCCAGGGCCTGCGGGTGGTTTCGCCGGCCGAGGCCTGCGAGGAGGCCGACGTCATCGTCGTGCTGGCTCCGGACCCGGCGCAGCGCAAGCTCTACAAGGAGGCGATCGAGCCGAACCTGGTCGACGGCGACGCGCTCGTCTTCGGCCACGGCTTCAACATCCGGTTCGGCTACATCAAGCCGCCGGCCGGTGTGGACGTCTTCATGGTCGCCCCGAAGGGCCCGGGACACCTGGTCCGGCGCGAGTTCTCCGAGGGCCGCGGCGTACCCGTGCTGGTGGCGGTCGAGCAGGACGCGACCGGCAAGGCGTGGGACCTGGCGCTCTCGTACGCCAAGGGCATCGGCGGCCTGCGGGCCGGCGGGATCAAGACCACCTTCACCGAGGAGACCGAGACCGACCTGTTCGGTGAGCAGGCCGTCCTCTGCGGTGGCGTGTCGGCGCTGATCCAGAACGGCTTCGAGGTACTCACCGAGGCCGGCTACCAGCCCGAGGTCGCGTACTTCGAGTGCCTGCACGAGCTCAAGCTGATCGTCGACCTGATCTACGAAGGCGGCATCGCGAAGCAGCGCTGGTCGGTCTCCGACACCGCGGAGTACGGCGACTACGTCTCCGGGCCGCGGATCATCGACGCGTCGGTGAAGGCCCGGATGCAGGAGGTGCTCGCGGACATCAAGGACGGCACCTTCGCGGCCCGGTTCATCGCGGACCAGGACGCCGGCGCGCCGGAGTTCGCCGAGTTCCGCAAGCAGAGCGAGTCGCACCCGATCGAGGCCGTGGGCAAGGAACTGCGCGGCCTGATGGCGTGGGTCAAGTCCCACGACGACGACTATGTCGAGGGCTCGTCCGCCCGCTGACGTTGAGGACACGAGGGGCCCGAGCCACTGGCTCGGGCCCTTTTGTTTGACACAATGGGTGATCGTTGTGGTCTGGACTGGTGAACTGTTGGGGAGTGAGCGGTGGGAGAGAACGGGCTGCCGCGGCCGCCTCGGCGGATTCCGGCGGGAGCCGGGACGCTGACCCAGCTGCAGACCGCCCCGGTCCGTGCGCCGCAGGAGCCGCCGCCGCGCGGGCCGTGGATCTTCGGCCGGTTCCTGGCCGGGTTCCTCGTGCTGCTGGTGGTCGTGGCGGGCGGCGCGACCGCGGGCTGGCTCTTCCGGTCGCAGACGCTCGGCATCGACACGAAGCAGGTGCTGACGACGGTCGGGCCGGCCGTGGTGCGGGTGCTGTCCACGACGTGTGGAGGCACCGGCGAGGCGTCCGGCGTACTGCTCGACAACGGCCGGGTGCTGACCGCCGCGTCCGCCGTGGAGCGGCCGTTGGCGACCGTGGTGGTCACCCCGGACGGCCGGATCCGGCGGGCGAACCTGATCGGCACCAGTGAGGACGGCGTCGCCGTACTGCAACCGATCGGTCTCGCCACCGGCAACTCCGCGAAGGTCGCGCCGGGTGATCCCGATCCGAAGGCCCAGCGGGCGCTGATCGGCTACACGATGGCCGGGAAGCAGGTGGCCAACCCGATCGGTTCGGTCGCCGACCCGACCGCGCTGAGCACGGTCATGAACGCGAGCAAGCTCGGCGGTCCGGTCGTCGACAAAGCCGGTCAGGTGATCGGTCTGGTCGTCGGCGACACCGTCCAGGCGAGCACGATCGTCCCGTTCGGCAAACTCCAGGGGTACGCCGCCACGCCGCCGGTCGGCGTGACCCCCGAAGCCGGCGGCAGCTGCACGAACTCGCGCGGCTCACAGACCCCGATCGCTCCGGAGTTGCAGGTCGCCCGCACACCGCTGGGCGTCGAGGTGCAGAAGCTCTTCGCCAGCTACCTGACGCTGGAGAACAAGCGCGACTTCCGGTCGGTGCAGGCGCTGTACTCGCCCCGGCTGGCCAAGACACTCACCGTGACGCGCGACGCCCACAGCCACGCAACGACGTACTTCTTCGGGCCCAAGCTCACCGAGGTCAGCCCGTCCGCGGACGGCGGCGCCTACGCCCGGCTGACCTTCAACGCGCTGTTCTCGCCGACGGCGAGCGGCGCCGACGGGCGGAACTGCAACCGGCTCGACTACCGGTACCACCTGATCCGCCAGGCCGGGAAGCTGGTCCTCGACGAGGCCAAGTCGATGACCAACCCGCCGGCCAGCTGCGACACCGACTGACACCGACTGACGGCCCGCGATCTGGGTCGCCAACACACTCCGCGACCGGACGAGGTAGGCTGAGCCCAGCGGGCACAGCGCGGTGCTCTGTTCATCACATGAGCCCTACCGCTGGCAGGAGATTCCTCCATGACTGACGTAAACCGGCCCGTCGTCCTGATCGCCGAAGAGCTCAGCCCGGCCACCGTCGAGGCCCTCGGTCCCGACTTCGAGATCCGGCACGCCAACGGTGCCGATCGCGCCGAGCTGCTCCCGGCCATCGCCGACGTCGACGCCGTCCTGATCCGCAGCGCCACCAAGGTGGACGCCGAGGCGCTCGCCGCCGCCAAGAAGCTGAAGGTCGTCGCCCGGGCCGGTGTCGGCCTGGACAACGTCGACGTGAAGGCCGCCACCCAGGCGGGCGTGATGGTGGTCAACGCGCCGACCTCCAACATCGTCAGCGCCGCCGAGCTCGCGGTCGCGCTGCTGCTCGCGTCCGCGCGCCGCGTCCCGGCCGCGAACGAGTCGCTCAAGAACGGCGAGTGGAAGCGCAGCAAGTACGCCGGTGTCGAGCTGTTCGAGAAGACCGTCGGCATCGTCGGCCTGGGCAAGATCGGCGTCCTGGTCGCGCAGCGGCTGGCCGCCTTCGGCATGAACGTGATCGCCTACGACCCGTACGTGCAGGCCGGCCGGGCCGCGCAGATGGGCGTCCGGCTCGCCACCCTGGACGAGCTGCTGGCGACCAGCGACTTCATCTCGGTGCACCTGCCGAAGACCCCGGAGACGATCGGCCTGATCGGCGACGAGGAGCTGCACAAGGTCAAGCCCGAGCTGATCATCGTGAACGCGGCCCGCGGCGGCATCGTTGACGAGCAGGCGCTCTACAGCGCGCTCAAGGAGGGCCGGGTGGCCGGCGCCGGGCTGGACGTGTTCGCGTCCGAGCCGTGCACGGACTCGCCGCTGTTCGAGTTCGAGAACGTCGTGGTCACCCCGCACCTCGGGGCGTCCACCGACGAGGCGCAGGAGAAGGCCGGGATCGCGGTCGCGAAGTCGGTCCGGCTGGCGCTCTCGGGTGAGCTCGTGCCGGACGCGGTCAACGTGCAGGGCGGGGTGATCGCCGAGGACGTGCGCCCGGGGATCGCGCTGACCGAGAAGCTCGGCCGGATCTTCACCGCGCTCGCCGGTGGCGTCGCGCAGCAGCTCGACGTCGAGGTCCGCGGCGAGATCACGCAGTACGACGTCAAGGTGCTCGAGCTCGCCGCGCTCAAAGGGGTCTTCGCGGATGTCGTCGAGGACAACGTCTCGTACGTGAACGCGCCGCTGCTCGCGGCCGAGCGGGGCCTCGAGGTCCGGCTCGTCACCGACCACGACAGCCCCGAGCACCGCAACCTGATCACGCTGCGCGGCACGCTCGCCGACGGCGCGCAGGTGTCGGTGTCCGGCACGCTGGTCGGCGTCCGGCAGTCGGAGCGGCTGGTCGAGATCGACGGGTTCGACGTCGAGATCGAGCTGTCGGCGCACCTCGCGTTCTTCACCTACGAGGACCGGCCGGGCATCGTCGGCCAGATCGGCCGCATCCTCGGCGACGCGGACGTGAACATCGCCGGCATGCAGGTCAGCCGCGACCGCAAGGGCGGCAAGGCCCTGGTCGCGCTCTCGGTCGACTCGAAGATCGCCCCGGCCGTCCTCGACGAGATCAGCACCGTCGTCCAGGCCGACACCGCCCGGACGGTCGATCTCGAGGCCTGACACGAACGACTGATTTACTGGAAGCGGTCGGCCGCCCGCAGGCGCATGGCGGCCGGCAAGGGCCCGGGCTCATACAGCCCGGGCCCGCTTCTGTTTAGAGCGCTTTCAGTGCCGGGTGGCGAGGAGGACGGCCGCGTCGGGGGCGACCATCACCTCGACGGTGGTGAAGCGCTTGTCCATCAGCCACTCCTGGCGGAGCGTGTCGACGCGGCCCTCGTACATCGGCGGCCAGACCGCCGACGGGGTGAAGTCGTCGAGTACGACGAAGCCGCCGGGCTCGACCACGTCCGCGATGATGTCGCGGGCCGACAGCTTGGCCTCGCGCGCGTCCACGAACAGCAGCGCGAACGGCCCGCGCTCGATCAGCGCGGTCCAGTCCGCGGAGACGACCTCGATCCGCTCGTCCGCGGCGAACAGCTCCGCGACCACCTGCGCCAGCTGCGGGTCGCTCTCGGCGGTGACGATGGTGGTTCCGTCGCCGGCGCCGCTGCGCAGCCAGGCCGAGCCGACGCCGCAGCCGGTCCCGAGCTCACCCAGCAGACCCGTCTTGGATGCGGCGAGAGCGGCGAGCAGGCGGCCGGTCTCGTTCCTGGTGGAGCTGACGAAACCGCGCCGGCCGGACAGGCTGAGGGCCGCCGACACCAGCGGCGGCAGTTCTGGAGGAGCGCTCACCGGTTGAGAGTTGCACAGCTCCGGCCCAGGAGCCGCACGCGGATCTCATATACCGGGACAACCTGCCCGCATGGTGGAGAAATAGTCGGACGTGCGAGTAAATTCGTGCGCACCCTTCCGCCCACGTAATCCTTGGGAGGAGCAGCATGTACGACATGTATCCAGCCAACTGGCCCGCGATCGACGCCCGCGAGCGGAAGGCGGCCCGGCGCCGCCGTACCGTGCGTCCCGTCGCCGACGAGGTCAAGGCTGTCCAAGAGGCCATGAACCGCCGCGACAACGGGGGAGAACCCAAGAAGTGAGCGACAAGAAGAACTTCACGCTGGCCGTCGTCCCCGGTGACGGGATCGGGCCCGAGGTGACCACCGAGGCGCTCAAGGTGCTCGACGCGGTTGCCGCCCAGCACGGCGTGACGTTCGACCGGACCGAGTACGACCTGGGTGCCAAGCGCTGGCACGCCACCGGCGAGACGCTGCCGGACGCCGAGCTCGAGGAGATCCGCAAGCACGACGCGATCCTGCTCGGCGCGGTTGGCGACCCGAGCGTGCCGTCCGGCGTGCTCGAGCGCGGTCTGCTGCTCAAGCTCCGGTTCACCCTGGACCACTACGTCAACCTGCGGCCGTCGAAGATCTACCCGTCCGTCGGCTCCCCGCTGGCAGACCCCGGTGCGGTCGACTTCGTCGTCGTCCGCGAGGGCACCGAGGGCCCGTACGTCGGCAACGGCGGCGCGCTCCGGGTCGGTACGCCGGCCGAGATCGCCACCGAGGTGTCGGTCAACACGGCGTACGGCGTCGAGCGGGTCGTCCGGGACGCGTTCGCGCGGGCCCAGGCCCGGCCGCGCAAGAAGCTCACGCTCGTCCACAAGAACAACGTCCTCGTGTACGCCGGCCACCTGTGGAAGCGGACCGTCGACAAGGTCGCGGCCGACTTCCCGGACATCACCGTCGACTACCTGCACGTGGACGCGGCGACCATCTTCCTGGTCACCGACCCGGCCCGGTTCGACGTGATCGTCACCGACAACCTGTTCGGCGACATCATCACCGACCTGGCGGCCGCGATCAGCGGCGGGATCGGGCTGGCCGCGAGCGGCAACATCAACCCGGACCGGACCGCGCCGAGCATGTTCGAGCCGGTGCACGGCTCCGCGCCGGACATCGCCGGCCAGCAGAAGGCCGACCCGACCGCGGCGATCCTGTCCGCGGCGCTGCTCTGCGAGCACCTCGGCCTGACCGCGGCGGCCCGGGCTATCGAGGCGGCGGTCGAGGCCGATATCGAGGAGCGCACCGGCGCCGCCCGCAGCACCGGCGAGATCGGTGACGCGATCGCCAAGCGCGCCGCGGGCTGAAAGGTGACACTCGCATGACCACTTGGCCGAGAGGTACGGTGCGGCTATGAGCGCCGATCTCCTCTTCACCGTTGAGCCCAACACCCCTGTGGCCGGCGACGACCAGCGCGCCCAGATCCTGGCGAACCCAGGGTTCGGGCAGTACTTCTCCGACCACATGGCAATCGCCACCTGGACGGCCGAGAAGGGCTGGCACGACGCGCGGATCACCGCCTTCGGGCCGCTGGAGCTGTCTCCGGCGACCGCGGTGTTCCACTACGCCCAATCCGTCTTCGAAGGGATGAAGGCCTACCGCCATCCCGACGACTCCATCCACCTGTTCCGTCCCGAGGCCAACGCGGCTCGGTTCGCGCGGTCCGCGCACCGGCTCGCACTGCCCGAGCTGCCCGAGGCCACCTTCCTCGACTCGCTGTACAAGCTGGTCGAGCTGGACAAGGCCTGGGTGCCGGGCGGCGGCGAGACGTCGCTCTACCTGCGGCCGTTCATGTTCGGGTCCGACCCGTTCCTCGGGGTCCGCCCGTCCGCCCAGGTCACGTACGTCGCGATCGCGTCGCCGGCCGGGTCGTACTTCGCCGGCGGTGTGAAGCCGGTGAAGATCTGGCTGAGCGAGGAGTACACCCGGGCGGCCCCGGGCGGTACCGGCGCGGCGAAGACCGGCGGCAACTACGCCTCCTCGCTGCTCGCGCAGGCCGAGGCGATCGAGCAGGGCTGCGACCAGGTCGCCTTCCTCGACGCGGTCGAGAAGACCTGGGTCGAGGAGCTCGGCGGGATGAACCTGTACTTCGTCCTCGACGACAACTCCGTGGTCACGCCGGAGCTGTCCGGCACGATCCTCGAGGGCGTCACCCGGGACTCGATCCTGAAACTGGTCACGGACCTCGGCCACCACGTCACCGAGCGGAAGATCTCGATCGACGAGTGGCGCGAGGGCGCGGCCACCGGCAAGGTGCGTGAGGTGTTCGCCTGCGGCACCGCCGCGGTGGTCACCCCGGTGGCGTCGCTGAAGTGGCACGACGGCGAAGTACAGATCGGCGACGGCAACGGTGGTCCGGTGACCGCCGCCGTCCGCGGCGCGCTGCTCGACGTGCAGTACGGCCGTGCGGCCGACCCGCACGGGTGGATGACAAAAGTCTGCTGAAGGGTCTGCTGACTTTCACAGCAGCTTCTTAGGTGCCGGCTGTGGACGCGTGGTCGCGGTCCGCAGCCGGTCACCGATAGGGTCGGGCCACATGAGCAGCTTCCCGGACGACGTCGAGGCCTACTACGCGGAGCTCGCCGAGCGCCGCGGCTGGTCGGCCCAGACCGCCGCCGCGATCCGGTCGACCGTCGAGCTGATCCGTGACCTGGACCGCGGTACGGCGCCTCGCACGTACGGCGCGGTGGCCGACGACCACGGCACCGACTGGCTCTACGAAGCCGTCTGGCACGAGCGCGAGTGGGTCGTCGTACGCCAGCTCGGCGCCGCCGAGGACGGCGAAGTCAGCCGCTACTGGTGGCAGCACCTCGAGGACGACCACGGCATCCTCACCGACAAATCCCTGGACCGCGAGACCTGGGGCCTGCGCCCGTTGACCCGCGAAGACTTCTACACCGCCTGGGACGACCCGGGCTGGTCACTCACCGCCTGAACTCTCGCCTACCCCCACCCACCCCACCCCACCCTCGCCTCTCGCCTGGTCGCGTCCGAGGGGTTATCCCTGCCAGTTGAGGGTTCTCTGCTGGTGTGCCAGGGGTGAACCCGCGTGTCGAGGGGATAACCCCTCGAAGGTGCTGGAGGTGGGTGGGAACTGCGCTGGGCGCTGGAGTACAGGTCGGAGTACTGAATGTTCGTGATGCGAGACGGGCGCATCATCGTGCGCAGTTTGTGTGGCAGACTGCAAAACGTCATGCAGAACTATCAGGGGATTATTACCTAGGCGCGCTCAGCCGGCAGTACCTGAGCGCGCAGACCTCTCGCACCTTGCGGGAGGTTTTTTGTTTGCCTCGTGACACCCGCCAGCCCCCTTCCGGAAGGCCGATCCCATGAGCATCTCGGACGAGTTCCACGTCTACGACACCACCCTGCGCGACGGCGCGCAGCAGGAGGGTCTGACGCTTTCGGTGGCGGACAAGATTGCGATCGCCCACCACCTCGACGATCTGGGCGTCGGGTTCATCGAGGGCGGTTGGCCGGGTGCCGTGCCCAAGGACACCGAGTTCTTCGAGCGGGCGAAGACCGAGCTGAACCTCCGGACCGCCACCTTCGCGGCCTTCGGTGCGACGCGTAAGCCGGAAACGGCTGTCGCGGACGACCAGCAGGTCGCGGCTCTGCGTGACTCCGGGGCCGGTGTCGTCACCCTCGTTGCCAAGAGCCACGATGCGCACGTCGAGCGGGCGCTCCGGACGACCCTCGACGAGAACCTGCGGATGGTGGCCGAGACCGTCGCGCACCTGCGGGAGCACGGCCAACGGGTGTTCCTCGACACCGAGCACTTCTTCGACGGGTACCGCGCCAACCGTGCCTACGCGCTGGAGGTCGTCCGAGTAGCCGCGGAGGCCGGCGCGGACGTGGTCGCCCTGTGTGACACCAACGGCGGGACGCTGCCCCGGGAGCTCCAGGAGATCGTCCACGACGTCCTGGAATCCACCGGAGCGCGGCTCGGCATCCACTGCCACAACGACGCCGGCTGTGCGGTGGCGAACTCGATCGCCGCCGTCGAGGCCGGCGTCACGCACGTCCAGGGCACCGTCAACGGGTACGGCGAACGCACCGGGAACGCCGACCTGCTCGCGGTCGTGGCGAACCTCGAGCTCAAGCGCGGCATGGAGCTGCTGCCGTCCGGGAAGCTCGCCGAGTCGTTCCGGATCGCGCACGCCATCGCCGAGGTGACGAACGTGCCGCCGTCGAGCAGGGCGCCGTACGTCGGTCTCTCGGCCTTCGCGCACAAGGCCGGGCTGCACGCGAGTGCGATCAAGGTCGACCCGGATCTCTACCAGCACACCGATCCGGGCCGGGTCGGCAACGACATGCGGATGCTTGTCTCGGAGATGGCCGGCCGGGCGAGTATCGAGTTGAAGGGCCGCGAGCTCGGGTTCGACCTCGGCGACGACCGCGAGTTGGTCGGGCGGGTGGCCGAGCGGGTGAAAGAGATGGAGTCGCGCGGGTACACCTTCGAGGCTGCGGACGCGTCGTTCTCGCTGCTGCTGACCGAAGAGGTGATCGGGCAACGAGCGTCGTTCTTCGATGTGGAGTCCTGGCGGGTGATCACCGAGTCGCGCGCGGACGGCGAGGCGGTGTCGGAGTCGACGGTGAAGCTCGTCGCGGGTGGCGAGCGGGAGATCGTCACTGGTGAAGGCAACGGGCCCGTGAACGCGCTGGACCACGCGCTGCGGACGGCGATCGAGCGCGCGTACCCGGTGGTGAACAAGTTCGACCTCGTTGACTACAAGGTCCGGATCCTCGACCAGGGGCACGGGACGGACGCGGTGATCAGAGTGCTGATCGAGACCGCGGACGGCGAGGGGTCGTGGGTGACGGTCGGGGTCGGCCACAACATCGTCGAGGCGTCGTGGGAGGCGCTGGTCGACGGGATGACGTTCGGTCTGCTGCGGCACAAGGAGGTCGTGCGATGAGTCTGCTCGCGGTCGAGCGGTCGGTGACAGTCTTCGAGGCGCAGGTCGTGGAGACCTGCGGAATGTTGGCGCGGATCGCCGTACTCCTGAACCCGTACGACGTCCGCGAGCTGTCGCTGTCGCTGGACGAGGGGCTGCTGCGGGTAGTTGTCGAGGGCAACGGGTTTGACTCCGACCGGGTCGCCGCCCGGCTGGAGAAAGTGATCGGGGTCCTGGAGGTCTCCGTCAGCTGAAGCGCCCATCCGGCAGATAGACAGGGCAAACTGATCAGTCTAGGCTGTCTATATGGTCGAGGCTTCGGCGGTGCAGGCGGCGAGTCAGCTCCGGGTGGTTGTCGGGCGGGTGACGCGGCGGTTGCGGGAGGTGTCGACGCAGCACGAGTTGACCCCGTCGCAGGCGGTGGTGCTGAGCCGGCTGGACAAGGACGGGCCCGCATCGGCGAGTGAGCTGGCGGCGGCCGAGCGGGTGCGGCCGCAGTCGATGGCGGCGATCCTGCGCGCCCTCCGCGACGCCGACCTGATCGAACGCCACCCCGACCCCACGGACGGCCGCCGCCAGGTCGTCTCCCTCACCACCAGCGGCCGCCGCCTCCTCCAAGGCGACCGCAAGGTCCGCCAGGAGTGGCTGACCCAGGCCCTGCACGACCACTGCACAGAACCCGAACGCCAAACCATCCTCAAAGCCCTCACCCTCCTGACCCAGGCCATCGAAGCGGCGACCCCCCGTTGACCCACCCCCACGACACCCCACCTGAGCACCGGCCGGACGCTCCGCCAGCCCACGCGCAGGACACCTCGCCTGACCGCTCGGCGGACGCTCCGCCAGTCCGCCCGCAGGATGCCTCGCCCGACCCGCGGGACGGGGCTTCGACACCTCCGTATTCCGGTCCTGGGGCCTCGGGGCAGTCGTCTTCTGGTAGGCGGTTCGATCGCCGGTTGATCGCTCCGATGCTGCTGGGCTCCACCCTGAACCCGATCAATTCGTCGATGCTTGCGGTGGCTCTGGTGCCGATCGGGAGTGCGTTTGGGGTGCCGCCTTCGCAGACGGCCTGGTTGATCACTGGGTTGTATCTGGCGACCGCCGTGGGCCAGCCGGTGATCGGGCGGCTCGTCGACATCTTCGGGCCGCGATCGCTTTACCTGCTGGCGACTGCGCTGGTCGGCGTCGCCGGGCTGATTGCCGCCTTCGCGCCGACGCTCGGCGTACTCGTCCTGTCGCGCGTGCTGCTCGGGATCGGTACGTCGGCGGCGTACCCGGCTGCAATGTCCCTCATTCGCAGCGAAGCCGACCGCACCGGCATCGAAACCCCGGCCGGTGTCCTCAGCGGCCTCTCGATCTCGCGCCAGGTGATCGCGGTCATCGGCCCGACCCTCGGCGGTCTGCTGATCGCGCTCGGCGGCTGGCACCTGATCTTCACCGTCAACGTCCCCCTGGCCGTCATCTGCGTCGTCCTCGGCGCGCTCTGGCTCCCACGCAGTACCCGCACCCGAGGCGCCGGCCACCTGGACTACCTCGGCATCGCGCTCTTCACCGGCACTCTCATCGCCTTGATGCTCTTCCTGATGCACCCGCAGGTATCCCGCTGGTACCTACCAGTCCTGGCCCTGACTTTCGGTACTACGTTCGTCCTCGCCGAGCGCCGCGTGCTCGAGCCGTTCATCGACCTCCGCGTCCTCGCCGGCAACCGCCCGTTGATCGCGACGTACACCCGCCAGGTCCTCGCCTTCGTCGGCGCGTACTCGTTCCTCTACGGCTTCACGCAGTGGCTCGAGGAGGGTCGCGGCCTCAGCGCGTCGCAAGCCGGCCTGCTCCTGCTGCCGTTGTCGCTGTCCGCCGTACTGGTCAGCGTGTTCACCGGCCGGAGCGCCCGCATCCGCGGCAAGCTGGTTGCCGGAAGCATCTTCCTGCTCGCCGCGGCCGTGGCGCAACTCGTCATCGGACCGCATACCCCCGTGTGGCTGCTGGCGATTCTCGGCGTCGTGGCCGGCCTCCCGCAGGGTCTCAACGGCCTCGCCAACCAGACCGCCCTGTACCAGCAGGCCGATCCGGCCCGGATGGGCTCGTCCGCCGGCCTGCTGAGCACCTGCGTGTACGTCGGCGCGCTCATCTCCGCCGCCGCCCAGGCCCGGTTCTTCCAGCACGGCGCAACCACGACCGGGCTGCACCAGCTGGCGATCCTCCTCCTCGTCCTCGCCGGCCTGCACCTGCTGGTCACGCTGGTGAAACTTCCTCGGTGAATATGGTTAGGAAGGTTTACTAATAGTCCGAGGTTGGGTAGCTTCCTGTCGCAACCGCCCCCAGGAGACAGCCATGACCCGACTGCATCGCCCACTCCTCGTGCTCGTCACCCTCGTTGCCACCGTCACTGCCACCACGACCGCGCTCGTCGTGGCCCGACCGAGCGAGGCCGCACCTACCGCGACTTTCCAGCACCCCGGCGTGCTGGTGGACAAGGCGCAACTCGATTTCGCCCGGCAGCAGGTCCAGGCCGGCGCCCAGCCGCAGAAGGCGGCGTACGACGCGATGAAAGCCAGCTCGTACGCCGCTCTCTCCTACACCCCGAAGCCGCGCGCGATCGTCGAGTGCGGCTCGAGCTCGAACCCGAACAACGGCTGTTCGGAGGAGCGCGACGACGCGTTGGCGGCGTACACGCACGCGCTGCTCTGGTACTTCACGCGCGACGACCGCTACGCCAAGAAGGCGATCCAGATCATGGATGCGTGGTCCGCCGTACTCAAGGACCACACGAACACCAACGCTCCGCTGCAGACCGGCTGGTCCGGCGCCTCGTTCTCGCGGGCCGGTGAGCTGATCAAGCACACGTACGGCGGCTCGTGGGCGCAGCGCGCGCGGTTCGAGAAGCTGCTGCGCACCGTCTATCTGCCCGAGGTGCGCGACGGCGCCGGGTGCAAGAACGGCAACTGGGAGCTGATCATGACCGACGCCGCGATCGGGATCGCGGTGCTCCTCGACGACCACGCGGCTTTCGACAAGGCGCTGAGCATCTGGCGCGGCAGGCTGCCCGGGTACGTCTACGAGACCAGCGACGGCGCCTACCCGAAGGCACCCTCGACGTGCTCGTCGAAGGACACCCGGGAGGAGATCATCGACTACTGGCAGGGACAGTCGACGTTCACGAACGGGCTCGCCCAGGAGACGTGCCGCGACTTCGGCCACACCGGCTGGGGGCTGACCGCCGCGACGCACATCGCCGAGACCGCGTGGCACCAGGGCGTCGACCTCTACGCCGAGGCCGGCAAGCGGCTGACCGACGCCTACTACTTCCACACCCGGCTCGAGACCGGTACGCCGACACCGTCGAACCTCTGCGGCGGAACGGTGAAGAAGGGCCTCGGACCGGTCAGCGAGATCGTCTACAACCACTACCACAACCGCCTCGGCCAGCAGCTGCCGACGACGCTGCGCTATACCGAGAGCAAACGCCCGGCCGGCGCAAACTACTTCTTCGCCTGGGAGACCCTGACCCACGCGAACAACCCGCGTTGATTGACCCGTTGACCCGTTGGGGGATGGGAGGAGGGCCCGCGGGGCGGCGAGTTGCGCCGCGGGCCCTCCGGTTCAGGTCAGTACCAGCTCCAGCTCATCGCAGTCCGGCTTAGTCCCAGCTGAGTCCGCTCGAGGACTGGTACTCGATCACCCGGGTCTCGAAGAAGTTCTTCTCCTTCTTCAGGTCCATCACCTCTGACATCCAGCCGAAGGGGCTCCGCGTTTCACCGAAGACCGGATCGAGACCAATCTGTTCTGCGCGCCGGTCGGTGATGAAGTGCAGGTACTGCTCGCAGAGGTCCGCGGTCAGGCCGAGCATCCCGTTCGGCAGCGTGGCGCGGCCGTACGCGACCTCGAGCTCGCAGGCCTCGGTCAGCATCTGCCGGACCTCGGCCTGGAACGCGGCCGTCCACAGCTGCGGGTTCTCCTGCTTGATCTGGTTGATGCAGTCGATGCCGAAGTTCAGGTGGATCGACTCGTCGCGGAGGATGTACTGGTACTGCTCGGCGATGCCGACCATCTTGTTCCGCCGGCCGAGCGACAGGATCTGCGCGAACCCGGTGTAGAACCACATCCCCTCGAACACCACGTAGAACGCGATCAGGTCGCGCAGGAACGCGGCGTCCGCGGCCGGCGTCCCGGTCCGGAAGTCCGGGTCCTCGAGGTGCTGCGTGTACTTCAGCGCCCAGGCGTCCTTGTCCGAGATCGACGGCACCTCGCGGTACATGTTGAACAGCTCGCCCTCGTCGAGACCGAGCGACGTACAGATGTACTGGAAGGTGTGCGTGTGTACGGCCTCCTCGAAGGCCTGGCGCAACAGGTACTGCCGGCACTCGGGGTTGCTGAGCTGGCGGTAGACCGCGAGGACGAGGTTGTTCGCGACCAGGGACTCCGCGGTGGCGAAGAAGCCGAGGTTGCGCTTCAGCATCAGGCGCTCGTCGTCGGTGAGGCCGTCCCCAGACTTCCAGAGCGAGATGTCGGCTTGCATCGAGACCTCGGTCGGCATCCAGTGGTTGTTGCAAGCGGCAAGGTACTTCTCCCAGGCCCACGTGTACTTCAGCGGCAGCAGCTGATTGACGTCGGCGCGAGCGTTGATCATCGCCTTGTCGGCGACCTCCACCCGGGCCGCTCCAACGGAAATGGCGCTCACTGGCAGGCCTCGCAGTCCGGGTCGTCGATGGAGCAGACCGCTCCCGTGGGTTCGGGGAGCGGCAGGCCGACCTGCACCGGCGAGGCGGTCGCGGCAACCGCGTTCAGTCGCCCGTCGGTGCCGTGCAGTGTCGACTTCTCCACATGCGTTGCCGACTGGGAACGCAGGTAGTACGTCGTCTTGAGGCCGTAACGCCACGCCGACCGGTACAGCTCGTCCAGCGCGCGACCGGACGGGGATGCCATGTAGAGGTTGAGCGACTGCGCCTGGTCGATCCACTTCTGCCGGCGCGACGCCGCCTTGACCAGCCACTGCGGGTCGATCTCGAACGCGGTCGCGTACAGCTCCCGCAGGTCGGCCGGCACCCGCTCGATCCTGGCCAGTACGCCGTCGTGGTACTTGAGGTCGGACACCATCACCTGGTCCCACAGCCCGCGCGCCTTCAGGTCGGCGACGAGGTACGGGTTCGCGACAGTGAACTCGCCGGACATGTTCGACTTCACGAACAGGTTGCTGTACGCCGGCTCGATCGACTGGCTGACGCCGCAGATGTTGGAGATCGTCGCGGTCGGGGCGATCGCCATCACGTTCGAGTTCCGCATGCCGTCGCGCAGGACCTTGGCCCGGAGCGTGTCCCAGTCCAGCCGGGTGCTCTCGTCGACGATCACGTCACCGCCGCGGGCGGTCTTGAGCAGGTCGAGCGAGTCGATCGGCAGGATCCCCAGGCTCCACAGCGATCCGTCGTACGTCGAGTAGCGGCCGCGCTCGGCGGCGAGGTCGCTGGACGCCTCGATCGCGTGGTAGCTGATCTGCTCCATCGAGCTGTCGGCGAACTCGACCGCGGCGTCGGACGCGTACGGGATCCGCAGCGCGAAGAGCGCGTCCGCGAAGCCCATCAGACCGAGGCCGACCGGGCGATGCCGCTGGTTCGCGCGCTCCGACTCCGGCGTGGTGTAGAAGTTCACGTCGATGACGTTGTCGAGCATCCGCACCGCGGTCTTCACCGTGTCACGCAGCAGCTCCGCGTCCAGTCCGTCCGCGGTCAGGTGCGCGACCAGGTTCACCGAACCCAGGTTGCACACCGCGGTCTCGTCCACGGTGGTGTTGAGCGTGATCTCGGTGCACAGGTTCGACGAGTGCACTACCCCGTCATGCTGCTGCGGCGACCGCACATTGGCCGCGTCCTTGAACGTGATCCACGGATGCCCGGTCTCGAACAGCACAGTCAGCATCCGCCGCCACAGCTCGACCGCCTTGACCCGCTTGAACACCCAGATCTCCCCGCGATCCGCCGCCGCCTCGTACGCCGCGTAGGCCTCCGCGAACGCCCGCCCGTACAGATCATGAAGATCCGGCACCTCATCGGGTGAGAACAGTGTCCAGTCCCCATCGGCCTCGACCCGCTGCACGAACAGATCCGGCACCCAGTTCGCCGTATTCATGTCATGCGTCCGCCGCCGCTCGTCCCCAGTGTTCTTCCGCAGCTCCAAGAACTCCTCGACATCGATATGCCACGTCTCGAGATACGCGCAGACCGCACCCTTCCTCTTGCCGCCGTTGTGAGCAAGGCCGGCAACGGTCATGTAGGACTCGTCGACGTCGACCTCGAGGTCGTGAACCACCGGAACCATCTGGATCCTTCGCACCTCGCGCACGCGGGAGAAGACCATGCCTTCGTGTGCGATCCAGTTCAGTCTTTGAACCGGAGTGACCCCCAGGACCTCGGCGATTCCTGGAACAGCTGGAATGCGGAGGTCGTACGCGCGTACCGGCTTCGAGAACGTGATCTCGGAGCCGTCCGATCGACGGCCGACGTGTTCACCTTCCCGGACGCGGAACTGACCGGCGGTCGGGACTCCCAGCCGGAGCAGTTGATAGCGCATGCCACTCGCCAACCCCCGCGAGGTACTGGTGAAGTAGATCTCCTTGCCTCGTGAGACACCGCCCTCCGTTTCGAGCAAACCACGGACGAGCGCCCGAGCCTGGTCCAGGGGAAGATGTGCGAACCGACGGGAGATGTGTTTCGCGTGGTTCTCGTCGTAGACGTCGTCGTAGGTGAAGGGCAGCGTCGCGTCACCTGGTCCCGCGATGCGGCCGGTGAGTGGATCTCTGCGCGGACCACGTCCGGCGGACCAGTGGATCTGCCGATACGTATCGTCTCGACCGGTCTCCCAGAAGTGGATCGAGCGAGCGGTGAGGTAGTCGCGAACGAACGACAGGTGTGTATCGCGTCGCGGGTTACCGGAGACACCCCACTGGTTGCCGTTCTTCGACAGGTGGCCGTCTCCGAGCAGAACGCCGTACAGCCGAGCGTCCTCCTCGGTCAGTCCTCGCACCGGGACGATGTCCTCCGGAACGACCTGGCCGACGTAGTCGCCCTTGCTCAGCATTCCTGCCTCGACCCAGCCGGCGGTGACCTTGCCGTTGCCGAGCCACTGCAGGGTGCGCTCATTGCTCTGCTCGAGGGGCACGCCTTGGATCGCATAGAACGGGTGTCCAGCGGTAACCACCAGCGGATCGACCGAGTGCTTGACGTCGACCTCCACCATCGGACCGTCCTGCTCGTACTCGAAAGTCTTCGTCACCTCGCGGTACCGGCCACTGGCACCGAGCACCAGATCGCCGACCTTGATGTCGCTGATGGCGGTCGCGCCGGCCGCGGTGTACACGAGGGTTTCCGGGGCGAAGCACTGATTGACTGCGACCGCGGTGTCGTTGGCGATCTTGAGGAAGGGGACTATGCCTTGGGATTCGCCGTTGGTGCCGTGGATTTTGGCCCCGATGCCGCGGATGGGGGTCCAGTCGTTGCCGAGGCCGCCGGAGTACTTGGCCAGGAGGGCGTTGTTGCGGATGCCGGTGAAGATGCCGGCGAGGTCGTCCTGGACGGTGGTGAGGAAGCAGGAGGACAGCTGCGGGCGGGTGGTGCCGGCGTTGAAGAGGGTCGGGGTGGAGGACATGAAGCGGAAGGAGCTCAGCAGCTCGTAGAACTGGATCGCGCGCGCCTCGCGGTCGTCCTCGCGGAGCGCCATCCCCATCGCGACGCGGAGGAAGAACGCCTGCGGCAGCTCGTAGCGCACCTTGTCGAGGTGCAGCAGGTAGCGGTCGTAGAGCGTCTGCAGCCCGAGGAAGGTGAAGTCGAGGTCGCGCTCGGGCTTGATCGCCGCGGCGAGCCGCTGCAGATCGAACTGAGCCAGCTCGGGGTCGAGCTGACCGGCCTCGATCCCGACCTGGATGTACTGCGGGAAGTAGTCGAGGTACGCCGTGGTCATATCGGCCTGGCTGGCCTGACGCGGCTCGCCGTGCACCCGGCCGAGCGCCTCGCGCCGAATCTGGTCGAGCAGTAGCCGCGACGCGGCGAAGCTGTACTGCGGCTCGGTCTCGACGTACGACCGGGCGGCCATCACCAGCGCGAGCTCCACCTCGTGCTGGGCGATGCCGTCGTAACACGAGCCGAGCGTCTCGTTGAGGATCAGCTCGGGATCAACCGCGTCGAGGCCGGCGGCGGCTTCGGCGACGATCACGCGGAGGCGGTCGACGTCGAGCGGTGATCGGGTGCCGTCGGCCGCGCGGACGGTCACCGCGGGCTTGTCGGTCACGGTTGATGCGTCTGCTGGGGTGCGGGCCTTGGTCCGCTCCTCGCGGTACAGGACGTAGGCGCGGGCGACCTGGTGTTCGCCGGCGCGCATCAGCGCCAGCTCGACCTGGTCCTGGATGTCTTCGACCTGCACGCTGCGCCGGGCCGGGTGGTGACGGCCGCGGCTGGTCAGCGCGCTCACGACCCGGCCGGTCAGGTCGGCGACCAGGTCGCGGACCCGGTGCGTGGCGCCGGCGTCGGTGCCCTCGACGGCGAGGAACGCCTTCGTCACGGCGGCGGAGATCTTGGTGGCGTCGAACGGAGTACTGCTGCCGTCACGACGGATGACGGTGAGGTCGACCGGCTGGGCCGTCAGCGCTGACGGCGCCGATGCCGCGGACCCGGCTGAAGCAATGGTCACAGGTGTGCTCTCCACAGGAGTTCGGGAGCCCGGAACCACGCGGGCAGGCGCACGGCGGGACCGGCAGCACCGGCCGGGAACACTGCCGTCACGCCCGGCGACCCGCCCACGAGGTCTCGGACAGCGCGCACCGGCGGTGCGCGCGCCGGTGGCAGGTACTCGGACTTGCGGAGGGTCTCCGCTCACCGTTGCGGGGCAGCTCCGGAGTCGCACCGGATTCCCCTCTTGCCTCGGTCCTTCGGACGCCTCGCGACGCCTTCCGGCCCGAACCACCAGCAAGGGAGACTCTAGGCGTGAACTACTAGATCTAGTGGGAATGCCACGCCGCGTGTCGCACATCTTGTGGTCATCACGCCGCGACCGCATACAGATCCTGGAGGGTCATGATCTCGGAGCCGTGGTGGATGAGCTCCCGATTGAGGCGCTGCACGACGTGTCCGAAGGGCTCGGCGGCGTCGAGCTCGTTGGCCTGGCTGAGGCCGACCGTCATCACCGCGTCCTCGTCCAGCGCGGCGATCGCGTCCTGCCAGGCGTCGACCCAGTAGGTCAGCCAGGCGACCGCGTCGCGGGCGTTGCCGTGCAGAGTGATCACGGCGCCGCCCTGCACACTCGCACCGAAGGTCCACTCCCAGCGCTCGAAGAAGATCTCGGTCAGGTGGGCGATCAGCCAGGCGATCGTCCGTGGGCCGCGATGGTCCGGCTCCTCGGGCCACTGGGCGACCCACTCACCGGAGCCGAGTGATCGGTAGCGGCTCGCGTGGTGCCGCCGGACCACGGTGATGGCGTCGCTGCTGGGGCGCCAGAAGTACTCCTCGTCGGTCAGTTGGGCGAGCCGGCCCGACAGCACCATCCAGCTGAAGCCGAGCTGGCCGCGGACCATCGCCATCGCGGACGGTCGGTGCAGGATGTCCCAGTCGAACGGCTCCGCCATCATCTCTCCCCGGTAGGATCGAACATGTGTTCGAATTCTTGCTCGTTCCGGAGAGGAAAGTCAAACCGCCTAGTGTGTTGGTTCTGGCCTTGCCGGGACGGGTCTGCTAGGCGGCTCGACCCTGGTGTCCGCGGCCGGACTGGCGAACCGGCGCTCGAGCAGCGTGAACGCGTCGATCAGCTCCGGCGCCTCGTAGACGCGGTTGCGTCGGCCGTCGGTCACCTCGCGCAGGACCCTCGCCTCGACGAGTTTCGCGAGGCCTTGGTTCGCGGCCTGCTGGGAGCGGTCGATGAGCTGCGCCGCGGCGGCGAGAGTGAGGACGGGGGCTGCCGGGAGCGCGTCGATCAGGAGGTCGGCGGCAGAGCCGGCCCGAACCGGGGCGGCGCGTTCACGCCAGGCGGTCTTCAGGTCGGCGGCCGTCTGTTCGAAGCGAGCCGCCTCGGCCGTGGCGTGACTGCAGGCCATGGCGAACATCCGCAGCCACGGGTTCGCGGCGGCCTTCGCCTTGGCGGTCGTCGCGCGTCCGACGTACCGGAAGTCGGTGAGGGCTTCGACGTACTGCGTCGCGTGCGTGGCGAGTGAGAGGGATACCGGCGGGACCGTTCGGGTGACGAGTCCGTCGGCGCGGAGGATCAGATGGATCAGGGCGCGCCCGGTCCGGCCGTTGCCGTCGGCAAAGGGATGGATGGTCTCGAACTGCGCATGCGCGATCGCGGTCTTCGCCAGCACCGGCAGGGGAGAATCGCGGACGAACGCCATCAGGTCGGCCAGCAGGTCCGCGATCAGGTGCGCCGGCGGCGGCACGTAGTACGCCTCCGCGGGGGAGCGCCCACCGATCCAGTTCTGCAGATACCGAACCTCACCGCCGTACTCCGGAGTCGGCGACTGCGCCATCAGCAGCCGATGCGCCTCCAGGAGATGCTCCACCTCGAGCTTGTCCCCGGCCTGCACCGACTCGGTCACCCAGGTCATCGCGTCGACCGCACCGAGCACCTCCTCGGCCGTCACGTCCTGGGTCCGCTCCCGCAGTACGTCGGCCTTCAGCAACCGCCGCGCACCGACCACCAGCCCCTCGATCTGCGACGACCCCACCGCCTCGGCCCGCAACAGCAACCGCGCCAACGCCTCGCTGTTGGTCAGCACCGCCGCGGTCGCATCCAGCCGCGCCAGATCCCCGGCGGCATCCTCCAACGCGGCAAGCACGTCATCACTCAGCTCGAACTCGCGCCCGACCAGCGGGTCCGGGAAGTACAGCTCGTACGACCCGCCCAGGCGCTCAGCCCGGGTGAACCCGTCAGGGTGCCCCGGCCACCGATGCAACTCGACCCGCGCCATACCCCATATTCAACCTTATCCACAAACCTTGAACAAGAACCTGTGGACAGTGTGGATAAATCAGCGCTTCCGCGCTCCGCGCAGCGCCACAAAGATCAGCGCCACCCCGAACGCGGCAACAATCGGCCCAACGGTCGCCCACAGCGTGCTGCCGGTCATGGAGCTGCCCTTCAGATACCCGAGACCTTGGAAGGTCCAGACACCGCCGAGGGCCAGCAGGAGGATGCCGAAGGCGATGGCGAGGATCTTTCCCATGGGGACAAGTTAGTGGAGTTGGCTGACCGCTGTGCCGGTGGGGAAGGAGAGGCGGCCGACCGGGACGATCCAGGGGGTCCAGATGCGGAGGTCCTCGGGGAGGCGGAGGTTGGCTGCGGCGCATCGGTCGGTGACGGTGTCCAGCGCTCGGACCAGTGCGTACCACTTCCCATCGCTTCCCCGCAGGCGATCGCGGTAGGCATTCCAGGACATGCTCGGTTGGGCTCGAGAGATCAGGTGCAGGTCGGGGAAGAAGTCGGGGCCGAGCATGGGGAAGGCGATGACTGTGGCCAGCAGGGTCATGGCGGCTCGGTAGGGGTAGGTGTCTTGACCGTCCAGGTCTGGGACCGGGTCGAGGTCGGTGCGGCCGTTGGCTTCCAGCTGGGTGGCTACCAGGAGGCCGTAGCTGTTGGCGAGGCGTTTGACCGAGCGGGGACCGCTGACGAGTGGTGGGCCGAGCAGGTTGATGAGGGTTAGCTCGTCTTCGGTTAGTGCGAGTGGGTCGACTCGGTCGATCACTGTGGAGCCCAGGTGGAGCGGGGCGGCTACGGACTCGTCTGGTTGGGAGAGGGTTGAGCTGGCTGGGGTGGATGGGGTCTGGGCGGGCTGGGTGGTTGCCGGCGGTGGTGTGGTTTGTTCGGTCGCACGGAGGCCGACCAGGTCGTCGATCATCTGGCGGTAGCCGGACTGTTCCATCGGGGGCAGTGTGAGGACGATCTGGAAGATCTTCTCCAGGTACTGCGCGGGGGTCGAGGCCCACTCCCGGACATCGGGTGGTGAGAACAGCTCGCGGTAGTGGGCGGTCAGCGAGCGCAGCAGCCAACGTGGGTCTACTGCGACGACGACCACGAAGAGGCGGACGGCGAGCAGGAGGTGGATGGCCTCCAGGACCTCCACGACCCGGTCAGGTGGGCAGCGGTCCAGGTCGTCGATGTAGATGACGATGCGATCGATGGCGGGGAGCTCGTCGCCGGCTGCGTCGCGTTCGGGGACGTCGCGTCGGGTGGGGTCCTGCTGCAGGAGCTCGGCCATGCGCTCGAAGTCCTGTCGGATCTCGGTCATCAGGCCGAGGTGTTCGCGGTAGGTTTTGGAGCTGGCGCGGTCCTGCACCAGGCCGGCTAGCTGGCCGGCTGAGGTCAGGCCGCGTAGGCGGTTGCGCAGCTCGTCGACTTCGGCGGCCGCGACGGCTTCGGCGGTCTCGAGTCGATGGCGTTGCTCCTCCTGGACGTCTCGGACCTTCTGCCAGAGCGAGCTGAGGGCTTCCTGCCCGCTCCGCAGTCGTTTCCAGGCCGGCCGCGCGGACTGCACGAGCACAATCAGTGCGGCGATGAAGGGGAGTGTGGACAGCCAGTGGATCAGTCCGGGTCCCCAGATCGCTGCGGCTATGCCGAGGAGGGCGATCGCGATCACCCACAGCCAGGTAGGGCGAGGAAGTGCGCTGGCAAGCTCTTTAAGCGAACGCCAGCCGAGGCGTACGGAGACGGGTACCGCGGTGGCTTGCTCGTAGAGCTTCTCGGCGTCGTCGCCGAGGCGGGTCCGGAGCTGCCGTCGCTCTGAGGGGGAGAGACTCGCCCACTTCGTCGCGGAGGCGTTACGAAGGTCGTCGAGACGCTTCTCGGCAACGGCGAGTTGCTCGCGTAGGCCGCGGGCTTGGACCAGCTCGCTGGCCAGGCGGGACTGTTGGCGCTGCCGTACGCCGGGCTCGTGCCACAAGTCCGAACGCGAATCCTCCTGCAGTTGCGCAAACAGCTCGGCGACGAGACTCGCCCAGAGGTCAGTCTCGGCGTAGTGCCAGGCGTTGAACCGCACCTGCCGCACGTGGCGGTGCACGATCGGGTCGTCCGCTCCCGCCGCCGTACTCCGCTGCTGCACCTCGTCCTGCACCATCTCCAGGAACTGCGTCTTCCCATCACCCCACTGCCCGAACACCCCGACTGCGAGCGGAGGTTGTGCCGACCGCGCGGTGATGACGTCGGCAAGCGCTGTCGCATCAGCCCGCCGCCCGAGCAGGTCGCGGGCACCACGGTCCGACTGATACCGCGGCACCCGCGGGACCGGTCGCTCCCACACGAGATCCCACAGCCAGATGCCGCCATCGAGGTCACCTGCAGCGAGCACCGGCCGCTCGTCCAACTGCCCCCACGCACCCCATCGCAGTGTCGGATCCATGCCGCCGCCGAAGCGCGTGATCGTCCCTGCCCGCGGATCACAGATCCAGAAGTCACCGGTCTCCGAACCGAGCACAAGCGCCGACCTGCCGTCCGGTCGCGTCCCCCAGGTCGCCCCGATGGGTGGGCCGCTGAAGCCCTCATGCGAAACGCTGAAGATGCGCCCGGTGGGTGCGTTGTAGAACTGCAGCACACCAGATTCGGAGAGGGTCGCGAGAACAGGATCCCCGTCTAACTCACCCCAGGAGCCCCAGATGGTCCGCGGAGCGTCGACCCGGACGGGGGTCACGCCCTTGCTCGACGCGGCTCCCGGGTCGCGGATGATGGTCGCCGGCCAGATCTGAACCTGTTCTTCGATGCCAGTCGCGAGGACCGCTTCACCACGGACCTGACCCCACGCACCCCACGAGACATCGACGCCGTCGGTCTCGATGGCCCCCCGCTCGACGAATCGCCACGGATCCCAGAGTCGGACGGAACCGATACGGCCGTCTGTCGCCAGCACCCCCTCACCGTCGACGTGACCCCAAGCGCCCCAAGAGGCGTTGAGACGCCTCCGCAGCGGGACAGCCCCACGCTGGTCTTGTGCAGGGTCCGGCCAAATTGCTGCGGCCCGATCGGGTCCGCCAATGGCCAGGATGGGGCGGCCGCCACGCATGCCCCATGCCCCCCACGCGGATTGCAACTGGTTGCCGGACGAATCCCCATGGAGGCTCGGCTGGAGTGGTCCTGGGCTAATGAATGGAAGCAGCCTGAGTAGGCCATCGGAGCCCAACGTGGCCAGCACAGGAGTGTTTCCGGGCTGCCAGCCGCCCCAAACGGCAGGCAGCAGCCCCCATTGACCGGCTCTCATCAGCGGCTCTGATCGGCGGATGAGGCGAGGGATGAGGTGTTCTGGCACCGTCACATGGTGGCAGTTGCCAGCAGTTGGTCGCAGAGGTTGGCGAGTCGGTGGCGGAGGGGTTTGGAGCGGGTTGCGAAGGTGCGTTGGGCGGCTGTGTATTCGGCTTTGCCTTCGGGGGTTTCGATGCGGACCGGGGTGTAGCCGAGCGGGGCCAGGTCGTAGGGGGAGGCGCGCATGTCGAGGGTGCGGATGTCCCGGGCCAGTTCGAAGCAGTCCAGCAGCAGCGAGCCGGGCGTGAAGGGGATGAGCTTCGACGCCCACTTGTAGAGGTCCATGTTCGCGTGGAGGCAGCCGCCTTGTTCCAAGCGCGGTTGGGATTCTCGCGTGGGCTGGAGGATGTTGAGGTCGCGCGCGGGAGTGGTGAAGAAGCGGAAGGCGTCGTAGTGGGTGCAGGTGATCTTGTGAGACTCCACGACCTGGTCGGTGCCGGCGGTGCCGAGGCGTAGGGGCCAAGTGGAGTGGCGGACGTCGGTGGTTCGGTAGACCATCGCCCATTCGTGCAGGCCGAAGCAGCCGAACTGGGCGGGGCGGCTCAACGTAGAGGTCAGCAGGGCGCGGACCCAGTTGATGGTGTCAGTGCGGCGGGCGATTTCGGCCGGGTCGAGGTAGGCGACTCCGTCGACATACAGGTAGCCGCGGCGGTCGGCGTACGACGATGCGTCCGCCAACCCGACCCCAGGGCCGGGGTGCCAAAGGCGGAGTTGGTTGGGGCGGGTGGAGTAGTAGGTGAAGAGGAAGTCCTCCACCGGGTGCTTCTCGCCGCAGGCCTTCCGAGCCAGGTGGCCGGCCAGGAGCTCGTCGACGCGGGCCTCGTGCGCGGCGGCGTACGTCGTCCACTCGGCAACCGTCAGCGTCTTCATAGGTCCAGGGCGAACGCCCACAGGTCGACGCCGGGGATCGGGGCCCAGTCACGATCCGGGAGCCGGGTGAAGCCGAGGCGTTCGTAGATGCGGTGGGCGCCGGTCATGTACGTCGCGCTGCACATGACCATGCGGCGATGCCCCTCCGACCGGGCGCGGTCGAGGCAGCGCTCCACCAACGCCGTACCGACGCCCAGGCCGCGCGCCCGTCCAACCACCCCGAGCATGCGGAACTCGCCCTCGTCGTCGAGCGCGATCTCTCGATAGACGGAGCCGACGGGGCAGTACGTGACTGTGCCGAGCAGACCGTCAGCAGAAGCGGCGACCCACAGCTCGGCCTTGGCGGCCCGGTCCGCGGCCGCACGCAGCGTCGTCGCGTACTGACCGCGCACGAAACCGTCGGCGGAGTACGCGTCCACGGTCACCTCACCGACCGCGTCGTACTCCGAAGGAACAGCCAAGCGGATCTCATACGTCACCGCGCAATAATGTCATTCCGTCGCACCGGTAGGCTCGCTCCGTGCGTATCGCCAGATTCTCCGTGGACGACGAACCGAAGTACGGCGTCGTCGAGACCGACGACCCCGAGGGGCTGACCGGCACCGTCAACGTGCTCGACTCGGATCCGCTCTACCGGCCGGTCCAGTTCACCGGGGAGAAGCTGCAGTTGGCCGACGTCCGGCTGCTCGCGCCGGTGATCCCGCGCAGCAAGGTGGTCTGCGTCGGCCGGAACTACGCGGCCCACGCCGCCGAGCTCGGCAACGAGATCCCCAAGGAACCGCTGATCTTCCTGAAGCCGAACACCAGCGTGATCGGCCCGCGCGACGGCATCGTGTACCCGGAGCAGACCAACGACCTGCACTTCGAGGGCGAGCTGGCGATCGTGATCGGCCGGATCTGCCGCGACCTGCCCAAGGAGCGGGTCGACGAGGTGATCTTCGGCTACACGATCGCGAACGACGTGACCGCGCGCGACCTGCAGAAGAGCGACGGGCAGTGGGCCCGGGCGAAGGGGTACGACACGTTCTGCCCGCTCGGCCCGTGGATCAGCACCGAGCTCGACGTTGCGGACCTGCGGGTCAGCACCGAGGTGAACGGCGAGCCCAAGCAGGACGGGCGGACCAGCCAGTTCATCTTCGGCATCCCGGAGGTGCTGGCCTACATCACCTCCTTCACCACGCTGCTGCCCGGCGACGTGGTGCTCACCGGCACCCCGGCGGGGGTCGGTCCGATGCTGCCCGGCGACGAGGTCGCGGTCAGCGTCGAAGGAATCGGAACTCTGACGAACAAGGTGATCGTGCGTGACTGACCGGGCTGAGAACGACGTGCTGGGCGACCTGGATCCGAACCAGGTGCGGGTGCGCTTCCCACCGTCGCCGACCGGCCTGCTGACCGTCGGCAACATCCGGAGCGCGCTGTTCAACTGGGCCTTCGCCCGGCACTACGGCGGCAAGCTGGTGCTCCGGATCGAGGACACCGACACCGCACGGAACACCGACGAGGGTTACCACTACACGCTCGAGTCGCTGCAGTGGCTCGGCCTGACGTGGGACGAAGGCCCGGACATCGGCGGCGAGTACGGCCCGTACAAGCAGTCCGAGCGGATGGACATCTACGGGGACGTCGTCGAGAAGCTCCTCGCGGCAAGCAAGGCGTACCACTGCTACTGCTCGCAGGAGGAGCTCGACCAGCGCCGCGAGGCCGCACGTACCGCAGGCCAGCACAGCGGGTACGACGGCCACTGCCGCACGCTCACGGCCCAGCAGGTCCAGGCGTACGTCGAGGAAGGCCGGCGACCCGTCGTCCGGCTCCGGATGCCGGACCGCCCGATCGTGTTCGACGACCTGGTCCGCGGCGAGATCACGTTCCTCCCGGAGAACCTCGGCGACTACGTGCTGGTCCGGGCGAACGGCTACCCGCTCTACCCGCTGGTGAACCCGGTCGACGACGCGCTGATGGAGATCACCCACGTCCTGCGCGGCGAGGACCTGCTCCCGTCGACCCCGCGGCAGATCGCCCTCTACGAAGCGCTCGCCGGCATCGGCGTCGGCAGCGGCCGGACCCCGCGGTTCGGTCACCTGCCGTTCGTGATGGGGACCGAGGGCAACAAGAAGCTGTCCAAGCGCGACCCGGGCGCCGGCCTCGGCGAGTACATGGCGCGCGGCTTCCTGCCCGAGGGCCTGCTGAACTACCTGGCCCTGCTCGGCTGGTCGATCGCCGACGACCGCGACGTCTTCACGATGGCGGAGATGATCGAGGCCTTCGACATCCGCAAGGTGAACGCGAACGCGGCCCGCTTCGACCCGAAGAAGTGCGAGGCGATCAACGCCGCGCACATGCGGATGATCCCGCCCGAAGAGTTCGCGCAGCGGATGATCCCGTTCCTGGCGAAGGAAGGGCTGCTGCCGGCCGAGCCGTCGGACGAGCAGCTCGCGCTGCTCCGGGCAACGGTGCCGCTGGTGCAGGAGCGGATCAACTCGTTCTCGGAGTCGGTCGAGATGGTCGGCTTCCTGTTCGTCGACGAGGAGGCGTTCTCGATCGACCCGGACGCGGCCGCGAAGGGTCTAAGCGGCGACGCCGACGCTGTCCTCGACGCGTCGATCAAGGCGCTGTCAGACGTCGAGTGGAACACCGCGGCGATCGAGACCGCGTTGCGCGAGGCGCTGATCGACGGGCTCGGGCTGAAGCCGCGGAACGCCTTCGGTCCGGTGCGGGTGGCGATCTCCGGTCGTCGGATCTCGCCGCCGCTGTTCGAGTCGCTCGAGCTGCTCGGCCGGGACAAGTCGCTGCACCGGCTCGAGCAAGCCCGTCGTACGGCGTGACCGTGGCAGCACCAGTGGAGTCGCGCCGGGACTACCTGCGGCTGCTCCGAGTCCCGGAGGCGCCGACCTGGTTCGTCGTCATCGGGGCGTTCGCGATCCTGACCGGCTGGATGATCGCCAGCCTGGTCATCCTCAGCGTCCAGATGGGCATCCGGAAGGACCCTGAGGGCACGGTCTCGTGGCTCGGGCTGCTGGCGACGAACCTGACGCTGATCGTGCTGATTCCGCTGTGCATGCTGGTCGCGCAGAAGCTCAACCGGCAGGCCCCGGGGCTGTTGTCCTCGGTGGCCGGGCGGTTGCGGTGGAAGCCGCTGCTCTGGTTCGCGGTGGCGGCGTTCGCGCTCGAGCTGCTGATGCTCGCCGTGATCCAATTCGGCGACGTCGGCCTCGCGACCGGCGAGCGGCATGGCGGCGGGATGGCGCCGGACGCGGTCGCGGTGATCGTGGTCACGCTGCTGACGTCGTCGTTCCAGGCGGCGGGGGAGGAGTACTTCTTCCGCGGCTACCTGCTGCAGGCGATGGGTGCGCTGGTGCGGAGCGCAGTGATCGCGATCCTGGTCACCACCGTGCTGTTCACGATGGCGCACGGGATCTGGCCGTGGCAGAGCCCGGCGCTGTTCGTCGACCGGTTCGTGTTCGGCCTCGTCGCGGCGTACCTGGTGATCCGGACCGGCGGGCTGGAGGCGTCGATCGCGGCCCATGCGGCCAACAATGTGGTGACGTTCGTCTTCGCGGCGCTGACCGACACGGTCGGTGCGAGCCTGGGGGTGAAGGACGCGCCCTGGTCGCTGGTGACCGTCGACGTGGTGAAGTTCGTGGCGTTCGGCGCGGTCGCGCTCTGGCTGGCGCGCCGGCTCGGCCTCACTTCCGACGTACAGACGAGTCCCGTGTGACGGGAGTGACAACCCGCCGGAGCCGGGCCGTTTTGGTGTCCGGAGGGTGGCTCGGGTAAGCTCTCCGAGCCGGGTTGGTGAGGGCGGAAACAAACTCTCAGCTCAGTGAAATGCCTTTGGGGTATGGGGTAATTGGCAGCCCGTCTGATTCTGGTTCAGTTAGTCTAGGTTCGAGTCCTAGTACCCCAGCGGATTGGACCGCACCGATGGAAATCGGTAGAGTTCACTCTCGTTGCCCGGCTCGTCAGAGCCGGTCGACGCACCTCTGGCCCCGTTGTGTAGCGGCCTAGCACGCCGCCCTCTCAAGGCGGTAGCGCGGGTTCGAATCCCGTCGGGGCTACCAGAGCAGCCGGATCCACAGCGATGTGGGTCCGGCTTTGTCGTTCCGGAGACAGTGGATCAGGCCGGCCAGGCGATGTCGTCGATCGCGAGCCACGGTGCGGTGGCCACCGCCGCGGGCGTGATGCCGGTGATGGTTTTGACCTCGCGGTTCAGGTGGGACTGGTCGACGTACCCGCTCTCCGCGGCGACTCCGGCGGGGGCGTGCCCAACGGCGAGAAGGTGTGCGGCGTGGTCGACACGCACCAGCTGCGCGGCGCGCTTGGGGGTGAGCCCGAGCTGGGACCGGAAGCGCGACCACAGCCGTTGCCGGCTCCAGCCCACGTCGCAGGCCAGGCCGTCCACCCGCACCCGGCCTCGACTGATGACTGTCCGCCGCCAGGTGTGGGCGACCTCCGGATCGATCGGCGGTCGCGCGTCCAGCCGCCGGGTGAGCTCCGCGCTCGCGATCGCGAACCGTTCGTCCCACGTCCGGGCCGCGCGAAGCTGCTCTTCCAGCCGCATAGCGTCGCCGCCCCAGATGTCGTCCATGGCAGCCACTGTTCCGGTGAGCTCGGCGGCCGCGCCGAACATCGCGGACGCCACGACCGGCGACAGGCGGATCTGCAGGCACTCGCCGCTCCATCCGCCGGCTCGAAGCGGGCCCGGAAGCAGCCCGGCCACGAAACTGCCACGCAGCTGCCCGGCATCGCACTCGATGCCCCCGGCCGTACTCAGGTCGAAGAGCAGAGTGATCGACGGGTGCGCGACCATCGCGATGTCCACCCGCGCGGAGGTACGGACTCCGAACCCCGCCATCCTGATCCCCGGCAGGCGAGCAGCCCCGCGCGGTACGGCGACGTCCACGTCCGACCAGGACCAGCTGGGTGCCAGCACGTGATCAGTCTAGGTAGTCCAGCAGGAGCTTGGCGGTCGCCTCCGGCGCCTCGAACATCGGTACGTGCCCGACACCGGCCAGCATTTCCAGCCGGGTGTTCCGCACCCCGGCGTACCGCTGTGCCGATGCCGGGTAGTACCGCGGGTCGGCCGCGCCGAAGACGACCAGCGTGGGGAGGCCGAGGCGCGCGAGGCGCTCTGGGGTACTCCGCTCGCGGACGTACGCACCGTTGCCCGCCAGGACCTTCCGGAACGTGCGGTACGTGATGTTCTTCAGGTCGGCGACCGCGTCGTCCGGGATGTCTACCGGCCGAACCATGGTCGCGCGGATTCCCTTGCGGATCATGACGTCCGACCGCCGGGGCCAGAGCAACGGGCCGAGCGGCGGAGCCAGTAGCGTGCGCAGGATCAGTGGTTGCGGCTGCAGCGCGTCCAAGCCCGTAGCGGTACTGATCAGCATCAGCGACGCCACCAGTTCGGGGCGTTGTTCGGCCAGCGAGGTGGCGACCCAGCCGCCGCTGGAGTGCCCGGCCACGGGAATGTTGCGCAGCCCGAGGTCGTCGAGCAGGCCGGCCACCCGGTGCGCCTGATCGGGTACGCCGTACGACGAAGCGGGCGGGGACTGACCGCACCCGGGCAGATCGACCCGGATGACGTGGTGCCGCTCGGCGAGGGCCTCGACCACGGGGCTCCAGGTCGCGCTGGACGCCCCTGAACCATGAATGAGCAGCAACGGCGCCGCGGCCGGCGAACCGTCGTGCACCACCCGCATGCCGTGGGAGAGCTCGCGATCGATCATGCGGGCGACGCTACGAGCCCGCCGGGCGTGCGTCTTGGACGAATGTCAGGCCGGCGACGGAGTGATGTGAGCCGGGCCGCCACCGTGCAACGTGCGCCGTACTGACAACCCCACCGCGACCAGCACGACGCCCCACACCAACGCGGTGACGCCGAGCAGTACGGCGATGGTCACCGCACCGGCACCGGGCTTCGCCTCGAACAGGACGCCGAGCAGGATCGACAGCAGCCCGTTGAGCACCAGCAGCCAGCGCGGCGTCGTCTGCTGACTGAGGAACGCTCCGGCCAGCTCGAACACCCCCCGGATGATCAGCCAGATGCCGAGGATCCAGGTCAGCGTCGTCGCGGTCATCCCGGGGCTGGTGATCGCGAAGAACGCCGCGATCAACGCGATCACGCCGAGCGTGACCAGCCACAGCCGGCTGCCGCGTGACTCGGGCCGGAACGCCTGCACGATCGACCCGATGCCGTCGGTCAGCGCCCAGAACCCCCACAGCAGCGCGAGCGCGATCGCCGTGGAGATCGGCCAGACGATCGCGAGGATGCCGAAGACGATGCCGATCGCGCCGCGCACGAGCAGCATCTTCCATCCAACAGTCAGCCAGTCCCGCTCCATGTCAGACCTCCCTCGAGGTTGCTCACCTCATGGTGGTCCCAGCAGAGCGACGTGACAACTACTCAGAGGCGCGACGCAAAGCTTCCGACAGTCGCTCGGCGGCGGCCATCACGGCGGGGGCGTGCATGCGGCCGGGCTGGCGGGAGAGGCGTTCGATCGGGCCGGACACCGACACAGCCGCGATGACCTTGCCGCTGGGGGAGCGGACCGGCGCGGAGACGGATGCGACGCCCTGCTCGCGTTCGCCGACCGAGTGGGCCCAGCCGCGACGCCGTACGCCGGCCAGCGCTGCCGCATTGAACGATGCGTTGTGGAGGCCGCGGTGCATCCGCTCCGGGTCCTCCCAGGCAAGCAGTATTTGGGCAGCCGACCCGGCGGCCATGGTCAGCTGACTGCCGACGGGCACAGTGTCGCGCAGACCGGACGGGCGCTCAGCAGCCGCGACACAGACCCTGTACTCACCCTGACGGCGGAAGAGTTGGGCGGACTCACCGGTGATGTCGCGCAGTCGCGCCAGCACCGGGCCGGCGGTCGCGAGCAGCCGGTCCTCACCAGCCGCGGAGGCCAACTCGCTCAGTCGCGGACCGAGCACGAAGCGTCCCTGCATGTCCCGGCCGACCAGCCGGTGGTGCTCCAGCGCCACCGCCAGCCGGTGCGCGGTCGGCCGCGCCAGGCCCGTCGCCGCCACCAGGCCGGCCAGGGTCGCCGGCCCGGACTCGAGGGCGGACAGCACGAGAGCTGCTTTGTCGAGAACGCCGACTCCGCTAGAGTTGTCCATGAGACGATATTGACGTCTCGAATCGTGGAACGCAAGTGGCTTCCGTGAGACCTACCGGAGCACTGTGAGCGAGAGCACCCCCACTGAATTGATCTCAAAGGAGAGTCTGATGGGTAGGACGTTGTCGGAAAAGGTCTGGGATGCGCACGTGGTGCGCCATGCCGACGGAGAGCCCGACCTCCTCTACATCGACCTCCATCTGGTCCACGAGGTGACCAGTCCACAGGCGTTCGACGGCCTCCGGCTGGCGAACCGTCCGGTCCGGCGCCCGGACCTGACGATCGCCACCGAGGACCACAACGTCCCGACGTTCGACGTGGACAAGCCGATCGCCGACCCGGTGTCGCGCACCCAGGTGGACACGCTGCGGAAGAACGCCGAGGAGTTCGGCATCCGGATCCACACCCTCGGCGACCCGGACCAGGGCGTCGTCCACGTGATCGGCCCGCAACTGGGCCTGACCCAGCCCGGGATGACCGTGGTCTGCGGTGACAGCCACACCTCGACGCACGGCGCGTTCGGCGCGATTGCCTTCGGCATCGGTACCAGCGAGGTCGAGCACGTGCTCGCCACCCAGACGCTGATGCAGGCGCGGCCGAAGACGATGGCCGTCACCGTCGACGGCGTGCTGCCGGACGGTGTCTCGGCCAAGGACCTGGTGCTGTCGCTGATCGCGAAGGTCGGCACCGGCGGTGGCCAGGGCTACATCGTCGAGTACCGCGGCGAGGCGATCCGGGCGCTGAGCATGGAAGCCCGGATGACGATCTGCAACATGTCGATCGAGTGGGGCGCCAAGGCCGGCATGATCGCGCCGGACGAGACCACGTTCGCCTATCTGCAGGACAAGCCGCACGCGCCGCAGGGCGTCGACTGGGAAGCGGCCGTCGAGTACTGGAAGAGCCTGGCCACCGACGCGGACGCGAGCTTCGACCGCGAGGTCGTGCTGAAGGCCGAGGACATCGCGCCGTTCGTCACCTGGGGCACGAACCCGGGCCAGGGCGTCCCGCTGTCCGCCGCGGTCCCGTCGCCGGACGACTTCGACAACGAGAACGACAAGGTCGCGGCCGAGCGCGCGCTGGAGTACATGGGCCTGACCGCCGGGACGCCGATGCGGGAGATCCACGTGGACACGGTGTTCCTGGGTTCCTGCACCAACGGGCGGATCGAGGACCTGCGCGCGGCCGCCGGCGTGCTGGCCGGCCGGAAGGTTGCCGACGGCACCCGGATGCTCGTCGTACCGGGCTCCGGCCGGGTCCGGCTGCAGGCCGAGGCCGAGGGCCTGGACGCGATCTTCAAGGACGCCGGCGCCGAGTGGCGTGGGGCCGGATGCTCGATGTGCCTGGGCATGAACCCGGACCAGCTGGCCCCGGGCGAGCGCAGCGCCTCGACGTCGAACCGCAACTTCGAAGGCCGCCAGGGCAAGGGCGGTCGCACCCACCTGGTGTCGCCGTTGGTTGCCGCCGCGACCGCCGTCACCGGGACCCTGGCCGCTCCGGCCGACCTGCCGCCCGTCGCCGTCGCCGCGAACGTCTGAGGAGCAACGCAACCATGGATGCCTTCACCCAGCACATCGGTACGGCGGCTCCGCTGCGCCGCAGCAACGTCGACACCGACCAGATCATCCCGGCCGTGTACCTGAAGCGGGTCACCCGGACCGGCTTCGAGGACGGGCTGTTCGCGGCCTGGCGCAACGATCCGTCGTTCGTCCTGAACCAGCCGGAGTACGACGGTGTCTCGGTGCTCGTCGCCGGGCCGGACTTCGGTACCGGATCGTCGCGTGAGCACGCGGTCTGGGCGCTGCTCGACTACGGGTTCCGCGTCGTCGTCTCGTCGCGGTTCGGCGACATCTTCCGCGGCAACTCCGGCAAGGCCGGTCTGCTCGCGGCCCTGGTGGAGCAGGACGTCGTCGAGCGGCTGTGGACCACGATCGAGAACGACCCCGGGACCAAGGTCACGGTCGACCTGGAGAACAAGACGATCTCGGCCGGTGACGTGTCCGCGCCGTTCGACATCGACGACTACACCCGGTACCGCTTGCTGAACGGTCTCGACGACGTCGGCATCACCTTGTCCCACGAGGACGACATCGCCGCGTACGAGGCAACGCGGCCGTCTTTCAAGCCTGCAACGCTTCCCGCAAAGGCCTGAAAGGTCCAGCAGAGTTAGCGCCGCCGTAACGTTCGGGTGGGCGGCGGCGATAACTCTGGTGTTACCCTTGCGGGGTTGTCAGAACCAGGCTTGCGAGACCGAGGAGGTGAGACGCTGATGTCCAGCTCCAGCGATCCCTCCAGACATATCGGTCTCGCTCGGCCTGTGGGGGGCTTTTTCCTCTAGTAGTAGCGGTCGGGCAGACGTGCGTGCTCATCACTCACTCTTCGCACCACCGCCTCTGGAGGACTCATGTCCGACCTGCGCCTTCGTTCCCTTCGCGCGTTCAGCCGTACGCCGTCACTGCGTGCCGCTGCCCGTAAGCATGCTGCTGTCGCACCGGCCGTCGAGCCGGCCGAGCTGCCGCAGCCGCGCGACCCGCAGAAGCCCAAAGGACACAGCGTTGTCGACTCCGCGATCTACTGCGGCGGCCGCCGCGTCGCATCGCCCGACTCGCTCGCCGCGACGTACGGCGCGCTGCACAACGCACCGCAGAGCCTGGCCTGGATCGGCCTGTACCGGCCGGACCGCCGCGAGCTCGCGTCGCTGGCGCACGAGTTCGACCTGCACGAGCTGGCGATCGAGGACGCCAACGAAGCCCACCAGCGACCGAAGCTGGAGCGGTACGGCGACACGTTGTTCGTCGTACTGAAGGCTGCGCGCTACCGGGACGCGACCGAGGAGGTCGAGTTCGGCGAGGTGCACGTGTTCGTCGGCCCGGACTTCGTGGTGACGGTCCGGCACGCCGAAGCCCCCAACCTGGCCGCGGTACGGCGCCGTGTCGAAAGGGATCCGGAGCTCCTCAGCCGCGGCGCGGAAGCCGTTCTCTACGCGATCATGGACAAGGTCGTCGACGGTTACGCACCGGTGGTCGCCGGTCTGGAGAACGACATCGACGAGATCGAGACCGAGGTGTTCCGCGGCGATCCGAAGGTGTCGCGGCGCATCTACGAGCTGTCCCGTGAGGTGATCGAGTTCCAGCGCGCGACCCGGCCGTTGGTGGGGATGCTCGAGCAGCTGCGCGGCGGCTTCGAGAAGTACGGCGTCGACGAGGAGCTGCAACGTTCGTTGCGCGACGTGGCCGACCACGTCACCGAAGTGGTGGAGAAGGTGGACGGCTTCCGCGAGCTGCTGCGCGACATCCTGACCGTGAACGCGACCCTGGTGGCCCAGCAGCAGAACGAGGAGATGAAGAGCCTCGCGATCGCGAGCAGCGAGCAGAACGAAGAGGTGAAGCGGATCTCTGCCTGGGCGGCGATCCTGTTCGCGCCGACGCTGATCGGGACCGTCTACGGGATGAACTTCGACAACATCCCGGAGCTGCACTGGCAGTTCGGATACCCCTTCGCGATCGGCCTGATGGCCTTGGTTTGTGTCGGTCTGCACCAGATCTTCAAGCGCCGCGGCTGGCTCTGAAACCGCCCGATTCCCCTCGATCGGGCGAAATTGTGGCCCGAATCGCCTAAAACAAGGCAAATTTGCCGCGTTGGTGTTTGTGCATGGCGGTTTGAGTCCATAACGTTCCTGTGAGATCGAGCGCTGTGCTCGACGTCTAGTGTTCACGGAGGGAAGCAGTGAACAAGAGCCAGTTGGTCGAAGCGCTCGCAGTGCACTTCGACGGAAACCGCCGCCAGGCCCAGCACGCACTGGAATCGGTGATCGACACCGTGCAGCGCGAGCTGACCAAGAAGGGTGGCAAGGTCGCCATCACCGGTTTCGGTGCCTTCGAGGCCATCGAGCGTGGGGCGCGCATCGTGCGCAACCCGCGGACCGGTGAGACCAAGCGCGCCAAGAAGACCACGGTGCCGAAGTTCCGCGCGGGTGCGGAGCTGAAGGCCGTCGTCTCCGGCGCGAAGAAGCTGCCGAAGCTGGTGGCGCCGAAGCCGGCCGCGACTGCCACCAAGGCAGCTGCCCCGGCCAAGAAGGCCGCTCCGGTGAAGGCCGCCGCGACCAAGACCGCCGCAGCGAAGAAGACGGTCGCCAAGAAGGCCCCGGTCAAGAAGGCCACCCCGGCCAAGACCGTCGCCAAGAAGGCTCCGGCGAAGAAGGCCACCCCGGTGAAGGCCGTGGCCAAGAAGGCGCCGGCCAAGAAGGCCCCCGCCAAGAAGGTCGCCGCGAAGCGTACCGCTCGCTGACCTGCTGCACTGCGGCACCGCACTACAGCAAAGGCCGGTCACCCCATCCAGGGGATGACCGGCCTTCGCGTTTGTCTGGGGCAACGGTTAGAGCTGGGTGCCGAAGTCCACTTTCGTGACCGCCAATGCGGCGCCGGAGCCGGTGGTCTCGATCCGCACGCGTTGCCCGACCCGCAGGTGCCGCACCGGGGTGTCCGCGACCGCGTGCACGGTAAAGGGAAGCTCGATCCCGGTGTCGGTCAGCACAGCGCCGGAGAACGTCTCGCCGTCGTAGCGGCTCACGGTTGCCTGCATGTCAGCAGGCTAGACCTTCGGTACCCGTCGCGGCACCGAGCACCAGCGACATCACCTCGGCCGTGGCCGGACCCACGCCGAGCTGTACGGCGTGCGCGAGATCGGCCGCGGTGTCGACATCTCGCCGTACCGACTCGATGCCGGCCAGGTCGATCGGCACCGCACCGGAGGCCTGGTGGGCCAACGCGGAACCGACGCCGAAGCGGGGATCCAGCGGTACGCCGGGAGCCGCTGCGAGCAACGTCGTACCGGTGCCTGGCTGGTCGATGACGAACGAGCGGGGTGCAGTGCAGGCCGCGAGTACGGCGGTGAGCTCGGCCGGACGCAGCGCCGGCAGATCGGCGGACAGGGCCGCGATCCCGTTGCCGGGGAACTCCGCAGCGGCCACAGTGGCACCATGCAGCAAGGCTCCGTTCAGCCCCGCGGCCGGAAGGTCCGGGACCACGTGCGCACCGGCGGCGGTGACATCCGCGGCGACCAGTGGGTCGTCGGTGACCACCAGGACGGCGCGCACCAGCGGAGAGGCCAGGGCGGCCGCAGTAGTGTCGACAGCGAACGCACGGGCCAGCTCGGGACGGTGCTGAGGGTAGGCCGGAGCAAGCCGGCTCTTCGCGATCGCCGTACGCTTCACCGGGATCGCCAGGGTCCAGGGAGCGACCTGTAGGTCTGCCATCAGGCAGGATTCTCCCATGGCAGAGGGCATCGACGAGCACCAGGAGGCGTTAGTGGCAAGCAGCGACCCGCGGCCGGCCCGGGGGTTCTGGTTCGGCGTGATCGTGGCGGTGGTCAAACCGCTGATGATCGTGCTCACCAAGTGCCGGTTCAGCGGCACCGAGAACATGCCCCGGAGCGGGGGCGTGGTGTTCGTGCCGAACCACGTGTCGCACCTGGACCCGGTCGTGCTCGGCTACTTCATCTGGGAGTGCCGGCGCATCCCGCGATTCCTCGGAAAGGCGTCGCTGTTCAAGCTGCCGGTGGTCGGCAGGATCATCACCAACGTCGGCCAGATCCCGGTGTACCGCGAATCCGCGCAGGCCGCGGACGCGTTCCGGGACGCGGTCGCCGCGGTCGAACGCGGTGAGTGTGTGGGCGTTTACCCAGAGGGCACGATCACCCGCGACCCGGAACTGTGGCCGATGACCGGTAAGACCGGCGCGGCCCGGATCGCGTTGACCACCGGCTGCCCGGTGATCCCGATCGCCAACTGGGGTGCGCAGGACGTGTTCCGCTCGTACCAGGGCACTGGCCTCAAGGTCCGGCTGTTCCCGCGGAAGACGATCCAGGTCCGGGCCGGTGCGCCGGTCGACCTGAGTGCGTTCCAGGGCAAGCCGCTGACCAACGCGCTGTTGCACGAGGCAACCGAGGTGATCATGGCCCGGGTCGCCGGCACCCTCGGCGAGCTGCGCGGCGAGACCCCGCCCAAGGAGCTCTACGACCTGCGCAAGGCCCGGAAAGCCGCCGAGGGTGAGGAGAAAGCATGACCAAAGTCGCGGTGTTCGGTGCCGGGTCCTGGGGGACGGCGTTTGCCAGTGTGCTGGCGAACGCCGGGAACCAGGTGTCGGTGTGGGCCCGGCGGGACTCGTTGTGCGAGGTGATCAACACCCAGCACGAGAACCCCGAGTACCTGCCCGGCCTCCGGCTGCCGGATGCGATCACCGCGACGCACGATCCGGTCGCGGCGGTGGACGGGGCGGAAGCCGTCGTGCTCGCCGTACCGTCGCAGTCGCTGCGGGACAACCTGAAGGACTGGGCGGGCGTGCTGCCGAACGCCGTACCGCTGGTCAGCCTGATGAAGGGCGTCGAGCTCGGGACGACGAAGCGGATGAGCGAGGTGATTGCCGAGCTCACCGGTGCCGGTCCGGAGCGGATCGCTGTCGTGTCCGGGCCGAACCTCGCACGCGAGATCGCCGAGGGACAGCCGGCGGCGGCGGTCGTCGCGTGCGAGGACGAGGGGACCGCGACCCGGTTGCAGAAGCTGTGCCACTCGCCGACGTTCCGCCCGTACACGAACAACGACGTGATCGGGTGCGAGCTCGGTGGCGCCTGCAAGAACGTGATCGCGCTGGCGGTCGGGATGGCGGTCGGGCTCGGCTTCGGCGACAACGCCCGGGCCTCGGTGATCACGCGCGGCCTGGCCGAGATCGCCCGGTTGGGTACGGCGCTGGGCGCGGACGAGCACACGTTCTCCGGGCTGGCCGGGCTGGGTGACCTGGTCGCGACGTGCTCGTCGCCGCTGTCGCGGAACCGGACCTTCGGCGAGAAGCTCGGCCAGGGCATGAGCGTTGCGGAGATCGCCGGCGCGACCCGGCAGGTCGCTGAGGGCGTCAAGTCCTGCGCGTCGATCACCGAGCTCGCCCACCACCACGACGTCGAGATGCCGATCGCCGAACACGTCACCAAGGTCGTCGCCGGCGAGATGACCCCGAAGGACATGCTCTTCAGCCTCGTCTCCCGCAGCGCAAAGTCAGAACGTTGGGGCTGATCCCGGAGCCCTTCGCCGAAACCACCATCGCCCGCGAAGGCGAAGCCGGCCGCGCCTGGCTGGCCGAGCTCCCCGCGATCGCCACCGACGTCCTGACCCACTGGAACTGCACCCCCGCCGGCGACACGATGCACGGCGAGGTCGGCATCGTCATCCCGGTCCAAGGGCATCGGGTCGTGAAGATCTCGTTCCCGCATCCAGGCAACGACTACGAGGCGGACGCCTTCGAGGCGTGGGGTGGTGTGGGCGCGGTCAAGCTGTACCAACGCGACGACGACCGCTACGCCCTGCTGCTCGAGCGAGCGCGTCCGATGACGCTCGTGGAGCATGACGAGGACGTGGTCGTCATCGCGGGCGAGCTGCACCGCAGGTTGAGGATCCCGGCGCCGGACGGGCTGCCCCGGCTGTCGGATCGGGCCGACGAGTGGGCGGAGGAGCTCCGCAAGGACGACGCCGAGCTCGACCATCCGTTGCCGCCGTACGTCGTGGATGCGGCGCTCGCCGTCGTCGCCGAGCTCGGCCGCAACCAGCCGGAGATCCTGATCCACGGCGACTTCCACGCCCGCAACATCCTCCGCGCGGACCGCGAGCCCTGGCTGGCCGTCGATCCCAAGGGGTACGTCGGCGATCCGGCGTACGACGCGACCACGTTCCTGCGGGCCCGCGCCGCGCACCAGCTCGGCGCCGACGACCTGATCGGTCTGTTGAACCACGAGCTCGACCTCTTCGCCGAGACTGCGGAGATCGACCCGCAGCGCATCCGCCGCTGGGCCTACCTGAACCTGGTCCAGGCTGCCTTCTGGGGCCGCCGCCACGGCTTCGGTCGAGCTCGCGGCGGCAGCGAGCTCGACCGGTTCATCGCCCTGTGCGACGAACTCGCCCTCAGCTGGATCGCCTAGCAAGGCTCTCGGGCGGCAGGTCGAACGCGTCGTTGGGGGTGCGCAACAGGGCGAAGCTGGCTCCGGCGAAGCCGACCGCGGTGACCACCAGCCCGATGCCGGCGGCGACGTGGCCCGGCATGAGCGGGTGGGTGAAGCCACCGACGGCGAGGGCGATCCCCATCCAGATCGGCGCGACCCGGCTGCGCGCCAGCGCGATGCCCTGCAGCAACAGGCCGATCGTGATGGCGAGGATGAAGAGCAGGCTTCCGACGGCGAAGATCGGCAGGCTGTCCATCGACGACCTCACCTTCTCCATCGTGGCCGGGTCAAGCCCTTCGTGGACCGTCAGGTACTCCGGCGTCACCGGACCACCCAGCAGGAACAGCCCGGCTCCCAGACCTCCCATGGTGACGATGGCTCCGACGGTGGACAGTCGCGGCACTCGCCGGCGCGTCACCCACGCGACGGCGAAGCTCGCCGGGATCAGCAGGAACCAGGGCACCTGCAGCCACTGCATGAGCTCGAACCGGCCCTCGTGCGCTGTGACCGCCGCGACGGTCTCGTCGAACGGCGCGTTGCCGCCGACCGGGCTGATCAGGTAGACGATCCCCTGCAGCAGGATCGGCACCGGAGCGATCACAGCGAGCAGGACCCGCCAGAATCCTCGCACGTCCCGCGGTTTCCGTTCGGTCCTGCCTGTCTTGCCAGTCTGGGAGGCGGTGGTGGACATGAGCAACTCCTTCGCGAGTGCGCTGCCGTCAGCGCTGGAGATCTCAGCGTCCGGCCGGCCCGGCCCCAGACGGCAGGTTCGCGGCTCACACCCGCGCCGGAGACCTTCCTGGGTGCTCTGGGGCCAGACCCCTATCCGCCTGTGGGTTCGAGGTCTGATGATGGGCTCGTGAAGGCCGATCCGGAGGTGGCCGGTAGGACCGATCGTCGACTGCGATCGGTGGCTCTCGGTGTGCTCGGTACGACGTTGCTGGGCGCAGTGATCACCGTCGTCGCCGCAACGGAGTCCGGGCTGAGCTGGGCGCGCCTGGTCGAGCTGTTCGTCGTCAGCAACGCCCTCATCGGGCTATGCCTGGCGTTGGCCGGCTGGCCGATCGCGGACCGGCAGCCACGGAACCTGGTCGGCTGGTCGCTCCTCGTCGGCGGCTGGTGCTACGGCGCGACCGCGCTCGGGACCAGCGTGCTCGCCTGGCTGGGGGAGCCACGAGCCTTCTGGCGCGGACTCGCGACGGTCACGAACGGCAGTTGGACGTGGACCTTGGCGACGCTCCTGCCGTTGTCGCTCGTCCTGTTCCCTGACGGCCGCCTGCCGGGCCGGCGCTGGCGGTGGGTTGTCGCGGTGCTCTGCTTCACCGGTGTCACCTGGACGGCCGCCGCGGTTCTGGATCCCCCCGGCGGACTGACGGCCGAGCTGGGCATTCCGGAGTACCCGGCCTGGTCCGGGTTCCGGCAGATCGTCTGGCTCCAGAACGCCAGCGCGATCGGCCTCGCGGCCGGCTACCTGTCGGCCTTGGCCGCGGTCGTGGTCCGCTATCGTCGCGGCTCCGAACAAGTCCGTCGGCAGGTCCTCTGGTTGTTGCTGGCAACGATCCTGATGGTCGGCTGCTTCGCCGTCGAGACCGCGGCCGGCTCGGAGTCTCTGCTGCTCGGGGTGCTGCCGATCCTGCTCGTCCCGGTGGCGGTCGCAGTCGCCATCCTGCGGTACCAGCTGCTCGACATCCGGCTGGTGGTCTCGCGATCGGTGCTGTACCTCCTCCTCACCGGCGCGGTGGTGGCCGGCTACCTGGCGCTTGTCCTCCTCCTGGACCGCACCGTGCGGCACCAGGTTTCGCTCAACTCGTCGGTCCTCGCCACCGTGGTGATCGCGCTCGCCTTCAACCCCGTCCGGGTCTGGTTGCAGCGGCTGATCCAGCGAGCGTTCTACGGTGCGCGCCAGGATCCGGTGCGAGCGATGGTCGAGGTCGGCGCCCGGCTCGGCACAGCCGCCGGCACCGGGCTGGACGGCGTACTCGACGCCTTGTGCCGGGTGATGCGGTTCCCGGCGGCAGCTGTCCTGGTGGACGGTAAGCAGGTGTCGGCGTACGGCGAGCTGCCTGCGGCACGGCATGCGATCGCGCTCAGCTCCGGTTCCGAGCGGCTGGGGGAGCTGGTCGTCGGTTTGCGTTCGGGCGAACAGCAGCTCGATCCGGCCGACGAGCAGGTACTCACGCTGCTGGCGGCCCCGCTCGCGGTGGCGGTGCAGGCCAGACGGCTGGCCGACCAGTTGGGGGAGTCTCGGGAACGAGCCATCACTGGCCGCGAGGAAGAGCGCCGGCGGATCCGCCGCGACCTGCACGACGGGCTGGGCCCGGTGCTGACCGCGGTCGTGCTGAACGCCGAGGCTGCGTTACGCCTGCTCGACACCGATCGGGAGCGGAGCTCGGTGCTGCTGGCACGCCTGCGCGACCTGACGATCGGGGCGGTCGACGAGATCCGCCGGCTCGTGGACCAGCTGCGGCCGGCCGCGCTGGACGGGCTCGGTCTGGTGGGAGCGCTTCGCGCGTACGTCGTGTCCGCGGGTCCGCGCACGGACGGTGCTGCGCTCGCTATTACGGTGGACGCGCCGCCGGAGCTCGGCGAACTGCCCGCGGCCGTGGAAGTCGCGACGTACCGGATCGTCACGGAGGCTTTGACGAACGTGATCCGGCACTCGAGCGCGACCACCGCCCAGGTCCGGCTTGCGGTCGAGCACGGCCGGCTCCTGCTGGAGGTGCGCGACAACGGACTCAACGACGGGCCGGAATGGCAACCGGGTGTCGGGCTCGCCTCCATCACCGAACGGGCAGCCGAGCTGGGTGGCGAGTGCGACCTCCGCTACGACCGGACCGGGTGCACGGTCAGCGTCGTACTGCCGTTGGGCCCGGCCCTGCTCGAGGTGCGGCCATGACGTTGCGGATCGTAGTGGCCGACGACCACGGCATCGTGCGCGAAGGCCTCGGCGCGCTGCTGTCGGCGCATGACGGCTACGAGTTGATCGGTACGGCGGCCAACGGCGAGGAGGCGGTTCGTGCGGCCGTGATGCTGCATCCCGACGTGCTGGTGATGGACATCCAGATGCCCGGACTGTCCGGGATCGACGCGACCGGCGAGATCGGCCGGGTTGCGCCGGACGTGGCCGTGCTGATGCTGACCATGTTCGACGACGACGAGTCGGTATTCGCCGCGATGCGCGCCGGCGCCCAGGGGTATGTGCTGAAGGGTGCGGCGCCGGACAACGTGATCCGGGCCATCGCCGCGGTCGCCGCGGGCGAGGCGATCTTCGGACCGGGAATCGCTCGCCGGGCGCTCGCGTACCTGTCCGGGCCGCGCGCCGACCAGCCGGCCTTCCCGGAGCTGACGCCCCGCGAGCGCGAGGTGCTGGACCTGATCGCCGGCGGGCTGGGCAACGCCGCCATCGCCGGCCGGCTCGGACTGGCGGTGGCGACCGTCGGCAATCACATCACCAGCATCTTCGCCAAGCTCCAGGTGGCCGGCCGCGCCGAAGCCATCATCCGGGCCCGCTCCGCCGGCCTCGGCGACCACTGAGCCCCGGTGGTGGCCAGGGGCAACGACTCGGGCGTGGATCGGCTCGCAGCGCAGGGGTGGCCCTGGCTGGGGTTAGCGTTTCGGGGTGGATCCGATTGATGAGTTCGTGCGGCTTTTCGTCCAGTGGATGGACCGGAGTGGTGCCGAGGGCAACCCGGATCTGGCGCTGATCCGCGACCTGCTCGAGGCTCGTCGTCCGGTCCAGGACGTGTTCGGCCTCCGCGATGACATGGGACAGGGCGTCCCGGGCGTGATGGTGTGGCCGAACACATCGCTGTACCGGACGGTGATCGAGGTCGCGCCGTTCTCGTTCCCGGTCGACGCGCCGGTGCGCGAGGCGTTGGTCCGCACGGTGCCGCTGCTGGCGGCGTTTATCCGGATGAGCCTGACCACGGAGCGCGAGGACACCCTCCGCAAGGAGGCCGAGGACGTGGTGGACGTTCTCACCACCAGCAACGCCGGCAACGTGATGGAGCGGCCGGCGACGTGGGCGCTGCGGCTGCGCAAGTACTGGTTGCGGACCGAGGCGAAGTTCGACCCGCCGCCCGGCGCGGACGGTGAGGGGTGGTCGGCGCGGTTCGGCCGGCTGCCGTGGGAACGGCGCAACGAGCTGGTCGGACCCATCCTGCGGCCGGCGCTGGAGCTCCCGGCGAAGCCGTACGGCGACGCCGTCGTTCCGAGGCCCACGATCTCGTTGCCATCGACGCTGGCCACGGCGGCCCGGACGGCGTCGTTGATGGCCGAGGTGATCGAGGTGGCCGAGTTCCTCGCCGACCGGACGGGTGCGTGGTCCGGCGGCCGGCTGGGCGAGGACGTCGTACAACAGGTTCTCGACGGTACGTCGCTCTCGGATCCTCAGGCGGTGCAGGACGCCTGGCGGTTGGCGGTGCTGGCGGGGTTCCTCTGGCCGGTGCCGATCCGGGTGTTCCGCGGCGAGAAACTGGACCAGTGGTCGGAGCCCGAGCACGTCGTGGAGATCTGGACCGATGTGGTCAGCACCGCACTGTTCGACGTGAGCGATCCGGCCCGGGGCGAGCTCGTCAAGCTGGTGTTCGACCTGTACCACCCCGGGCCGGCGGCGGCACTCGAGCGGTTGGCCGCCGTCCGCGCATCTGCCGAAGGCGCCGCCGGGCTCGACCGGCTCGTGCGGCTGGGTCTGGTCGCCCCGACCGCCGGCGGTGGAGTCGAGTTGACGCCGCTCGGCATCCAGGGACTGCTGTTCCGATGGATCAACGTGAAGTCTGATGGCGGCTGGCAACTGGTTGCCGGTGACTGGCGGCCGGACCTGACCGCGGCCGACCTGGTGACCTGGCTTCGCGCGATTTCCCGTGGGCAGATCGCCGACAAGGCTGGGGCGGACTGGCCCAGGGCGGCCGATCCGCAGGTGTTCGCCGGGCAACTGGTCGACGCCATGCTCGCGACCGACGACGGCGTGATCCGGTCGCTGGGATCCATGTACTTGAGTCGGCTCGGGACGTCGGTTCTGCCGAAGATCGACCGACTCGCCGGTACGCCGCTGCACGCCTATCGCGCCATGTGGTCTGCCGGCGAGGCAGTCCGGGAGCCGAGCGTCGAGGAGTTGATGCTGTGGACGACCGACTACCTCGCGTTCAACGAGGTGTGGCAGGAGGTGCTCACGCGGCTCGAGGCCGGGACCCAGGTCGATCTGGGGAACTTCGACCTGCCCCTCCCGGCCGGCGACCCGCTGCTGGCCAAGGCCACGGCGGGCGGGGCACTGACGGCCGCTGAGGTCGCAGAGATGCGGACTCGCTTTGCTGAGGACCGGGCGTACTTCCTGAAGTTCAAGAACGACTTGGCCGCACACGTGACGACCGAGTCTCCGACGGACCGCTAGGGCCGCGGCGCCACGCTGTGCCGGGGTTGTGCCGGGTTGTGGCCCAGGGCAACGACCGGTACGCCGGCTCAGCCGGTGCCGGGGTGGGACGGCGATTGACAGGGTTCAAACAGGTCACATAGCGTCCTGGAACGTGTCCAGTGCGCGCAAGCTTCGGATCGGGATCGTCGGTGGCGGCTTCATGGGTCGCGTGCACGGCAGGTCGGCGCTGGTCTCCGGAGCAACCGTGGCGGGCGCGGTCGGCTCGTCGCCTGCAAAGGCAGCTGCCGCCGCCGAGGCGACCGGCGCCGAGCGTGGGTACGCGACCCTCGACGAGCTACTTGCCGCGGACATCGACGTCGTGCACGTCTGTACGCCGAACAACACGCACCTCGATGTCACGCTCAAGGCGCTCGAAGCCGGCAAACACGTCGTGTGCGAGAAGCCGCTGGCCACGTCCGTCCACGATGCGATCGGGCTGGCCACCGCCGCGCAGGAAGCCGAGCTGGTCGGCGCCTTGCCGTTCGTGTACCGCTACCACCCGATGGTCCGCGAGCTTCGCACCCGCATCGCCGCGGGCGACGCCGGCATCATCACCAGCCTGCACGGCTCGTACCTGCAGGACTGGCTGGCCGGGGTCGACGACCAGAACTGGCGGGTGGACGACGAGACCGGCGGACCGTCGCGGACGTTCGCGGACATCGGCTCGCACTGGTGCGACCTGATGGAGTTCGTCACCGGCGACCGGATCGCCGCGATCAGCGCGCAGCTGCGCACGATCCGCTCCGAGCGCGGCGGCGTCGCAGTACACACCGAGGACCTGGCCACCGCACAGTTCCGCACCGTGGCCGGAGTGGTCGGCACGGTCGTCGTCAGCCAGGTCGCGGCCGGCCGGAAGAACCGCCTGTACCTCGAGGTGTCCGGCACCGAGTCGAGCTTCGGCTTCGACCAGGAGGACCCGGACCGCCTCTGGGTCGGTCGCCGGGACGCGTCGCAGCTGCTGACCCGCGACCCCGACACGCTGAGCGCGCCCGCGGTCCGCGTGAACCGGCTGCCGGCCGGGCATGCGCAGGGGTACCAGGACGCGTTCGACTCGTTCGTCGCCGACAGCTACCGGGCCGTCCTAGGGGACCACCCGGACGGCCTGCCTGACTTCGCCGCCGGCGCGCGGTCCGCCCGCGTGGTCGACGCCGTACTGCGCTCGCACCCGGCGGACTCAGCCTGGATCACCGTAGACAACGACTGAGGAGTTCACCATGCCACGCCCGATCACGCTGTTCACCGGTCAGTGGGCCGACCTGCCGTTCGAGGAGGTCTGCGAGTTTGCCGCCGAGGCCGGGTACGACGGGGTGGAGATCGCCTGCTCGGGCGACCACTTCGACGTCCAGCAGGCCGTCGACGACGACACGTACGTCCAGGGCCGCAAGGACATCCTGGAGAAGTACGACCTGCAGGTGTTCGCGATCTCCAACCACCTGGTCGGCCAGGCGGTCTGCGACAACCCGATCGATTTCCGGCACCAGGCGATCGTGCCGTCCCGGATCTGGGGCGACGGCGACGGTGAGGGCGTCCGGCAGCGCGCGGCCGAGGACCTGAAGAACACCGCCCGCGCGGCCAAGAAGCTCGGGGTGAACACGGTCATCGGCTTCACCGGCTCGTCGATCTGGCAGTACGTCGCGATGTTCCCGCCGGTGCCCGCGGAGCGGATCGAGGCCGGGTACCGCGACTTCGCGGACCGGTGGAACCCGATCCTCGACGTGTTCGACGAGGAGGGCGTCCGGTTCGCGCACGAGGTCCACCCGTCGGAGATCGCGTACGACTACTGGACCACCACGCTGACCATGGAGGCGATCGGCCACCGCGAGGCATTCGGGCTGAACTGGGACCCGTCGCACATGGTCTGGCAGGACATCGACCCGGTCGCGTTCCTGTGGGACTTCAAGGACCGGATCTACCACGTGGACTGCAAGGACACCCGGATGCGGGTGGGCGGCGGCCGCAACGGCCGGCTCGGCTCGCACCTGCCCTGGGGTGACCCGCGGCGCGGCTGGGACTTCTACTCGACCGGCCATGGCGACGTGCAGTGGGAGGACTGCTTCCGCGTACTGAACGCGATCGGCTACGACGGCCCGATCTCGGTCGAGTGGGAAGACGCCGGCATGGAGCGCAAGGTCGGCGCGGCGGAGGCGGTCAACGTCATCCGAGCCCTCGCCTTCGACAAGCCAGCCGCAGCCTTCGACGCCGCCTTCGCCACCGACAAGTAGGGCTTACCGATTGTCGCGACCGGCGGCGAAGCCGAGGACGACCTGGACGGCGGCCAGTACGGCGAACACGCCCAGGGTCGTGTCCCAGCCGCCGGTCTGCTGGGTGATGAAGCCGGCGAGGACCGGACCGCCCGCAGCCAGCAGGTAGCCGACCGCCTGTGCCATCCCGGACAGCTGCGTCGTCTCGTGGTGGCTGCGGCCGCGGACGCTGATCAGGGTCAGCGCTGCGACCAGTGCCGAGCCCTGCCCGAGACCGGCGACCACGGCCCACAGCAGGGCGAGGCCCGGCACGAACAGCAGGCCGAGGAGCGCGATCAGGATCGGGATGCTCGCGGTCATCGTGCCGGGCCGCTGGTTGGTCGGGTGCCGCATCAGGAACGGGATGCACAGGCCGCCGATCAGGCCGAAGCACTGGAACAGGAAGATATGCACCCCGGCGGTCCGCTCGGACACGCCGTTCGAGATCTCGATCGTGGGCAGCCGGTTCACCAGCAGGTAGAAGCTCGTCGACTGCAGCCCCATGTAGAACGTGACCAGCCATGCCATCCGCTGCCGCCAGACGCTTACCGGCGGCGCCTCGTCGTACGTCGGCCGCGGCGGCATCGGGTCCGGTGAAATCGTGCGCGGCAGCCAGATCACGGCAACGAGCAGCGCGAGGCCACCCCAGACCGCGAGCGACAGCCGCCAGTCGACCGCGTCGGCGATCGGTACGGCGAGCAGCGAGGCGACCGCCGCGCCGCCGGTGATGAAAGCCGAGTAGACGCCGGTCGCGCGCGAGACGTGGTTCGGGTAGTCGCGCTTGATGAGGACGGGAACGAGCACGTTGCCGACCGCGATCGCGGCGCCGATCACCACCGTGCCGATCCAGAGACCGGGCAGACCGGAGTACGGGCGGAGCGCGGTACTGGCGGCGAGCACAAGGAGCGAGCCGAAGACCGCACGCTCGGGGCCGAACCGTCTGGCGACCAGATGCACGAGCGGTGAGGCGACCCCGAAGGCCAGCAGCGGGAGAGTGCCCAGCAGACCGAGGACGCCTTCGCCGAGGTGCTCGTCGGCACCGATGCGCGGAACCACCGGACCGACCGCGGTCAACGCCGGCCGCAGGGTCAACGCGACCACGAAGGCAGTCGCCGTGATGACCGCGAACCGCCGGCGAACCGCAACCTCGGCTGGTGTCACCGACAGGCCTCCACTCAGCTCTCGGCGCGCACGGGGGTGCGCGTCGAGAGGACCGGGGCGAAGAGCGCGAGGCCTACGGCGAGCGCGGTGACGACCAAGAACGACATGGTCAGGTTGCTCGCCTGGGCGATGCCGCCGATGATCGACGGCGCAACCAGGCCGGACGCATAGGTGATCGTGGCCACGCCGGCGATGGCCTGGCTCGGGTTCGGCCCGGTGTGGCCGGCCGCGGCGAACGCCAGCGGGACGACGACCGCGATCCCGATCCCGATCAGACCGAAGCCCAGCATCGCGACCGGCGCGTTCGGCGAGAGCACCACGAGCAGGCCACCGGCTGTCGCGACCACTCCACTCCACCGGACGGTCCGCACGGCGCCGAATCGGTTGACCACCGCGTCGCCGGTGATCCGCGCGATCGCCATCGTCAACGCGAACCCGGTCGTCGCGCCGGCCGCGACCCCGGCCGAGCTGTCCAGGATGTCGCGCAGGTAGACCGCCGACCAGTCCAGGCTCGCGCCCTCGGCGAAGACCGCGCAGAACCCGACCGCGCCGATCAGCAACGCGGACCTCGGCGGCAACGCGAACCGCGCCGGCGGCTCCTCGTCCTCCGCCGGATGCAGGTTCAGCACGAACTGACAGACCACCAGTCCGACCACCGTGAGTACGGCGGCCGCGATCGCGTGATGGAGCTGGGCGTTGACATTCTTGTGTGCCGCGAGCGTCCCGACCGCCGATCCGATCAACGCGCCGACGCTCCACAGGCCGTGCAGACCGGACATGATCGACTTCTTCAGCCGGTGCTCGACCTCGACGCCGAGCGCGTTCATCGCGACGTCGGCCATCCCCGCCGTACCGCCGTAGATGAGCAGGGCCGCGCAGAGTGTGAGCAGGCCGGGCGCGAGGGAGGGCAGGACCAGCGCGAGGGTCCAGAGCGCCAGCAGGCCGCGGAGCGCGTTCCTGGTGCCGAAGCGGTGGCTGACCCGGGCGGCGAGCGGCATCATCAGCGCGGCGCCGAGGGCCGGGAACGCGAGCGCCAGACCGAGTTGGCCGGCGGACACTCCGGCGTGCTCCTGGATCCACGGCACCCGAGTCGCGAACGACCCGGTCACCGATCCGTGCACGCAGAAGACGGCTGCGACGGCGTACCGCGACCGCTTGACGAGCGTGGTGTCTTCAGTCACAAGCAAACACGCTATCTGTTTGATCGATCATCGAGATGGTAGTTTTTTGCGTGTGAGAAGCGCGGAACGGCATCAAATGATCGTAGAACGACTACGGGCCGTCGACCGAGTGTCCGTCCAGGAACTGGTCGAGGCGACCTCGGCGTCGGACATGACGGTGCGGCGCGACCTCGATTTCCTCGCCGCGCAGGGGGTGCTGAAGCGCGTGCACGGCGGTGCGGTCTCGGCGATGCCGTCCGGCGTGGAGCCGCCGTACTCGCTCCGGGCGCAGGCCGCGGTCGCCGCCAAGCAGGCGATCGCCCGAGCGGCCGTGGAGCATCTGCGCGACGGCGAGACGATCGTGCTCGACAGCGGTACGACGGCGCTCGAGACGGCCAAGCTGCTGCATGACCGGGCGCTTACGGTGATGCCGCTGTCCCTCCAGGTCGCGTACGAGCTGGCCGACGCGCCAAGGATCCGGTTGCTGATGCCCGGTGGGGAAGCGCGGAAGGGCGAGCTGTCCCTGGTCGGGCCGCTGACCGTTGCGTCGCTGCGGGCGCTGCGCTTCGACGTCACCGTACTGAGTCCGTGTGCCTTCAGTCTGGACGCGGGCCTGACTGCCTTCGATCTCGGTGACGCGGAGGTCAAGCAGACTGCGCTGGACGTCGCCAGCCGCTCGATCGTGCTGGCCGACAGCGCCAAATGGGACAAGGCCGCGCTCGCCTTCGTCTGCCCGGCCGACCGCCCCGACCTGATCATCACCGACGACTCCGCCCCCGAAGACCAGCGCACGCTCCTGACCCAGCGCGGCGTCCTAGTAGAGGTTGCCCCTTGAGCGCCACTGACCAGCGGCCCGTGACCGCACCCCCTCGTGCTGCGCGGGTCGCGACCTGGTCCTACTTCGGGCTGAACGGGTTTGCCGTCGGCATGTGGGTCGTGCACATCCCGAGCATCGAGCAGCGGACCGGTATCACCCACAGCACGCTCGGGCTCCTGCTGCTCGTCCTCGGTGGCGCGGCGTTCACCGGCATGCAGGTGGCCGGTCCGCTCGTCGACCGGCTCGGGCAGCGCCGGCTCGTCCCGGCGGCCGGCGTACTGCTCGGCATCGCACTCGCCGGTCCCGGGCTGGCCACGAACTGGTGGACGCTAGGGCTGACCCTGATTCTCGTTGGTTTCGGCAACGGTTCGATCGACGTCGGGATGAACGCGCAGGCGGTCGTGGTCGAGCGCGGCTACCCGCGGCCGATCATGGCCGCGTTCCACGCGATGTGGTCGATCGGTGGAGCGATCGCGGCCGTCGTCGGTGCCGCCACGCTGCGCGCGAAGGTCCCGACCGAGGTCACGCTGGGACTGTCGGGTCTGCTCTGCATCGGGATCGCCCTGGCCGCGAGCCGGTTCTTGCTGGAGGCAACTGTTCCGCCGGAGGATGTGGTCGAGGGTGAGCGGGTGAAGCCTCCGGCCAAGCTGGTCTGGGCGCTCGGCGGTCTCGCCTTCGGGCTGATGCTGTCCGAAGGGGTCGCCAACGACTGGGCCGCGCTGCACTTCCGCGACATCCTCGGGACCTCTGTCAGTACTGCTGCCTACGCCTACGGCTCGTTCGCCGTCGCGATGACCGTCGGGCGGTTCCTCACCGACCGGGTCGCGGCCGTGGTCGGGCCGGCGGCGATCGTTCGCTGGGGTGCGGCGATGGCGGCGGTCGGGTTGACCGTGGTGATCGTCGTACCGTCGGTGCCGGTTGGTTTGGTCGGCTGGGCGGTGTTCGGGCTTGGCCTGGCGGGCGGCGTACCGCAGCTGTTCACCGCCGCGGGCAACCTCGACCCGCGGTCCTCGGGCGCGCTGATGGCGCGCGTGGTCGGCATGGGGTACGTCGGTCTGCTGGCCGGGCCGGCGTTGATCGGCGGGCTCGCGCACTGGATGCCGCTGAACCTCGCGTTCATCCTGCCGGTGGTGCTGTGCGTCCTGACGTTCTTCGGCGGACCGGTGCTCAAGTCGCGCCGTTGAGCTGTGCTTGAGTCCTGTCGCTGGGCGGTGGTCAGGTTGCGGTGTTGAGGGCCTGCTCGAGGTCGGCCCAGAGGTCGTCGGGGTGCTCGATCCCGACGGCCAGCCGGATCAGGTCGTCCGGGATCGTCGGTACCTCCAGCGCCCAGCGACGGCGGCGCTCCAGCATCGACTCGACCCCACCGAGACTGGTCGCGTGCACCCAGAGCTTCGTGCTCTCGCACAGCTTCTGCGCCGCGGCCGCATCTCCACCGAGCTCGAACGACAAGATCGCCCCGAACCCGGACATCTGTTTCGCCGCCCGCTCGTGCCCAGGGTCGTCCTCGAGCCCTGGGTAGCGCACCCGGCTCACCCTCGGGTGCTGCTGCAGCTTCTCGGCGAGGAAGGCCGAGTTGCTCTGCGCCCGCTCGAGCCTGAGCGCCAGCGTCCGCAACCCACGCAGCGCGAGCCACGCCTCCATCGGCCCCGGGATCGCGCCAAGGCTCCGCCGGCGAAGGTCGATCGCTTCGTACAGCGCGTCGTCGGCCGTGATCGCCGCGCCGAGCACCACGTCCGAGTGCCCGGAGATGAACTTGGTTGCCGAGTGCATCACGATGTCCGCCCCGAGCTGCAGCGGCTGCTGGAGCAGGGGAGTGGCGAACGTGTTGTCCACAACCACCACTGCACCCGCTGCCCGACCCGCCGCCGCGATGACCGGGATGTCCGCGACCTCCATCGCCGGGTTGGTCGGCGACTCGATCCACAGCATGTCCCCTTCCTCGACCGCCTGGATCACGGTCTCGGAGTCCGCGACATCCACCCTGGTGACGGTCAGCCGGCCTTGCTCGGCCTGCTGATCGAGCAGCGCGAGGACACCGGAGTACGCGTGCTGGGGCGCGACTACACGCCCGCCGACCGGGACGAGATCGACGATCGCTGCTGCGGCCGCCATGCCGGACGCGAAGGTCAGCCCGCGGCCGCCTTCGAGCTCGCCCAGCGTCACCTCGAGCGCGGACCAGGCGTCGTTGCCGAAACGCCCGTACCCGCGGTCGCCGTCCGCGACGTACGTCGAGCTGAAGACCGGTGACTCGCCGACCGGCGCGTTCGGTACCCGCTCCGGACGGCCGGCGTGGACGACGACGGTGGACGGATCGAGAGTCATTCGGTGCCTTCCGGGAGCGGGATCGCGCCGTCGCGGAGCCGGCTCATAGCTGCGCGCGCCAGCTGTTTGAGGTCGACCGTCGCGGGGTTCTCGACCCAGATCCGGACCACGGTCTCGATGATGCTCATCGCGATCCCGGCCGAGAGTGCGGCGGTGAACTCGGCCTGCTGCGGCGCGGCGGTCGGCATCCGGCGGACCAGCTCGTTGGTCAGGTCGATGCGGAACCGCCAGATCAGCTCGTTGAGGTGCGCGCTGACCGACCCGGCCTGCGCGGCCAGCTCGAACACGGCCTGGATCCGGCCCGGGTTGGTCGCCAGCTGCTCGAGGACACGCTCGATCACGGCCTGCAGGCCGGCCGGCAGGTCCAGCTCGGACTGCTCGCCGTACCAGGTGATCGCGTCGACGAGACAGTCCTCGACGAACTCGAGGACCAGCGTCTCCTTGGTCGGGAAGTACCGGTACAGCGTGCTCGGACCGACCTCGGCGGCCGCCGCGATCTGCTCGACCGTGGTCCGGCCGAAGCCGTGGTCGCCGAACAGCTCGAACGCCTTGTCCGCGATCAGCCGGCGGGTCCGCTGCCGCTTCACCTCGCGCAGTCCCATCTCCACCTCCGCGGGCAGAGTACCGGGTGCCGACGCGCCGAGCGACTCTCCCAATCGGTTGATTCAGCCATATGGTAGTCACTGTCAGAATCGAGCCTGAGTGAGAGGGTTGCGATGACCGAGAGCTTCCCCGTCGGCCGCCCGCCCGGCTGCCCGTTCGACCCCGCCCGGGAGTACGCGGACTATCGCGCCGCCGACGGCCTGACGAAGGTCTCCACCCCGGCCGGCGTCGACGCGTACGTCGCGAGCCGGTACGACGAGGTTCGTACCCTGCTCCGGGACACCCGGCTGAGCTCGCGGTCGGCGCCGTCGGACCACGTCATCCCGGACGCCGACCTGGACCGGGACGTCGAGAGCGGGCAGATCCTGCACGTGGACGGCGCGGCCCACAAACGGCTGCGGCGGTTGCTGGCGACGGAGTTCGCGGCCAGGCGGATGGAGGCGCTGCGGCCGCGGATCGCTTCGATGATCGAGGCGCAGATCGATTCGATGCTGGCGGCCTCCGGGCCGGTCGATCTGGTGCGGGCTTTCGCGCTGCCGATTCCGTCGCTGGTGATCTGCGAACTGCTCGGCGTGCCGTACCAGGATCGCGACGAGTTCCAGCGGCGGAGCGCGGAGCTGGTCCGGGTGGACGGGGACCGCGCCGAGATCATGCGGGTCGCGGATGGCCTGAACCAGTACGTAGCGGGTCTGGTGCTGGCAAAGCAGGCTCAACGGTCTGACGACCTGCTGTCGCGGCTGATCACGCGCGGCGAGGAGCTGGGAGACCCGCTGACTGTGCCTGAGCTGGTGTCGATCGGCATCACGCTGCTGATCGCCGGCCACGAGACCACGGCCAACATGATTGCCCTGAGCACGCTCGCGTTGCTGCGGCATCCGGCTCAGCTGGAGGCGCTACGGGACGATCCGTCGTTGGCGCCGGCTGCGGTCGAGGAGCTGCTGCGGTACCTGTCGGTGGTTCAGTTCGGGCTGTTCCGGCACGTGACGGACGATGTACCGGTCGGGGCGGAGACGATGGCGGCGGGGAGCTTCCTGATCGCGGCTCTGGCCTCGGCGAATCGCGATGAGAGCGTGTTCCCGGACGGAGACCGGCTCGATCTCGGGCGTTCGCCGGCCGCGCATCTGGCGTTCGGTTTCGGCCCGCACCAGTGCCTCGGGCAGCAGTTGGCGCGGGTGGAGCTGCAGGAGGTGTTCACGCGGCTGTACCGGCGGATCCCGACGCTGCGGCTCGCCGTACCGTTCGAGGAGATCGAGTACAAGGACAACACGCTCGTTTACGGTGTGTCAGCACTGCCGGTCACCTGGGATGGTTCGTTACCCACTGCGATCTGAACAGCTCTTAACCGAACCCTGGTCGGTTGCGGCGCCGCGGACCGCTATCGTCGAGCCGGTGAGTGAGCACTCGAAGGACCAGCACAAGCCTCGCGTCGCCGTCGTTTTCGGCGGCCGGTCGGGCGAGCACGCGATCTCCTGCGTGACCGCGGCGAACGTGCTGCAGGTGATCGACCGGGACAAGTACGACGTGGTCCCGGTCGGGATCAGCACCACCGGCCACTGGGTGCTGGAGAACGGCGACCCGGAGCGGCTGGCGATCACCGACGGCAGGCTGCCCGAGGTCGACATCACCGCGGCGCCGGTCCTGTTCGGCACGAACCGCGAGCTGATCGTGAGCGAACCGGGGTCGGTGCCGAGCACGCTCGGTGAGGTCGACGTGGTCTTCCCGCTGCTGCACGGCCCGTTCGGCGAGGACGGCACGCTCCAGGGTCTGCTCGAGATGTCCGACATGCGGTACGTCGGCGCCGGCGTGCTGGCCAGCGCGGTCGGGATGGACAAGCACTACATGAAGGTCGTCTTCCAGGCCGCCGGGCTCGAGGTCACGCCCTTCGTCGTGATCCGCGACCGCGACTGGCGACGCGACCCGGAGACGTGCCGGAAGGCGGTCGATGCCCTCGGCTACCCGGTCTTCGTGAAGCCGAGCCGGGGCGGGTCGAGCCTCGGCGTCAGCAAGGTGAACGACCTGGACGAGCTCGACGACGCGGTCGAGGCGGCGCGGCTGCACGACCCGAAGGTGATCGTCGAGGCGTCCGCGAACGACCCGCGCGAGATCGAGGTCGGCGTCCTCGGCGGCCTGGACGACACCGACCCGATCGCCAGCGTCTGCGGCGAGGTCGTCGTCTCCGGCGGCGGCCACGACTTCTACGACTTCGAGACGAAGTACCTCCCCGAGGGCGAGGAGTACACCGCGCTCTCGGTCCCCGCCGACCTCCCCGAGGACGTCACCGCCGAGATCCGCGCCAAGGCCCTCACCGCCTTCGACGCCATCGAAGCCGAAGGCCTGGCCCGCGTCGACTTCTTCTACGACGCCGACGGCAAGATCATCATCAACGAAATCAACACCATGCCCGGCTTCACCCCCACCAGCATGTTCCCCCGCCTCTGGTCAGCCTCCGGCAAGGACTACCCCACGGTGGTAGACCACCTCCTAACCCTGGCTACATCGCGCCCCACCGGCCTCCGCTAGCGCCGAGCAGGTACCGCGGGCAGGTACCCCCAGCAGGTACGCCCAGCAGGTACGCCGAGGTGCGGGCGGGGTACGGCCCCCGGGCGGGCACGGCGAGCAGGTGTGGCGTCTGTGAAGCGCGGTCGGGTGAGTGAGCAGGTACGGCGACGGGGTACGGCGACCAGGTACAGCGAGCAGCGGGAGGTACGGCGGTTCGCGCCGGGCACGCCGGTGGTGCGGCGAGCAGGTACGACGAGGTGTAGGCGATGTACGGCGAGCGGGTACGGCGAGCGGGTACGGCGAGCGGGTACGGCGACCAGGTACGGCGGTTCCCGCCGGGAGCTCCGCGGTGCGGCGAGCGGGTACGACGAGGTGCAGGCGGGGTACGGCGTCCGAGGCGCGCGGTCGGGTGGGGTGAGCAGGTGCATGGAGCAGATACGGCGATGTATTCGAGGTGAGGTGCTGATAGGCGTCGGTCTCGCCGTGGGCATGCAGTGCGAGTAGACGCAGCTGAAGGCTCCAGCGGGCGAGTGGGTGGCTGTTGGTTAGGTACTGCGGGTGCGGAGGACCTGGTGGTACTGCGGGGGATTGGCGGTCGCCGCGTGATAGCCGTCGGACGTGCACGGTGAGGGCGCGTTTGTACGTCGGCAGTCTTCGCCTGCGGGTGTACGTCAGCCCAGGTGTGAGGAGATCGACGGAGGCGCTTGGATGCGTGGATGGATCCGAGGATCACTTGGCGTGAGCGTTTCCGTGAGAAAGGCAGGAGATGACCGGGGCCGAGGTATCTCGTCGTACGCGAACCTCGTGGCCGCTCGGGACGTTCTCAGCTCGCGGCGTGATACCGGCTTGCCGTACGTCGTCCGCCCTAGCCACCGTCGTGGCCGCGGCGCTGCCGTACCACCGCATTTGTTTGCCTGGACGACTCGATCTCGCGGCGCACCTGCTCGGAGTAGCTGTCGTGGTGGGGCATTCGACTGTCCTCGTATGCAGTTCCGGGCGACCTGGCGCGTTGGAGCCGCGTCCGTCGTACCGCTCGACGGACCTGCGGATGGGGCCGCGGCGGAAGTCCTCGGCTGCCGGCGCTTGGGGTTAGAGGTTGTTGGCTCGGGTTCGTAGGTAGCGTTGTTGGGGGAGGCTGGTGGCTCGGGTGGCTGCTTGTTCGTAGGCTTTGCGGGCGGCGGTGGGGTTGCCTGACATTTCGAGTAGGTGGGCTCGGACTGCGAAGAGGCGGTGGTCGTCGGCGATGCGAGGGTCTTGTTCGAGGGGGTCGAGGAGGCGGAGGCCTTCGGTTGGGCCTTGGGACATGGCTACTGCGACCGCGTGGTTGAGGGCGGTCATTGGGTTGTCGGTGAGGGTCAGGAGGACCTCGTAGAGGGCGACGATCTGGGGCCAGTCGGTCTCGTCGGCCGAAGGGGACTCGTCGTGTACGGCGGCGATGGCGGCCTGCAGTTGATAGGGGCCGACCGGACCACGGGGAAGGGTCGCCGTGATCAGCAACACGCCCTCCTTGATCAGCGGGCGTAACCACAGGGAGCGGTCCTGCTCCGCCATGGGAACCAGCTCGCCGAGCGGACCGGTCCGCGCTGGGCGGCGGGCGTCCGTCAGCAGCATCAGGGCCAGCAATCCGGCCACCTCGCTGTCGTCGGGCAGCAAACGATGGAGGAGCCGGGCCAACCGGATGCCCTCGGCCGCCAGTTCCACGCGTTGCAGGCTTGGGCCGGCCGTGCTCGCGTAGCCCTCGTTGAAGATCAGGTACACGACCTTCAGCACCGCGCCCAGCCGCTCGTCCCGGTCCGGCGGCAGTGTGAACCGTGCCCCGCTCTCCTTCACCGTCGCCTTCGCGCGGGTGATCCGCCGCGTCATCGTTGCCTCCGGCACGAGAAACGCGCGCGCGATCTCCGCCGTACTCAGACCACCCACCGCTCGCAGCGTCAACGCGATCTGCGACGCCGCCGAGAGCGACGGATGACAGCACAGGAACAGCAGCACCAACGTGTCGTCGACGTCCGCCACCGAATCGCCCTGCGGAGCCCACTGCGCCACCCGCTCCTCCCGCGCCTGACGGGCCTGCTCCCGCCGCAGCAGATCCGTCAGCCGGCGTGAGGCCACCGTGATCAACCAGCCCCGCGGACTCTCCGGTACGCCGTCCTCCGGCCACTGCCGAGCCGCCGCGAGCAGCGCCTCCTGCACGGCGTCCTCGGCCGTGTCGAAATGCCCGTACCGCCGGACCAGCGCCCCGAGGACCTGCGGCGCCAGCTCCCGCAGCAGATCCTCGAGAGCAACGGTCATGCCGATCTCACTCCACCAGCTCGTCGCTGCCCTCGACGATCGGCCGGATGTCGGCGTACGCCGTCGCGCGGAGGAACTCCGGCGCGGGCGTCTCGCCCAGCCGGGCCGCGATCTCGGTCGCGCGGTCGAACGACTCGCACTCGACGATCCAGTACCCCGCCAGCACCTCCTGGGTCTCGGCGTACGGCCCGTCCGTCACCACCGACTGACCGTCCTGCGACCCCAGCCGCCGGGTCAGCACCGGCGCCGCCAGCGCCCGCGTCTCGACGAGCTCACCCGACTCCGCGAGGTCGGCGTTGAACTTCTCCATGAACGCGCCCATCGCCGCGAACTCTTCCGCGGTCCAGGCCGGCTTCCCGGTGTCCTTGCCCGCCATCCCGTCGTAGTCCTGCTGCGACGCGTACGTGAGGATCATGTACTTCATCTGCTGCTCCCGTCGTCCGGGCACCCACCGCGGATGCCTTCACCCGAGACGTCGCCCCCGCGGCCCGGAACCGGACACCGATCCGGCCCGAAACCGCGAGAAGAGGTTCTCGCAGGGAGTATGCCGTCGTCAGGTACAGGGCGTGACGAGTTTGTCGAACTTGTGGACAACGTCGGAGATGTCCGTCAGCGCGTTCGCCTCCGGGTGGTACTTGCTCGGCACCGCGACCTCGAAGTACAGCGATCGGCCGATCGTGGTGAAGACGAAGCCGTTCTGGACCTCCTTGGCGAACCAGCCGACCCCGTTCACCTCGAAGCACTGCGACTGCGCCTCGGCCATCCCGGCCGGCGGCGTGACCCCGCATGTCATCGCCATCGGCGGATCGCCGTACGCCGTGGTCAGCGGGCTGAGCGGCGTCGCCTGACGCCGGTCCTGGTCGAGGACCTTCGCCGGCAGCGCCTTGATCAGGTCGGCGCACGCCGCCGCGACCTCGGGCGCAGGGGAGGGCACGGGCACCGGCGTGGGCCCCGGACTGCAGCCGGCGGCAACCAGCAGTAGGCCGAGGACGGCGACGAGACGTTTAGGCATGCGAAAAGACGGCGGTAACCCCGGGCGTGGTGGTCAGATGTGGACGACGGGACAGGTCAGGGTGCGGGTGATGCCGGGCACGTTCTGGACCCGGGCAACCACCAGTTTGCCCAGTTCGTCGACGTTGCGGGCTTCCGCTCGGACGATCACGTCGTACGGACCGGTGACGTCCTCGGCCAGGGTGACGCCCTGGACCTCGGCGATCTGTGCCGCGACGTCGGCAGCCTTGCCGACCTCGGTCTGGATCAGGATGTAGGCCTGGACCACCACGTCGTTCTCCACTCAGTCGTCCTCAGCTGGCACCGGCCATGGGTACTGCGAAGGGGCCGGGCGTACTCTTCGTTGCCCGGTCACGGTACCGCCTAGACTCCATCTGGCGATATGGGAGGTCTGCTGACGTGACAGAGACGTTGGGGAGCACGGGTGAGTTCGGGCTGATCGCGGCCTTCACCAAGGGGCTGTCCACAGGTGAGGACGTCCTGGTCGGTCCGGGTGACGACGCTGCCGTGCTGGCGGTACCGGACGGGCGGATGGTGATCACCACGGACCTGCTCGTCGAGGGTCGGCACTTCCGCCGGGACTGGTCCTCGGCGTACGACGTGGGCCGCAAGGCCGCCGCGCAGAACCTCGCAGACGTGATGGCGATGGGTGCCCGGCCCACCGCCCTTGTCCTTGGCTTCGGCGCGCCCGCCGACCTGCCGACCGCATGGGCGCTCGAGCTGAACCAGGGCCTGGTCGACGAGTGCGAGCTGGTAGACGTGAGCATCGTCGGTGGCGACACGGTCCAGTCGGACAAGATCGTGGTCTCGGTGACCGCGTTCGGCACGCTCGACGGGCGCCAGCCGGTACTGCGGTCCGGCGCGCGCCCGGGAGACGAGGTCGCTTACGTCGGCCGCCTGGGGTGGGCCGAGGCCGGCTGGTCCGTGCTGGCCCGCGGGTTCCGCTCGCCGCGAGCCGTGGTCGAGGCGCACCGGCGCCCGCAACCGCCGTACGCCGAAGGTCCGCGGGCCGCGCTGGCCGGCGCCTCCTCGCTGTGCGACGTCAGCGACGGGCTGCTGGCGGACATCGGGCACATCGCCGAGGCGAGCCAGGTGATCATCGACATCCACACCCAGGCGTTGACCGTGCCGGAGCCGCTTCAGGCCGTGGCTGCGGCGACCGGGACAGATGCGCTCAAGTTCGTGCTGACCGGTGGTGAGGACCACGCGCTGGTCGGCACGTTCGAGCCGGCGGACGTGCCCGAGGGCTGGACCGTGATCGGCTCGGTTGCTGAGGGCAATGAAGAGCGCCCGGCCGGGACCGTGACGGTCGACGGCGCGCCGTATGCTGCGGACACCGGACACACCCACTTCAGGAGTTGAGATGCCGCCGCCGAGAGTGCTGACCATCGCCGGTTCCGACTCCGGTGGAGGCGCCGGGATCCAGGCGGACCTGAAGGCGATGCTCGCCAACGGCGTGCACGGCATGAGCGTGCTGACCGCGATCACGGCGCAGAACAGTCTCGGCGTGCAGGGCGCGTGGGAGCTGCCGGAGGAGCAGGTCCGGGCCCAGTTCCACAGCGTGGTCGACGACATCGGCGTCGACGCGGTGAAGACCGGCATGCTGGCGTCCGAGTCGATGGTGCGGGTGGTCGCGTCGCTGCTCCGCACGCTTCCGCCGTCGGTGCCTGTGGTGGTGGACCCGGTGTCGGTGTCGAAGCACGGTGACGCGCTGCTGGCGGCCGACGCGATGGAGGCAGTGCGGTCGGAGATCGTTCCGCTGGCCACAGTGCTCACACCGAACCTCACTGAGCTCGGTCCGGTCTCGGGGGTCGACCTGGAGGCGGTAGAGGACCGGGAGCTCGCCGCGAAGGTGCTGCTGGAGGCCGGTGCGGGCTGGGTGCTGGTCAAGGGCGGCCACGACGTCGGTCAGGCGGCTGTGGACGTGCTGTACGGACCTGGGGTGCGCCGGTCGTACAGTGCGGTCCGGCTGGACAACCGGCACACGCACGGCACGGGCTGCACGCTGGCGAGCACGATCGCGTCGTACCTGGCTCGCGGGTACGACGTACCGCGTGCGGTCGGCGCTGCGAAGGAGTATGTGACCGGAGCGATCGCGGCCGGGTTCGCCCTCGGGGACGGGATCGGGCCGGTGGATCACGCGTGGCGATTTCGAGGGAGTGGAAGTTGAAGCAGCCGCCAGTCGACGGGTACTGCGCGCAGTGCGGGTTCAACTACGACACCGGTGACCTGCAGGGCACCGTCACGTTGCTGATCAAGCAGGCGGCGGACTGCAGTATGGCGCTGACAAAGGCCGCGGCCGGTCCGGACCCGAGCGTGGTGCGGCTGCGGCCAGAGCCGGAGGTGTGGTCGGCGATCGAGTATGCGTGCCATGTCCGTGACGTGCTCGAGGTGCAGCGGGCGCGGATCGCGCAGTGCCTGGCGGAGGACCGGCCGGTGTACGCGCCGATGGACCGGACCGGCCGGGTCAAGCAGGCGAAGTACGAGGACCAGGACCCGATGGAGGTTGCTGCGGCGCTGATGCGGTTCGCCCGCGAATTCGGGGCTGCGGCGCGGCCGCTGAAGCCGCAGGAGCTGGGCAAGCTGGGTCTGTACAACTACCCGGTCCGGGCGCCTCGCTCACTGGGCTGGCTGATCCGGCACACCGCTCACGAGATCCAGCACCACCGCCACGACATCACCGAGATCCTCGCCAAGCTCGAACCCCCGATCGTCCCCAAGCCGCGGGTGGTTGAGGAAGAGGCGGTCGAGCCGACCGGGGAGACCGAGACGGCTGCTGATGCGACCGGCGAGGAGGTCGCGGCCGAGCGGGCTGCTGACTAGAGGGCTGCCGGATGGCCCCTCCCGGCTAGTGGGTGGCTGCCCAGGACGCTATGGAGGGCTCGCTGGTCAGGCGGTCGAGGGCTAGGGCTGCGGCGCCGCGGAGTGGGCCGTCGGTCTGATGGGTGGCGGCGAGGACCGGTGGTGGCGCGGCTCGGTGGAACGCCATCAGGCCGTTGACGTACGTGTCGTCGAAGGTGGGGGAGGCGGCGGCTCGGAGGGGGATGGCCAGGCCACCGATAGTGACCACGTCTGGGTCGTGGGCGTTGACCAGGCCGGCTATGCCGCGTGCCAGAGCGGTTACTACCTGGCCGACGGCGGTGCGCGCGGGTCGGTCCGTGCGGGAAAGCACCTGCTCGGCGTATGCGACCGCGTCATCAGGCTGAGGCTGGCGTAGGTGCCGCGCCAGCGCCCGGCCGTCCACATCCAGATCCCAGCATCCGCGAGACCCGCACGGGCAAGCGCGGGACGAGTCGCCGAAGGGGAGATGCCCGTACTCACCAGCTGACCCGGACGCGCCCCGCGCGGGTACGCCGTCGATCAGCAGCGTCCCACCGATGCCGACCTCGATGATCAGGTGCAGCGCCGTACCAGCGCCGGCAGCTGCGCCCGTGCGCGCCTCAGCGACCCCGCTGAGCGTGGCGTCGTTCCCAGCGAGCAGTGGCAGACCGGTGCCTGCGGTGACCGGCTTCAGGTCCAGCTCCGACCACTCCAGCAGGGGTGTCTGCAGCAGACGGTTGTCCAGGACCGGCCCGGGTACGGAGAGCGTGACGATCTGCAGCCTGTCGCCATACCGGGCCTGTGTGCGCTCCACCTCGCGTCGGAGGTTGCGCAGTACGACCTGCCCCCGGCGGCTGCGGTGCCGGTGGTACTGCGGCTCCTGCAGCGACCCGTCCACCGTCACCACGGCACGCCGCCAACTGCTCGGCCGCAGATCGAGTGCCAGGACCACAGGTCCTTTTGGATGCGGTTTGAGCAGCGTGGTCGGCCGGCCACGACCCTGACTCGGCGCTGGTACTTCGGTGAGCAGCTGTACGTCGCGTAGCCGAGCCGTCACCTCGGTCGCCGAACCCGTGCTCAACCGCAGCGTGCGCGCGACCGCGGCCCGGGTGATACCGGGCTGCCGGCTGAGCTGGGACAGCACGTCCGATGCCGTCTGCCACTGTCCCCGGCGCACTGGAGTCATACCATGGTTCTACCTTATGCTCGGAGAACGAGTTTATTGGAGGGGTCATGGAGCTGTCGGACGTTCATGCCGTGCTGTTCGACATGGACGGCACGCTGGTCGACTCGGACGCGGTCGTCGACCGCAGCTGGAGCCAGTGGGCCGAGGAGTACGGCGTACCTGTCGCCGACGTCCTCGCCATCGCCCATGGCAGTCCGGCCGAGGTGACCATCGGGCGGATGCGCCCAGACCTGTCGCCGGCCGAGCGGGCCGAGGCGGTCGCGCGGGTGCTCGACATCGAGAGCAGCGACGTGTCGGATGTAGTGGCGACGCCCGGGGCGCCTGAGCTGACCGCGCTGCTCGACCGGCTCGGCATCCCGTGGGCCGTCTACACCAGTGCCTCGACTCGGTTGGCCAAGGTGCGTCTTGATGCGGTTGGCATCACCCCATCCATCCTGGTGACGCTGGACGACGTCACGCACGGCAAGCCGAACCCAGAGGGGTATCTGCGCGCGGCTGAGCTTCTCGGCGTACCGGCTGACCAGTGCCTCGTCGTCGAAGACACCACGGTTGGTCTCGCTGCCGGGAAGGCCTCGGGTGCGCTGACGGCTGGGCTGAAGGGCATCCCGGCTGACATCCGGCTGACCACTCTGCACGAGTTGGTTGACCTTCTCGGGTCTACGGGGTGACGGCAGGGGTGGCGGCCGGGGTAGCTGTGTCCGCCAGGGGAGACGAGGTCCGGATCGGCGTCGCGCTGTCCGCGATGGGGTTCGTGCTGTCCGGGCTCGGCGCCTGCGTAGCCATCCTCGCCCGCGACCTGGACGAGCCACCGAGCCGGCTGGCCCTGCTCTCCTCCGGCTTCGCTGCCGGCCTGCTGATCATCGCCGTCGTCGGCCCGCGCCTGCTGCGCTCCTGGTCGATGGGGTCGGTGCTGTCGCTCGGTTCGGTCGTGTGCGCGGTAGGCACGGTGCTACTGGCTGCCGCGCCGACATACTCCCTCGCGATCGGTGGCGGCCTGCTCGTCGGCCTTGGCGGCGCTCTGATGGTGCTGGTAGCGCCCCTGATGCTCAACGGCCCCACAGCCGCCTCCCGCCTGAGCCGCGTCAACGCCCTGGCCAGCGGCGTAGGCATCCTCTCCCCACTAGCCATCGGAGCCCTCGACGCCCTGGGCCCCACCGGCCGTCTGGCCATCCTCGCCGCAGTCCCCCCACTCCTCATCCTCGCCGCCCGCACCCGCACCTATACGGGCGACCGGCACTCGACTGACCAGCGCCCCACCGATCGGCGGGAGGGTGGGCCGACGGGGTCGGATGAACTGGCACAGGTGGCACCTCCCGTTCTGTCTCCGGTGCTGATCGACTCGGCACCGGCTGTTGGGCTGGGACGGAAGTGGCGGCGGGTGGGACGGCAGGTCGCGCTGGCCGTAGGAGTGGGCTGGCTGCGCGTGGTGCTGGCGGTGTCCGTCGAGTTCTGCTTCGTGGTCTGGGCGGTGGCTCGGCTGGTTGCCACCGGGTTGCCTACGGCGACGGCTGCGTTGCTTGGTAGCGCGTTTCCGATCGGTATGGCGGTCGGTCGGGCGATCGGGCCGATCCGGTGGCGTTCCTGGTCGCCCGTCGTACCCTCTGGTGCGCTGGCCGCGACCGGCACGCTTCTGGTCAGCCTCGTCGACTCACCAGCTGTCGTGGCCCTCGGGCTGGTCGTCGCCGGACTTGGGGTTGCGCCGCTCTACCCAGTCACCCTCGCAGCCCTCGTCGCCACCCCAGGACTGAGCGCGGCTCGGCTCGCCGCTATCGGTGCGCTCGCATCCGGTACGGCGATCCTCCTCGCGCCCGCGGCCCTCGCCTTGATCGCTCGCGTCGTCGAGATCCGTACGGCGTACCTCATCACGCTGCCGCTGATCGCCGTACTCTTCGTCCTCAGCCGTCGCGACGGAGCCCGTTCATCAGCAGCGTGAACATGCGCTCGGCCTGAGCCTCGCTGCCGTCCTGCGAGGCCCAGGCGATCGCACTGACCATCTTCAGCACGTCCGCAGCCTCCGCACTGTCGACGATCGTGCCCGCGGCCTGAGCTCGCCTCAGCAGCTCGGCGCCGACCTCGAACAGCTCCGCATGCCAGTTCTTCAACAGGTCGGCGTCGACCGCGGCGGCCATCACCGCAGCGGACAGGCCGCGGTACGTCAGCCCGTGAGCGAGCGTCGCCCGCAACCACGTCGACAACGCCTCGAACGTGTCGTCCGCCGTCAGCAGACCGCGCCCGAGCTCGGCCAACTCCTCCAACTGCTCGGCCAGTACCGCCTGGATCAGGTCGAGCCGCGTCGGGAAATGCCGGTACAGCGTGCCGCTCGCGACGCCGGCCCGTCGCGCGATGTCGTCCAGCGACGCGTCCGCGCCGTACTCCGCGAACGCCAGCCGCGCTTGTCCGAGCAGCCGCTCGTAGTTCCGCCGCGCATCTGCTCGCACGCTTGCTCCATTGCTAACCGGGGACATGGTCCGGTACGGTCGTGAACCTAACCGGACTGTGTCCCACCTTAGCCGTTGGAGGCGAGTGTTGTGCTCACCGAGCAGGACCGCACGGACATCACCGACGTGATCAACCTGCACGGCCACCTGACCGATGCGGGCGAGCTCGACCGGCTGGACGAGCTGTTCACGCCGGATGTGACGCTGGACGTGGACGACTTCGGTCTCGGCGCGCTGCACGGGCTGGAGGCCATCCGCGCGGCGGCGCTCGCCCTCGGCGCCGGCAATCCGGTAGGTCACCACGTGACGAACATCGTGATCACGCCCGTCTCGGCCGACTCGGCGCGGGTGCGGTCGAAGGGGATCGGCGTACAGGGCGACGGCCGCACCGGGAGCGTGGTGTACGACGACACCGTCACCCGAGGCGCGGATGGCTGGCGGATCAGCTACCGCAAGATCAGCCTCCGACGAACACCCCTCGGCGCCGGCACAGGCCCGGCCGCCGGGGGAAAGACCGGTGCGGGGGAGGCCGGCGGGGGAGAAGCTGACGCCCGGGCGGGGGCAGGCGCGGAGGAGGCCAGCCACGGGAAAGCTGACGCGCGGGCGGGGGCAGGCGTGGAGAAGACAAGCACGCCGTCGACCGGAGGTGGGCCGCGGGAGCTGTTGGAGCGGTTCCGGGAGGTGGCGATCGAGCAGTCGGTGGAGGGGTTGCGGGAGTTGTACGCCGTCGACGCGGTGCAGGAGTTTCCGTTCACCCGGCCGGGGGTGCCGGGGCGGTTGGAGGGGCGGGAGGAGATCGTGCGGTGGGCGGCGGAGATCTGGAAGCTCGGCGGGTTCAGGTACGAGCGGTACCGGACGATCGCGATCCACGAGACTGCCGACCCGGGCACGATCGTCGTCGAGCAGGAAGCGCTCGGCACCAGCGACGCGGTCGGCGCCTTCGCGCTCCCCAACCTGCTGGTGCTGACCGAGCGTGACGGACAGATCGCCCGAGTGCGCGATTACGTCAACATCCTGGCCGCCGCCGAGGCGCTGGGAAGAAAGTTGTAGAGGTGCTGTCGATCTGACGGATCTCGTTCGTGTAGTGGGTGAAACTGACCCTGAGACATCGAATGAGGTGGCGAGAATGGCTGAGCTCGAGATCCTGGTGGACGGCCTGGCGATGCCCGAGTCCGGGCGCTGGCACGACGGGCGGTTGTGGTTCGCGCACTGGATCGCGCAGCAGGTGGTCGCGGTCGATGCCGACGGCAAGGCGGAGTACTTCGACGTACCGGTGGAGCGCCCGATGGGATGGTCCGTCGACTGGCTGCCGGACGGGCGGATGCTGACGACCGGCGACAAGGTACGGCGCTACGAGCCGGACGGCTCGATCACGGTGCTGGCGGAGCAGGTCGCGAACGAGGTCGTCATCGATGCCAACGGCAACATCTACCTGAACGGCGCCGACTTCGACTTCGCCGGCGGGGCGGCGCCGAAGGCCGGCTACATCAAGCTGCTCACGCCGGACGGCTCGCTGCGCGAGGTCGCGGGGGAGATCGACTTCCCCAACGGCATGGTGATCACCGGGCGGACGCTGGTCATCGCGGAGTCGTTCGCCGGGCGGCTGAGCGCGTTCGACATCGAGCCCGATGGTGGCCTGACGAATCGTCGCGTGTTCGCCGAGAACCTCGGTCCGGACGGGATCGTGCTCGACGCCGAGGGCGCGATCTGGGTGCAGACCGGTGGCGCGGCGGTGGTTCGCGTCCGGGACGGCGGCGAGATCCTCGACCGCGTCGACCTGCCCGCGGAACGGGCGCCGTTCTCGGTCACGCTGGGCGAGTTCAACGGCCGGCCGACGCTGTTCATGCTGACGTCGGTGTGGCACGCGTCCGACAGCATCGTCGACAACCTCACCCGCCTCCGCACCGGCCCCCGCACCGGCCAGATCTTCGCCGTACCCGTGACGGTCCCACCCATGCGATAGCCACGAGGAACTGGCGGGACGACTACCGCCGGAGCGTCCCGCAGTTGCACGATCCCGGCGCCGGCAAGTACGTCGTCCTCGCCGAGGAGGACGGCGTACTCGCCGGGTATGTCGCGTGGTCGGTCGAGCCGGCCCGGGAGCGAGGATCCGTGGAGACGCTGGCCGTGGCCGCTGACCATCGCCGGAGGCCCCGTCGCCGGGTACGTCCGCGAGCTGTAGCGGATCTTCAGCCCATCACCTCGCCTGATCCGGGGCACGCCTGCCCGATCGGGCTGGAGTGGAGGTGCGCCGTGGACGGGGCGGGGCGGCCGGAGCATGATGAAAGAACCAAGACCTGGGGGCTTTTCGGTGTCTTGAGGGGGCGCATTGCCATGACGACGGATGACGTACGGGCCGATCGCAGACCGGCTCTGGACAAGCTGGACGACGTGCCGGACGACATGCCGCAGGAGGAGCAGGCCCGGTTGCTGGTCGAGCCGACCTTCGACCATCAGATCGAGAACGAGGACGAGCTGATGATGGAGGAGTTCGGGCTGCCCGCGCGGGGTGGGTTCGGACGGGTGCCGGTCTACGACGCGGAGTACGCCGGGGGTGGCGGCTCATGAGCGGCGTCGAGGACATGATCAACACCGCGGAGCTCGACCTGGGCCTGCCCGAACCGAACAAGATCCAGAAGTGGTACCGCGAGAAGAACGGCTCGGCTTTCGACGGCAACTTCCCGTGGTGCGACGCCTCGATCACCTACTGGGCGTGGCACTCGGGCAACGAGAGCGCGGTAACGTTCGGTGGGTTCTTCGCGCTCACCACGGCGCACGCGCACGCGTTCAAGAAGCACAGCCAGTGGCACGTCGACATCGCCGGGATCCAGCGCGGCGACATCGTGTTCTTCGACTGGGGCGGCACCGACGCCAAGTCCGCGATCGACCACGTCGGCCTCGTCACCGGGGTGCACGGCGCCGAGGTGTACACGATCGAGGGCAACTACGACGACAAGTGCGATCGTCACGTCCGGAAGTCGAACTGGATCGCCGGGTACGGGCGTCCGTCGTACGTGCACTCGACCGCGCCACGCGCCGGTTTCGTCACCTTCCCGGGCAAGTCGTTCTTCGCGATCGGCCGCAAGAGCCCGATCGTCGCGGCCATGCACGACCGGCTCGTCGCCGTCGGCTGCAACAAGTACGAAACCCAGACGCACAAGGACACCTGGGGCACCGGCGACCTCAAGTCGTACTCCGCCTGGCAGCACAAACTGGGCTTCACGGGATCGGTAGCCCAGCCAGGCAGCGACGCCGACGGAATCCCCGGCCCCGAGACCTGGGACAAACTCAAGGTCCCGCGCACCTAGCTACGGCCTGGCGTACTTCCCCACCATCCGCACCAACGTGTCCGGCGGAATCACCTTCACGTGTGGGGCGAGGTTGTCGACGACGCTCAACACGCTGTCGACGGACTTGCTCCACGCGTGCCAGACGACGACTGAGTACCCGGCGGTGGAGTGCGGGTTCTGGGCGGCTGAATTGAGCTCGGCGGTGACGGACGCTTCGTCGGCGCCGTCGAGGCCGTCCCAGAGCATGGTGCGGGCGGAGATGACCGGCTTTCCTTCGGCCCAGGTCACCTTGCCTTTCAGGCCGTCGTAGCGGGAGTACTCGAGGTAGATGAGGCCTTCGATCTCTTGGTGCTTCAGATAGGACGACCACAGCTTCTTCTTCTCGAAGGCGTTGAAGTCGATGATCTGGGCAACGGAGAGGTCGGCGCGGCCCATCGCCTGCGCGAGCGAGGCGGTGTGCTTGTCCAACGCCGCGGTCGGGTAGCGGCTGGGGTACATGTAGCCGGCTCCGGAAGGGCCTGCGACCCAGCGGTCCTTGCGGGACTGGTTGTAGAACCAGCCCATGACTGACGGGGCCAGGTCGATCAGCGAAGGGGAAATGCCCCAGCCCAGGTCTACTTCGCCGCGGCGGGGACTGCCGAACCACCGCTGGTCGGTCGGGAAGTCGCCCAGCTCCCACTGGATGTTGTCCCCGTCGGTGATCAGGAACGTCACGTAGTGAGCAGCCGGATCGGGGTCCGGACCGAGGGCAGGGTCGAAGAGCCTGCCTGGCTGGGTCAGGCGGTCCTCTTGGATGCCGGATAGGACTGACAGGTTGCGGGCATGGTCGGCCGGCAGGGCTTTGACGCCTGCTGTTGAGTTCACGCCGATGAAGGCGTCCTCGCCGTTGGACGCGTCGCCCCAGCCGATGACCGTGCCGTCGTCGTCGAGGGCGTTGACCACCTGCGCGCGGAAGTCGGTGTTGCCGTCGAAGAACGCGAAGGCGCCGGCCATCGTGGCGTAGTCGCGTAACCGCTCCGGGAAGTCTCCTCTCTGTTCGATGACCACGTCGTGACGCAGCCGGGGCCAGTACGTCTCGAACACCCAGCGGTCGTCCTTGTCCCGCACGTCCAGGACCTTGCGCAATCCGTGCTGGATCGCGACTGCCTCCAAGCTCTCCTCGATCGCCACAGCACCCGTCACGCCGGCGAGCGTGGTCGCGACGTTGACCGACGGGGTGCCCGTACGGAAGAGAACATATCCAGTTACGCCGGACCGCTTCACGGTTTTCCACAGGTCCCCGGTCTGGGCCTGGACGCCGTACCGCGAGATCAGGTCGTCGAGCCAGTGCTGGTACCCGAGCGAGAGGAGGTTGAGGTAGATCGACTCGCCACCGCGCCGCGCCATCAAGCCTTGCAACGTCGTCGCCAGCGTCCGTTCGGCCGGGCTCAGGGAGTCCTCGAGCAGCACGTTCAGCAGGCGTGGCCGGCGACCCTTTGGATAGGCCGAAGCCGGGCCGGAGATCGCGAGCGAAGCGGCGGAGGCGGAGGTCGAGGACGCAGACCAGCCGCCCGCCCCCAGCCCGGCGGCAGCGGCCAGCCCCAACGCGTGGCGGCGAGAGAATGTAACCACGGTAGACCTCCAGGAGCGGCTGGACTGTCCTACGTTGTCAACTGCCCGCAGACGATGCCACAGCCGTCACCCGGCCACAAGACCTCAGCCCGAAACCGGTAGTCCGTAACGCTCGAGCAGCGATACCAGCGCCGGCACACCCGACGTCAGCTCATACACCTCGGCGCGCAGCCCCACGCTCAGCGCCGACGCCACATTGGCTTCGTTGTCGTCGATGAACAGCACCGACGACGCCGGTACGTCGATCGCCGTCAGGATCGCCCGGAAGTACGCCGGATCCGGTTTCGCCAGCCCGACATCGCACGAGTAGAACGTCTGGTCGAACCAGGCGCCGTACCCGCGCTCCACCATCAAAGAGCGCCGGTAAGCCATCTGGTTCGTCGCCAGATGACAGCCGACCCCCGCCGCCCGCAGCGAACCGATCAGCGCGACCACGGCAGGGTCAGCCGCGAACCAGCTCCACGGCTCCAGCGCCTCCTCGACCGACGCCGACGACCCCCACCGCTGCAGGAGCTCAGCCACAACGGAAGGAAAATCGCCCTTCCCGACCAGCGTCGGCTTCTCCGCCGCCATCAGCTCGGCGACGAACGCCTCGCTGTCGCCCGGGGCGAGCGACGCGAGCCGCGACCACCAGTCCTGCGTGGGTCCCTGGATGACGCCATCGGCGTCGAAAAGCACGGCGGAGATCATGCCGGCCATCCTTTCAGGTTGCCCAGGACGTAATACGACCCCTTGACCGGTTCAGTTGGTATGCGCTTACCCTAATGGCTATGTAAACATATCTGGACACCTTCCGGCGAAAACCAACAGAAAGCGCCAGGTGAGGCGGATGAGTCTGAGCAGAAGGACGTTCCTCGCACTCGGTGCCGGCGCCACGGCGGCCGCCACCACCGGCCTCACCGGGTGCGGCTCCCGCAGTTCGCTCGGCGGAGCCACCGAGCTGAGTATGTGGACCTGGGTCGGGTCCGTCAACGACGACCTGATCGGCCAGGCCGAGAAGGCCATCCCCGGCTACGACGGGATGAAGCTCTCGATGACCCGGATCGGGTCGAACTACAAGACGAAGGTGCTGACCGCGCTGGCCGGCAAGTCCCTCGTCCCGGACATCGTCGCGATCAACGACGACGTCGCCACCTACTTCCCGAACGCCGACCAGTTCCACGACCTCAACGAGCTCGGTGCCAAGGAACTGCAGAAGGACTTCCTGCCCTGGAAGTGGAAGCTCGGGATCACGCCCGACAACAAGATGATGGCGTATCCGATGGACACCGGGCCGACCGCGCTGTTCTACCGCACCGACGTCCTGCAGAAGGCCGGTATCGACATCGACCCGGCCGCGGTCGCCGAGCTCGCGCCCGACTGGGACACCTACATCGCGCTCGGCAAGAAGCTCAAGCAGGCCGTACCGACGAGCGCGATCACGGACAACATCACCAGCATCTACAGCTACCGGATGGCCCAGCAGCCGAAGCGGTACATGACCGAGGACGGTCAGTACGTCGGCGACCAGGACCATGTCCGCGAGGCCTTCGACCTGGCCGTCCGGGTGGTGAAGGAGGGCCTGTCCGCGAACGCGCAGAACGGGTCGACCGACGCCGACGCGGTCGTCACGAACGGCCGGCTGGTCGCCTTCAATGCCGCGGTCTGGTGGGCCCAGCTCGGTCCGAAGAACGCGGCCCCGAAGACGAAGGGCCTCTGGCGGGTGACGGCAGCTCCTGGTGGGGCCGGCAACCGCGGCGGCTCCTTCCTCGCGATCACGAAGTACTGCAAGAACCCGCAGGCCGCGTTCGCGTTCATCAGCTGGCTGGAGTCCGCGAAGAACCAGGCCCAGGCGTTCCTCGACCCGGTGTTGTTCCCCTCCACACCGGCGAGCTACACCGACCCCAAGATGTCCGCGCCGGACCCGTTCTTCGGCGGCCAGAAGATCGTCGACGTGTTCGCCGACTCGGCCAAGAAGTACCCGGGCGCCTTCTTCTCGCCGTACGACTCGATCATCGGTACGCCGCTCGGCAACGAGCTGGTCAACGTCGAGACCGCCGGCAAGTCACCCGACCAGGCCTGGGCCGACGCCCAGCGCCAGATCCATCGCGAACTGACCCGAGCGGGGGCGATCTGAGATGGCAGTCGACGCCGTACCGGCGACCGTTACCGCCGCCACCACGTCACCGGAGAAGCCGCCGAACAAGTACCGGCAGGCGTTCCCGCAGTACGCCGCCGTCGCGCCGTTCTTCGTCCTGTTCGCGATCTTCGGCGCGTTCCCGGTGCTGTTCTCGATCTGGATCTCGTTCCACTCCTGGGACGGCATCGGCCAGATGAAGTGGGTCGGGCTGGAGCAGTACAACTACCTGCTCACCGACCCGGTGTTCTGGAAGGCCATCGGCAACACGATGGTGATCTGGGTGCTGTCGACGGTCCCGATGCTGCTGCTCGCGCTGGTGATCGCGAACGCGCTGCACAACGCCACCCGGTTCCGCAGTTTCTACCGGATCGCCTACTTCATCCCGAACGTCACCTCGGTCGTCGCCGTCACGCTCGTCTTCGGCTCGATCTTCAGCAACAACTTCGGCCTGCTGAACGCGTTCCTGCAGTCCATCGGCGTCGGCAAGGTCGAGTGGCTGACCCAGCCGTGGGGGATCAAGATCGCCATCGCCACCATCGTCACCTGGCGCTGGGTCGGCTACAACGCGATCATCTACCTGGCCGGCCTGCAGGCCATCTCGGCCGACGTCTACGAGGCCGCCAAGGTCGACGGTGCGAGCCCGCGGCAGACGTTCTGGCGGATCACCGTCCCGATGCTCCGCCCGGTGATCCTGTTCACCGCGGTCACCTCGACCATCGGCGGCCTGCAGATCTTCACCGAGTCCCGGGTGCTGTTCGGCGACACCAACAGCATCGGCGGCCCCGGCAACGCCGGAATGACGATCGTGTCGTACCTGTACCAGAGCGCGTTCATCAACAACCAGTTCGGGTACGGCGCCGCGATCGGCTGGGCGCTGTTCATCCTGATCGTGCTGTTCTCGATCATCAACTGGCGGCTGATCGGCGGGAACGACGACGAACGCCTGACCCGACGCGCCGCTCGCCGGGTGGAACGCCGGATCGCAGCCCAGAATGCCAAGAGGGAGGCCGCAGATGTCCGTTGAGCGCGTACGCACCACGATCGGCCACATCGTGCTGATGCTCGGCGTCGTGGTCTCGATCTTCCCGTTCTACTGGATGCTGGTGATGGCCTCGAACACCACGCCGGACATCTTCGCCTACCCGCCGAAGCTGCTGGTCGGCTCGCACCTGTTCGAGAACATGGGCAAGGTGCTCGACGCGGTGCCGTTCTTCAGTTCGATGCTGCTCACGCTGATCGCGTCGCTCGGCGTCACCGTGCTGGTGCTGTTCTTCGACTCGCTGGCCGCCTTCGCGTTCGCGAAGTACGACTTCCCCGGCCGCAACCTGCTGTTCGGGCTGCTGCTCGCCACCTTCATGATCCCGGCCCAGCTGTCGCTGGTGCCGCAGTTCGTGACGCTGGCCGAGTTCGGCTGGATCGGGTCGCTGAAGGCACTCATCATCCCGGGCGCGGCGAACGCGTTCGGCATCTTCTGGATGCGCCAGTACGCCAAGGGCGCGATCCCCGACGAGCTGATCTCGGCCGCCAAGGTCGACGGCGCCGGGTTCTTCCGGCAGTACCTCACCGTCGGCCTGCCGGTGCTCCGGCCCGGCCTGGCCTTCCTCGGCATCTTCACGTTCATCAACGTCTGGAACGACTACCTCTGGCCACTGATCGTGATGACGGATCCGAACCGCCTCACCCTGCAGGTCGCGCTCGACCAGCTGAACGGCATCTACGGCACCGACTACTCGATGGTGATGGCCGGTGCCCTGATGAGCGTGATCCCCTTGATCGGCGTCTTCCTGATCGGCGCGCGTTCGTTCATCGCCGACCTGGCCGCCGGCGCCATGAAGTTCTGAACCCACCCACAACCAACGGGACACCCTTTGACTGACAACACGCTCCGCTGGGGCATCCTCGGCACCGGCAACATCGCCTCCCGGTTCGCGAGCCAGGTGCCGACCTCGAAGACCAACGAGGTCGTCGCGGTCGGCAGCCGCTCGATCGAGTCGGCCACCGCCTTCGCGGACAAGTGGGACATCGCCAACCGCTACGGCTCGTACGACGAGCTGCTCGCCGACGAGACCGTGGACGCGGTGTACGTCGCGACGCCGCACCCGCTGCACCCGGAGTGGGCGATCAAGACGGCCGAGGCCGGCAAGCACGTGCTGTGCGAGAAGCCGCTCGCGATCAACCGGGCCTGGGCCGAGGCGATGATCGAGGCCGCGGTGCGCAACGACGTCTTCCTGATGGAGGCGTACATGTACCGGTGCCTGCCGCAGACCAAGCTGGTCACCCAGCTGGTCCGCGACGGCGAGATCGGGACCGTGCACCAGATCCAGGCGTCGTTCGCGTTCAACGCGGCGTTCCGCGCGGAGAGCCGGATCTTCGCCGACGAGCTGGCCGGCGGCGGCATCCTCGACGTCGGCGGCTACCCGGTCTCGTTCGCCCGGCTGATCGCCGGCGTGGCGACCGGGCAGCCGTTCGCCGACCCGGCCGCGGTCAGCGCCGTCGGGCACGTCGGCGAGACCGGTGTCGACGAGTGGACGGCCGCGACGCTGTTCTTCGACGGGGGCGTGACCGCTCACGTCACCACCGGCGTACGGCTGCAGGACGACAACCAGGTCCGGATCCAGGGCAGCGAGGGGTACCTCGTCATCGAGGACCCCTGGTTCGGCGGCGACGGCAAGCCGAACCACGTCACGCTGCACAAGGTGGGGGAGGAGCCGCGGGACATCTCCGCGGAGACCGCCCTCATCTACGCCGCCGAAGCTGAGGCGGTGCAGGCCGCGGTCCAGGCCGGGAAGCGCGAGGCGCCGGAGATGAGCTGGGCCGACACCCTCGGCAACCTGACCGTCCAGGACCAGTGGCGGGCCGCCATCGGGCAGCAGTACACGAGCGAGCGCGACGACGCGATCATCCCGACCGCGACCGGGCGTCCGCTGGCGAAGCGGGACGACGCGCCGATGACGTACGGCACGGTGGCCGGGCTGGACAAGCAGGTGTCCAGGCTGGTGATGGGCGTCGACAACCAGCAGACGCTGACCCACGCCGCGGTGGTCTTCGACGACTTCGTCGAGCGCGGCGGTACGACGTTCGACACGGCGTACATCTACGGCGGCGGTCGCGGCGAGAAGCTGCTCGGGCAGTGGATGAGGTCGCGTGGCAACCGGGACGAGGTCGTTGTCATCGGCAAGGGTGCGCACACGCCGCACTGCGATCCCGAGTCGATCACCCGGCAGTTGCACGAGAGCCTCGAGCGGCTGCAGACCGACCACGTCGACCTCTACCTGATGCACCGCGACAACCCGGAGATCCCGGTGTCGGAGTTCGTCGACGTCCTGCACGACCACTTCAAGGCCGGCCGGATCAAGGCGTACGGCGGCTCCAACTGGTCGACGGAGCGGTTCGACGAGGCCAACGCGTACGCCGAGGCGAGCGGGAAGCAGCCGTTCACGCTGCTCAGCAACCACCTCAGCCTCGCGCGGGCGTACGACGTACCGTGGGCCGGGTGCCGGCATGTGGCGGACGACGCGTCGCAGGAGTGGCTGCGGGAGCGGCAGGTCGCGCTCTTCCCCTGGTCGAGCCAGGCGCGCGGGTTCTTCACCGGGCGGGCCAAGCCGGAGGACACCTCCGACCAGGAACTGGTCCGCTGTTTCTACTCCGACGAGAACTTCCGTAGGCTGGACCGGGCGCGCGAGCTGGCCGCCGCGAAGGGCGTCGAACCGACGGCCATCGCGCTGGCGTGGCTGCTGCACCAGCCGTACCCGGTGTTCCCGCTGATCGGGCCGCGGCACGTGAGCGAGACGCGGACCTCGACACCCGGTCTGTCGGTGACGCTCACGGACGACGAAGTGGCCTATCTCACGGCGTAGCCGGGCCGGAGTGACCGAATTGGTCGGGCGCTGACAGACCATGTAACATGGTCTGTCGGTGTCACGACCCTGAACACGGAGAATCATGTCTAAGAAGTGCGATGTCTGCGGCAAGCAGCCGACGTTCGGCAACAGCGTTGCCCGCCTGGGTAAGGGCGCGATGATCCGGCGGGTCAAGGCTCGTACGCCCCGCCGTTTCAACCCCAACATCCAGCCGGTCCGGGCGATCATCAAGGGAACCCCGACCCGCATGAAGGTCTGCACGTCCTGCATCAAGGCCGGCAAGGTCCAGCGCGTCGTCGGCTGACCCCAGCTTTTCCTCCGTGTAGGGCCTTTCGGTAGGCGCCCGGGAACCTCCCGGGCGCCTATTCGTGTGTGCCGACCACTGTGATCTCGTTGCGGTTGTGGTGCAGTTGCCGCGCGTGCCGTACGTCGTACCGCTCGCGCAGGACCTCGATGCCGCGGCGGGCGCCGTCGAGCGGGTTCTTGCCGCCGCCCTTGAGCGTCACGATCGCCAGGCCGCCGCGGCGCAGGTGATCGGCCGCGTCCAGCATCATCCGCGCGCTCGTCACCTGGTCCATCCGCATGTCGTTCACCACGACGTCGAAACGGACCCGGTTGCCGGCGAAGAACCGCCCGGCCGTGGTCGCCTCGTGGTGGATCCGCCGGTCGGACTGCAGGCGCGGGTCCAGCGCGCCGGGGTCCACCGACCAGACCTCCTGGTCGTGCTGCCGCAGGATCCGCGTCCAGCCGCCGGGGGAGGCACCGAGGTCAACCGCCTTGCCACCGGGGATGAGCTCCAGGCCGAAGGTGGCGATCGCTTCCTCGAGCTTGAACTCCGAGCGCGAGACGCGGTCCTCACCCCGGGCCAGCCGCATCCGGCCGCCCGGCCAGTCCGACAAGCTGTCCGCGAGCCGGTTCACGCCGAGGAGAAGCTGTTTGCCGGCGACGATGCCGGAGACGACGACGTCACGCCCCGAGAGCTCAGTACTGATCCCACGGCTGGTCAGCGCGTCGGCGATCAGGTGGCGGTAGTGGCTGCCGGTGCCGGCGCCGTCGATCCAGGCCTGCACCGAGACCGACCGGACGGTGATCTCCTCGAGCAGGGTGGTCGCCAGCTCTTGCGCGGTCGGGAGGTCGTCGAGTGGGTAGCCGGCTACCTCGACCGTCAGGTGCCGGACGAACATGATCCGCCCGTCGTCACACGCCGCCGCCAGATCCTCTACCGATACGGCGCTGTCCGCCAGCCGGGCCACCTCCGCTCCGACCCGCTCGAACCGGTGCTCGCCCGGGAACGCCTCGCGGATCTCCCGAACGGCGTACCGGTAACTGTCGGACGCGAACGAGAACAGAATCGATCGAGGCACAGCACATGGTAAGCGGACCCGTTAGCCTTCCGGGCGTGGAGGAACTGACCGTCGAGGTACTGCGAGCGTGGGCGCGGACTGCGCTGGCGCAGTTGGCGCAGGTGCGGACCGAGATCGACGAACTGAACGTGTACCCGGTGCCCGACGGCGACACCGGCACCAACCTCTACCTCACCTGGGAGGCTGCCTGCGACGCCCTGCCGAAGGGCGTGCTGACCTTCACCGAGGCGATCCAGGCGTTCGGCCGCGGAGCCCTGCTCGGCGCCCGCGGGAACTCCGGCGTCATCACCTCCCAGCTGATTCGCGCCTGCGGCCTCCGCCTCGACGAGAACCTGCCCCGCGACCGGGTGGTCGAGGGCGTGCTCATGGACCCCCGGATGAGCGAGGCCGCCGCCTTCGCCGACGCGCTGACGTACGCCGCCGACGCCGCCTACAGCGCGGTCGCGCAGCCCGTCGAGGGCACGATGCTCACCGTCGCCCGCGCCGCCGCCATGGGCGCCACGGCAGCCGCGAACGACGGCCGGACGCTCGCCGAGGTCTGCCTGGCCGCGGTTGCCTCCGCCCGCCAGGCCTTGGCCAAGACCACCGAGCAGCTCGACGTCCTGCGTCACGCCGGTGTCGTGGACGCGGGCGGCGCCGGCCTGGTCGTGATCCTCGGCGCGATGGAATCCGTGTTGACCGGGCAGATCGTGCGCTACGACGTGCCGGCGCGGGTCGAGCCGCAGGGCGAGAGCACGGGGACCGACGGCGGACCGGCGTACGAGGTGATGTACCTGCTGGACGCGCCCGACGACAAGATCGCCGACTTCCGGCAGGTCCTGGCCGGGCTCGGGGACTCGGTCGTCGTGGTCGGCGGCGACGGGCTCTGGAACGTGCACGTCCACACCGACGACGTCGGCGCCGCGATCGAGCCCGGGATCGGCATCGGCCGCCCGCACCGGATCCGCGTCACCCACTTCGCTGACCAGGCCCACCACCACGAACCGCCTCCGGGCCGGGCCGTCATCGCGGTCGTGGCCGGCGAAGGCCTGGCCGACCTGTTCAGCGACGCCGGCGCGCGGATCATCCGCGGCGGTCCCGGCCGGCGCTGCTCGACCGGTGAGCTCCTGCAGGCGATCGAGCAGTCCAAGGCGCCGGAGATCGTGATCCTGCCCAACGACAAGGACTCGATCGCGGTCGCCGAGGCCGCCGCCACCGCGGCCCGCCAGGACGGCATCCGGGTCGCCGTCATCCCCACCCGCGCACAGGTCCAGGGCCTCGCCGCAGTCGCCGTCCACGACCCCGAGCGCAGCTTCGACGACGACGTCGTCCAGCTCTCCGCCGCGGCCGGTCAGACCCGCCACGGCGCCGTGACGATCGCCGTGAAGGACGCCTGGACGATGGCCGGCCGGTGCCGGGTCGGCGACGCGCTCGGCGTCGTCGACGGCGACTTCGCGCTGATCACCGAGGACCTCGAGTCGGCGGCGTACGGCGTGGTCGACCGGCTGCTCGGCGGCGGTGGCGAGCTGCTCACGATCGTCACCGGCCGCGACGCGGACCCCGGCCTGGCCGCCGCGGTCGAGCGGCACGTCCGGCGGAACCGCAAAGATGTCGACGTGATGGTGTACGACGGTGGGCAGGACAGGTACCCGCTGCTGATCGGGGTGGAATGAAGACTGATCTGGACCGGAAGCTTCGTGACTTCCTCGGCGCCAAGACGGCCAAGACGTTCGCGGACGTGCTAGCGATCGAGACCGTCGGCGAGCTGCTGCGGCACTACCCGCGGCGGTACCTGAAGAAGGGCGAGCTGACGCCGTTCGACGAGCTCGAGGTCGGCGACCAGGCGACCGTGAACGGCCGGGTGAAGAAGGTGACCGTGCGGTCGCTCGACACCAAGGCCGAGATCCCGCTCACCGACGTGCAGAGGTGGACCCGGCGCAAGACCCTGACCAAGGTCGTCGTCACCGACGGCCGCCGGGACCTGGAGCTCGCGTTCTTCAACCAGCCCTGGCTGGCGACCAAGCTGACGCCCGGCACCGCCGCCCTGTTCTGGGGCGAGGTGACGATGTTCCGCGACACCATGCAGCTGAAGGGCCCGGGCACCGAGATCCTCGACGAGGACGACCTCAGCGAGGCCGAGATCGAGCGCCGGGCCCGGCCGTTCCGCCCGCTGTACCCGGCGACCGCGAAGTTGCCGACCGCAACGATCGAGCGCTCGATCAAGATCGTGCTGGACAGCCTCGACGAGCAGCTCGACGACCCGGTCCCGGACCTGATCCGGCGCAACGAGCAGCTGCTCGGCCTGCGGGACGCCTTGCAGAAGGTGCATCTGCCGGACACCGAGAAGGACATCAGCGACGCGCAGCACCGGTTCCGGTTCGAGGAAGCGCTGGTGATGCAGACGATTCTGGCCCAGCGCCGGGCGGTCACCGACGCGCTGAACGCCGTACCCCGGCCGCGGAAACCAGGCGGTCTGCTGGACGCGTTCGACCAGCGGCTGCCGTTCGCGCTGACCGAGGGGCAGTCCGAGGTGGGCGAGGAGATCTTCGCCGACCTGGCCCGGCCGCATCCGATGCACCGGCTGCTGCAGGGTGAGGTCGGCTCCGGCAAGACCGTCGTCGCGCTGCGGGCGATGCTGTCCGTGGTCGACAACGGCGGCCAGGCCGTGCTGCTCGCGCCGACCGAGGTGCTCGCGACCCAGCACCACAAGACGCTGACGAAGATGCTCGGCGACCTGGCCATGGAGGGCATGCTCGGCGGTGCGGAGCAGGCCACCAAGGTGGGCCTGCTGACCGGCTCGCTGAACGCGGCCGGCCGCCGTACGGCGATGCTCGACGCGGCCAGCGGCGCCGCCGGCATCGTGGTCGGGACGCACGCGCTGCTCGAGGACAAGGTCCAGTTCGCCGACCTCGGGCTGGTCGTGGTGGACGAGCAGCACCGGTTCGGCGTCGAGCAGCGGGCCGCGCTGAGCGCGAAATCGGGCGACAACACCCCGCACGTCCTGGTCATGACCGCGACCCCGATCCCGCGGACCGTCGCGATGACGGTCTTCGGTGACCTCGCGGTGTCGACGCTGACCGAGCTCCCGGCTGGGCGGTCGCCGATCCAGTCGTCGCTGGTCCCGGCCAAGGAGAAGCCGGACTGGCTGGCGCGGGCCTGGGCGCGGGTCCGGGAGGAGGTCGGCAAGGGCCACCAGGCGTACGTCGTCTGCCCGCGGATCGGCGACGACGTCAAGAACGCCGCCGACGAGGAGGGCGAGTTCGTCGCCGGTGAAGAGGAGAAGAAGCAGGCGCGGCCGCCCATTTCGGTGATGCAGGTCGCGGACGCGCTGCACGAGATCCTGCACGACCTGCGGGTCGAGATCCTGCACGGGCGGCTGCCGGCCGAGGAGAAGGACGCGGTGATGTCGCGGTTCGCGGCCGGTGAGGTCGACGTACTGATCGCGACCACGGTGATCGAGGTCGGTGTCGACGTACCGAACGCGTCGACGATGGTGATCATGGACGCCGACCGGTTCGGGATCTCGCAGCTGCATCAGCTGCGCGGGCGGGTCGGACGGGGCAAGGTCCCAGGGTTGTGCCTGCTGGTTACGGACCTGTGGGCGGGTTCGAAGTCGTACGGGCGGTTGGAAGCCGTCGCGTCGACCACGGACGGGTTCGAGCTGTCCCGGATCGATCTGGAGACGCGGCGCGAGGGCGACGTGCTCGGCGTGGCGCAGTCCGGGCGGCGGAGCAGCCTCAAGCTGCTGAGCGTGCTCCGGGACGAGGAGATCATCTTCGCCGCGCGGCACGTCGCCAACTCGATCGTCTCGGTCGACCCGGAGCTCACGGAGTACCCGGCCCTGCGATCCTTCGTCCGCAGCGCCCTGGAATCCGAGACCACCGAGTACCTGGAGAAGACGTGAGTCGGATCGTCGGGGGAGTGGCCGGCGGCCGGCGGATCGCCGTACCTCCAGGGAGCGGGACGCGGCCGACGGCGGACCGGGTGCGGGAGGCGTTGTTCTCGTCGCTGGAGTCCGAGTTCGGCAGCTTCTCCGGGCTGGCCGTCCTCGACCTGTACGCCGGCTCCGGCGCGATCGGGTTGGAGGCGCTGTCCCGGGGTGCGGAGCAGGTCGTCCTGGTCGAGTCGGACCGGCGAGCGGCCGACGTGATCGCCGCGAACATCAGGGTGGTCGGGCTGCCCGGCGCGAAGTTGCTGACCCGGCCGGTCGAGAAGGTCACCGCGGGTGACGCGCTCGGAGTGTTCGACCTGGTCTTTGCGGACCCGCCGTACAAGCTGGAGACCGCCGAGCTGCAGGACGTGCTGCTCGAGCTCGCGGCGCACGGGTGGATGGCGGGCGACGCCCTCGTGGTGGTCGAGCGCGGGAAACGCGAGCCGTGGGAGTGGCCGGAGGGTTTCGCCGCGCTGCGCGACCGCAAGTACGGCGAGGCCCGGCTTTGGTACGGTCACCGGCATGAGTAAGGCGGTCTTTCCAGGGACGTTCGATCCGCCGACGGTCGGGCACCTCGACATCGTCACCCGGGCGGCTGCCGCCTTCGACGAGGTGATCGTGGCCACCGGGGTGAACCAGTCGAAGAACCGGCTGTTCGGGCCGCAGGAGCGGATCGAGATGCTGACCGAGCTGGTCAAGCCGTTCCCGAACGTCCGGGTCGGCACCTTCGACGGACTGCTGGTCGACTACTGCCGGGCCGAGGGCGCCGGAGTGATCGTCAAGGGCCTGCGCTCGGCCGCGGACTACGACTACGAGCTGCAGATGGCCCAGTTGAACCGGCGGATGACCGGGGTCGACACGATCTTCCTGCCGACCGCCCCGGAGAACGCTTTCATCTCCTCCAGCTGGGTCAAGGAGATCGCCCGCCTCGGCGGCGACGTGAGCACGTTCGTGACACCGGGAGTTCACGCGCAGTTACTGGCGAAGCTGTGACTGCCCCGAATTGGGCGAGTGGCCGCGGAGTTGGTAATGTAGACCACCGGTCTCGACGAGACCGAGATTTGCCCTGCCCACGCCTGAAAGGTTCGCTCTGAGCGTCTTGGACCCGCGGTCCCCCCTCGTGATCGACACGCACGAGCTGACACGCCGCGCCGGGTCCCAGCGCGAAGTCACTTTCACGGCACCGGCGCCGGCAGATCTCGGGATCGACGTGATCGGCGTCCCCGAGGGCGACCCGATTCAGTTCGATCTACGGCTGGAATCGGTCGTCGAAGGGGTGCTCGTCACCGGTACGGCCCGCGGCCGGCTGGTCGGGGAGTGCGCGCGGTGCCTGGTCGACATCGAGGACGAGTTTCTCGCCGACGTCCAGGAGCTGTACGTCTACCCGGAGAGTGAAGCCGAGCCGGAAGAGGCCAGCCGGATGGAGGGCGATCTGATCGACCTCGAGCCGGTGCTGAGGGACCAGGTGGTGCTCGCGCTGCCGTTCCAGCCGTTGTGTACGGACGACTGCGCAGGGCTGTGCCCCGACTGTGGGGTGCGCCTGGCGGACGAGCCCGGCCACACGCACCAGGAGCGCACCGACCCGCGCTGGGCGGCACTCAGCGGCCTGATCCCGCAGGACGAACGACCGCAGGACCGCAACTCGTAACACTGGTAACACCCGGGCACTTCGCAGTTCCGTAATTTCCGTAGTACTTGTGTTCCCGCAGTACCGATACCTAGGAGTCGTAACCGTGGCCGTTCCGAAGCGGAAGATGTCGCGCAGCAACACCCGCAGCCGCCGGGCCCAGTGGAAGACCACTGCCCCGTCGCTGGTGACCTGCGTGAACCCCGCCTGCCGCGCGAAGCACCTGCAGCACACCGTTTGCCCGAACTGCGGCCAGTACGGCGCGAAGGGCGAGCGCCGCCAGGTCGTCGAGAGCTAAACGGCACCAAGTCAGTGAATTCGGTCAACGAAACGGGGCTCTACGCCGAGCTGAACCAGCGGCTCGGCGTATCGCTGGCTGACAATTTGCTGGAGCACGCCTTCACCCACCGCTCGTACGCGTACGAGAACGGTGGGCTGCCGACCAACGAGCGGCTGGAGTTCCTCGGGGACTCCGTGCTCGGCGTCATCGTCACGGAGTCGCTGTTCCGGAACCACCCGGACCTGTCCGAGGGCCGGCTGGCCAAGCTGCGCGCCGCGGTGGTCAACATGCGCGCCCTGGCCGGCGTCGCCCGCGACCTGAAGCTGGGGAAGTACCTCCGGCTCGGGCGCGGCGAGGAAGCCACCGGCGGGCGGGACAAGTCGTCGATCCTGGCGGACTGCGTGGAGGCGCTGATCGGCGCCGTCTACCTGGACCGCGGGTTCGAGACCGCCGGAGCGGTGGTGCACACGCTGTTCGACGACCTGATGGAGTCGTCGGCCCGCCTGGGCGCCGGCCTGGACTGGAAGACCTCGCTGCAGGAGCTGGTCGCCCAGCTCGGCGTCGGCGTGCCGGAGTACGTGATCGCGGAGTCCGGACCGGACCACGCGAAGACGTTCGAGGCGCGGGTCCGGATCGGTTCCGACACGTACGGTCACGGCATCGGCCGGAGCAAGAAGGAAGCCGAGCAGCAGGCCGCCGAGACCGCCTGGAAGGCCCTGCGCGCCGCGCACCCCGACAGCACGGACCCCTCGCAGCAGCCGTAGCCGTCGGTGCCAGAGCTTCCTGAGGTAGAGGTCGTCCGCCGCGGTCTGGCGGAGTTCACCACCGGCCGCACGATCGACGCGGTCGAGGTCCTGCACCCCCGCCCGGTACGGCGACACGCCGCCGGGCCGGACGACTTCGTGGCCCGGCTCAAGGGCCAGGTCTTCGCCGAACCGGCCCGCCGCGGGAAGTACCTCTGGCTGCCGCTGGTCTCCGGCGACGCGGTGCTCACCCACCTCGGGATGAGCGGCCAGTTCCGGGTCCAGCCGGTCGGCGCGCCCGACGAGCCGCACCTCCGGGTCCGGTTCCGGTTCGCCGACGACGGCGGAGAGGTCCGGTTTGTGGACCAGCGGATGTTCGGTGGTCTGTCCTACTCCGAGGGCGGCGCCGAGCTGCCTGCCGAGATCGCCCACATCGCCCGGGACCCGTTCGACCCGCTGTTCGACCCGGAGGCCGCAGGCGCCAAGCTCCGGCGCCGCAAGACCGGCCTGAAACGGGCCCTGCTGGACCAGACCGTGGTCAGCGGGATCGGCAACATCTACGCCGACGAAGCGTTGTGGCGGGCCAAGCTGCACTACGCGCGGGCGACGGACACGCTGAAACCCTTGCAAACAAGGGCGATCCTGCAGCACGCCCACGACGTGATGGCCGCGGCGCTGACCGTTGGCGGCACCAGCTTCGACGCCCTGTACGTCAACGTGAACGGGGAATCCGGGTACTTCGAGCGCGGCCTGAACGTCTACGGCCAGGAGGGATCGCCATGCCCGCGGGACGGCCGGCCGATCCGTCGCGAGCCGTTCATGAACCGTTCGTCGTACCGGTGCCCGAAATGCCAGCCCGTCCCCAGGCACGTTCGCTGGTGAACGAGGTATCGTTAATAAATGTGGCCCAGGTTGACCCGTCGGCCTCGCCGGTGTCACCCTGAAAGACGGCACACCTTTTCGGCGCTCCCTCGTGACCAGGAAGAGGAGCGCGACCCGGCCAGAACCCTTCCGGAGGACAGCACAATGGCCAAGGCTCTTCTAGGGCATCTTGGAGGCACTGACCCGCGCATGCTCGAGCAGGTTCGTCTGCTCAACCGGCGTGTCGCCGATCTGGAGGCGCACGTGATGCGTCTGCAGGCAGAGAACGATCACCTCGTCGCACAGGTCCACGAGGGCCGGCTGCTCACCGTTGACGAGGCTCTGCGTACCCCTGCTTCGGTCTGAGCGACCTAGCGCGGCAAGACATCACGACCGTCCGCACTACAGTTCGAACGGCGGTGGCCCCCGTCCGGGCCTCCGCCGCCTGTATGTAGTAGCCAGTATGTTCACCGAATGTTGTGCTTCCTGGCCTGTTGCCGGTCATTCCGAACCGGCAGGCCTCCGCTGGATCTTCCGGGTCGCTCTGTAGACTCGAAGCGGAACTACTTCCCCGGGTAGCGGCAGCGTCACGAGCAGTTACGACGGTTCCTTGGGTATCGTCTGTCCTTTCACGGGTTGGAGAGCTTCGCCTTGTACCTGAAGAGCATGACGCTCCGGGGTTTCAAGTCGTTCGCGTCCGCGACGACGATGAACTTCGAACCAGGCATCACCTGCATCGTCGGGCCGAACGGCTCCGGCAAGTCCAACGTCGTCGACGCACTGGCCTGGGTGATGGGTGAGCAGGGCGCGAAGTCGCTGCGCGGCGGCAAGATGGAGGACGTCATCTTCGCCGGCACCTCCGGCCGCGCCCCGCTGGGCCGGGCCGAGGTGGTGCTCACCATCGACAACACCGACGGCGCGCTCCCGATCGAGTACGCCGAGGTGACGATCAGCCGGACGATGTTCCGCAACGGCGGGTCCGACTACCAGATCAACGGCCAGAACTGCCGGCTGCTCGACGTCCAGGAGCTGCTCAGCGACTCCGGGATCGGCCGCGAGATGCACGTCATCGTCGGCCAGGGCCAGCTCGACTCGATCCTGCGCGCCACACCGGAAGGCCGGCGCGGGTTCGTCGAGGAGGCCGCCGGCGTCCTGAAGCACCGCAAACGCAAGGAAAAGGCGATCCGGAAGCTGGAGGCCACCGAGGGCAACCTGCACCGGCTCGGTGACCTGATCCAGGAGATCCGCCGCCAGCTCAAGCCGCTCGGGCGCCAGGCGGAGGTGGCGCGCCGGGCCGTGACGATCCAGGCCGAGGTCCGGGACGGCCGGGCCCGGCTGCTCGCCGACGACATCGTCCAGGCCCAGTCCGCGCTCGAGGCCGAGCTCCGCGACGAGGCCGCGCTGACCGCGCGCCGCGCCGAGACCGAGGCGAAGCTGCGCGAGGCCCGCGATCTGGAGGCCGAGCTCGAGGACGCGCTCCGCGAGGACGCGCCGGCGCTGCAGGCCGCGCAGGACACGTGGTACCAGCTCTCCGGCTTCGGCGAGAAGATCAAGGGCACGGCGCGGATCGCGGCCGACCGGATCCGCTCGCTGAACGACGAGGCCGAGGACGGCCCGCGCTCGGGGAGGGATCCGGAGGAGCTCGAGCTGGAAGCGGCCCGGGTCCGCGAGACCGAGGCGCAGATCGAGGCCGAGGTCGAGGCGCACTCCGAGCTGCTGGCCGAGGCCATCGAGCGCCGCCAGCAGCTCGAGAACCAGGAAGCCGAGGAGGAGCGCCGGGTCGCGGCGCTGATCCGGGCCGCCTCCGACCGGCGTGAAGGTCTTGCCCGGCTGACCGGTCAGGTGAACGCGCTGCAGAGCCGCGCGGCCGCCGCCGAGTCCGAGATCGGCCGACTCGCCAGCAACATGCGCGAGGCCGAGGCGCGCGCCGCGAAGGCGCAGCACGACTTCACCGCGCTGGAGACCCAGGTCGCCGGGCTCGACGCCGGCGAGAAGGGCCTCGACGACCAGTACGAGGCCGCTCAGGCGATGCTCGACGAGATGGACGAGCGGCTGGCCAAGCTGCGGGCCGAGGAGCGCGACGCCGAGCGCGAGCGCACCGGGCTGGCGGCGCGGAAGGAAGCGCTCGAGCTCGGGCTCAACCGCAAGGACGGCGCCGGCGCGCTGCTGGCCGCCTCCGAGCAGATCAACGGGCTGATGGGCTCCGTGGCCGCGCTGCTGAGCGTCCGGCCCGGGTACGAGACCGCGATCGCGGCTGCCCTGGGCGAGGCCGCCGACGCGGTCGCCATCAGCCACACCGACGCTGCGCTGCACGCGGTCGGTCACCTCAAGCAGCATGATCTCGGCCGCGCCGGGATGCTCCTGGGCGATGCGCCCGCGGACGACTCCGGGACGTGGCCCGCGCTGCCGTACGGAGCGTCGTACGCCGTTGACGTCGTGGACTGCCCGGAGACGCTGCGGCCGGCGCTACGGCGGCTGCTGCGCAAGGTCGCGGTTGTGGACGACGTCAGCGCGGCGCAGTCGCTCGTGCGGAACCTGCCGGACGTCACCTGCACGACGCGCGCGGGCGACGTACTCGGAGCGCACTTCGCGTACGGCGGATCGGACGCGGCGCCGAGCCTGATCGAGGTGCAGTCCGCGGTCGACGAGGCGGCGGAGAAGCTGACCGAGGCGACAGCGCGGAGCGAGCGGCTCCGGTTCGAGCTGCAGGGGCTGGAGGACGAGCGGGCCCGGCAGAAGGAGTCCGTCGAGATCACACTGGCCCGGCTGCACGAGTCGGACGCCGCGATGGCCGCAGTGGCGGAGCAGCTGGCGCACTTCGGGTCGCTGGCGAAGGCGTCGCGCGGTGAGGCGCAGCGGATGGCTGAGGCGATCGCTGCGGCCGAGGCGGAGCGCGACAAGAACCTGTCCGGTCTGGCCGAGCTCGAAGAGCGGCTGATGGACGCCGAGGCGTTCGACGACGACGGCGACGAGCCTGACACGTCGGAGCGTGACCGGCTGGCGGAGGCGTCCAAGGCTGCGCGAGCGGCTGAGATGGAGTCGCGGTTGGCGCTGCGGACCACCGAGGAGCGGGCCCGGGCGCTGTCCGGGCGTGCGGACTCGCTGGAGCGGGCGGCGCGGCAGGAGCGCGAGGCCCGGGCGCGGGCTGTTGCTCGGGCTGCGCGGCGGGCTCGGCAGGCTGAGGCCGCGCAGGCTGTGCACCTGGCCGCTGGGCATGTGCTGGCTCGGCTGGAGTCGTCGCTGCAGCTGGCCGCGTCGGAGCGGTCGGCGATCCAGGCGCAGCGTGCGGACCGTGAGAAGGCGTTGTCGCAGGCCCGGTCCGCCTCGCGGAACCTGAGCTCCGAGCTGGAGCAGCTGACCGACACTGTGCACCGGGACGCGTTGGCGCGGGCGCAGCAGAAGATGCGGCTGGAGCAGCTGTACGAGAAGGCGCTCGCCGAGTTGGGTATCGAGGTCGAGGCGCTGGTCACGGAGTACGGACCGGACCAGCTGGTGCCGCCGGTGCCGACCGGTGACGACACGCTGGAGGTCGAGGGCGAGCCGTTCAACCGGACCAAGGTCGAGAAGCGGCTGAAGCAGGCCGAGCGGGCGCTGAACCAGCTCGGCAAGATCAACCCGCTCGCGCTCGAGGAGTTCGACGCGATGGAGGAGCGGCACCGCTTCCTCTCCGAGCAGCTCGACGACCTGAAGAAGTCCCGCCGCGACCTGATGGACATCGTCAAGGAGGTCGACGAGCGGGTCGAGCAGGTGTTCACCGAGGCCTATCGCGACGTCGAGGTGGCCTTCCAGCACGTGTTCAGCCGGCTGTTCCCGGGTGGTGAGGGCCGGCTGGTCCTGACCGACCCCGACGACATGCTCGCCACCGGTATCGACGTCGAGGCCCGTCCGCCGGGCAAGAAGGTCAAGCGTCTCTCGCTGCTCTCCGGCGGCGAGCGCTCGCTGGTCGCGGTCGCGTTCCTGGTAGCGCTCTTCAAGGCGCGGCCGTCGCCGTTCTACATCCTCGACGAGGTCGAAGCCGCCCTCGACGACACCAACCTCGGCCGCCTCCTGGAGATCTACGAAGAACTCCGCGAGAACAGCCAGCTCCTGGTCATCACCCACCAGAAGCGCACCATGGAGGTAGCCGACGCCCTCTACGGCGTCACCATGCGCGGCGACGGCGTCTCCGCCGTCATCTCCCAACGAATCCGCGAACCCGAACCGGTGTAGCTGACGTAGCACCGTGTGTCTCATCGCGCTACGCTGGTGATATGAAGGTCATCAGCCAGCGCGAGTTCCGGAATAACTCCGCCGCGGTGATGGACGCCGTAGAGGCGGGAGAGACCTACCACATCACCAGGAACGGTCAGGAGGTCGCCGAGTTGCGCCCGCTCACCAAGCGGCGCCGGCCGACCGCTGAGGAGTTGATCGCCAGGCACCGACGCCTGCCGCGGATCGATGCAGCTGCCCTGCGGAAGGAAGCCGACGAGTTCTTCGGGTCCGAAGACCGGGTCGGCGACGACGATCCGTTCGAGCGCGAATGAATGGACGGCCTCCGGTCGGTGTGCTCGACACCTGCACGTACATCGACCTGTCGGTGCTGGATGCCCAGGACCTGCCGGCGCAACTCGAGCTGACCGCCGTCACCATGGCCGAGTTGCACCAGGGGGTCGCGATGGCGAAGGATCCCTTCACCCGCGCTGCGCGAGCCGAGGTGCTCGGTGAAGCCGTTGCCGACTTCGAGCCATTGCCGTTCGATGCTGATGCGGCGCAGCGGTACGGAACTCTGGTCGCACTGGTCATCGCCGCGGGCCGGGATCCGCGACCTCGGCGTCTTGACCTGATGATCGCTGCGATCGCGTCCAGTCGCGACCTTCCGCTCTATACCCGCGATGCGACGCACTTCCGTGGCCTCGATCAACTCGTGGCCGTTCACGCGGTGTGATCCGCTTGTGTTCTTGAGACGACCGGTCATATTGGGATCATGGCGCGGCGGAGTATGAAGGAAGAGATTTTGGGGGCGGGGGTCGAGTTGTTTCTCGAGCGGGGGTTCAATGCGGCGGGGGTGAAGGACATCACGGATCGGGCCGGGGTGCCCAAGGGGTCGTTCTACAACCATTTCGAGAGCAAGGAAGCGCTCGCCGCGGTGGCGTTGGAGCGGTACGGCGAGTCGCGGCGGATGTCGCTGCTCGGGGATCGGACGATCGCGCCGGTGGAGCGGATTCGCCGGCACTTCGAGTTTCTTCGGGACGAGCTGGCGGAGTTCACCGGTGGCTGCCTTTACGGGAACTTCGGGGCCGAGGTTGTCGATCACAGCGAGCCATTGCGGTTGCGGGTGAAGGGCGGCCTGGACGTGTGGTCGACCGTGCTCGCCGAGGCGATCGCCGACGGGCAGGCGGCGGGGGAGATCCGCGCCGCGCTCGACCCGCAGCAGACCGCACGGTTCCTGACCAGCGCCTGGGAGGGCACGATCCTGAAGGTGCGCTCGGACAAGACGGGCGACGCCTTCGACGACTTCTTCGCCATCACCTTCGACGCTCTGCTGACCTGAAACTCGAGCCGCCCCCACCCGGGGCGGCCTTCTTGTGCCGATATCAAGATGACCGACCGTCTTAAGGAGTCGCAAATGTCCTACCGAGCGATCGAGGCCGGCGCCGACGGCGCCTTCCGGCTGGTCGAGCGCGAGTTGACCGAGCCCGGCCCTGGCCAGGTCCGGATCGCCGTCGAGGCCTGCGGCGTCTGCCACAGCGACGTCGTCGGCGTACACAACCTGTTCGGCAACCACCCGGCCGGTACGGCGATCGTCCCCGGCCACGAGGTGGTCGGCCGGATCGACGCGCTCGGTGCCGGGATCACCACCTGGTCCGGCGGGCAGCGTGTCGGCGTCGGCTACCTGGCCGGCCCGTGTGGCGTCTGCGCGGAGTGCCGCCGCGGCGACTTCGTCTACTGCACGAACCAGCCGATCACCGGCGACACGATCGACGGCGGGTACGCCGAGTACCTGATCGCCCCGGCGAGCGGGCTGGTCGCCGTACCGGAGGAGCTGGACGCGGCCGAGGCGGCGCCGCTGCTTTGCGCCGGGATCACGGTCTTCAACGGTCTGCGCAAGGGCGGTGCCCGGCCGGGCGAGCTGATCGCGGTGCAGGGCATCGGCGGTCTCGGCCACCTCGCGATCCAGTACGCCGCCAAGCTCGGCCTGCGCGTGGTCGCGATCGCGCGCGGCGAGGACAAGCGCGAGCTGGCGCTGAAGCTGGGCGCGACGGAGTACCTCGACAGCTCGGCCGTCGACCCGGGCAAGGCGCTGCAGGCGCTCGGCGGCGCGGGGGTGATCGTCGCGACCGCCGCCAGTGGTGCCTCGATGACACCGCTCGTCGACGGGCTCGGGATCCGCGGCAAGTTGATCGTCCTCGGAGCGGCCGGCGACCCGATCGAGGTCTCCACCAGCGCGCTGCTCGGCGGCCGCACGATCGAGGGATCGCTGACCGGCAGCCCGAGCGAGAACGAGCAGAGCCTCGCCTTTGCCCTGAGCAACGACGTCCGCCCGATGGTCGAGCGGGTCCCGCTCGAGCGGGCGGCCGAAGCCTACGAACGGATGCTGTCCGGTGCCGCCCGGTTCCGGATGGTCCTCACCACAGGAGCGAACTGATGAAGCTGGTACTGAAGGACCTGAACACCGTCGTCCTGGACGACGGACCCACCCCGAGCCCGGCGTTCGGCGAGGTCACGGTCGCGATCGAGGCCGCGACCGTGAACCCGTCCGACCTGAAGCTTGCCGCCGGCACCTACGGGTACCGCCCGGAGCTGCCGTTCGCCGTCGGCACCGAAGGCGTCGGCCGCGTCACCGGCGTCGGGCCGGGAACCGATCCCGACCTGGCCGGCCAGCGCGTGCTGATCGTGCCGAACTACGAGCAGGGCACCTGGGCGGACGAGCTGGTGACAAAGGCCACCAACGTGATCCCGATCCCCGACACGGGCGACCCGCTGCAGCTCGCCACGGTCGGCGTCAACCCGCTCACGGCCCACCTGGCGCTCACTCGGTACGTCGACCTGCAGCCGGGGGACTGGGTCGGCCAGAACCTGGGCAACTCCGCGGTCGGTAAGGCCGTGATCGCCCTTGCGAAGCACGCCGGCTTCCGCACGCTGAGCGTCGTACGGCGACCGGAAGCGGCCGAGGGACTGGAGTCTGACGTGGTCGTCGTCGACGGCAACGACCTCGCCGAGCGGATCAGGTCCGAGCTCGGCGGCGACCAGCTCCGACTGGTCCTGGACGGCACCGGCGACCACACGACGGCTGCGCTGGCCCAGTCCGCCGAGCTGAACGGCACGGTGGTCAGCTACTCGTCCGTGACCGGCCAGATGCCACCGGTCGGACTGGGCGACTACATCTACCGTCAGCTCCGGCTGACGGGCCTCTGGATCATGAACTGGACCCGCACCGCGCCGTACGCCGAGCTGGCCGAGACGTACGGCGAGCTCGCCCGCCTCACCAACGACGGCGTACTGCGGACGCGCATCGAGGCGACGTACCCGCTCGCGGCGTACGCCGAGGCGCTCGAGCACGCCGAGCGGGCCGGGAAGATCCTGTTCAGGCCGTGATCGTCATCGAGGCGAGCTGATCGCCCTGGACGTCGAAGGTGAAGTGGGACGGGCCGTTGAATCCGTCGCCGCCGACCTGGGTGACGATCGTGAGCGGGTTACCGGCCTGGCTGACCGACGTGTCGGTGAAGGTGGCCCGCTTACCGATCAGCTCGTTCTCGCTCCAGGAGCGGATCCGGTCGTGGCCGCGGAACTCGCGGCCCCAGTCGTTGACGAAGCCGTCGGCGGCGAAGGCCGCGACGAACGCGTCGTTGTCCTGCTCGTCGATCGCGGTCAGTGCGCGCTGGACCGCGGCCGGAATCTCTTGGCTCATGGACTCAGACGATAACCCTCCCGGTTGAACCGGTCGGCCGATCCGCACGTGTGGCGGGGTGAACGGTCAACCTAGAAGGGTTTCTGATGAAGCGTCTGAGCAGTGCGATGAGTGTGATGGGTGTGGTGGTGCTCGGGCTGTCCGGGCTGACCGCGTGCGGTGGTGGCGACGGCTACGGCTCCAGCTCCAGCTCGAGCTCCGGCTCGAGTTCGGCGCCGGCGAGCAGCCAGGCGGCCGGTGCGACGAAGCTGGCCACGGCGGACGTCGGCGACCTCGGCAAGATCGTTGTCGATGGCAACGGACGGACCGTGTACGTGTTCGACAAGGACTCTGCGGGCAAGTCGAACTGCGAGGGTGGCTGCCTGGACAAGTGGCCGGTCGTGGCGGCCGGTGACGGCACGCCGCAGCTCGACGGCGTCGACGCGTCGCTGGTCAGCACCGTCACCCGCTCGGACGGCACCAAGCAGCTCGCGCTGAACGGGCTGCCGCTGTACCTGTTCGCCAGCGACAGCAAGTCCGGGGAGGCCAAGGGGCAGGCGGTCGGCGGTGTCTGGTGGGTCGTCGGCGCGGACGGCAAGAAGATCACCACGCAGCCGGGTGACTCCGGCGATGGCAACGGTTACTGAGCCGTCTGCGGCAGCCCCTGTGTGGGCACCCACCGTTCCCGGTATCGTGCGGTCGGTGGGTGACTACCCAGGGCCGCACGACGCCGAGACGCTGATCCGTTCGCTGTACGCCGAGCACGGCCGGAGCCTGCTCGCGTACGCGACGAGGCTGACCGGTGATCGGGCCGCGGCGGAGGACGTCGTACAAGAGACACTGGTGCGGGCGTGGAAGCATGCCGGCGACCTGACCTCGGGCAGAGGCTCTGTCCGCGGCTGGTTGCTGACAGTGGCCCGCAACATCGTCACCGACCGGGCCAGAGCGCGTGCTGTGCGTCCGGCCGAGGTGGCGGACGTGGTGGACAGACCGCCGGTGGAGGGTGACCACTCCGAGTCCGTGGTGAACACCATGGTGGTGCTGGAGGCGCTGGAGAAGGTGTCGCCCGAGCACCGCGACGTGCTGGTGCAGCTGTACTACCGCGGCCGGTCGGTGGCCGAAGCCGCGAAGGAGCTGGGCGTTCCGCCCGGTACCGTGAAATCAAGAACGTACTACGCCCTCCGAGCTCTACGCGCGGTAATGGGACAAGAAGCGGAGGTGGCCAGATGACTGAGCACGACCGTACGCAACTGGGCGCCTACGCGCTGGGTGCGCTGGAGCCTGGCGAGGTGCAGGAGGTCGACCAGCACCTGGCGACCTGTGCCGAGTGCCGCGCCGAGCTGGCCGACCTGAACGAGATCAAGGACTTCCTCGGCGAGGTACCACCGGAGGCGTTCCTGGAGGGACCGCCTGAGGGCGGTGACCTGCTGCTGCAGCGCACGCTGCGTGAGGTCCGCGAGCTGACTCCCGCAGTGGAACCCGAGGTGGTGCATGCTCCGGTCAAGAAGCGCTCCCGCTGGCTGCTGGTCGCAGCTGCGGCCGTAGTGGTCGCCGGTGCCCTGGGTGGTGGCGTAGCGCTCGGTCGCTCGACCGCACCGCAGGCCGACGGACCCGTGGCGGGCTACAAGGAAGCCACCACCACTGACACGGTGTCCGGCGCGAGCATGGCGACCACAGTCGAGCCGCGGAGCGGTTGGAGCTGGATCCGGGTGCAGGTCAAGGGCCTGAAGTCCGGGGACCAGTGCGAGATGTTCGTCACCGACAAGACCGGCAAGAGCTGGGCTGCCGGTAGCTGGGTGGTCTCTCCGAAGGCAGCGCGCGACGGCAGCACGTTCGGCGGTGGTGTGCTCGTGCCGCTCGACCAGGTGCAGTCGGTAGAGATCAGGACCGTCCAGGGCAAGCACGTCATCACTGCGAAGATCTAGGGGAGTTGTGGCCATCAGTTCCAAGACCTCCGAGGACCTGCACGAGCGGCGGAAGAACGCTGCCGACAACTGCGTCCGCTGGCTGTTCAGCCCGCGGGTAGCGGTCGCGGCCCGGTTGCAGCGGCTCGCCGAGGTCGCCACCGACGAGCGGTCGGACTGGTACGGCGCCGGTGGCGAGGTGGATCTGCTGGAGCAAGAGGTGGCTGAGCTGCTGGGCAAGCCGGCGGCCGTGTTCATGCCGTCGGGCATCATGGCCCAGCAGAGCGTGCTGCGCGTGTACGCCGACCGCGCCGGCACCAGTCGGGTCGCCGTACACGGGTTGTCGCACCTTCTGGTCCACGAGCTGAACGCGCTCGAAGAGGTGCACCACCTGCGGATCGAGCGACTGACGTCCGAGCCCAGGCAGCCCCGGCCGGATGAGCTGGCGGCCATCCCAGGCAAGCTGGCCGCGGTGACGCTGGAGCTGCCACTGCGGGACGCAGGCTTCGTTCTGCCGACCTGGGATGAGCTGCTGGTGTTCGCCGACTCCTGCGCGAAGCGCGGCGTACCACTGCACCTCGACGGGGCACGGCTGTGGGAGAGTGCGCCGTACCTCGAGCACAGCCTGGCGGAGATCGCTGCGCTGGCTTCGTCGGTCTATGTGTCGTTCTACAAGGTGCTGGGCGGGATCAGTGGAGCCGCACTGGCCGGGCCGGAGGACCTGATTGCCGAGGTACGGCGCTGGCAGCGGCGGCTCGGCGGCAACCTCTTCTCGCTCTTCCCGTACGCCGTCTCCGCCCGCGACGGGCTGCGCACGGTGCTGCCGCGGATGGACGACCTGTACCAACGGGCGATCGAGGTCGCGACGGCCCTGCAGAGCGAGGGGTTCCGGGTCTTCCCGGAGCCGCCGCACACCAACTCATTCCGCGTCTACGCACCCCGTGGTGCGGACGAGATCGAGGCGGCCGCGGTCGCCCGGATGGAGCGGACCCGCGAGTCGATCAGTGGTGCGTGGCAGCCGGCCGACGTACCGGGCTGGTCCTGGGTCGAGCTGGCGATGACGCCCGCGTCGCTGGAGTGGCAGGTCGCCGAGATCGCCAAGGCGTTCGGGGAACTTCTGGCCGCCTAGGCGCGTCAAGCAGGGTGTTGGTGGGGTTAGTGGTGCAGTGGGGATTCGGGGAGAGAAGTGCTGACGTTCGTCGTGACCATGGTGGTTCTGCTCGTGCTGTCCGGCCTGGTGTTGCTGGCCGTTGCCCGTGGGGAGGGCAAACGCTTCGGATAGCTTTTCGGATAGCGCCGAACCGTTCGGTCGCCGGCGCGGGTTGGGTAGCCTCGCGTGCATGAGGCGACTGATCTTCCAGGAGTACGTGACGCTCGACGGGTACGCCGCCGGTCCGGACGGTGGGCTGGACTTCTTCGAAACGATCGCCGGCCAGCGGGACGCCGACAATCTCGAGCTGCTCGACAGCATCGACACGATGCTGCTCGGCGCCGAGACGTACCGGCTGTTCGCCGAGTTCTGGCCGACCGACGCGTCGGCCGGTGAGCCGATCGCGGCCAAGCTGAACGCGTTGCGCCTGGTCGTCGTGTCCACCAAGCTCGAGAGCGCGCCGTGGGGTTCGTACGAGCCCGGTCTGGTCGTCCGGGACCTAGATGCGGTCCGGGCACTCAAGGCGGAGCAGAGCGGCAAGGACATCATCTTGTGGGGCAGCATCACGCTGTTCCAGTCGCTGCTGAAGGCCGGACTGGTCGACGAGGTGCAGCTGCGGATCTGCCCGATCCTGCTCGGGGAGGGCAAGTCGGCCTTCCCCGTCGGCGGAGCCTCCCCTGTCAACCTCGACCTGATCGAGGCTCGGCCCTGGGCCAAGGGCGGCGTCCTGCTGCGGTACCAGCCGACTAGCTGACTGCTTCGACGATCGCCTTCACGATCGGGGCCGCGATGGTCACGGTCGGCAGGATCAGTAGCGCGGCGGCGCCGACGTACGTGACCGTGGCGAGCCAGCGGACGTTCGGTTGCGGGTCGGCGAGGCGTTGTACGCGCAGTACCGTTGCCGACTTGGCTGCGGCGAGGGCTGCGTCGGGGGCGGGTGCGCCGGCGAGAGCGACCAGGGCGCGCGCAAGTGGCTTGGGGCCGTTGCGGCGGCGGGCGTCGTCGTCGGCGAGCAGCTCGACCAGCGTGCGGGCCTGCTCGAGCGCTACCTCGCTGCGGACGAAGCGTGGGAAGGCGTGGTGCAGCGCGGTGAACTCCTCCAGCACCAGGTCGTGACGCGCCCGCAGGTGCGCCTGCTCGTGGGCCAGCACAGCCTTCAGCTCCATCTCGTCGAGCCGATCGAGTGCACCGACCGACACCACGACGCGTGCGCCGCGGATAGCGGGCAGGCAGTAGGCCAGCGGAGTCTCCTCGGCCAGCACGCGCAGGCCGGGGACTAGGCCGTCAGGTGTGGCCAGTACGTCGACCAGGTCTCGGTGGCGCTTCCGCCTTGCCCTAGTGCCGACTGCGACCCGACCGATCGACCAGAGCAGCTTCACCAGGACCAGTGCGGTCATGGCCAGGATCAGTGCGGCTACCAGGTCGCGTGGTGACGACGGGTCGAAGCGTGGCTCGCCCGGCTCACCCGCTGCGGAGTACGACAGCGCGATGCCGGCACCAACCGCAGCCAGTACTGCGGCGAGCGCGATGGACTGCCAGAGGATGACGGCGGCCCGTGGGACGCGGTACGGCCAGTCGGAGCGAGCCAGCAACGCCGGCGCCGGCCCGGTAAGCACCAGCGCCAGCAAGGCGAGCAGAACCGGCGTAATCACCCGACGCCATCCCCCGCCCGCCCAGAACCCCCCTCGCCCACCACGCCACCTTCAGTGACCGTGGTGTCTGGTTGGGTTTCCAGGTGGTTCAGGGCTTCGCGGAGTAGGGCGGCTTCTTCGTCGGTTACCTGGCCGACGAAGCGGACCAGGGCCTCGCGGCGGTCTCCGGCCCGGTCCAGTGCGTCGCGCATCAGGTCAGCGGCCAGCTCCTCGCGCGGTGCCGCCGCGCGGTACCGCCAGGCCTTGCCGTCGCGCTCGCGCTCGGTCAGCTTCTTCTTCGCCAGCCGGTCCAGCACAGTCATCACGGTCGTGTAGGCGAGCTCGCGGGTAGTCGCCAGCTGCTCGTGCACCTCGCGCACGGTCAGCGCCCGGGGCGCCGCCCACAGCTGCTCCATGACCAGCCGCTCCAGGTCGCCCAGGGGCCGCGGTGCCTTCTCCTCACTCGCCACGTGAGCAGTATAACTACACGTCGTAGTAGATGTGCGCTACCATCTACTACGTAACGTCGTAGATGGCTCGGGAGGCCTGCAGATGGACACCCTGGACCTGGCCCGCTGGCAGTTCGCGATCACCACCGTGTACCACTTCTTCTTCGTGCCGGTGACGATCTCGCTGGTCGCGATCACGGCCGGCCTGCAGACCGCGTGGTACCGGACCGGCAAGGCGAAGTACCTGCGGCTGACGAAGTTCTACGGGAAGCTGTTCCTGATCAACATCGCGATGGGTGTGGTCACCGGGCTGGTGCAGGAGTTCCAGTTCGGGATGAACTGGAGCGACTACTCGCGGTTCGTCGGGGACGTGTTCGGCGCCCCGCTGGCGCTGGAAGGGCTGCTCGCGTTCTTCCTCGAGTCGACGTTCATCGGGTTGTGGATCTTCGGCTGGGACCGGCTGCCGCGGCTGGTCCACCTCGGCTGCATCTGGATGGTGGTGCTGGGCACGCAGTTGTCGGCGTACTTCATCCTCGCGGCCAACTCGTGGATGCAGAACCCGGTCGGCTTCCGGTTCAACGCCGAGCGTGGCCGGGCCGAGCTGACCGATCTGGGGGCTGTGCTGACCAACAAGGTTGTACTGGTCACCTATCCGCACACGATCTTCGCCGCGTTCATGGTCGGTGGCGCGTTCGTGGCCGGGGTGGCGCTCTGGCATCTGGTCCGGCGTCCTGGCGTGGACAAGGACGTGTTCCGGTCGGCGCTGAAGATCGGCGCCTCGATCGTGCTCGTCGCCAGCGCGGGCGTCGCGATCAGCGGTGACCTGCAGGGCAAGGTGATGACCGAGGTGCAGCCGATGAAGATGGCCGCGGCCGAGGCGCTCTACGAGACCGAGAAGCCGGCGTCGTTCTCGGTCTTCACGGTCGGCACGCTGGACGGGTCGAAGGAGATCTACTCGATCAAGGTCCCGTACCTGCTGTCCTTCCTGGCCACCGGGCACTTCGGCGGCGAGGTCAAGGGGATCAACTCGTTGCAGGACGCGTACGAGCAGCTCTACGGGCCGGGCTCGTACAAGCCGAACATCCCGTTGACCTACTGGACGTTCCGGCTGATGATCGGCGTCGGGATGGCGTCGGCGGCGGTCGCGCTGTGGCTCCTTTGGGTGACGCGGCGGGGACGCGCGCCGGCTCGGTGGTTGGTGTGGCTGGCCGCTCCGCTGCCGTTGCTACCGCTGGTCGCGAACACCTTCGGCTGGATCTTCACCGAGACCGGGCGGCAACCCTGGCTGGTGTTCGGGTTGTTGCCGACGGCATCGGGTGTGTCGCCGGGGACGACCGGCGGTGAGGTGATCACGTCGCTGGTCGGGTTCACCTTGCTGTACGGCGTGCTCGCGGTGGTGGAGACCAAGTTGCTGCTGCGGACTGTCCGCGGCGGACTGGCCGGCACCGACGATCCCGAGCCTGCCGACGACAAGCCCGACCAGCCCGACAAGCCGCTGTCATTCGCGTACTGAGGGGGCGTGAGATGGAACTGACGACTGTGTGGTTCGTCGCGATCGCGACGCTGTGGACCGGGTACTTCGTGCTCGAGGGGTTCGACTTCGGGGTCGGGATGCTGTTCCGCGTGCTCGGCCGGAACGAGCCGGAGCGCCGCGCCGCGATCACTACGATCGGGCCGGTCTGGGACGGCAACGAGGTATGGCTGATCATGGCCGGCGCGGCGACGTTCGCGGCGTTCCCGGAGTGGTACGCGACGCTGTTCAGCGGGTTCTACCTGCCCCTGTTCGCGATCCTGGTGGCGCTGATCCTGCGTGGCGTGGCGCTGGAGTACCGGGGGAAGCGCTCCGAGCCTGAGTGGCGAAACCGGATGGAGTGGCTGATCGCGGGTGGTTCGCTGGTGCCGGCGCTGCTCTGGGGCGTTGCCTTCGGCAACATTGTGCGCGGGGTGCCGCTGGATGCCTCGCACGAGTACGTCGGCGGGCTCGGCGATCTGCTCAATCCGTTCGCGCTGCTCGGCGGGGTCACCTTCGTCGCGGTCTTCGTCACGCACGGTGCGATCTTCCTGGCCCTGCGGACGACCGACTCGTTGCGGCACCGGGCTCGGCGGATGGCCACTCGGGTCGGAGTCGTCGCGGCGGTGCTGGCGATCGCCTTCCTGTGGTGGGCACAGGCGCTGCGCGGCGACACGGTCTCGGTCGTGCTGACGGTTGCTGCGGTGATCGCCTTCGCGGGTGGTCTGGTGGCCAACCTGTTGCGCCGGGAAGGCTGGGCATTCATCGGTACGGCGTTGGCGATCGGATTGACGGTGGTGTCGTTGTTCGTCGCACTGTTCCCGGACGTGATGCCCTCAACACTTGATCCCCAATCAACATTGACAGCAGTTGACGCGGCATCAACGCCGTACACGTTGAAGGTCTTGACGATCATCACCGCGATCTTCTTGCCGCTGGTGCTGCTGTACCAGGGGTGGACGTACTGGGTGTTCCGCAAGCGTGTCATGGTCGCCGCATGAAGCCGCTCGACCCGCGACTGCTGCGGCGGGCTCGTGGTGCACGGGTCTTCCTGGCGGCTTCGGTGCTGATCGGGGTGGCGAGCGGGGTGCTGATCGTCGTACAGGCCGTGCTGCTGGCGCACGGCATCGCCGGTGTCGTACTGCGGGGCAGTGGGGTTGCTGCGATGGCTTGGGGGCTGGCCGCAGTGGTTGTGGGGCGGGCGTTGCTGCTGTGGGCACAGGAGGTCGTCGCGCAGCGCTCTGCGGCCGCGGTGAAGTCGACCCTGCGACGACAGGTACTGGAGCACTCGCTCAAGCTGGGGCCCGCCTGGCTGAGTGGTGAACGCAGCAGCGCGCTCACGACGCTGCTGACCAAGGGGCTGGACGACCTGGACCCGTACTTCGCTCGGTACCTGCCGCAGCTCGTGCTGGCGTCTACTGTGCCGGCCGGTGTTATCGGGTGGATGGCAACGGGTGACCTGATCGCGGCCGGGACTGTGGTGGTGACGCTGCCGCTCATCCCGATCTTCATGGCGCTGATCGGGTGGGCGACAGCCGCGCGCAGCCGGCGCCGTCAACACGCGCTGGCTGTGCTGGCGCATCACTTTGCGGATGTTGTCGGTGGGCTGACCACGCTGAAGCTGTTCGGGCGGGCGAAGGCGCAGGAGGCGGCCGTACGCCGGGTGACGGATGAGCACCGGGTGGCCTCGATGGCGAGCCTGCGGTTGGCCTTCCTGTCGTCGTTTGCCTTGGAGCTGCTGGCGAGCATCTCGGTGGCGCTGGTGGCCGTCGGGGTCGGGCTGCGGTTGGTCGACGGGCGACTCGGGCTGGAGACGGCGTTGATGGTGCTGATCCTGGCGCCGGAGGCTTACCTGCCGCTGCGACAGGTCGGTATGCAGTTCCACGCCAGCGCCGACGGGGTGGCTGCCAGCGAGGAGGTCTTCCGGGTCTTGGAGACGCCGCTGCCCGACCGCGGCGAGCGCATCGACGTACCTGACCTGGCCGTGACTCCGCTCCACCTGTACGACGTCGCGGTCCGCTACCCGGGGCGCACCGAGCCGGCTCTGGACGGCTTCGACCTGGACCTGCACCCGGGCGAGGTCGTGGCTCTCACCGGGCCTAGTGGTACTGGGAAGTCAACCGTTCTCGCTGTCCTGCTCGGGTTCGTGCAGCCGGAGCGGGGGATTGTTGTTGCGGGGGGAAGCGCGGTGGACGAGTTCGATCCAGCTGTCTGGCGCAGGCAGTTTGCCTGGGTCCCACAACGTCCTGGTCTCCGGCTGGGCACGGTTGCCGACAACATCCGCCTGGCGCGCCCGACCGCCTCAGACGACGACATCCGGCTAGCCCTGATCGCAGCCGGTGCCGCGGATCTCGAGCTGGACAAGCAGGTCGGCGAGCAGGGCGAGCTGCTCTCCGGTGGTCAGCAACGACGAGTGGCCCTGGCGCGCGCCCTGATCACCGACGCGCCAGTCCTCCTCCTGGACGAGCCCACCGCCGGCCTGGACCCAGAAACCGAAGCAACCGCAATAGTAGGCCTTCGCGCCACCGGCCGAACGGTCCTGATGGTCGCCCACCGCCCCGCTCTGATCGCAGCCGCCGACCGCACAGTCACCCTAGGCGCCCGAGAGCTGGTGCCCGCATGAGGCGCCTAGGGCTCGCACTGCTGCTGGGAGTGGCGGCTGCTGGGGCGGCGGTTGCGTTGCTTGCTACTTCGGCCTGGTTGATTACCGCGGCGTCCGGGCAGCCGCCCGTGTTGCTGTTGATGGTGCCGATCGTGGCAGTGCGGGCGTTCGGGGTCGGGCGAGGGGTGTTCCGGTATGTGGAGCGGTTGGTGGCGCACGACGCGGCTTACCGGGTGTTGGGGGAGACGCGGGCGCGCGTGACCGGGCGGCTGGAGAAGCTGGCGCCGCTGAGGAGCCGCCGGAAAGGGGATCTGCTGGCGCGGCTCGTGCTCGATGTCGATGCGGTGCTCGACCTCTGGTTGCGTGTGGTGCTGCCGGTCGGAGTAGCCGTCGTGACGGCGGCAGCGACCGTCGGACTGATGGCATTGCTGCTACCGAGAGCCGGCGCCGCGATCGCCATCGCAGTGCTGATCGCATGCACCGTCGTGCCCTGGCTGACAGCCAAGACCGCCCGCAGCGCCGAGCAGCGCATCGCCGGTGCTCGCGGTGACGTCGCGGCGGTTACCACCGAGACCCTCCTCACCGCAGCCGACATCGTCGCGTTCAATGCGGTCGACTCCGTGCTGGACGACTTCAGCAAGTACGACGCCCGGCTGGCCGCCGCCGAACGCCGCTCCGCCTGGAGCACAGGCCTCGGCAGCGCCCTACTCGTGCTCTGCGTCGGCGCCGCCAGCATCGCGGGCCTGACCCTCGGCAGTACCGCCAACATCTCCGGCGCAGTCTTCGCAGTACTCGTCCTCACCCCACTAGCCCTGGCCGACGTCCTAGGAGGCATCCCAGCCGCCGCTCAGCTCGCTATCCGCGTCCGAGCCTCGCTCGCGCGAGTCCAAGAGCTCGTAGACACCAAAGAGCCAGTCACCGAGCCGGCCGACTCGCACCCGCTCCCCACCGGACGCGACCTGACGGTCAGGCTCCTGAGAGTCGGGTACGACGACCACGACGACGTACTGCGCGACCTCAGCGTCGACCTGCCCGCGGGCAGCCGGGTCGTCGTCACCGGACCGAGCGGATCCGGTAAGAGCACGCTCGCCGCCGTACTCCTCCGCTTCCTCGAACCGAGAGGCGGAGAGGTACTGCTCGACGGCGTCGACCTGTCCACGCTCGAAAGCGATCAGGTCCGCTCCATCGTCGGCCTGCTCACCCAGGAAAGCCACGTCTTCGACACGAGCATCCGCGAGAACCTCCTCCTCGCCCAGCCGGGTGCCAGCGACCTGCAGCTCTGGAACGCTCTCTACCGCGCCCGCCTGGGCCACTTCGTCGAGAAGCTCCCCGGCGGCCTCGACACCATGGTCGGCGAGCACGGCGCACGTCTGTCCGGCGGAGAGCGCCAGCGACTCGCCTTCGCCCGCCTGCTCCTCGCGGACCGCGACATACTGGTTCTGGACGAGCCGACCGAGCACCTGGACGAGGAGACCGGCCGAGCCCTGCTGGCGGACCTGTTCGCGGCAGCCGGGCACCGGACTGTGGTGCTGCTCACCCACCGGCCCGAGCTCGTCCCACCTCACGTACCGCGACGGCTGGTTTCCCTGACGTGACAAATGCGGGCGGCGGGCCGGGTGTCTGTCAAGATGGGGAATCGTGACCCCACAGCTGACCGCACTGCTCGTCCCGCTGATCGGTGACCAGGCCCTGATCGCGATCGTTGTCGCGATCGCGGTCGTCCTGGTCGTCGGTACCACTGGCCTGATCGTCGCCCGCCGGCGCCGGACCGAGCTGCCCCCGGCCAAGCCGGCGAAGCCCGTGGAGGCCGCCGAGCCCAAGGTCGGCGAGGACGCCGAAGAGCCACGTGACACCGCGACGCGGACGCTCGAGGACACCGAGCTGCCCGGTGCGACGATCGAAAAGCCGGAGAGCGCTCAGGGCCGACTGGTCCGGCTGCGTGCCCGCCTGGCCCGCTCGCAGGGTTCGCTCGGCAAGGGCCTGCTCGCGCTGCTGTCCCGCGACAAGCTGGACGAGGAGGCGTGGGAGGACATCGAGACCACGCTGATCACCGCGGACGTCGGCGTCGCACCGACCCAGGAGCTGGTCGAGAAGCTGCGGACCCGGATGCGCGTCGAGGGCGTCGGCGGCGACCAGGCCCGCGAGATCCTCCGCGAGGAGCTGATCGCACTGGTCAACCCGGACATGGACCGCACGCTGCAGGTCACCCGCAAGGAGACCCAACCCGCTGTGGTCCTCGTCGTCGGGGTGAACGGCACCGGCAAGACGACGACCGTGGGCAAGCTGGCCCGCGTGCTGGTCGCCGAGGACAAGCATGTCGTCCTGGGTGCCGCTGACACCTTCCGTGCGGCCGCTGCCGACCAGCTGCAGACCTGGGGCGAGCGGGTCGGCGTACGGACCGTTCGTGGGCCCGAGGGCGGTGACCCGGCCAGTGTCGCGTTCGACTCGGTCAAGCAGGGTATCGAGGAGGAGGCGGACGTCGTACTGGTCGACACCGCAGGGCGCCTGCACACCAAGACCGGTCTGATGGACGAGCTCGGCAAGGTCAAGCGGGTGATCGAGAAGACGGCCGAGGTGGACGAGGTGCTGCTCGTCATCGACGCCACCACCGGCCAGAACGGGCTGACCCAGGCGCGGGTGTTCGCCGAGGTCATCGACGTGACCGGCCTGGTCCTGACCAAGCTGGACGGTACGGCGAAGGGCGGCATCGTGATCGCGGTGCAGCGGGAGCTCGGCGTACCGGTCAAGCTGGTCGGCCTCGGTGAGGGCGCGGACGACCTGGCCCCGTTCGACGCCGAGCAGTTCGTCGACGCCCTGCTCGACTGATGTAGAGAACGGCCCGACGGCTCCGTCCCCTGGGTAAGTCCGACGAGGAGGAACGACATGACCAAGTTCATGCTGCTGATGTCCATGGACGGCGGCAACACCGACATCCCGATGCTGGAGTGGGACGAGGCCGACTTCAAAGCCCACATGCAGCACTTGACCGAAGGCATGGACCGGATCCGGGAGAGCGGCGAGCTCGTCGAGATGAACGCGCTGACCTGGCCCAAGCACGCCAAGGTGGTGCGCGCCACCGGCGTGAACGCCCCGGTGCTCACCGACGGTCCGTTCGCCGAGTCCAAGGAGGTTCTGGCCGGCTACACGATCGTCGACGTCGAGTCGGAGGAGCGGGCGCTGGAGATCGCCGCGTGGCAGTCGTGCGCCCCTGGGCCTGGTGGTGTTCCGCTGGAGCAGCCGATCGAGGTCCGGCGGATCATGGAAGGCGACACCGATCTCCACGACTTCTGAGAACGGCCTCGAGGACCTGCTGCGCGAGCTGACACCGCAGGTCCTGGGTGCGGTCGTGCGCTGGTCCGGTGACTTCGCCGCGGCCGAGGACGCCGTACAGGAGGCGTTGCTGGCCGCGGCGACCACCTGGCCGCGGGACGGGGTGCCGGACAAGCCGAAGGCGTGGCTGATCCAGACCGCGTCCCGCCGGCTGATCGACGAGGTCCGGCAGGCGCAGGCGCGGCGTCGCCGCGAGGAGAAGGCCGCGCTGCGAGACCTGCCACCGGAGGACGTCGAGGAGCGCGACGACACCCTGCAGCTGCTGTTCCTGTGCTGTCACCCGGGTCTGACCCCGGCGTCGGCCATCGCGCTCACCCTGCGCGCCGTCGGCGGTCTGACGACGGCGGAGATCGCCGCGGCGTACCTGGTGCCTGAGGCAACGATGGCGCAGCGGATCAGTCGTGCCAAGCAGAAGGTGAAAGGCGCATCGTTCGAGCTGGACGCGAGCCAGGAGCGGCTGCGCAACGTGCTGCACGTGCTCTACCTGATGTTCAACGAGGGCTACACGAGCACCAGCGGCCCAGAGCTGCAGCGCAGCGACCTGTCCAGTGAGGCGATCCGGCTGACGCGCGCAGTGCACGCACAGCTCCCCGAGGACGGTCAGGTGACCGGTCTGCTCGCACTGATGCTGCTCACCGACGCCCGTCGTACCGCACGGACCGGCAGTGGGGGAGAGCTGGTCCCCCTGGCCGAGCAGGACCGCACGCAGTGGAACCAGGAGTACATCGTCGAAGGCGTAGCGCTGGCCGTCGAGTCCTTCGGTACGCCGCCGCTCGGTGAGTACCAGATCCAGGCCGCGATCGCTGCGCTGCACGACGAGGTGGACCGAGCCGAGGACACCGACTGGCCACAGATCCTCGCGCTGTACGGCCTGCTGGAGGAGCTGTCCGGCAACCCGATGGTCAAGCTCAACCGGGCCATCGCAGCGGCCATGGTGGACGGTCCCGACGCCGGGCTGAAGCTGCTCGCACCGCTGGACGAGGAGCTGGCCGGCCACTACCGCCTGGACGCCACCCGCGGCCACCTGTACGCGATGCGCGGCGATCGTGAGACCGCCGCGCACCACTTCCGTGCAGCCGCCCGTGCAACGACCAGCCTGCCCGAGCGCGACTACCTGACAGCAAAAGCAGACGCGCTCAGTTGCTAGGCCGCCGGTGCACTCCCGTCTCCAGTACGGCGTTGTCGGCCGCGGCGGAGAGGTCTGTCCACCACAGAACCTCCTCGTCGGGCTCGGTAGCCGGTTGAGCCGGCGCCTGCGGCAGGTTGCCGAGGCGTTCGACCTGTTCGGCCAACGCGTCCAGGACGGACCGCAGCTGCACGTGCGCGACCCGCGTGTAGGTCCGGACGTACTCCAGATCCGCGCTCGGGGCATCGGTCGCGGGGATCTGCTTGACGGCCGTCTCCAGCGAGTCGTGCGCCCGCTTCAGCGCGTCCCGCTGCTGTGACCGCGCTGTCTCGATCAGCTCCTTCGCGTACTGCTCCGCCTCACCCACCAGGTTGTCCGCGATCTGCTGCGCCTGGCTGAGCAGTCCGACCGCGTGCGCGGTGATGTGCGCCCGCTGCTCCGCGTCCGTCGTACTCTCGCGCAGCCGCTCGAGCTCGGCCCGCAACGCGGCCCGGTCCGCATCGGCGTACTCCACCTGCTCGGAGAGGTCGTTCAGGTACTCCGTCACCTCGGTCTGGTCGAAACCCTTCCGGCGGGTGGTGAAGCTCTGGTTCCGGATCGCGTGCGGCGACTGCGCCGCCCTCCGGGTGAACGGGTCTTGGCGCGTCACTGCGGACTCCCTGCCGAGGTCTTGATCCCCAAGGATTCGGTGTGGATGTCGGTCTCCGGTACGCCGGCCGCGGTCAGCTCGGCCACGGTGTGCCGGACCATGCCGGGCGACCCGCACACCAGCGCGGTACGGCCGGGCCACTGCGCCTGCGCGGCAGCGACCGCACCGACCTGACCACGATGACCGGGGTACGACGTGTCGTCGGACACCACGGGTGTGTAGCTGAACCACGGCCGCTGGGTCAGGTTGTTCAGCTGCTTGTGCTCGTACAGGTTCCACGGCATCCGGGCACCGTGAAACAGGTGGACCCGCGGCACCTCGTTCGCCGAGCTCCGCCGGTCGAGCTGCTCGAGCATCGCCCGGAACGGAGCCAGCCCGGTACCGCCGGCGATCATCACCAGGTCCCGGCCGGACGTGTCCGGCAGCTTTAGCGAGTCACCGACCGGCGCGCCGATCCGGACCGGGTCACCACGCTTCAGCGACCGTACGGCCGGGCCACTGACCTGGCCGCCCGGCACGAGCCCGATGTGCAGCTCGAACGACCCGTCCGGACGTGGTGCGTTCGCAGGGCTGTAGTACCGCCAGCGCCGCGGCCGGTACGGGATCTCCATCGCCACCGACTGACCGGGCCGGTAGTCCAGCGGCCGCTCCGGGTGGATCTGTACGACGGTGACGTCCATGGTGCGCCGGTCGACACCCAGCACTTCGCCGGACCACCAAGCGGGCGTCTCCTCGGCCGACTCCTCGGCCGCCTGGACCATGACGGTCGCGACCAGGCCGTAAGCCTCGGCCCAGTCCGCGGCCAGCTCACTGGTCCAGGCAGCACCGAGGAAGTGCTGCAGGGTGGCGAGCAGCGAGGCACCGACCGCCGAGTAGTGGTCGGTGACCGCACCGAAGCGTCGGTGGTCGCGACCGAGCTGCTGCAGGAGTGGCACCACTTGGTCGAGCTGCGTGGCGTTGCTGACCACCGCACCGAGTGCGGCGACCAGCTTGTCGCGCTGTGCGGCCATCGAGACCGGGAACATCTCCCGGACCTCGGGGTGCGACAGGAACAGGTGTGAGTAGAAGAACAGCGGCACCTCGTCGCCCGCCTTGGCGACGAGGGCCCAGCTGTTCTTCAGGGCAACCGGGTCCATCCCCGGGTCAGTTGGCGGAGACGATGTCGTCCTGGGTCGCGCCCAGCGCCTTCACCACCCGCCCGATGATGTCATCGGGCACCTCGTGCGCCTCCAGCGCGCCGACCAGGTGGACGACCACCTTGCCGAAGTCGCCCCCGGTGATACCACGGCCCTTGTGCGCGTCGGCGAGCTCAGGGCCCTCGTACGTGACCGGACCGCCCATCACCTGCGAGACGAGCTGTACCTGGTGCCGCTTGAGCCGCGCCAGGTCAGTCCCCTCGAAGAATCCCGACAACTGCGGGTCGGCGAGGACCCGGGTGTAGAAGAGATCCACCACCGAAGCGATCGCGGGCCCACCTCCCACCGCTTGGTAGTCACTGTCCCCCGACGTGCCGGCCTGCGTCTGCTCGACCACGGCGCAACCATCTCCCAACCCTCGTGAACGGTCCCCGAGCGGTGACGATCCGAGCACCCTCCGGGGTCACGGTCAAGGTCGAGACCCCGAATTCCCGTAATTCGTCCGATTGTCGTGACGCCCGGTTTGACCCTTTCGACCAGGGGTAAAACAAGTGCTCGGAAGAACGTTGCCGGAAGCAATAATCAAACGTATTGTTCAAACGCCAGCGCGATGTCCTCATTCGTTGCCAAGAGCAACCGAAGCAGGATCCGCGCCTTGTACGGGTCGAGGAACCCGGCGTCGACCAGCCCGCGCCCCAACAGATCGGTTTCCGATCCCGGCGACCGGTACGTGGTGCGGACGATCGAGCCGGCCCCGGTCCGCGAGGTCAGCACGACCGGTATCCGGTCAGCGAGCTCTCCGAGCACCGGCGCCAAGGCCGACGGCACGTGCCCGACGCCGAAGCCGGCCACGACCAGACCCTGATGCGTGTCAGCCACCCCCCGCAGCAGTACGCCGTCGTCGTCCATCGTGACGGTGTAGAGCGCGACTCGGGTGGCGTCGAGCGCGGCCGGCTCGGCGCTGCCCTGGACGCCGTCCAGCCGGAGCGGGCGGGTGAGGATACGGACCTGGTCCTCGACCACATGACCGATCGGACCGGTGTTCGGCGACTGGAAGGTCGCCGTACTCGTGCTGTGCGTCTTGCGCACCCAGCGCGCTGCGTGGATCTCCTCCTTGAAGACGACCAGCGCACCGAGGTCGCGGGCGGCGGGGGAGCTGGCAACGCGCAGTGCCGCCAGGAGGTTCGCTGGTCCGTCAGGGCCTGCCAGCGTCGGGTTGCGCATCGCGCCGGTGAACACCAGCGGCTGCGGGTGCGGCCAGACCAGGTCGGCGAGGAAGGTGCTCTCTTCGAGCGTGTCAGTGCCCTGGGTGACCACCGCGCCGGCCGCGCCGGCGGTGACTGCCTTGGAGGCCGCGTCGACGACCTCCAGCAGCTTTGCCGCCGTCAGGTCGCCGCTGGGGATCTTCTCGACGTCCTGGATCTCGACCGCGAGCTCCGACACCCCTGGGATCGCGGTGGTGAGGTCCTCACCGGTCAATCGGTGGCTCCCGGCCATCGAGATGGTCCCACCCAAGGTGAACAACGCGACGCTCACTGCCTGCCTCCTGTTATCGGGTCCGTGCCCGGACGTGCATTCGCTCGCCCTGAGGGCCGTAAAGACATAGCACCTCGGTTGGTCCAGGCCCTGGGTTGGAGAACCAGTGCGGCACCCGGCAGTCGAACTCCGCCACCTCGCCTTCCTTCACGACGAAGTCCTGGTCGCCCAGCTTGAGCCGCACGCGTCCGGACAGCACGTAGAGCCAGTCGTAGCCCTCATGGGTCTTCTGTACGACGTCACCGCCCGGGTAGCCCTCCGGAAGGATCTGCTTGAACGCCTGCAGCCCGCCGGGGCGCCGGCTCAACGGGATGTGAATCGTCCCGTGGTGCTTGATCGGCTTGGCGTAGATCCGCGGGTCGCCGGTCGGTGGAGCATCCACGAGCTCGTCCAGCTGCACCTGGTGTGCACGAGCGAGCGGTAGCAGCAGCTCCAGGGTCGGCCGGCGCTGCCCGGACTCCAGCCGGGACAGGGTGCTGACCGAGATGCCAGTGGCCTCGGACAGCTGGGCCAGGGTCGTGCCGCGCTCGACCCGGAGCTCGCGGAGCCGGGGGCCGACGGCCTCGAGTACGTCGTCGAGAGAGTCCATGTTGCCATTCTGGCAAACAAAGTTGTCGAAAACGAGAATCAGCACGGATCCTCGCAGGAGACGAGAGGAGTTCGGAATGACGAAGTACGACGTGATCGTGATCGGTGGCGGGGCTGCCGGGCTGAGTGGGGCGCTGGCGTTGGTCCGCTCGCGCCGGTCGGTGCTCGTGGTGGACGACGGCACGCCCCGGAACGCGCCGGCCGACGGCGTGCACAACTTCCTGACCCGGGACGGCGTACCGCCCGGCGAGATCTATGCGCTCGGCCGCCAGGAGGTGGCCGGGTACGGCGGTGAGTTCGTGAATGGCACCGTCACCACGGCGGGCCGCGACGACAACGGCTTCACAGTCGGCCTGGCGGACGGTACGACGTACCGCGGCCGGCGGCTGCTGGTGACGACTGGGCTCACCGACGTGCTGCCCGACGTACCAGGGCTGGCTGAGCGTTGGGGCAAGGACGTCGTCCACTGCCCGTACTGCCACGGCTGGGAGATCAAGGACCAGGCGATCGGGGTGCTGGCGACCGGTGCGATGGCTGTGCATCAGGCGCAGCTCTTCCGGCAGCTGAGCGACGACGTGACCCTGTTCCTACACACTGCGCCGGACCTGACCGACGAGCAGTGGGAAGAGCTGGCTGCCCGGGGAATCGCCGTAGTACAAGGCAAGGTCGAGCAGCTCGAGGTGACCGGCGACCGGATCACCGGTGTCCGGCTGGAGGGTGGCAAGGTCGTGCCGCGGCAGGCGATCGCGGTCCAGACCACAGTGCGGGCTCGTGCCGGCTTCCTGGCCGACCTGGGCCTGGAGGCGACGGTCGTGGAGGCGAACGGCGTCGAGGTCGGTACGGCGGTCACCGTCGATGGCATGGGCGCGACGGCGGTCCCTGGGGTGTTCGCGGCGGGCAACGTCAGCAGCCCGATGGCCCAGGTGATGCCGTCCGCCGCGGCCGGTCTGATGGCCGGGGCAGGTCTCAACTTCGACCTGATCGGCGAAGAGACCAGATTGGCTGTGGCCGCCCGCAGTAGTTGAGGAGTTGAATAGGGGCGGGAGGGTGGATGCGCGACACGGTCGACCCAGATTTCGCCTCGTACGTCGATGCGCGGCAGGGCAGATGGCTCCGGACGGCGTACCTCGTGTACGGCGATCTGGACCGAGCCGAAGAGCTACTGCTGCGCGCCTTCACGCGGTTGTCGCTGCGGTGGACCAAGGTGGACGACCCGGATGCGTTCGTCCAGCGGCTGATCTACCAGCCTGCCCTGCGGCCGTGGAACCGGGCGAAGGCGTTCCCGGACGAGGAGGACGAGGTCAAGGTCGCGCTGGGCAGCCTGACACCGGTCCAGCGGACGGTCTTCGTGCTGCTGCACCTGGAGGAGCTCACCGAGTTCGAGGTGGGCGATCTGCTCGGCCTGTCGCACCAGTCCGTGCACACCCACGCGCTCAGTGCGTTCGGGCAGTTCCGGACCGCGCTGGGCGCCGGCGAGTGGCGTGACGTGCCATGAGACGCGAGGACGTCGCGCCGCTGCTGTTCCGGGCCGCCGACCGGCTGCCGGAGCCGGACCTGGCCGACGCGGCTTGGGCCGAGGGTGTCGCGGTCCGGCGTCGTCGCCGACGAAGCATCCTGATTGGACTTATCGCGGCCGTGGTGGTTGCGCTCATCACGGTCATCGGTATCGGCATCAGCTCGGGCAAGAGCGCCGACGTGGTCCCACCGACCGAGCCGCCGACGAACCCGCCGGACTACATCGCACCGGCCGGACAGATCGCCGGGCTGGACTTCTGGTTGGCTCCGCCGCCCGGTAGCGAGCGTTTCCTCGACCGGCTGGAGACGCCCCTCGGCGATCGCCTGGAGTTGCCGGAGAAGGTCCGACCCCTCGCCAAGCACCTGCTCGACCAGGTCGCGGCCGTCGTACTCGAACGCAACGGTGGGGTCTACAGGCCGTTGCTGCTCGGCTCCGACTCATCCTGGTCGATTGCTGAGGTCCAACTGGTGTCAGTGGCCGGCCATGCGCCGCTGAGCCCCGGAGCGGTGTCACCGGACGGCAGGGTGGTCGCGTTTCCCCAGCCGGGGCAACTGGTGACGGTCGATGCGTCCACAGCCGAGGTCAACCACTACGCACTGCCCGGTCAGGATCTCCGGAGCGTGTCCTGGCTGGAGAACGAACAGCACATCCTGGTCAGCGGACCAGACATCGCGTACCGGGTGCTGGTGGGGGAGGGCGGCGACGGCGAGAAGCCTGTGGTCCTGGTCCGCGGCTCTCCCGATCCGGAAGCAGTCACCGCGCCCTTCCGGATGCAGAACGGCTCCATGGAGCGCTACCAGGTCACCGGCGACTGGGCAGAGGACAGCGCTCTGGTGCTTCCGGTCCAGTCGTGGGTGGGCCAAACGTTCTCCTCGGAGGGTGCCGCAGCCAGGCTGTTCATTGCTCACAAGCTCACCCAGGTCCCGACCAAATGGTCGCAACCACAGGTCGTCGCGGCCATCTCCACGCTGCGAGCACTGCCCAGCCGGCTGCTGGTGCTCGGTGAACCCCTGACTGGTCCGCCGCGCACCCCTTCGGGGCCGGCGGACCAGGCGTTCGTGCGTGAGCCCGGCTGCTGTGCGGTGCTGGGCTGGTACGACGAGGGAACGGTGCTGCTCCAGGTCCGCGGCTGGGTGCTCGCCTGGAGCCTGGACTCAGGTCGGGTCCGCCGGGTCACCGAACTCGCTGTGGACGGGCTGGCCCTCGGACCGGATCTGCGGTCCTGACGGCTCCAGGATCGCCCGCAGCGTGACCTCTGCGAGGCGGTCCGCCTCCTCCGGCGGTGGCATCGGCTGCCCGGTCAGTGCCCGGATCACGAACACCCCGGCCATCCACTCCACCATCAGCACCGGGTCGGCGGTGCTCTTGACCGGCTCGCCCCGGGACCTGGCCCGGTTCAGCGCGGCCCTGGTCAGCGCGATCCGGCGCTCCAGCAGCTGCCGGTAGATCGCCGCGGACCGCTCGTCCCGGCTCGACTCCGACACCGCGAGCCGGATCACCGCAAGCCCCCTCTCGGTGTTCGCGAAGTTCAGTGCGTACCGGTAGACCTGTCGCAGGTCGCCCGCGATGGAACCGGTGTCCGCATCCGGGATCTCGATGTCGAACAGGTCGGCCATCGCGTCGTTGGCGAGCAGTTCCTTGCTCGCCCAGCGGCGGTAGATGGTCGCCTTGCCGACCCCCGCGGCCTCGGCGACATCGTCCACTGTCATTCCGTCGAATCCACGCTCCAGCAGCAGCTGGACGGCGTACCTCCGGATCCTCGGCTCCGCGTCCGGGTCCCGTGGCCGGCCGCGACGTGGCCTCACCCCGTGATTGATCTCCATTTCCTGTCCCAAGCTCTGACGGGTGCAGTGGCGCGGCTGCGGTCCCGTGCGGTCCAGGCCAGAGTGCCACACCTTGACCTGACATGAGCGATGTCACGTCGATGTCACCTGGCGCGCCGCTTTGTCACATGCCCGAAACAAACCGACCGATCGGCTGAAACCGCGGCTCGGCACCGTGTCCGGTGTGGCTGGGCGCGGGCTCCCCGGCGTCGTGGAGTTCTCCGGATCGTGAGGACGCCTGCCACCCCCTGGATTCGATGAAGGGATGACGTTGATGGAGATCAACGCCGGCGATACCGCCTGGGTACTGGCCAGTGCCGCCCTGGTGATGCTGATGACACCGGGCCTGGCCTTCTTCTACGGCGGCATGGTGCGCATGAAGAGCGTGCTGAACATGATGATGATGAGTTTCGTCACCATCGCCGTCGTCACCATCCTCTGGGTGGTGGTCGGCTTCTCGCTGACGTTTGCCGGTGACACCGGCCACGTGATCGGGGACTTCTCAGAGGTCGGCCTGAAGGGCCTGCTCGCACCGGAGGCGGTGAGCGGGACGACGCCCACGCTCGCTTTCGTCGCCTTCCAGCTGATGTTCGCGATCATCACCCCCGCGCTGATCTCCGGCGCGATCGCCGACCGGGCGACGTTCCGGGGCTGGATCGCGTTCGTGGTCGGCTGGACCCTGCTGGTGTACTTCCCGGTCGCGCACTCGGTCTGGTTCCTGGACGACGGCAACGGCGGCTGGATCGGCGACAAGCTGAAAGCCGTCGACTTCGCCGGTGGTACGGCGGTGCACCTGAACGCCGGTGCCGCCGCGCTCGCCCTGGCGATCGTGCTCGGCAAGCGGGTCGGCTGGAAGAAGGACCCGATGCGGCCGCACAGCCTGCCGCTGGTGCTGCTCGGCGCCGGACTGCTGTGGTTCGGCTGGTTCGGCTTCAACGCGGGTTCCGCGCTGAGCGCCGGCACCACCGCGGCCGTCACCTTCGTGAACACCCAGGCCGCGACCGCCGCAGCGGTGGTCGGCTGGCTGGTGGTCGAGCGGATCGTGCACGGCAAGGCCACCACGCTGGGTCTGGCGTCAGGTGCGGTTGCCGGTCTGGTCGCGATCACCCCGTCCTGTGGTGCGGTCTCGCCGATCGGTGCTCTCATCCTCGGCGTCGCGGCCGGTGCGATCTGCTGCTTCGCGGTGTCGCTCAAGTACAAGCTCGGCTTCGACGACTCCCTCGACGTGGTCGGTGTGCACTTCGTCGGCGGTCTGTTCGGCTCGCTGGCGATCGGCCTGCTCGGTACGGCCGCTGCGCCGTCGGCCGTGGACGGTCTGTTCTACGGCGGTGGTGTCACGCAGCTGGGCCGGCAGGCGCTGGCCAACGTGGTGGTCGGCCTCTACTCCTTCACCGTGGCCTTCATCCTCGGCAAGGTGATCGACAAGACCATCGGCTTCCGGCTCAAGGAGGACGACGAGGTCACCGGTGTCGACCAGGTCGAGCACGCGGAGACGGCGTACGACTACCTTGGTTCGGCCGGACTGCGTGGGTCGCTAACGGCCCGCACGCTCGCGGCGGAGACGGACAACGGGACCACTGAGACCTCCGAGAAGGAAGGTGCCAACGCATGAAGCTGGTCACCGCGGTGGTCAAGCCGCACAAGCTGGAGGACGTCCGGGCCGCGCTGGAGACGTTCGGCGTCACCGGGATGACGGTGACCGAGGCGAGCGGCTACGGCCGGCAGAAGGGCCACACCGAGGTCTACCGGGGCGCCGAGTACGAGGTGGACCTGGTGCCGAAGGTCCGGCTCGAGGTGGTCGTCGAGGACGGCGACAGCGCCGACGTGGTGGACGTGATCGTCAAGGCCGCGCAGACCGGCAAGATCGGCGACGGCAAGGTCTGGGTCACTCCGGTCGAGTCGATCGTCCGGGTCCGCACCGGTGAGCTGGACGGAGACGCGCTCTAGTGGTGCACACCACACCACTCACGGGGTACTGATGGTCGACCGAGCCGCGCAGCGGCGTGCCCGTGCCGAAGAGGCGGACACGCTGCTGCAGCTCCTGCTCGCGAAAGCCTGCGACGCCCTCGGTGTGCCTGCCGAGGGCGTTGCGCTGGTCGCGGTGGGCGGCTACGGCCGCGAGGAGCTGTCGCCGTACAGCGATCTCGACGTGATGCTCGTGCACACCGAGGGGTACCCGCGGGTGGACGAGCTGGCCGCCCAGATCTGGTACCCGCTGTGGGACTCGCGGACCAAGCTCGACCACAGCGTCCGGACGCTCGCCGAGGCGCAGAAGGCTGCTGCTGACGACGACCGGGTCGCGCTGGGCTTGCTGGACGCACGGCACGTGGCGGGTGACTCGCACCTCACCCTGCAGCTGCGGTCGGTGCTGATGGCGGACTGGCGCCGTACGGCGAAGTCCCGGCTGCCGGCCTTGGCGCAGGCGTGCCGGGACCGGGCGTCGAACGTCGGGGAGCTCGCGCATCTCGCTGAACCCGACCTGAAGGAGGCGTACGGCGGTCTGCGCGACGCCGTCGTACTGCGGGCCCTGGTGGCCTCGTGGCTGGTCGACGTACCGCATCCGGTGGTGGAGCGGGCGCGTCGCGACCTGCTGGACATCCGCGACGAGCTCCACACCGTCGCCGGACGTGCCACCGACCGACTGGTGGCCGACGTGGCTGGTGAGGTCGCTGCTGGGCTTGGCCTGTCCGGTCGGGACGAGCTGCTGCGGCACGTGTACGCGACCGGCCGCACGCTGGCACATGTATGTGACGTGTCCTGGCGACGCGTCGAGAGCCTGATGACCAAGCCGCCGCGGTCCAGGCGCCGTCAGCGAACCGGTGGGCCGTTGCTGCTCGCGCTGGACGACGGTGTCGGTCAGCACGAGGGCGAGGTCGTGCTGATGCCCGACGCACGGCCAGAGCGCGACCCTGTCCTCGGACTGCGGGCCGCTGCGGTCGCTGCGGATCGAGAGCTCGTGCTGTCGCCCGCAGTGGCGGCACGGCTGGCGGCGAAGGCTGCTGACCTACCGGAGCCTTGGCCAGGGGAGGCGCGGCGTTTGCTGTGCGCTCTGCTCGGAGCGGGGAGCGGGCTGCTCGAGGTGTGGGAGTCGTTGGACCAAGCCGGGTACATCTCGCGGCTGCTACCCGAGTGGGACACGGTCCGCTTCCGGCCGCCGCAGTCCGCGATCCACCGGTACACCGTGGACCGGCACCTGCTGGAGACCTGTGTCGAGGCTTCGAAGATGGTCCGCGACGTACGGCGGCCTGACCTGTTGCTGGTCTCAGCGCTGCTGCACGACCTGGGCAAGGCCCTCGACGGCGACCACAGCGTCACGGGAGCGGTCATCGCGACCCGGATCGCGCTCCGGATGGGGTTCAGCAACACAGACGCCGAAACGATCACGCTGCTCGTCCGGCAGCACCTGATGCTCGCGCAGGTTGCTACCCGCCGGGACCTCGAGGACCCGATGACGGTGGAGATGGTCGTCGGCATCGTGCGCAACACCGAGACGCTGGACCTGTTGGAAGCGCTGACATACGCCGACGCGCGCGCAGCCGGCCCGGCCGCGTCGTCGCCCTGGCGGATGCGGCTGGTGGGGGAGCTGTGCCGGCGGGTGCGCGGTGAGCTGTCCGGAGGCGGCGAGGGGATGTGGACCGATGCTCCACCAGTACCGGTACCCGTCCTGCATCAGGTGGTCGGCGTCGGCCGGCTTGGGCTGACCGTCAGCGACCACCACGGCGACCTTCGGATCAACGTCGCCGTACCGGACCAGGTGGGGACGCTGTCAGCTGTCGCTGCTGTGCTGGCCGTGGAGCGGCTGGCTGTGCGGTCTGCTGTGATCACCTCCGTCGAAGGACTGGGCATCTCGCAGTGGACGGTCGCTGGGTCGCCGCCCGACCCAGTGCGGCTCCGCGACCGGCTCGCGGTGGCGCTGCGCGACGACACCGACGTCGTACGGCGGTTGGCGGCTCGGGACTCGTCGAAGCGGGTCCGTGTCGCGAGCCGGGTCGATCTGCTGCCGACCGCGTCCGAGACGGCCACGGTGCTGCAGGTGCGAGCGCACGACCGGCCGGGTCTCCTGTACGAGGTGACGGCTGCCATCGCTGCCACCGGTGCGGACATCCGGTCGGCGCACGTCAGCACGCTCGGTGCGGAGTGCGTGGACGTCTTCTATCTCACCGATCCGCATGGTGCGCCGCTCGATCCCGAGGACGCCCGGACGACCGCCAAGTCGGTGCTGGATCGCCTGACCTTCTAGGCCCTGTCTAGGCTCTGCCCGTGGACGTCGTAGAAGCCCTTCAGCGTCAAGCAACCGCCTGCGAGGACCTTGGGTCGCCGATGTACGCCGAAGTGCTTCGGCTGCTCGTGGACGACTACGAGGTCGGTGGTGTGACCGTCGAGGTCCTGGCGGAGTACGACGGCCGCTCGTTCGGTGAGGCGATCGGCTTGCGGCTGCTCGCCGCGGTGCACGGACTCGTGCTGTCCGGCGAGACACCTGAGCTGGCCGCGTTCTACCCGAGCGTCGGCGGGACCTGGGACGCCGTGCTCGGCTGGGAGGCGTTCAAGCAGACCATGCAGTCGCGGATCGGCGAGATCCGCTCCCTGCTGGCCCAGCCGCCGCAGACGAACGAGGTGGGCCGGGCAGCCTCGCTGTACGGCGGCCTGCTGCACCTCGTCGACGCAGTACCCCTGCCGGTGCGACTGTTCGAGATCGGTGCGAGCGGGGGACTGAACCTCCGCGCCGACCACTTCCGGTACGTCGCGGACGGAACGACGTACGGCGCTCCTGACAGTCCCGTGGTGTTCGACGAGGCGTGGACGGGCAAGGTGCCGGCCGCGGACCTGCGGATCGCGGAGCGGGTCGGCTGCGACATCGCTCCGGTCGACCCGCTGACGCCGAACGGCGCGCTGACGTTGACGTCGTACGTGTGGCCGGACATGACCGACCGCCTCGAGCGGCTGCGTGGTGCGTTGCTGGTCGCGCAGCAGGTGCCGGCCGACATCCGGCCGGAGGACGCCGTCTCGTTCGTCAACGGGATGGAGCTGTCCGAGGGGCACGTGACGGTGCTGTGGCACTCGATCATGTGGCAGTACCTGCGTCGGACCGACCGGACCGCTATTGAGGAGCGGCTGGCCGGGCTGGGGAAGCAGGCGACCGAGTCCAACCCGCTCGCCCACGTCCGCCTCGAGCCACATCGCGTGCTGACCCACGGCCACAACGAGGACGGCTGGGAGTACCGGATCGACCTCCAGACCTGGCCGGGCGGCGAGCTGCGCAGGCTGGGCACCGCTACACCGCACGGCCAGGACCTGGTCTGGGTCAGCTGAGCGCAGCCACCAGGGTGTCGGTCAGCTCGGCGGCGTAGACGCCGTCGGGATCCAGGTCGGGGTCGAAGATGCCGATGTCGATCCCTACGCACTTCGGCGACGCCAGCAGTGGGCGCAGGAGGTGCTGGAGCTGGACATGGTCGATGCCACCCGGGTCAGGGCTGTCGACGGCCGGCATCACCTTGGCGTCGAGGATGTCGACGTCCAGGTGCACCCAGAAGCCGTCCAGGCCATCCAGGTGCTGCAGAGTGCCCGCCGCAGCGGCCGCTGGGTCGTCGGCGATCTTCAGCGCCGGCCAACACGGGATGCCGGCCTTCTCGACGTCCGCCGCGTATGCGTCGTCGGTGCGTATCCCGAGCAGCACGGCGTCGCGGTCCTGCACATAGGGTCCGAGACCCTCCAGGTCGGTCAGGTCCGCCTGACCCCGTCCGGTGACCAGCGCGAGCGCCTCGCCGCCCGCGGCTCCGACGTACGGCGAGTTGTCGACGGTCCGGAAGTCCGAGTGCCCGTCGATGTACACGACGCCGTACCGGCCGCGCCGTCGCAGTGCCAGCGCAGGTCCGAGCAGGTTGCTGCACTCGCCACCGAGCAACACCACGAACTTGTCCTCCGCGAGGAACGATCCGACCCGGTCAGCCAGCTTGCCGGTGTACGTCGCCATGCCTGCCGCGTTGAACACACCGTCGCCAGGCTTCCAGCCCCGGTGGTTGTACCGCGGTGGCGTCACGCAGCCGCCGTCCTCCGCGCCGATCCGCCGTACGAACCCCTGGTCGCGGAGCGCGCCGGCCAGCTTGTAGCACCCCGGCACCGCACCTGGCACCGGCGGCCGCAGCCCCAGGTTCGAAGGTCCGTCCACGACTACCCGCACGGCAGCCTCCCTAACCGATCAGTGATCGCTGACCGGTTAAAGACTGGTGGTCGGCGTGGGTCGCTGTCAACCGGCTCCGGGCGGCCGCGCGGGCCGGTAGACTCGGGGGGTTACTGACTTCGAGGAAACGGACTGTTTCTCGTGTTCGACACGCTCTCCGACCGGCTCTCCACCGCCTTCAAGAACCTGCGCGGCAAGGGCAAGCTGACCGACGCCGACATCGACGCGACCACCCGGGAGATCCGGATCGCGCTGCTGGAGGCGGATGTCGCGCTGCCCGTGGTCAGGGAGTTCATCGCGGCGATCAAGGAGCGGGCCTCCGGCGCCGACGTGCGCGGCGGGCTGAACCCGGCGCAGCAGGTGATCAAGATCGTCAACGAGGAGCTCGTCAACATCCTCGGTGGCGAGACCCGCGAGCTGCGGATGGCCAAGCGGCCGCCGACGGTGATCATGCTCGCCGGTCTGCAGGGCGCCGGTAAGACCACCCTGGCCGGCAAGCTGGCCAAGTGGCTGCGCGAGACCAGGCACCAGACCCCGATGCTGGTCGCCGCCGACCTCCAGCGGCCGAACGCGGTCACCCAGCTCCAGGTCGTCGGCGAGCGGGCCGGCGTCCCGGTGTTCGCCCCGGAGCCGGGCAACGGCGTCGGCGACCCGGTCGACGTGGCCCGCCAGGCGATGGACGAGGCGCGGTCGAAGCAGTACAGCGTGGTCATCGTCGACACCGCCGGCCGGCTGGGCGTCGACGAGGTGCTGATGAAGCAGGCCGCGGACATCCGCGACGCGGTCAGCCCGGACGAGATCCTGTTCGTCGTCGACGCGATGATCGGCCAGGACGCGGTCACCACCGCGCAGGCCTTCCTCGACGGCGTCGGCTTCGACGGCGTCGTGCTGTCCAAGCTCGACGGTGACGCCCGCGGTGGTGCCGCGCTCTCGATCGCGCAGGTCACCGGCCGCCAGGTGATGTTCGCGTCGAACGGCGAGAAGCTCGAGGACTTCGACGTCTTCCACCCCGACCGGATGGCGTCCCGCATCCTCGGTATGGGCGACGTGATGAGCCTGATCGAGCAGGCCGAGCGCACCTTCGACGCCGAGCAGGCGGCGAAGACAGCCGCCAAGCTGCAGAAGCGCGGCGGCAAGGACTTCACCCTCGACGACTTCCTGGCCCAGATGCAGTCGGTCCGGAAGATGGGCCCGCTGACCAAGATCTTCGGCATGCTGCCCGGCGCGAACCAGTTCAAGGACCAGTTGGAGAACTTCGACGAGCGCGAGATCGACCGGATCGAGGCGGTCATCCACTCGATGACCCCGGCCGAGCGGAACGACCCGAACATCATCAACGGCTCCCGCCGGGCCCGGATCGCGAAGGGGTCCGGGACCGAGGTCGCGACCGTGAGCGGCCTGGTCGAGCGGTTCTTCGAGGCCCGCAAGATGATGGCCGCGATGGCGTCCGGCAAGGGCATGCCGGGGATGCCCGGGATGCCGGGCATGCCGGGCCTGGGTGGCGGCGTCCGGAAGGCGAAGCAGCAGCAGAAGAAGGGCAAGAAGCGCGGCTCCGGCAACCCCGCGAAGCGGGCCGGCCAGGGCAGCCCCCAGCCGCAGGCGCCGCAGCCCGGTCAGCTGCCCGCCGCGTTCGGCGGTGGCCAGGGTGACGGCGACTTCGAGCTCCCCGAGGACCTGAAGAAGATGCTCGGCGGCAACTGACCGCTTCCCGAAAGGGCAGTGTCGACCTGGTGAATTTCCGGCGACCACAGGCGGCACGTGCCTGCGGGAGATCCCTTGGTCGCCCGGATCGGCGCACCGTAGCCGGTTGTCCGAGCCCTGTGGGCGACTAAGATCGTCCCTACGCCCGAGAGACACACCAACTGCGGAATGCGTCGAGGACGGTTCGGATGAGGCAGCAGTTCAAGAACCTGGACACGTGGCGGGGCCGGTTGTCCGCCACGTGCGCCTGCTTGGCTCCGCCTACCGCCATGGTCGCCGTGTTCGTCGTCGGCGGCGTCACCTCGAACACGTTCATCGTCGACGCCCACGCGCTGGCCGCCCCGCGGCAGGACGCGGTGTTCGACGACCTGGCCAACCAGGTCCCGTCCCAGCCCGGTGTCGACGGCAGCCTGCCGACGCAGGAGAAGTCCACCATCCAGGTTCCGGTCACCGGGACCACCGACGGCACCGTCCAGCCGATCCCCGGACTCAGCGGCGACACGTCCGGGATCCCGGGCACCGTGCTGGCGGCGTACCAGAAGGTGGCGACCGACCTCGCGGGCGCGATGCCCGGCTGCCACCTCACCTGGCCGCTGCTGGCCGGGATCGGCAAGGTCGAGTCCGACCACGCCAGCGGTGGCAAGGTCGACCCGAACGGGAACACCCGCGGCAAGATCCTCGGCCCGGTGCTGAACGGCGGCCCGGGCACGGCCGCGATCGCGGACACCGACCACGGCGTGTGGGACGGCGACCCGACCTGGGACCGCGCGGTCGGGCCGATGCAGTTCATCCCGGGCACCTGGAAGACGTTCGGCGCGGACGGCAACGGTGACGGCGTCAAGGACCCGCACAACGTGTTCGACGCGGCCCGCGCGGCCGGGGACTACCTCTGCGCCGGCGGAGCGAACCTCGCCGACTCGCAAGGCCTGGTCCAGGCGGTGCTGCGCTACAACCACTCGATGGACTACGTCTCGACCGTGCTGCGCTGGATGCAGTCCTACAGCAAGCAGACCGTGACGATCCCGGACACCACGGGCACGATCGATCCGCCGGACGACAACGGCAACGTCGACAACGAGAACGACCCGACCCGGGAGAACACCACCAGCCCGACGCCGACCCCGACGCCGACGGTCCTGCCTTCCACACCGACCCCGTCGGCCACGCCGCGGCCGACCTCGCCGACGAAGCCCGCCAAGCCGTCCTCGCCGACCACCAAGCCCTCGAGCCCGGTCTCGTCGACGCCGACGCAGACCCCGACGCAGCCCCCGACCTCGCCGACGAAGCCGCCGTACACGCCGCCGCGGACGACGCCGCCGACGATCACGCCGACTCCGACCCCGACGCCGACGGATCCGCAGACGAATCCGACCTGCGCCCCGACCGAGGCCCCGACCAGCACGGCGACCGAGACCCCGGCCACGCCGACCCCGACGCCGACGGACCCGGGCACGCCGACGTGTACGCCGACCGGCGGCGCGGGCCAGGCGGGTAGTGACGCCACGGCTACCCCCAACGAGGCCCCGAAGGCCGGTAGCTGACCCATAACACCGGTCGGATGAGGTAAGCGTCAGCCTTACCTCGGTGCTGGTTTTCTCTGCCACGGACGGGTCAGGTAACTTTGCGTCGTCTTGAGGTAACTTTCTGGCGTATGGATCGTTGAGGGGACTATGCGCCTAACCCGTAGTGGAAACCGTCGGGTCAAAATCATCATCGCTTCACTGTGCACGGTCCCGCTCCTGGTCGGGGCCATCGTGACAGTCGCTTCGGGCGGAGCCGGTGCCTCCGGCGAGCTCGCAGAAGACCAACCGGTCGCGCCCTCGCCTGGGGCCGGCCTGAACAGCGGTGAGTTCGACGAACTGACGATGATCGTGCCGCAGCGTCCCGGGGTGGACGGCCGGCTCGGATCAGACAAACCTGCCCGCGCCGACGTCCCCGTCTCCGGGGCCACCGACGGCCGATCGGTCGTCCGCGCCGGGCGTCCGGGAGCCGTCAACGGCATCCCGCGTGGGGTCTTTCCCGCCTACCGCCGCGCCACCGCCAACCTCGCCGTGGTGCGGCCGAACTGTGGGCTCACCTGGCCGCTGCTGGCCGGGATCGGCAAGGTCGAGTCCAACCATGCGAGCGGCGGCCGGGTCGACGTGGCGGGCACCACCCGCGGCAAGATCCTCGGCCCGGTGCTGAACGGGCGGCACGGCAACGGCCGGATCACCGACACCGACAAGGGCAAGTACGACGCCGACGGGGTCTGGGACCGCGCGGTCGGCCCGATGCAGATCATCCCGCAGGTGTGGGACGAGTTCGGCGCCGACGGCAACGGCGACGGCTTCCGCAACCCGAACAACGTGTACGACGCGGTCACCACGGTCGCCGTGGTGCTCTGCTCCGAGGGTGACGACCTGAAGAGCCCGCACGACCTGGTCGCGGCCCTGCTGCGCTACCAGCACTCGAAGGACTTCGTCGCCACCGTGCTGAAGTGGATGCGGGTCTACAGCAAGAATGCGGTGCTGATCCCGAACGAGAAGGGCAACCTCTCGGTCCCGAAGACGACCGGCAACGCCGAGCGCAAGGTCGATCCGCGCGAGGTGCCGACCGTCGTGGACCCGACCACGCCGACCACGTCGACGACCGCGGTGCCGACGCAGCAGACGACGCAGCCGCAGCAGCCGACCGAGCAGCCGTCGATCCCGGACCCGATCGACCGGCCGACGTACACGCCGCCGACACACCGGCCGACGCGTCCGACCGAGACGCCCACCCCGGCGCCGACGAAGACGCCGTCCACCACTCCGACGCCGACGCCCACGACGACCCCGACGCCGACGCCGACGGACCCGCCCACCGAGACGCCCAGCGGCACCCCGTGTGCGGGCAACGAGAGCACCACGCCCACCTGCAACCCGGGTGGCGGCTCGCACGGCTGACGGCTCCACCAGACTCGGCGTACACCCCCGGACAACCACCCCGGGGGTGTACGTCGTTTCAGATACGGTCGGGGCATGAGCGTGCTGAAGCTGGTGGGGACGGTGCTGCCGGACGGTGAGCAGCGGGACCTGTACCTGAGCGGTGGCCTCCTCGTCGACGGGCCGGCCACAGCGGACGTCACCACGGTGCACAGCGGCGGCTGGATCGTCCCTGGGCTGGTGGACGCGCACTGCCACATCGGGCTCGACCAGCATGGCGCGGTCGAGAAGGACGTGCAGGAGCAGCAGGCGATCGCCGACCGGGACGCCGGTGCACTCCTCGTGCGCGACGCCGGCTCGGCCGCCGACACCCGGTGGATCGACGAGCGCGAGGACCTGCCGAAGATCATCCGCGCCGGCCGCCACCTCGCTCGCTCCAAGCGCTACATCCGCAACTACGGCTGGGAGATCGAGCCGGAGGAGCTGGTCGCGTACGTCGAGCAGGAGGCGACCCGTGGCGACGGCTGGGTCAAGCTCGTCGGCGACTGGATCGACCGCGAGGCCGGCGACCTGACCCCGTGCTGGCCGGCCGAGGCGCTCAACGCAGCGATCACCCGCGCGCACGAGCTCGGCGCGCGCGTGACCGCACACGTCTTCGGTGAGCAGTGCCTCCCGGATCTCCTTGCCGCCGGCATCGACTGCCTCGAGCACGGCACCGGGATCGAGGCGGACCTGCTGGACCACCTGGCCACGCGCGGGGTCGCCGTCGTCCCCACGTTGATCCAGCTCGAGAACTTCCCGGAGTACGCCGACCAGGCGGCCGCGAAGTTTCCGGCGTACTCGGCCCACATGCGCGATCTCTACGACCGCCGGCTGACGCGTCTCCGCGCCGCCTTCGAAGCCGGGGTGCCGTTGTACGCCGGGACCGACGCGGGCGGCGTACTCGGGCACGGGCTGGTGGCGCAGGAGATCCAGGCGCTGACCGAGATCGGGATGTCCGGGGAGCAGGCGCTCGCGGCGGGCTCGTGGGCCGCCCGCGAATGGCTCGGCGCTCCCAGCAACCTACGTCCGGGCGATCCCGCCGACCTGGTGGTCTTCGACGAGGATCCGCGGGCGAACCCGGCCGTACTGACGCATCCGAGACTGATCGCACTGCGCGGTCGCGTCATCCTCTCCCGATGACCTATCGTCAGCTAGCGCTGGCACCCGGTGGAAGGGTAGAGCCTGCTGTACCGACACATGCCGGGGCGCCGGGGAGGATTGAGACATGCTGACAAAGATCCTCGCTCGGGGTGGCCAGGCTTCTTGGTACCTGATCGTCCGGTACCTGAAGAACGTCGTCCTGCTGGCTGCGCTGCCGCTCGGCCTGATGCTGGGCTGGTTGATCCCCGCGGCCACCGCGGGTCTGGTCCGGCTGGCGAACAGCGAGCTGCTCGCGGCCGGGCGGCACCTCGGCCGCGAGGCGCCGCAGCTGCCGCGTGCCGCTGACCGCACGCCGGGTGACGTCGTGACGCTCGCCAAGGACATGTCGTTCCGGCGCAGCCTCGCGCTGCTGCTCGGCCCGCTGGTGATGGTGCCGGAGCTGTTCGTCGCCGTCACAGCGATCTTCGCGGTGCCGAGCGCCGTGCTCGGATTCGCCCTGTGGCCGGTCGACCCAGGCAACGTCACCCTGCTGGGCGAAGGGATCGACAGCTGGGGTGAGGCGTCGCTGCTGGCGCCGCTCCAGATCTTGCTCGGCCTGGTCATGCTGAGCCGGGTGGCTCCCGTCTTCGCCGAGGTGCATGCCAGAGCCGTACTCGCCCTGCTCCGCCCGAGCCAAGAGCAGCTGGCGACCGCTCGGCTGTCAGAGCGCGTCGAGGAGCTGACCCGGAGCCGGGCCGGTGCGGTCGACTCGCACGGTGCCGAGCTGCGCCGGATCGAGCGGGACCTGCACGACGGCACACAGGCCCAGCTCGTCTCGCTGGCGATGCGGATCGGCATTGCCAAGCAGACGATGGCCGAGGACCCGGAGAAGGCCGCCAAGCTGCTCGACGACGCCAGGGACGGTGCAGAGCAGGCGATGAACGAGCTGCGCGGCGTACTGCGGACCATGTACCCGCCGATCCTCGCTGACCGCGGCCTGACCGGTGCGGTATCGGCACTGGCCGCCCGGTGCCCGCTGCCGGTCGACCTCCGGCAGGGCGACCTCGGCGACGTACCGGCCGCCGTAGAGGCAGCGGCGTACTTCGTCGTGGCCGAGTCGCTCACTAACATCACCAAGCACAGCGCGGCCGGGCACGTCGACGTACTGATGGAGCGGCGCGGTCCGGAGCTGTACCTGTCGATCACCGACGACGGGATCGGCGGTGCGCGGATCAATGAGCAGTCCGACCTGCTGGGCCGGGGGAGCGGCCTGCATGGCATGCTGCACCGCGTGCAGGCGATCGACGGCCAGATGGAGCTGCAGAGTCCGATCGGCGGACCGACCACCGTCGAGGTGATCCTTCCGTGCGGGTGATGATCCTCGAGGACAACCGGATCCTCGCCGAGGGCCTGAGCCTGCTGCTCGACAACGCCGGCTTCACGGTCGCTGCGGTCGCCACCGACCCGGACGAGTTCGCCGCTGCGATCGCCGAGCACGAGGTCGACATCGCGGTGGTCGACGTACGGCTGCCACCGACGTTCACCGACGAGGGACTCCGGGCCGCGATCGAGGCCCGCCGGGTGCGGCCGGGCCTTCCGGTGCTGGTGTTCTCGCAGTACGTCGAGGAGGTCTACGCGGCCGAGCTGCTCGCGGCCGGCAGCGAAGGCGTCGGCTACCTGCTGAAGGATCGCGTGTCCCGGGTGGATGAGTTCATCGACGCGGTACGCCGGGTCGCCGCCGGCGGGACCGTGCTCGACCCGGAGGTGGTCAGCCAGCTCATGGTCAAGCGGAGCAGCCCGCTGGACCGGCTGACGCCCCGTGAACGCGAGGTGCTCGCGTTGATGGCGGAGGGTCTCGGCAACACCGCGATCTCCGAGAAGCTGGTCATCTCGGAAGGCGCGGTCCACAAGCACGTCGGCAACGTCTTCCTGAAACTCGACCTGCCCCCGACCGACTCCGGCCACCGCCGCGTCCTCGCCGTCCTCGCCCACTTGGGGCTGTGAACCCTTGACGGCGTTGACAACGTAGGCCACTCTCGATCGTTGAGAGCGCTCTCACCCACCGACCCGCCCCTAGGTGAAGGAGAGTCCACATGAAGATCTTCCTGGCCACGCTGCTCACGGCAACGACCGCAGTGATGGCCCCGACCGCGCTGCCGGCTGCGAATGCCTCCGCTTCGACAGTCCCGGGCCACCTGACCGTTGCGGGACAGGCTTCGGCGATGCAGCGCGACTTCGGCCTGACCGAGCAGCAGATGAACCAGCGCCTCGGCGCCGAGACTGCCGCTGCCAAGCTCCTGCCCGCCGCGCAGAAGGCTGCAGCCGAGGACTTCGGCGGCGCCTGGTTCGATGCGCGCACCCAGAAGCTGATCATCGGCGTCGTTGGCACCCAACACACAGCCGCTGTGCGAGCAACGGGAGCAGACGCCGCCGCAGTACCAGTGACAGCTGCTGCGCTGGACAGGCAGAAGGCGGCCGTCGACAAACTCGCCGGGAAAGCGGTGCCGGACGCCGTCAGCGGCTGGTCCGCCGACCCGCGCACCGGCAGCATCGTCGTCAACGTTCAAGCCGGCAAGCGATCCAAGGCAGTCGACGCCTTCGTCGCCAAGCTGACCCGCACCGGCACGGTGATCGTTCGGGAGGTCGCAGCCCAGGCCCCGCGGACGTTCGCTGCCGGCACGGTCGGTGGTGACCCGTTCTACGTCGACAACATCCGCTGTTCGATCGGCTTCTCGGTCTACGGCGGGTACATCACCGCCGGCCACTGCGGCCGCGGCGGTCTCGTCCGTGGCTGGGACGGCTCGGACCAGGGCTGGTTCCAGGGCTGGTCGTTCCCCGGCAACGATTATGCCTGGGTGTCCGTCGGCTATGGCTGGTGGACTGTCCCGGTCGTTCTCGGTTGGGGACAGGTCAGCGACCAGCTGGTTCGCGGCTCCTGGGAAGCCCCCATCGGTACGTCGGTCTGCCGCAGCGGCTCCACCTCGCACTGGCACTGCGGCACGATCCTGGCCAAGAACGAGACGGTGAACTACGGCAACGGGCAGCTGTTCTACGGCGCGACCAAGACGAACGTGTGCGCCGAGCCGGGCGACTCCGGTGGCTCGTTCATCACCGGCGACCAGGCGCAGGGCGTGACGTCCGGCGGCTGGGGCAACTGCAGCAGCGGCGGTGAGACCTGGTTCCAGCCGGTCAACGAGATCCTGCAGGCCTACAACCTGACCCTCCACACCGCCTGACGAGACTTGGGGGTCCCCTTGCCCGCAAGGGGACCCCCAAGACTGTCAGCAGAGCGGTACGCCGGGGAGCTGGGCGTTCGGGTCGTTGATGTAGATGTTGCTGATGAACCCGTTCTGGTCGCGGAGCTTCGACCACCAGTTGTTGGTGTACCCCTCGGCATTGACCGTGTCGCCCTGCTTCTGGCAGAGCACCCACACCGAGGTCGGACCGGACAGGGTCGTGACGACCGGCGAGCTCAGATAGGCGTCGGACCGGACGTTCACCCCGGAGCCCCAGGTCATGTAGTTCGTGCCGGGACCGGAGCAGCCGTTGTCGCTGGTCAGGAAGTACGAGCCGTACGAGCCCGGGTAGGCGAGGGCGCTGCCGTTGATCCGGATGTCCTGACCGACACCGTTCAGCAGCTGCTCGTAGTGGATGTGCGGGCCGGTGGCGTTGCCGGTGCTGCCGGTGACTCCGATCTGCTGGCCCTGGGAGACCTGTTGGCCGTCGGCCACCGAGTACGCGGACAGGTGGAAGTAGTAGGTCTTCCACCCGCCACCGTGCTCGACGGCGATGTAGTTGCCGGCGCCACTGGGCTGCGAGAACCGGTGCGCCGTACCCGCGGCGGAGGCGAGCACCGGCGTACCGTTCGTGGTCCCGCCGTCGGCGCGGACGAAGTCGAGCGCGCGGCGGACCTCACCGGAGTGGAAGCTGTAGGTCCAGCGTTGGCCACACGGGAACGGGGCCTTGAAGTTCGGCGCGGCCTGCGCCTGCACCGGTGCCGCCACCAGGGCGGCGGCACCGAGCAGGAGCGAGGCGAGAACTGCGAGAATCCTTCTGGGCGGCATGTCGATCAGTGTCGGCCGTAAACCAGAAACCGATCAACAGGCTGCACCTGTAGTTAATTGTCAGGCCGGTTGGTCCGGGACCGACTCCAGGGCGGCCGGCTGCTCGTCCTTCTTCGTGGACAGCGACTCGATCAGCTGCTTGGCCAGCGCGAAGCCCGAGCCACCCATGGTGATCGTCTTCACCAGGGTGTCCTCGATGCCCTGGGCACCGTTCAGGACGACCATGTTGCCGACCTTCTCGAACGAGCCTGCGGCCGCGGCGACGATCTCCGGGTAGGCCTCGGCGAGCTGCTGGGCGACGACCGCGTCGGTGTTCGTGGCCAGGGCCTCGGCCCGGGCCTTGATACCGGCCGCCTCGGCCATTGCCTTGGCCTGCACCGCGGACGCCTCGGCCTTACCGGTGAGCTCGGTCGCCTTCGCCTGCGCCTCACCGCGCAGCTGGACCTGCCGGGCATCCGCCTCGGCGGCCGCGATCTGCGCGTCCCGGGCGGCCTGCGCGAGCGTGCGCTGCTTGTACGCCTCGGCGTCGGCGGGCTTCTGGACCGACGACTCCAGCTGCTTCTCGGCCAGCGACGCGTTCAGCTTCGCGGTCTCCGTCTCGGCGACGACGACCTCCTGCTTGGCGAGCGCGGCGGCCAGCGGGCCTGCCTGGAAGGACTTCGAGGTGGCCTGGTCGATCTCGGCCTGGTAGCGCGCCTTCGCGATCTCGCTCTCCCGGACGGCGGCGGCCTTGGCCGCGGCCGCGACCTGCTCCTTCTCGGTCGCCTCGCGGTCCTGGTTGGCCTGCGCGATCCGGGCCGCGGCCTCGACCGCGGCGGCCTGCGGGCGACCGAGGTTGCGGATGTAGCCGGACTCGTCGTCGATCTCCTGGATCTGCAGCGAGTCCGCGACCAGGCCGAGCTTCTCCATGTCGCCGATCAGCGAGCTGCGGATGTTCGCGGTCAGCGTCTCCCGGTCGTGCAGCATCTCCTCGACGGTGGTGGAACCAACGATCGCGCGCAGGTGGCCGGCGAACAGGTCGTGAATCGTGTGCATGACCTGCTCGTCGCTCTGCTCCAGGAACCGCCGGGCCGCGTTCGCGATCGAGCCGTAGTCGTCACCGACCTTGTACGCGGTGACGCCCTTGATGTGCAGCGGGATGCCCTGGCTGGACACGCAGGTCACGGCCAGGGGGGTGGCGCGGATGCCGAGCGACAACCGGCGTACGGTCTGAAAACCTGGCAGCACCGCGGTCCCGCGGCCGACGACGATCTTGAAGCCGAGCGTCTCGTTGCCCTGCTCCGGGTTGGAGTGCGCACCGAGCCCGGAGATGATCAGGGCCTCGTTCGGCTCCGCCACCCGCCAGATCAGTTTCAGGATGATGATCAGCACGATCAGCGCCGCAGCAGCAGCCCCCAGGTACGTCCACAACAACATTTCCCCTCCAGGGAACTTGGTGGTGTGTCTCCCGGCCCCACGCCTACTGCGCGGCACTCGGCGAGGCACTCCGCCGAGCACCTGCTCGCTACGGCGTGGGGCCGGGAGACACACCACATTTAGATGGCGCGAGCGACGTAAACCGTTCGCGGTGGGTCGAAGTCGACTACCACCACTTGCGTCCCCACCTCGATCACCTCGTCGGTCGCTGAGTAGGCGTAGAAGGCCTCGGTGGCGCCGCGTATCGGCAGCATCACCTCACCGACGCGACCGGGTGAGATCCGCCCGATCACGCGCCCCCGCTTGCCTACCATGATGTTCCTTTGACGCGCCGCTGCTGCCCTGGGTTCCGCAGCCTACCCTCGGAGCGTCAGCCGCGAACGGCTCCTTCGGTGGCGCCCTTGATGAACTGGCGGGCGAAGATCCCGAAGATGAACACCAGCGGCAGCATCGCCATCAGTGCGCCGGTCATGATCATGCTGTAGTCGACGCCGTGCGCCCGGTTCAGCGTGGACAGCGCGACCTGCAAGGTGATGTGGTCCGGGTTGGTCAGCACGATCAGCGGCCACATGTAGTCGTTCCACGAGCCGACGAACGTGAAGATGCCGAGGAACGCCAGCGCCGGCCGCGCCGACGGCAGTGCCACGTGCCAGTACGTGCCGAAGAAGCCGCAGCCGTCCAGCGTCGCCGCCTCGACCAGCTCGTCGTGGATCGAGTTCTGGAAGTACTGCCGCATCCAGAAGATGCCGAAGGCGTTCGCCGCCCCCGGAATGATCAGTGCCTTGAGCGAACCGACCCACCCGAGGATCGCCATCGTCTGGAACTGCGGTACGGCGGCCAGCTGCGCCGGCAGCAGCATCGTCGCGAGCAGGATCACGAACAGCGCGTTCCGCCCCGGGAACCGGAACTTCGCGAACGTGAACGCCGCCAGCGAGTCGAAGAACAGCACCAGCAAGGTGGTGGAGATCGCGACCGTCGCGGTGTTCGCCATCGACTGGAAGAACGCCACGTTGTCGAGCACGTGCCGGACGTTGTCGAACAGGTGCGAGCCGAAGCTGAGCTTCGGCGGGAACCGGTAGATGTCCGCGGTCGTGTTGGACGCCATGATGATCGTCCACACGAACGGGAGCATGAACACCAGCAGGGCGAAGACGAGTACGGCGTGCAGCCCCAGCCCGCGCCACTTGGACCGCGTCATCGGTCACTCCGTCCGCGGAAGATCCGCCAGTTGATCGCCGTGAACAGCAGCACCAGCGCGAAGATGCTGAGCGCGATGGCCGCCGCGTACCCGTAGTCGTTGTCGAGGAACGCGGAGCGGTAGAAGTACAGGACCACCGTCATACCGCTCTGACCGGTGCCGCCGCTGTTGCCGACCATCACCTGTGGTTCGGTGAAGGTCTGCAGGCCGCCGATGGTCGAGATGACGACGGTGAAGAGGACGACGGGACGCAGCTGCGGCAGCGTGATCGAGAAGAACGTCCGGGCCGCGCCGGCGCCGTCGACCTTGGCGGCCTCGTACTGCTCCTTCGGAATCGCCTGCAGGCCGGCGAGATAGATCAGGGTGTTGTACCCGACCCACTGCCAGACGATCATCGTCGAGATCGCGATCTTGATACCCCACGGCTCGCCCAGCCAGTCCTGCTGGGCGATGCCGAGCGACCGCAGCGCCGCGTTCACCAGGCCGAAGTTCGTGCTGAAGATCGAGCTGAAGAAGATCGCCATCGCGACCAGCGACGTGACGTTCGGGATGAAGTACGCGATCCGGTAGACGCCGGTGAACCGGACGGCGGACTGCAGCATCACCGCGAGCACCAGCGCCAGCACCAGCGTGGGGATCGTCGACATCAGGAACAGTACGACGGTGTTCTTCAGCGCGAGCCAGAACGTCGGGTCCTGGGCCAGGAACCGGAAGTTGTCGAGCCCGTCGAACCGCCGCGGGTTCAGGCCGTCCCAGCGCTGGAACGCCAGCACGATCGTGGACAGCATCGGGTACAACCCGAACACCGCGAACAGGATGTAGAACGGCGACAGCGCGAGGTAGAACCGCCAGTAGGACCGCACCTTCCGGCCGGGCCGCCGACCGGGGGCGGCCAGCCGTCCGGCCGGGCTGGTGGCCGGCACAATCGCCGTACCGGTCACTGCACCCCCTGCCGCTTGGCGATCGCCTTCGCCTTGGAGACCGCGGCGGCCCAGGCGGCGTCGGAGGTCTTGGAGCCGGTCTGCACGGTCTTGAGCTCGTCGTGGAACGGCGCCGCGACGCTGTCGTCGAACGGGCTCTGGTACGCGACCGGGATGGACTTCGCAGCCGGCCCGAAGACGTCGATCGGCACCTGGCCGCCGAAGAACTTGTCGGCCGCCTTCAGCTGCGGCTTGTCGTACGCCGCCGGCGCGGACGGGAAGATCTGCGCGTCGGTGAAGGCCTTCGCCTCGCTGTCCGGGCTGAGCATGTACTTGATCACGTCGAAGGCCTTCTGGGGGTCGGCCGCGTTCTTCGTGATCGCGAGGAACGAGCCGCCGAAGTTCGCCGGACCGCTCGGGGTCGGTGCCAGCCGCCACTTGCCCACGCTGGTCTTCACCGCGGACTTGATGTCCAGGGCAACCCACGCGGCGCCGATGTGCGCGGGCACCGTGCCCTGGTCGAGGCCGGCGTTCCAGTCCGGGCTGCCGCTCGGCGTCTTGCCGTCGATCTTCAGCGTCATCGCCTTCACCGAGGTGTCCCACGCCTTGCGGATGTGGTCCTGGTCGCCGATGAACTTGTTGTCCTTGGAGATGTACCGCTCGGTGCCCTGGCCGATGACCATGTCGTACAGGTCGGTGGCGTCCCAGACCAGCGGGGCCTTCGGGTTCTTCGCCTTCAGCTGGACGCCGGCGTTGAAGAAGTCGTCCCAGGTCTTCAGCTGCTCGGCCACCTTGGCCGGGTCGCTCGGCAGGCCGGCCGCCGCGAAGATGTCCTCGCGGTAGAACAGCGCGGTCGGGCCGACGTCGATCGGCAGGCCGATCACCTTGCCGTCCAGCGTGGTGGCCTGCTTGACCTTCCAGTCCAGGTAGTCGCCGAGGACCGAGTCCGCGCCGACCGTCTTCAGGTCGACGAACCGCTCGGCCTGCGGCAGCAGCGAGGCGATGTCCTCGCCCTTCAGGCCGGTGATGTCCGGGATCCCGGTACCGCCGTTGAACGTGGTGACCAGCTTCTGCTTGAAGTCGCCGCCGATCTCGGAGTACTTGATCTTCGGGTCCGGGAAGTGCGCGATCGTGTCGTCGAGGACGGACTTGCCGAGGCCGCCGGGCCAGCACCACATGGTCAGCTCGGTCGCGGCGTTCTTCTTGGCCGGCGCACCGGCGTTGTTGATCCCGGACGAGCAGCCGACAAGTGCGCCTCCGGCAACTGCAGCGAAGCCCCCGAGCAGGGTCCGACGGGATAGCTCCATGGTTCTACCTTCCTGAGTGAGCGCTGATCAGCGCATGGAGGTGGTGGTCTTCGGGGTGCGCGTCCTGCCAGGCGGCCAGGTCGGCCCAGCGGGGCGCCGCGTCCGCGCCACCGAGCCGGGTGACCGACAGGGCCGCGGTCAGCGCGGCGAACCGCACCCGCTGCTCGAGCGGCAGCTCCCACAGCGTCGCGGCGATGAAACCGGCGGCGAACACATCACCCGCCCCGGTGGTGTCCGCCGCCGGGACCGGGTACGCCGGTACAGCGACTTCCTCGCCGGTGCTCGCGTCGAGCGCCAGCGCGCCCTCCGCGCCGTTCGACACGACCACCAGCGGCACCTGGTCCGCCAGCTTCCGCAGGGCTTGCTGGGGAGTGCCGGACCGGGTGTAGCGCATCGCCTCTTCGGCGTTCGGCAGGAACACGTCGCAGTGCTCCAGCTGGTTCAGCACCTCGGGGTCCCACTGCTCGGACGGGTCCCACCCGACATCGGCGAACACCACACTGCCGGCCGCCTTCGCCTTGGCCAGCCACTCGTTCGGCCACGGGCCGATGTGAGCGGCGACCGCACGGGCGACCGGCGGCGTGGTGATCAGCTCGTCGGCTGACAGCAGGGGAGAGGTCCCGCGCGTGACCAGGGCCCGGTCGTTGTCATAGGCCAGGGCCACGGTGAGCGGGGTCTGCCAGCCGGCGAGTCTTCGGGACAGAGTCAGATCGATGCCTTCGTCGTCGGCGAGCCGGCGCCAGACCCTGTCGCCCAGGTCGTCCGCGCCGAACACGGCCGCCATCCCGGTCCGCAGCCCGAGCCGGGCCAGCGCCACCGCGAAGTTCGCGATCCCGCCCGGGCTCTCGTGCGAGTCCGTGGCCCAGACCTCGGTGCCGGGGCGCGGGGCGGAGGGCAGGCCGAGGACCAGATCCTCGAATACCAGACCGGACACCACAACATCCAGGGCTGGTACGTCCAGCTCGTGCATGCGCCGCCACACTCCTGCAGGCTCGATCAAACTCGTGCATGAATACTGGAACTTTAGCGCAGCATCCGCAATACCTGATCACAGATTTGACTGAAAATGACAGAGTTTGCGTGATAGTGTCTCCGCTATGTTGCCGAAGCAGCGCCAGGACCAGATCGTCCGCGCGCTCCGGGCCGACGGGGCCGGGGGCGTCAAAGTGCTGGCCTCCAAGTTGGGCGTGAGCGAGGCGACGATCCGCCGCGACCTCGAGCAGCTGCACGCCGAGGGCCGGCTGACCCGCGTGTACGGCGGTGCGCTCGCCGTCGACGGCGGTGATGAGCCGTTCGCGGACGTCAACGCCGTCCACGCCGAGGAGAAGGACCGGATCGCCCGCCGGGCCGCCGAGCTGGTGACCGACGGCGAGTCCGTGCTCCTCGACATCGGTACGACGGCACTCCGGGTCGCGCAGCACCTGCACGGGCGCTCGGTGACCGTGGTGACCAGCAACCTCGCCGTACTGGAGGAGCTGCAGAACGACGAGCAGATCGAGCTGATCGTGCTCGGTGGGTTCGTGCGCCGCTCGTACCGGTCGCTCGTCGGCTACCTGACCGAGGAGAGCCTGCGGCAGATCCACGTCGACTGGCTGTTCCTGGGGACCAGCGGGGTCCGGCCGGACGGGCGGGTGATGGACAGCACGATGATCGAGGTGCCGGTCAAACGGGCCATGATCAAGGCGGCGGACCGGGTCGTGCTGCTCGCGGACGGGACCAAGTTCCCGGGTCATGGGGTCGCGCGGGTGTGCGAGCCGGACGAACTGAGCATGGTGGTGACAGAGCCCGGTGCCGACGAGGCGACCCTGGCCCAACTGACGGAAGCGGGAGTACAGGTGGTGCTGGCGTGAGCATGTGGGGCAGTGACGGGGTTCTGGGGGCGTTGCCGTGCGACTGACGATTCTCGGTGGGGGCGGGTTCCGGGTACCGCTCGTGTACCACGCCCTCCTCGGCGACCGCGGCCCCGGCCGCATCACCGACGTAGTCCTCTACGACAGCGACCGGACCCGCCTGGCGGCGATCGGTGCGGTCCTGCGACAGCAGGCAGCTGCCGCTGCATCTACCGACACCGACTCTCTCCCGCCCCCGGCGGTAACGGAGACGACGGACCTCGACGAAGCTCTGCGCGGCGCCGACTTCATCTTCTCGGCCATCCGGGTGGGCGGCCTCGAGGGACGCACCGTCGACGAGCGGGTTGCCCTGAGCCTCGGCGTGCTCGGCCAGGAGACCGTCGGTGCCGGCGGCATCGCCTACGGCCTCCGGACGCTACCTGTCGCTGTCCAGATCGCCCAGCGGATCGCGGCGATCGCCCCGGATGCCTGGACGATCAACTTCACCAACCCCGCGGGCATGGTGACCGAAGCCATGATCCCGTTCCTCGGTGACCGGGTCATCGGTATCTGCGACTCACCGTCGGGTCTCGGGCGGCGCGCTGCCCTCGCCTTGGGTGTGGACCCGTCGACCGCCTTCTACGACTATGCCGGCCTCAACCACCTCGGCTGGCTGCGTGGGCTGCGCTCTGGTGGCGTGGACCGGCTCCCTGACTTGCTGGAGTCGGCTGATGCGCTCACCTCCTTCGAGGAGGGCCGCTTGTTCGGCGCGGACTGGCTCCGGTCGATCGGCTCGATCCCGAACGAGTACCTGCACTACTACTACTTCGCTCGCGAGACGCTGGCCGCCGTACAAGCAGTGCGGCAGACGCGAGGGACCTTCTTGCTGGAGCAGCAGTCTGCGTTCTACGCGGAGACAGGCCAGCACCCGGAGCAGGCGCTCGAGCTGTGGCAGAAGACCCGGGCCGAGCGCGAGTCGACGTACATGGTGGAGAGCCGTGAGGTCGCCGATGCAGGGGAGCGGGACGAGCGGGACATGGCCGCGGGCGGCTACGAGCAGGTCGCGCTGTCGCTGATGCGGGCGATCGCGCACAACGAGCGGGCCTCGCTGATCCTCAACGTCCGCAACCGGGGCGTGCTGCACCACCTGGACGACGACGCGGTGATCGAGATCCCCTGCACGGTGGACGCCAACGGCGCGTTGCCGGTGACCGTGTCACAGCTCACCGACCACCAGGCGGGTCTGGTCTGTTCGGTGAAGGCCGTCGAGCGCTCCACGATCGAGGCCGCCGCCTCGGGGTCACGAAACGCTGCCCTCCGGGCGTTCGCGTGGCACCCGCTGATCGACTCGGTCACAGTCGCCGGCAAGCTCCTGGACACGTACGCGTCGGAACTCCCCGGGCTCGCCCGGTTCGTCAGCGCTTGATCCACTCGGCGGCGATGCCACGCAGCAGTGGAGGATAGACAAGTAGGTGACGGAACGGTCCGATCGCGGCCATGTACGCCCGTCCCAGCCGGCCGTTCGGCTTGACCAGCACTGCGAGCTGACCGCGGTACTGCGAGCCGTCCGGGACCCAGGCGAGGTGCATGACCGCGTGGACCGTGCTGTTGGCCATCTCGGCAACCCAGTCGTTGTCAGTCAGGTAGACCGAGCTGAACGGGAGCCGGCTGAACTACCTCGTTCGGCACCTTCATGACTCACACCCCTCCCTCGTTGAGTGCCACGCCGAGCACTCCCCGGTCGTCGGCCAGGACGCCCGCCTCCTCGCCTTTCATGGTGGCCGATTGGCGGCGAATTGGTGTGGGGGGTTGGATCTGGCAGAATGGTCGGCTGAGTCCGTCCAGGTTCGTGCAGCCCTCTAACTCCACGACCCGGCGCGGCCATTCGAGTATCAGCCGTTGTCCCCACGACGTGCTCTGCTGCTCACCAAGACAGGTAATTCCGAGGGAGACCACCCGAACGTGGCAGTCAAGATCCGTTTGAAGCGCATCGGCAAGAAGCGCACCCCGCACTACCGCATCGTCGTCATGGACGCCCGCACCAAGCGGGACGGCCGGGCGATCGAGGAGATCGGCATCTACAACCCGAAGACCGAGCCGTCGTTCATCCGGGTCGAGTCCGAGCGGGCGCAGTACTGGCTGGGCGTCGGCGCGCAGCCGAGCGAGGCCGTCGAGGCGATCTTCAAGGCGTCCGGCGACTGGCAGAAGTTCAAGGGCCTGGACGCTCCGGCGCCGCTGCGGGTCGCTGAGCCGAAGCGGGACAAGCAGGAGATCTTCAACGAGGCGCTGGCCGAGGCCCACGGCACGCTGAAGACCGAGGCGGTGACCGCCAAGAAGACGGCGGCCAAGAAGACCGCTGCGAAGTCCGAGGACGCTGCGAAGGACACCGCGAAGGACACTGCGAAGGACGACGCCGCCGAGGCGCCGAAGGCCGACGCCCCGAAGGCTGAGAAGGCCGAGAAGGCTGACGAGGCTCCGGAGGCCAAGGCCGACGAGGCCGCCGCCACCACCGAGGCCTGACGATGATGGAGTCCGAGGCGCTCGAGCACCTGGTCCGGGGCATCGTGGACAACCCGGACGAGGTCAGTGTCCGATCCCGGAACCTGCGGCGCGGCCGCACCCTGGAGGTCCACGTGCACCCCGACGACATCGGCAAGGTGATCGGCCGGAACGGACGGACCGCCACCGCGATCCGGACCGTCGTCGGCGCGCTCAGTGCCGAGTCCTCGCTGCGCATCGACTTCGTCGACGAGTTCAACCGGCGTCCGCGCCGCTGAACCGGGCTTTTCCGAAGGGCCGCACCCCGGTGGGTGCGGCCCTTCGTCCTATCCTCACTCTGAACGTCTGTGTAGAAGGGTTTGAACGGGTGCTGGTGACAGTCGGGCGGATCGGCCGCGCGCATGGGATCAAGGGCGAGGTCGGGATCGACGTGCGCACCGACGAGCCGGACCGCCGGTTCGCGGATGGCGCCGTGGTCGTGACCGACGCCAAGGTGGCGCGGACGCTGACCGTCGCCGCGAGCCGCTGGCACAGCGGCCGGCTGCTGGTGAAGTTCGCCGAGGTGCCGGACCGGACCGCCGCGGAGCAGCTGCGCAACCTGTTCGTCCAGTCCGAGGTGGACGAGGACGAGCGCCCGGAGGACCCGGAGGAGTACTACGACCGCGAGCTGGTCGGCCTCACCGTCCGGATCATCGACGGCTCGGAGGTCGGCGAGGTGATCGACGTGGTGCACCTGCCGTCGCAGGACCTGCTGGAGATCCGCCGTACCGCGGGCAACCTCGTGCTGGTGCCGCTGGTCGAGGAGCTGGTGCCGGAGATCAGCCTGGAGAAGCAGTACGTCGTCGTGGCGGACCGGCCTGGGTTGCTGGACCCCGAGGGCGCCGACGTGGTCGCGACCGAGGACTGACATGCGGCTGGACGTCGTCACGATCTTCCCGGAGTACCTGGCCGCGCTTGACGTGTCGTTGGTCGGCAAGGCGGCCAAGAGTGGCTTGCTGGATGTCCGGCTGCACGACCTGCGCGACTGGACGTCCGACCGGCACCGGACCGTCGACGACACCCCGTACGGCGGCGGTGCGGGCATGGTGATGAAGCCGGAGCCGTGGGGCCTGGCTCTCGACGCGATCGCGCCTCCCGACGGGCCGTCCCAGCCCCGGCTGATCATTCCTACTCCCTCTGGGCGGCCCTTCACCCAGGAGCTGGCGTATGAGCTGGCCGCCGAGCCCTGGCTCGCTTTCGCCTGCGGCCGGTACGAAGGGATCGACGCGCGCGTCGCGGCGTACGCGGGCGAGCGGATGCGCGTCGACGAGGTCTCCATCGGCGACTACGTGCTCAACGGCGGCGAGGTCGCCGTACTCGCGATCGTCGAAGCCGTCGCCCGCCTGCTCCCGGGCGTGATCGGCAACCCCGAGTCGCTGGCCGAGGAGTCGCACTCGGGCGACGGCCTGCTCGAGTACCCGGTCTACACGAAGCCGGCCTCGTGGCGCGGGTACGACGTACCTGAGGTGCTCATGTCCGGCAACCACGCCGTGATCGCAGACTGGCGCCACGACGAGTCGGTACGCCGTACTGCGGAACGCCGGCCGGATCTGCTGGCCGCGTGGGGCGACGTGCTGGCTGGTAAGGACGACACCGACGCTGTCCGCCTGCTCGCGGCCGGCCCGGCCGACGCGGGGGAGATCCACACGGTCCAGGTCGCCGCCTTCCTCGCCGAGGCACGCCGGTACGACGACTACACGATCCCCCCGCTGAACGAGGACCCAGCGGCCATGGCAGCCCGCTTCGAGCGCGGCATGGTTCTCAAGGCAGTCGCGGGGACGCGCATCGTCGGCGCGGTCCAGTTGACCATCACCGGCTCGGTCGGCCGGATAGAACGGCTGGTCGTGGCCCCCGACTGGCAGGGTCGCGGGCTGGGCGCCCGGCTGCTTCGCGCGGCCGAACAGCTCGCGCCGGCGGACGTCACGTCGTACGAGCTGGACACCGGTGCGGAGAGTGACGGCAACCTGGCTCTGTACCGGAAAGCCGGTTACCGAGAGGCACGCCGGTTCCAGCACACCCCGAAGATCGAGATGGTGCTGCTCACCAAGCGTCGCCGGGGACGCTGATTTCGTGGTGGTTGGGGCGGTATGGCAAGATTGCCTGTTGCTGCCCTTCGGTGCTCCTGCCACAGGGGGTGACCACCGACCGGCGGCAATTTCTCTCACATACGACATTCGTGGGTGACCTGTGGCACGCGCGAGGAAGAGACACCTGATGAGCAACATCCTGAACGAGCTCGACAACGCGAGCAAGCGCGACGACATCCCGGCCTTCCGCGCCGGTGACACCGTCAACGTGCACGTGAAGGTCGTCGAAGGCAACCGTTCCCGCGTCCAGGTGTTCAAGGGTGTCGTGATCCGCCGCCAGGGTGGTGGCCTGCAGGAGACCTTCACGGTCCGCAAGGTCAGCTTCGGCGTCGGTGTCGAGCGGACCTTCCCGCTGCACACCCCGATCGTCGAGAAGATCGAGGTCGTGACCCGCGGCGACGTCCGTCGCGCGAAGCTGTACTACCTCCGCGAGCTGCGCGGCAAGGCAGCCAAGATCAAGGAGAAGCGCGAGGTCCCGGCCTCCTGACGTCCTAGCGACGACGGTCACCTATGGCGCCGAGCACTGCGACTCGCGCTCGCCCTCACCCGGCACCCCGGAGGGCACGTCGCAGTAAAGGACGTCACCGCAGGCTGAAGCAGCGGAACCCGCTGCTCAGCCTGCTCATCGAGATGAGCACCGTGACGGTGCTCGCGCTCGTCATCACGGTGGTCCTGCGACTGTTCGTCGCGGAAGCGTTCTACGTACCGTCGGAGTCGATGTACGACACGCTCACCAAGGACGACCGGATCCTCGCCGAGAAGGTCAGCTACCTGCACCGCGACGTCGACCGCGGCGACATCATCGTCTTCAAGGACCCCGCCAACTGGCTGCACGGCGAGGACGACCCGGTGAAGCCACCCGGGACGGTCCGGCGGATCGGCGAGTTCGTCGGCATCCTGCCGCGCAGCGGCGAGGGTCACTTGGTGAAGCGGGTGATCGGCATCGGCGGCGACCGGGTGATCTGCTGCGACAAGCAGGGCCGGATCACCGTCAACGGGATCCCGCTGGACGAACGCGAGTACCTGCTCAAGGACGCGAAACCGTCCGAGGTGCCCTTCAACGTGCTGGTGCCGGCCGGCCACCTGTGGGTGATGGGCGACAACCGCGCCCAGTCCGCCGACTCCCGTGCCCACATGGGCGGTCCCGGTGGCGGGTTCGTCCCGGTCGAGAACGTGGTTGGCCGGGCCTGTTGCGTAATCTGGCCGTCTGACCGGATGACCATGCTGCGTCCTCCGGAAACCTTCAAGAAGCCGGGGCTGAAGAAGTGACCGATACACCGACCAAGTCGGACGCCAAGGACACCAAACCCGCCCACCGCTCGGGCTTCGCGGCAGCAGCCCGCGAGTTCGTCCTGATCGTGGTCGGCGCGCTGATCGTGTCCTCGATCCTGCGGGCGTTCGTCGGGCAGATGTTCATCATCCCGAGCGAGTCGATGGAGAACACCCTGCTGGTCGGTGACCGGGTCGTGGTGGAGAAGCTCACCGATGTGAAACGTGGCGACGTGGTCGTGTTCGAGGATCCGGGCGGCTGGCTCGGCCCGGAGGAGAGCGGCCAGAAGCGCGGCTCGGTCGGCCGGTTCTTCGAGATCGTCGGTCTGCTCCCGGACTCCAGCCACGGCCACCTGATCAAGCGCCTGATCGGGATGCCGGGCGACAAGGTCGCCTGCTGCGACTCGAAGGGGCGGCTGCTGGTGAACGGCCAGCCGCTGGACGAGGTGGGCTACCTGTACCCGGGTGACTCGCCGTCGCAGATGCAGTTCCAGGTCACCGTCCCGGCCGGGCGGGTGTTCGTGATGGGTGACCACCGGTCCGCTTCCGGGGATTCGCGCGTCCACCTGCAGGATCTGGACGCCAACGGTGGCAATCAGGGCGACGCGGCGTTCGTGCCGATCGACAAGGTCACCGGCCGGGCGATCATGGTCGTCTGGCCCGCGGGCCGCTGGGCGAAGCTCGGCGTACCCGACACATTCAAGGCGGTGCCGGCGCCCGGTCCGGCGCCGGACAAACCCGCGATCTCGCTGACGCCACCGCCCAAGACCTCCGGCTGATCCCGCGGCAGCGGTCGGTCGCGGTAGGTCGTCGCCGGCGCTGCGCAGGCGCGGGTGCCACTTCGACCTTTGTCCGTCGAGTTGCCTAGGGTTGGGTGTGTGATGCGGAGGGCTGGATGAGCGCGTTGCCGCGCGGGAGCACGGTACGGCGGGACGCCGGGCTGTACGGGTACGAGCGGGCCCTGCGCCGCGTCGGCCTGGATCCGATCGCCGGCGTCGACGAGGCCGGTCGTGGGCCGTGCGCGGGCCCGCTGGTCGCGGCCGCGGTGATCCTGCCCGACGGCAAGCGCGGCCAGATCCCCGAGCTGGCCGACTCGAAGCTGCTGACCGCGAAGGCGCGCGACCGGTGCTACGAGGAGATCCGGAAGCGGGCGCTCGCCTGGTCCGTGGTGTCGATCGAGTCCACCGAGTGCGATCGGCTCGGGATGCACGTCGCCAACGTCGAAGCGCTCCGGAGGGCGTTGTTCCGGCTCGATCTCCGGCCGTCGTACGTGCTGACGGACGGCTTCGGCGTCGACGGTCTCGGCGTACCGGGGCTGGCGATCTGGAAGGGTGACCGGGTGGCGGCCTGTATCGCGGCCGCCTCCGTGATCGCCAAGGTGACCCGGGACCGGGTGATGGAACACTGGGACAAGGTGTACCCGCAGTACGGGTTCGGGATCCACAAGGGTTACTGCACCCCTGAGCACCAGGCGGCACTGGACGAATACGGCCCGTGCCCACAACATCGACGGCGGTTCGAGAATGTCCGCCGCAGTCTGCGACCCGACATGGGACAGAATGTGACCAGTCCCACCGAGTGGAGAGCCGATGAGCGCTGACGACCTTGAGAAGTACGAGACCGATATGGAGCTCCAGCTCTATCGGGAGTACAAGGACGTCGTCGGGATCTTCAAGTACGTGGTGGAGACCGAACGGCGCTTCTACCTGTGCAACGCGGTCGACCTGAAGGTCCGTACCGAAGGCGGCGACGTCTACTTCGAGGTGACGATGGCGGACGCCTGGGTCTGGGACGTCTACCGCTCGGCCCGCTTCGTGAAGAACGCCAAGGTCGTCACCTTCCGCGACGTCAACATCGAAGAACTCGCCAAGTCCGACCTGGAGGTCCCCAAGGACTCCGACTTCGGCCGCTGACCCAGCTCGGCGCCGCCCGGCCTATCAGCTTTCTGTCGCCGGGCGGCTGTCGCTGGATGGCAGTCGGTCGCCGGGGCTTGGCGTTTGTATCCCCGCCGGCGGCCGTGCGGTCAGGCTAGAGACATGCCCGGGACGCGTTGGCGGATGGCTTCGAGTTCGGACTCGTCGGAGATGCCTTGCCAGTCGTGGCGTGGGGTGTAGGGGGCCTCTAGCGTTCGTACGTCGTCGTCGGTGAGCTCGAGCTCCAGTGACGCCACGGCCTCGTCGATCTGGTGGATCGAGCCGGCCCCGACCAGCGGCGCGGTGACGACCGGCTGGCGTCGCAACCAAGCGAGCGCGACCTGTGCCCGGCTGACACCGTGGCCCTCGGCAACCTTCCCGACCGCCTCGATGATCGCGCGGTTGGACGCCTCCTCGGCAGGCGAGTAGAGCAGGTCCGCATACGAGCCGTCGCTCTCGGACCGCGCCGTAGATCGCGCGTCGTCCCAACCACGCGCGAGCCGACCACGCGCCAACGGCGACCAGATGATCGTGCCGACCCCCTCGTCCAGGCAGAGCGGGATCATCTCCCGCTCCTCCTCACGGGCGAGCAGGTTGTAGTGGTCCTGCATCGACACGAACCGCGCCCACCCGTTCTGCTTCTGCAGGTGCAACGCCTTGGCGAACTCCCAGGCGTGCATCGACGACGCCCCGACGTACCGGACCTTGCCGGCCTTCACCAGCTCGTCGAGGGCCTGGAGCGTCTCCTCCCACGGCGTCGAGTGGTCGTTCCGATGCAGCTGGTACAGATCGATGTACTCCGTCCCGAGCCGCCGCAGGGAGTGCTCGACCTCGGTCATGATCGCCTTGCGCGACAACCCACGCCCGTTCGGACCGAGCCGCATCGGATGCCGGAGCTTGGTCGCGATCACCACGTCGTCGCGATTGGCGAAGTCCTTCAGCGCCCGTCCGAGGATCTCCTCGCTGGACCCGTTCGAGTACATGTTCGCGGTGTCGAAGAAGTTGATCCCTGCCTCCAGCGCGTGCCGGATCAGCGGACGTGCCTCGTCCTCACCCTTCGACCAGACAGGGTGCCCGCGGTCCGGCTCGCCGTACGTCATCGCGCCGATCGCGATCGGCGACACGTCGAGTCCGGTCGTACCGAGCTTGATGTACCTCATGATGCTCCTCTAAGCTATGTGGAGAGTTCTCCAGTTACCGTAGTGGAGAGCTCTCCACTTAGCAAGTGCAGCTTTCGCACGACTGATGAATGAGGATTGATGGTCCGTTCCGACGCCCGCGAGAACCGCGCCCGCATCGTCGCGGCCGCCCGCGAAGCCTTCGCCGAGGACGGCCACACCTCGATGAACCAGGTCGCCCAACGCGCGGAAGTCGGGGCCGGCACCCTCTATCGCAACTTCCCCACCCGCGAGGCCCTCGTTCTGGCCGTCTACCAGGACGAAGTCGAACGGATCGTCGGCACGGTCCCCGGCCTACTGGCCGAGCACCCGCCGCTGGAAGCCCTCCGCCACTGGACAACCGACCTGGTGGAAGCCATGCGGAGAAAGCACGGGCTGGGCGACGCCCTGAGCCCGGCCGCCCACCAGACAATCACCGAACAGACCTACGCCCCCGTAGTAGCCGCGATCACCACCCTCCTGGACGCCGGCAAACAAGACGGCACCATCCGCCCCGACGCCGCCCCGACCGACTACCTCCAACTAACCGGCGCCCTCTGGCGCGCCCCCACCACCCCCGAAGACCGAGCCCCCCACCTCCTGACCCTCCTCCTTGACGCTCTCCGCCCCCAACCATCCCGCTAACCCTCACGCAGCCGAGGGGAGGCCGGGTGGGGCAGCTGCTTAGGAGGTTGGTGGGCTGGTGGGGGTTAGGCGCCAGCCGGGGGTTGGCTGGGCGGTGGGGGCGGCGTGGTGGGGGTTAGGCGCCAGCCGGGGATCGCCTGAGGGGTGGGGGAGTTGGGGGTGGGGTGCGTGGCTTCTGGGTGTTCTGGTGGGGAGGGCGGCGTGTGGTACTCGACCAGGGCGAGGGTGGTTAGGGCTTGGAGGGATTGTTCGGTGGTGGGGAGGTCTAGGCCGGCGGTTACTGCTATGCGGGTGGCGGGGGCTGGGTGGTGGACGGGGACGGCGTCGAGGGTGCGTTGGAGGTCGGGGTGGAGGGTGTCTTGCAGGGTTTCGGGGGCTCTGGGTGGGGCGGTGAGGGCGGTGCCGAAGGGGGAGATGGCTTCGATGATGTCGGCGACGTTGGTGGCCAGTACGGCGTTGCGTTCGCGGACCAGGAGGTGACTGCCGGCGGACATGCGGGACGTGATCGGGCCGGGGACTGCCATGACCGCGCGGCCGCACTGCTCTGACCAGCCGGCGGTATTGAGGGCTCCGCTGCGTACGGCGGCTTCGATCACGACCGTGCCCAAGGTAGCGGCAGCGATCAGCCGGTTGCGGGCCAGGAACCGGAGCTTGGTCGGCGAGCATCCGGGTGGGAGTTCGCTCACCAGCAAGCCGTCTTCGACGATCCGGCTGAAGAGCGCCGAGTTTCTTCGCGGATAGCTGACGTCGATGCCGCAAGCAAGCACCGCGATAGTCACCCCTGAGGCAGCAAGCGCCCCGCGATGTGCCGCAGCATCAATCCCGAACGCCCCACCCGACACCACAGTCACCCGGTTGTCCGCCAGTCCGGCCGAAAGCTCAGCGGCCACATGCTCGCCGTACGACGAACACGCCCGAGCACCCACCAACGCCACCGACCGGGTCAACGCACGCTGAAGATTCGGCCGCCCACGAACCCACAAACCGAACGGCACCCCCGCCCGCCGAGCAAGCTGCCCCGCGTCCTCCAGTACGTCGACCTGCTCGGGCCACTCCTCGTCTCCTGGGATGACGAACCGCGCCCCGACCGCCGCCGCCCGCTCGAGATCTCGCCGCGGATCCACCTCGGCCAGTCGCGTCGACCACCTCTCCAGACCGCGCGACCCGCGCTGCAATCGATCCCAGATCTCCAACGCCTCCAAGCCGGCAAATGCCTTCAGGGCCGCAAGATCTCCCGGCTCGATCACCCGAGACAGCCCAGCCCGGGCCAGTCGCTCCACCTCCCCGTTGCCCCCAGCAACCACCCCGCCGCCACCCGAACCTCCGGGTCCGTCGGCGCCTTCACCGCAGCCGGTCGTCTCAGTCGTCAGCATGAAGTCAGTGGTCATTGGGAGACTCCTTTGAGGGGCGGACGTCGGATTTGAGGGGGCGGACGTCGGACAACGGTGTGAGGGGGTGGCCGGAGCGGAGTTGGTAGGCCTCATGGGTGTGGGTGACGGTGGGGCGAGGGCTGGCCGAGAGGTCGGCCAGGGTCCAGGCGACGCGGACTACTCGGTCCAGGCCGCGGGCTGTCAGGCGGCCGGCGGTGTAGAGGTCCTCCAGGAGTTGGCGGCTCGGGTCGTCCAGGGGGAACTCGCGACGGAGCACTGGACCAGGGACCTGGCTGTTGAGGCGCCAGACGGTCTCTCGGTAGCGGTGAGCCTGTCGGTCCCGCGCGGCTTGGACGCGAGCTGCGACGGTTGCAGTGGACTCGGTCGGCTCGGTATCGGCCAGCGCACGGGCGGCCGGGAGGATCTGGCGCTGGATGTCGAGGCGGTCCTTGATCGGGCCGCTGATGCGCTGGCGGTAGCGGGCCAGGACTTGTGGGGTGCAGCTGCAGACGCCTTGCTCGGTGCCGGAAAGCCCGCAGGGACAAGGGTTGGCGGCCAGGACGAGCATGAACCGGGCCGGGAACTTCGCGACCGCTGCCGCCCGGTGGACCTCGACGAAACCCGACTCCAGCGGCTGCCGCAGAGTGTCGAGCGTCAGCGGATGCATCTCGGGCGCCTCGTCGATGAACAAGATCCCGCGATGTGCACAGCTGATGGCACCCGGGCGCGGTACGCCGGACCCGCCGCCGACCAGGCTCGCCAGCGACGCCGTGTGGTGTGGCGCGATGAACGGCGGCCGGACCACGAGCTCGGCCTCGCCCGTCAGCAACCCGGCCAGCGAATGCACCGCCGAGACCTCGAGCGAGTCGTCCATGCTCAGATCGGGCATCAGTCCGGCAAGGCGCTCTGCCAGCATTGTCTTGCCCGATCCCGGCGGCCCGTGCAGGAACAGATGATGACCACCGGCCGCCGCGGCCTCGATCGCGCGCCGGCCTTCGCGATGACCGATCACGTCGTCGAGATCCACGGTCGGCACCCGGGTCAGCGACTCCGACAGCAGCCGGGGCTCGGCGCGAGGTGGCGCCTCGTCGGCGATCTCGGTGCCGCGGAGGAGCGCGAGGACCTGGCGCAGCGAGCGCACGCCGTACACCTCGATGCCTGGCACGAGCCGGGCCTCGCTGACGTTGAGGTCCGGGACGACGATGCGGTCGAAGCCGGCGCGGGACGCGGCCAGCGTCATCGCGAGGGCGCCGCGCACCTCTCGCACTCGGCCGTCGAGGCCCAGCTCGCCGATGATCGCCGTCCGGCTGAGGCTGACCGGCTCCAGAACGCCCGCCGCGGTGAGGAGCGACAGGGCGATGGCGAGGTCGTAGTGCGAGCCCGTCTTCGGCAGCGTGGCGGGGGAGAGGCCGATGGTGACCTTACGGTCGGGGAACTTCTCGCCGCTGTTCACGACAGCCGCCCGGACCCGGTCGCGCGCCTCGGAGAGCGAAGCGTCCGGCAGGCCGATCAGCGTGGTCTTCGGCAGGCCCTGGGCGATGTCGGCCTCGACCTCGACCAGGTGTCCTTCGAGGCCGACCAAGGCGACCGACCAGGTGTGCGCGAGTGACATCAGGCGACACCCCGCACGTGGTCGACGGTGGGTGGCGTGTTGTGGTCGAAGACGACCGAGATGATGTCGATCCGGATCCCCGACGGCTTCACCTCGTGGGTCTGCAGCCAGCGGCCGGCCAGCTTTCGCAGCGTGGTCAGCTTCCGGTACGTGATCGACTCCAGCGGGCTGCCGTAGCCCAGCCCGCGACGGGTCTTGACCTCGCAGACGACGAGCGTGCCGCCGTCGCGCGCGACGATGTCGATCTCGCCGAGCTCGCAGCGCCAGTTGCGCTCGAGCACGGCGAAACCGTGTGTGCTCAGATATCTCGCGGCGAGATCCTCGCCGTACCGCCCGACGGTGTTCTTGGTCCGCATCGATGACCACCTCCGGCTAAGAACATGCCGGGAACGGCCCTCGGAATCGCACCCCACTTTTTCCCTGTGGACAACGGGGAGGACGGCAAACGACGAGGGCTCTCACGTCGCCGTGAGAGCCCTCGCCGGTCAGTTCCTCGCCGGTCAGCTGCGCATGTGTTTGCCGCGGGTCGGCTTCTGGACCTGTTGCTGCTCCGGTGGAGTGCGGTTGACCCGCAGCTCGGGTGGACGGTCCTGCTCGATCCGGATGGTCTGCAGGCCGCCGGTCCCGTGGTCCGTGTCGCCGATGTCGAAGTCCCAGCTGTCCTCGTTGGCAAGGCGGCTGTGCCATCGGCCGTACAGGCCGTAGATCGCGATACCGATGAGCATCCAGATGCCGAACTTGGTCCAGGTGCTCGTCTTCAGGTTGAGCATCAGCCAGACCGTCGCGCCCAGCGAGAGCAGCGGGATCAGCGGGACCATCGGCACCCGGAAGCCGCGCTCCAGGTTGGGCTCCGTACGGCGCAACCGGAGGACACCGACCGCGCAGAAGGCGAAGCAGAACAGGGCACCGATGACCAGCAGCTCCTCGAGCTCCAGGACCTTCGGGTACAGCGTGAGCAGCAACGCAGCCACGCCGGCGGCCGTCGCGGCCCTGGCCGGCGAGGAGTAGACGCGGCTGACCCGCCCGAGGCTCTTCGGCATGAGACCGTCCCGGCCCATGTTGAAGAGCACCCGGCTCTGGGCGATCAGAACCACCATGATCACGGTCATCAACGCCAGCAGGGCACCCAGGTTGACCACCTTGGCCGCCCAGCCGACGCCGACCGCGGCCAGCGCTTCGGAGACCGGTGCGCTCCCGCCGAGCTTGCTGTACGGGCGCATGCCGACGAGCACGACCGCCATCGCGATGTACAGGATCGTCACCGCGCCGACCCCGAGCAGCATGCCCTGGGGAACCGTCTTACGCGGGTTCCGGGCGTCTTCGGACGCGGTCGCGATCAGATCGAAGCCGATGTACGCGAACACGATCGTGCTCGCCGCCGTGAAGACGCCCATCGTCCCGAACGAGCCGAACGAGGAATCCACGATCCACCCGAGCAACGTTGGACTCGCGGTCGCTGGTGCGGCCCGCGACATCGGGACGAACGGGTGGTAGTTGGCCATGTTGATGTGGGCCGCGCCCACGATGACGACCAGCAGGATGACCGCGACCTTCGCGATCACCACGATCGTCAGGACCCGGGCGGACAGCTTGGTGCCGGTCACGATCAACGCGGTCAGGATCAGCAGCAGGAGCGGCGCGACGAGGTTCAGCTTGGCTTCCGGCCCGAAGTACTTCGCGACGCCGTCGGGCAGCGACACGCCGAACCCGTCCAGCGTGGCCAGGAAGTACGCGGACCAGACCCGCGCCACGATCGCGGCGGCGGTGACGAGCTCGAGCACGAGCGCCCAGCCCACCAGCCAGGCCCACGCCTCGCCGAAGGTGACGTAGCTGAACGTGTACGCGCTACCGGAGACCGGGATCGTGGACGACAGCTCGGCGTAGCACGCCGCTGCCAGCAGACACACGATCGCGGCGATGACGAACGACAGGATCACTGCCGGGCCGGCCACGCTGGCCGCCTGGACGCCGCTGATGCTGAAGATGCCAGAGCCGATCATCACGCCCAGGCCGAGAACAACCAGGTCGCGACGATTGAACAAACGCGGCAGACGGTGCCGCGCATCCTCGACTCGAGTGAACGCCGACTCGACCGGCAGGCGCCGGCCTACGGTCTGTCCGTTCGCTGAGGGGGCCATGGTCAGGGGTGCCTCCGTTGCTACTAGGGCAATCGGGCCGAACAGTAGTCGACCGTTGGGCTATCGACCAGACCTCCTCTCCTCGGCCCCCGCGCGGTGGCTTGCGATGCCGGGTCGCCTCCCGCATCGTCAGGGCATGACGCCGGACGATGTCAGTGGAAACGCCTCCTGGCCGGAGGGCTTCGCTGCGTTACTGGCTGACTACGAACGGCATCTGACGGCGGAAAGAGACCTCAGCACTCACTCGGTGAGAGCGTACCTCGGGGATGTCGCGGATTTACTCGAACATTTGATTCGGCTTGGTCACGATGATCTCGATTCCCTCGACATCAGAGGATTGCGGTCCTGGCTGGCCAAACAGCAAAGTCTGGGGAAATCCCGCAGCACGATGTCCCGTCGGGCGACGGCTGCGAGGGTGTTCACGGCCTGGGCGCAACGGACCGGACGGATCTCCACGGACCCGGGCGCACTGCTCGCCAGCCCGCGGCCGCACAAGACCCTGCCCGGCGTGCTGGGCCAGGACGACACCCGGGCCGTCCTCGACGCTGCTGCCGTCGCGGCGGACGACGGCAGCCCGGTCGGCCTGCGCGACCTCGCGATCATGGAGCTGCTCTACGCGACCGGCATCCGGGTCGGTGAGCTGTGCGACCTCGACGTCGACGACATCGACCGGTCGCGCCGCGTCGTACGGGTCTTCGGCAAGGGGCGCAAAGAGCGATCGGTCCCGTACGGCGTGCCCGCTGCCGGGGCGCTCGATCGCTGGCTGGCCGAGGCGCGGCCGAAGCTCGCCCGGGAGGGGAGTGGACCGGCGGCATTCCTGGGCGCGCGCGGCGGCCGGATCGATCCGCGAGCGGTACGTCGTCTGGTCCACGAACGGATCGCCGTCGTCGACGCACCGGACCTGTCTCCGCACGGTCTCCGGCACACGGCCGCTACCCATCTGCTCGAAGGCGGCGCCGATCTCCGCAGCGTGCAAGAGCTTCTCGGGCACGCGTCGCTCGCGACGACCCAGATCTACACCCACATCTCGAACGAACGCCTGCGCCAGGCCTACCACCAGGCGCACCCTCGCGCCTGAGCCCTCCTCGGGGCGGAATGCGGCGCACCGGGCGGGGGATGGGGCAGACTGCGGAACATGCGGGTTTCGGCGAAGTCTGACTATGCGTTGCGAGCTCTGATCGAGATCACCCAGCGGTGGGTGGCGAGCGACCCGTCCGTGGTGTCGGCGGAGGAGCTCAGCCGGGCGCAGGGCATTCCGCACGGGTTCCTGCAGGGCATCCTCGCCGACCTGCGCCGCGCCGGGATCCTGGCCAGCCAGCGTGGCCAGTCCGGTGGCTGGCGGCTCGCTGTCGACCCGAACGAGATCACCGTCGCGGACGTGATGCGCGCCGTGGACGGGCCGATCGTGAGTATCTCCGGCGTCCGGCCCGAGAGCGTCGCGTACAACGAGCGGGCGGTCGTCCTGCAGCGGGTGTGGATCGCCGCGCGAGCCAGCCTGCGGGACGTGCTCGAGCACACGACCCTCACCGACCTGGCGAAGAACAAGCTTCCGGCCGGGGTCGAGCGGCGGTCCAAGGACGAGGATGCCTGGCAGGCGCGAGTCCCAGGTAGCTGACATCCGGATCACTCCCGTTTGATGAGCGCACCGGCCGTCAGGGTGATGGCGGCGGTGGCGGCGATGATGACGGTGGCGGTTCGGTGGTCCGGTGGCGCAGGCACGGCAGCTCTCTCGATCTCCACAGAGTCGGGTGGTGGGGGAGGAGCCGCCGGCGGTGGGCTGGTTGCGAGCGGCAACAGGCGGACCGGGCGGTTCGGGAGGAGGGTCAGGGGATTCAGGTACTGGCGGCCGGCCAGCAGACCCCAGTGCAGGCAGGTCGCTGGTGCGCAATGCGAGCCCGCGGCCGAGAGGTGACCGATGACGGTCGTGGGCGTGACCGTGACGCCGACGGCGACGCTCGGGACGACGGGTTCGTAGGTAGTCCGGCGCGATCCGGCACTGATCGTGACCACGCCGCGACCGGCCAGCGGACCGGCGTACGTGATCGTGCCGGCGGTTGCAGCGAGGACGGGTTGGCCGGGGCGGCCGGCCAGATCGACGCCGCGGTGGCCCGGGAGCCACGGTTTAGCGGGCAGCTCGAAGCCGCGGATCACCGCGGGTAGTGGTTGCAGCGGCCAAACGGGTGGTGGAGGCGGGAGAATTGGGTTCATGCCAGGGAAGATGCCGTGGCCGGACCCCCGAAATGCCGGCGACTTCCGGGCCTGTGGACAAGCCGCTGGTCAATTGGCTCCCGGCCGGGGTGGTCACGTACACTTCCGGTGGCGCCCCATGCGAATGGGGCGACTACGCATGCCCGCACAAACTGTGACGTTCCTTCGGTCCCGGAGCACTCCGGGTGGACCGGCGCGACGGGCATCAGGAGCCGCGGATCACCCGATCCGGGGCGGTACAACCGAGAACCAGGTCCGGACCACCACGGCCGGGCCGCCAAAGGAGACCACCTCATGGCCGTCGTGACCATGAAGCAGCTGCTCGAGAGCGGCGTGCACTTCGGGCACCAGACCCGGCGCTGGAACCCGAAGATGAAGCGCTACATCCTGACCGAGCGCAACGGCATCTACATCATCGACCTCCAGCAGTCGCTGTCGTACATCGACCGCGCCTACGAGTTCGTGCGCAGCACCGTGGCGTCGGGCGGGGCGATCCTGTTCGTCGGCACCAAGAAGCAGGCCCAGGAAGCGATCGCCGAGCAGGCGACCCGGGTCGGCATGCCCTACGTGAACCAGCGCTGGCTGGGCGGCATGCTCACCAACTTCCAGACCGTCAACAAGCGGCTCCAGCGGCTCAAGGAGCTCGAGCTCATCGACTTCGACGACGTCGCGGCCTCGGGCGTCACGAAGAAGGAGCTGCTGCAGAAGCGGCGCGAGCACGACAAGCTGCTGAAGACCCTCGGCGGTATCCGCGACATGGCCCGGGTTCCGGCCGCCGTGTGGATCGTGGACACCAAGAAGGAGCACCTCGCCGTCGACGAGGCGCGCAAGCTGAAGCTGCCGATCATCGGCATCCTGGACACCAACTGCGACCCGGACGAGGTCGACTACCCGATCCCGGGGAACGACGACGCGATCCGCTCGGTCGGCCTGCTCACGCGGGTCGTAGCCGACGCCGTCGCCGACGGCCTGATGGGCCGCTCGGGCCAGGGCTCCGCCGCTGCCGGCGAGGAGCTGGGCCAGGAAGAGCCGCTGGCCGCCTGGGAGCGCGAGCTGCTGGAGAGCCAGAACGGCACCGCCGACGCCAAGACCGCCGAGGCGTCGGCCGCTGAGGCCACCCCGGCTGCCGAGGCTGCCGAGGCGCCTGCCGCCGAGGCCCCCAAGGCCGAGGAGACCCCGGCTGCGGAGGCCAAGGCCGACGAGACCCCGGCCGTCGAGGCCAAGGTCGAGGAGACCCCGGCCGCCGAGGCGCCGAAGGCCGACGAGGCCTGACAGCCACGGGTGCCGCCCGGTTCACCGCCGGGCGGCACCACCACTGCGCACGCCTGCGGCGGGCCGGGCGACACGGACGGCCGCACACCGCGGGGACCGACGTACCGCCCATCCAGCCGCACCGACAAGACGAGAGAACGAGGAATGGCGAACTACACCGCCGCTGACGTGAAGAAGCTCCGCGACGCCACCGGCGCGGGCATGATGGACGCGAAGAAGGCGCTCGAGGCGACCGACGGCGACTTCGAGAAGGCGATCGAGGAGCTGCGCATCAAGGGCGCGGCCAAGGCGCAGAAGCGGGGCGCCGAGCGCTCCGCCACCAACGGCCTGGTGGCCGCGGCGGAGAACGCGCTGGTCCAGCTCAACTGCGAGACCGACTTCGTCGCCAAGAACGAGCAGTTCCAGCAGCTCGCCGCCGACATCGTCGCGCACGCCGCCGCCAGCAAGGTCGGCGACGTCGAGGGCCTGCTGTCCGAGAAGCTGACCGACGGCAAGTCTGTCGCCGAGAACATCGAGGCCCTGGCCGCCGTCATCGGCGAGAAGCTGGAGCTCGGCAAGGTCGCCGTCTTCGACGGCAAGGTCACCGCGTACATGCACAAGCGTGCCGCGGACCTCCCCGCCCAGGTCGGCGTGCTCGTCGAGTTCGAGGGCGACGACGTCGAGGCCGCCCGCGGCGCCGCCATGCAGGCCGCCGCGATGCGCCCGCTGTACACCACCCGCGACGAGGTCCCGGCCGAGACGGTCGAGAACGAGAAGCGGATCGCCGAGGCGACCGCCCGCGAGGAGGGCAAGCCGGAAGGCGCGCTCCCGAAGATCGTCGAGGGCCGGGTGAACGGCTTCTTCAAGGACGTCGTGCTGCTCGAGCAGCCGTCGGTCACGGAGAACAAGAAGACCGTGAAGGCGGTCCTCGACGAGGCCGGCGTGACCGTGAAGCGGTTCGCCCGCTTCGAGGTCGGCGCCTGAGGCCTGCGGGGCGACGCCACAGCAGGACACAGCAACACAACGAGGAGGCCGGAATCGTGACGGAAACCCTGGGTACCGAGACGAGTCCGGCCTCTTCGCCGTTCTCTCCGGCCTACCACCGGGTGCTGCTGAAGCTGTCGGGTGAAGTGTTCGGCGGCGGCAAGCTGGGGGTCGACCCCGACGTGGTGAACTCGATCGCCAAGCAGATCGCCGAGGTGGTCCGGGCCGGCGTGCAGGTCGCCGTCGTGGTCGGCGGTGGCAACTTCTTCCGCGGTGCCGAGCTCCAGCAGCGCGGCATGGAGCGGAACCGGGCCGACTACATGGGCATGCTCGGCACGGTGATGAACTGCCTGGCGCTCCAGGACTTCCTGGAGAAGCTGGGCATCGAGACCCGGGTGCAGACCGCGATCACCATGGGTCAGGTCGCCGAGCCGTACATCCCGCGCAAGGCCGAGCGGCACCTGGAGAAGGGCCGCGTGGTCATCTTCGGCGCCGGCTCCGGGATGCCGTACTTCTCCACCGACACCGTCGCCGCCCAGCGCGCGCTGGAGGTCGGTGCCGAGGCGCTGCTGATGGGCAAGCAGGGCGTGGACGGTGTCTACGACTCCGACCCGAAGAAGAACCCGGACGCGGTCAAGTTCGACCAGCTGTCGTACGACGACTTCCTGGCCCGCGGCCTGCGGGTCGCCGACGCGACCGCGATCAGCCTGGCCCGCGACAACGCGCTGCCGATCGTGATCTTCGGCCTCGAGGAGGGCAACATCGCCCGCGTCGTGCACGGCGACAAGATCGGCACCATCGTCTCGCCGGGCCATTAGCGCGCGGCGAACCCCGGCTCGACCGGCGTTCACGTCGTACCACTAGGATCGTTGTGACACGGGTGGATGTCCGTTATCTGGTAAACCTGCGTTCGTAGGGTTCAGGGGTGGCCGCGCCGAGGCGGCCCAGAGGAAGCGAGGAATGTCGTGATCGACGAAGCTCTCCGCGATGCCGAGCAGAAGATGGCGAAGGCCGTGGAGGTTGCGAAGGACGACTTCGCCGCGATCCGGACCGGCCGGGCGCACCCGCAGATGTTCGCGGGCATTCTGGCCGACTACTACGGCAGCCCGACGCCGCTGCAGCAGCTGGCCGGATTCCAGGTCCCGGAGCCCCGGACCGTGCTGATCTCGCCGTACGACAAGGGCGCGATGGCGGCGATCGAGAAGGCGATCCGCGACTCGGACCTGGGTGTGAACCCGGGCAACGACGGCGCGGTGATCCGGGTCGTGCTGCCGCAGCTGACCGAGGAGCGCCGCAAGGAGTACATCAAGGTCGCCAAGACCAAGGGCGAAGAGGCCAAGGTCTCCGTCCGCAACATTCGCCGGCACGCCATGGACCAGGTGCACAAGACGGTCAAGGACGGCGACGCGGGCGAGGACGAGGGCAAGAGTGCTGAGAAGCGGCTCGACGGGTTGACGAAGAAGTACGTCGACTCCATCGACGACCTGCTCAAGCACAAGGAAGCCGAACTGCTCGAGGTGTGATGGGCGTAGAGAGCACGCCCGCGCCGAGTCCCAGCCCGAGCCGCGCCGGGCGGAACCTGCCTGCGGCGATCGCGGTAGGGGTCGGCCTCGGCGCGCTGATCCTCGGGTCGCTGCTCTGGCAGAAGTCCCTGTTCGTCGCGCTGGTGCTGGCGACGATCCTGGTCGCGGTCGACGAGATGATCAAGGCGCTGCGGACCGGCGGGGCGGTGATCGCGAAGGTCCCGATGTTCGTCGGTACGGCGGCGATGCTGGTCGCGGCGTACTTCGGTGGACCGATGGCGTTGCTCGTCGCGCTCGGCGGGACCGTCCTCGGCACGATCTTCTGGCGGATGCCGGGCGGGTCGATCGGCTTCGTCCGGGACGTGTCCGCCGGGGTCTTCCTGATCGGCTACGTGCCGCTGCTCGCCGGGTTCGCGGTGCTGCTGGTGCAGCCGGACGCGGACGGGCCGGGCCGGGTGATGACGTTCATCCTGGTCGTGGTCGCCAGCGATGTCGGTGGTTACGTGGCCGGTGTGCTGTTCGGGAAGCACCCGATGGCGCCGACGATCAGCCCGAAGAAGTCCTGGGAGGGTTTCACCGGGTCTGCCCTCGCCTGCATCGGCGCCGGCATCGGCTCGGTCGTGCTGCTCCTGGACGGCCACTGGTGGGTCGGAGCGATCATCGGTGCGGTCGGTGTCGTCACCGCGACCGTCGGCGACCTCGGCGAGTCGATGATCAAACGCGACCTGGGCATCAAGGACATGTCGAACCTGCTGCCAGGACACGGTGGAGTCATGGACCGGCTCGACTCGCTGCTGGCCACCGCTCCCGCGGTCTGGCTGCTGCTGCACCTCCTGGTGAAGGCATGACGGTCGCACCGGACGGACGGTCGCTGGTCGGCGACGTCGTACGTCTGGACCGGATGACGCCCGAGGACATCGACGAGCTGTACGCCGCGATCGGCAACGAGCAGGTGTACGCCGGTGGGTTCGCCGGCGGCCCTGCCGCGATGCCATCGAGTGCGGACGACATGCGGGCGAAGTGGATCCCGGCCGCGGCCAAGCGGATCGCTTATGTCGTTCGGCTCGTAGCCGACAGCCCGCTCGGCACCGCCGGCACGGTCGTCGGTACGTCGAGTCTCGCCGACGTGGACCTGGTCAACGAGCGGATACACCTCGGCTCCACCGGCTACGCGCCGGCGGTGTGGGGGACTGCGGTCAATCCGGCCAGCAAGTTGCTCCTGCTCGAGCATGCCTTCGAGGTGTGCGGGTTCGGACGGGTCAAGATCCAGACCGGCCTGAAGAACACCCGGTCTCAGGCGGCGATCGCCAAGCTCGGCGCGACCCGTGAGGGCGTGCTGCGGCGGCACATGCGGATGGCCGACGGCTCGTTCCGCGACACCGTCGTCTTCTCGATCCTCGCCGACGAGTGGCCGGACGTGCGGAAGCGGCTAGAGGACCGCATCCACCGGTAGGTCGGCCAGCGCGGCGTACGACGCGAGCAGATCTTCGCGATCGTAGGTGTTCGTGGTGATCAGTACCTCGTCTGCACCGGTCCGCTCGATCAATTCACCCAGCAGAGCGTTGACCTCGGACGGTGTGCCGTAGAGCTGGCCGTTCAACGCCTGCTCGAAGAACTCCTGCTCGCGGGCGGTCATCGTCGACGGGATGTCCGGCTGGAGTGGTGGGAAGACACCGCGGGTGCGGGAGTAGGCGCTGGCCCATGCCTCGGGCAACAACAGCTCTCGGGCTGCAGCCGTCGTCTCTGCGACGGCGGCGGTGACGGCCAGGATGATGAACGGCGATGGAGCCCACGCCGATGGCTGGAATGACCGTCGATACTGCTCCGCGAGGTCCGGCGAATCTGGTCGCGCCGCCAGAACGACTGGTAGACCCAGTGCTGCGGCGATCGAGGCGCCTTCGCCGACCGCCAGAATGAAGGGTGGGATGCGCAGGCCCTCGCCGGGGCGGGCGTGAACGTCAGAGTCGCCGGTTAGGTAACCGAGCAACTCGCGGACCTGCTCGGCAAAGTCCTCCGTGGCGTCCTTCGAGACGCCTAGCGCGCGGCGGACGCCGTTGGTGAAGCCGACGGAGCGGCCCAGTCCCATGTCGATCCGGCCCGGGTACAACGACTCCAGTACGCCGAACTGCTCCGCCACGACCAGCGGCTGGTGGTTCGGCAGCATCACTCCACCGGTGCCGACCCGGATGCTCGACGTACGCGCGGCGACCGCCGATGCCAGCACAGTCGGCGCAGAGCCGACCACTCCAGGCACGCTGTGGTGCTCTGACACCCAGAAACGCTTGTAGCCAAGCGCTTCCACCTGCCGAGCCATCCAGACAGTGGCCCTCAGGGTCTCGGCCTCGGTCTCGCCTACACGTGCCCGGGAGCGATCCAGAACTGAAAGCGGCACCATGCAAAGTCCAACGGGACCGCCGGAGCCCTCATTCCCCCAGCAACAGCCGCAGGTCCTCCCGGAACCGCTCGCCGTCAGGCAGCACAGCCAGGAAGTCCCGCTCGACCTCCAGCCGCACCCGCTCGGCCGCCGTGAAGATCGACTCACCCCGCGCGGTCAGTACGACGACGTTCCGGCGCCGGTCCTCCGGACTGCGTCGCCGCTCGACCAGGCCGCGTTCCTCCAACCCGTCGAGCAGGTCACCGATCGAGGTCCGGTCCACGCGCAGCCGGCCGGCCACCTCGAGCTGGGACACCGGCTCGCCGGAGGCGACCGCGGAGAGCACGGCCAGGTCGCGACCGTTCAGACCGTGCGGTGCCAGCGCTGACGCCTGTGCCTCGGTGAGCCGGGCCAGCACGTGTTTGAGCAGGTAACCCAGCCGGTCGGACGTCATACGGTCAAATCTACCGGGAAGCTGATCGTCAGGAGAGCTGATCATCAGTTACACTGACGATTATGCCACTGACCTTCGGTTTGAAGACCTCTCCGATGCATGTCCCGTACGCCGACATCCAGCGCGTCTGGCTGGAGGCGGACAAGGTTCCGCAGATTCGTGACGCCTGGCTCTGGGACCACTTTCTGCCGCTGGCCGGTCCGAAGGACGGCGACGTACTCGAGGGCTGGACCTTGCTGACCGCGCTCGCCGCCCAGACCACGCGCCTCCGCCTCGGCCTGCTCGTCACCAGCAACCGCATTCGTCCGCCGGCCGTCCTCGGCAAGATCGCGAGCACCCTCGACGTCATCTCGGGCGGCCGGCTCGTGATGGGCCTCGGCGTCGGCGGTACGCATCAGCCCGGCGGGCTCAGCGGCGTACCCGGTCCGAACCCGGCGATCGCGGAGTACGCGGCGTACGGTCTGACGCTCGTCTCGCCGGGGGAGGGGGTCGACCGGTTGCGGGAGACGATCCAGATCCTGCGCAGCATGTGGACCGAGGACGTCTTCGATTTCCGCGGTCGCTACTACACCCTCGAGCAGAACCGGAACGAGCCGAAGCCGGTCCAGCCCGGGGGTCCGCCGCTGCTGATCGGCGGCTGGGGAGACCGCATGATGCGACTGATCGCGCAGTACGCCGACATCTGGAACATCGGCGGTCCGCCGCACAACGACCTCGACTTCCTGGCCGATCGGATCCGGCGGCTGGACGCGGAGTGCGCGCGGATCGGGAGGGACCCGGCGACGGTCAGCCGTTCGCTGCAGCAGATCGTGTCGTACGACGATCCGGCGTCGACGCGAGCCATCGTCCGCCGAGCCGCTGAACTCGGTTTCGACCACATCGTGCTCTCGCTGCCGCGCCCGTACCCGGAACACGCTGTGCAGTGGCTGGTCGACGAAATCATCAGTCGGTAATCCTTTTCGACCGGGGTCGAAAGGGTTGGTGAGTTTTTCACGCGCCGATAGAGAACTGTGTCAGTATCAAACGCAGGACGGCCCGCCCCGGTCGTCCACCGCGTGTGAGGAGCTGACATGACCCCCACGACGAAGTTCAAGGCCGCGCTCTGCGGTCTCGCCCTCATCACCGCCGCCGCCCTGCCGATGACCACGGCCTCCGCCGCAGCGACCCAAGCAACCCAAGCGCCGACCCAAGCCGCGTTCCAAGCAGCCGCCAAGTCCGCCTCGGCCCAGCCCGCCCTCTCGGCCGATGCGCTCCAGGCCCAAGCCCGAGCCGCCGGCAAGTCCGTCCCGGCCGGTGGCTACACCACGCAGACCCTCCGGACGCTGAACATCCAGTTCCAGTACCAGCAGACCGGGTACTGGTGTGGACCGGCAGCAACCCGGATCGCGCTCTCGGCCCGCGTCTCGCCGCCCAGCCAGCAGCAGCTGGCCAACGAGCTGCCGACCACGACCAACGGCACCGACTGGATCGGTCAGGTCACCCGCGTGCTCAACAACCACGTCGGCACCGGCTGGTACGAGACCAAGGAGATGCCCAACGACCCGCCCACCCAGGCGCAGCGCGACCTGCTCTGGCGGGACGTCGTCCTGGACATCGACAACAACTACCCGATCGTCGCCAACATCGTCGCCCCGGCGAACAACCACCCGCCGGGCTACCCGAACTACACGATCTACCACTACATCACCGTGATCGGGTACGACTCCAGCGACCTGACCGTGCTGATCGCCGACCCGGCCGGCTTCGCGCCGACCGCGACCTACTGGCTGACGTTCAACCAGCTCGCAACCCTCATCCCGCCGAAGGGCTACTCAGCCTGACCAGCACCGCCTCCACATGGGAGAGCCGCAGGTCGCGGACCTCCCGCAAGCTGAACGCTCCGCCCCGATGGGGGCTGAGGACAACGTTCGGCAACGTATGAAACGGGTACGCCGACGCCGCGATCCCGGTCGCGGCGCCGGCCGACCGGGCCTCTTCCCACCAGACGTCCAGCCCCGCCGCGACGCCACCGCGGGACAGGCGTTCGTAGAGCGCTTGCTCGTCGACAACAGTGGCTCGGGCCATGTTCACGAGCACGCTGGGCTCGGGCAGGGCCGCGATCAGGGCGGCGTTGAACAGCCCGTCTGTCGACGGCGATGCGGGTACGGCGAGGACGACGACGCGCGACCGCGGGACCAGCTCGGCCAGCGCGGATCGCGGGTGGATCTGTACGTCACCGTCCAAGGCAGGCCGGTCGGACGAGCGCACCGCGTGCACCTCCATGCCGAGCCCGGCCAGGCCACGGGCGACCCGGCGGCCGACCTCGCCGTACCCGATCACGAGGGCTCGGTGGTCGCCGAGGATCATCGTCGGATTGGGTGGGACGAAGCGCGGGGTCCAGTCGCCGGAGCGCATCGCCTGGTCGGCCGGGACGATCGCCCGGGCCGCAGCGAGGACCAGGCCTACGGCGAGCTCCGCGGTGGGACCGGCGTTGTGGTGGATCGTGCGGACGGCCAGATCGGGGAAGTCGGCGAGCAGAGCGCGTGTCTCGGCAGGGATGCCCGCGAACGGTACGACGAGGGTCCGGAGGCGCGGGCTGGCGGTCAGCAACGCATGAGATGGCCTGCCGGTGACGAGGACGTCGTACCCGGCGTCGGCGGTCGGTGGGCCGTCGGTGAACTGCCAGTCGGGGTGGCGAGCGGCGAGGCGTTCGGGGGCGTTGTCGTCCAGGCCGGCCAGTCCGTGGACCCAGAAGTCCGTCACGGCGGGAATCTAATACGTTGCGGGGGTGACGGAGCCGCGGTTGGAGATCGAGTACTGCACGCAGTGCCGGTGGTTGATGCGGGCGGCGTGGACCGCGCAGGAGCTGTTGACCACGTTCCCGCAGGAGCTGGGGGAGGTGGCGCTGATCCCGAGCAGCGGCGGCGTGTTCGACGTACGGCTGGACGGCGAGACGCTGTGGTCACGGAAGGCGGAGGGTGGGTTCGCCGAGATCCCGCTGCTCAAGCAAATGGTGCGGGACCGGATCGCTCCGGACCGCAAACTCGGCCACTCGGACCGCAAGGACCAGTGACTGGCCGCTAGCGGACAAGCCGCGTGATCCGCGCTGCGGATCGGCGAGCCTGGTCGGGTGCCAAGCGTGGGTAGGGTCGTACAGCTGACGTTCGGTGGCGTCGCGTTCCTCACCTTCGTCGGAGCGTTCGTCTACCTGGCGGCCTGCGACGAAGAGAAGGTCACCGCGTCGAGCGACAGCCTGGCGCAGCTGTGCGAGGACCACAGCCGGACGCGGATCCCGGACGCGCCGCCGTACCAAGGGCCCGGGCCGCACCCGATCCTGGTCTTCGGCCCTGGCGTTCCAACGCTGGACGACCAGAAGTCGCCGGCCGCGGTGTGGAGCCCGAAACCGGTTGATGCCCAACTGGTCGGCTGCGTTGACGCGGGGTCCGCGGCGGACGTCATCGGGACCTGCCACTTCGACCTCCCCGAGCCCAAGGATCTCGACCTGCGGGCGACGACGGCGCGGCTGACCGTTTACGAGGTGCGCAGCCGGCGGAAGATTGCCGACCTGACGGTTCACGGCACCCGGTGCCCGGTCAGCGTTATCCAGCCCGTCGACCAGGAGTGGGTGGACGCGGTGCCGCTCGCCGCCGAGGTCCGGGAGGCGGTCCGGAAGTACGTCGAAGGGTGATTCTCGGCACGGTGGAGGATGTGAATTTGTGAACCGGCCGCGGCGCTTGCGACAATAGGTCGGTTATGACTACGAATCTCCCCCTGGTCTTCGATGAGCCGCGCCGTGCCAAGAAGCCGCCGCGACACCTGGCCGATCTCTCGGGGGAGGAGCGGCGGACGGCGGTCGCCGCGCTGGGCGAGCCCGCGTTCCGGGCCAAGCAGCTGTCGAACCACTACTTCTCCCGGCTGGTGTCCGACCCGGCCGAGATGACCGACCTGCCGGCCGCGACCCGCGACAAGCTGGTCGCCGAGCTGATGCCGCCGCTGCTGACCCGCGTGCGGGATCTGGAGTGCGACAACGGGGAGACCCGCAAGACGCTGTGGAAGCTGCTCGACGGTTCACTGGTCGAGTCGGTCCTGATGCGGTACCCGGGGCGCGTGACGATGTGCGTGTCCTCCCAGGCGGGGTGTGGGATGGCGTGCCCGTTCTGCGCGACCGGCCAGGGCGGACTGACCCGGAACATGACGACTGCCGAGATCGTCGAGCAGGTGGTCGACGGTGCGCGGGCGTTGGCCCGCGGTGAGATCGCCGGCGGCCCTGGGCGGGTCAGCAACATCGTGTTCATGGGCATGGGCGAGCCGATGGCGAACTACAAGGCCGTCATGGGCGCCGTACGCCGGTTCACCGATCCCTCGCCGGAGGGGCTGGGGATCTCGGCGCGCGGGGTGACCGTGTCGACCGTCGGTCTGGTGCCGCGGATCAACCAGCTCGCCACCGAGGGGATCCCGGTCACGCTCGCGCTGTCGCTGCACGCGCCGGACGACGAGCTGCGCGACGAGCTGGTCCCGATCAACAACCGCTGGAAGGTCGACGAGGTGCTGGACGCCGCGTGGGACTACGCGCGGCAGACCAAGCGCCGGGTCTCCATCGAGTACGCGATGATCCGCGACATCAACGACCACGCGTGGCGCGCCGACCTGCTGGCGGAGAAGCTCGCGGCCCGTGGCGACTGGGGCTGGGTGCACGTCAACCTGATCCCGCTGAACCCGACGCCCGGCTCGAAATGGACCGCGTCGGACCCGGCCGACGAGCGCGAGTTCGTCCGACGGCTCGAGGCCGGCGGCATCCCCACCACCGTCCGCGACACCCGCGGCCAGGAAATCGACGGCGCCTGCGGCCAACTTGCCGCGGCCGGCGACGCCTGATGCTGCAGCCTGAGTTCCGCGTCCGGCGGATTGGGCAGCGGTACGACCGCGCGCAGGTCGATGCCCTGGTCGAGCGGCTCATCGCGACGGTCGAACGGCGGTTCGTCGATCCCATGGTGACCGTCGAAGAGCTCCGTAGCGCCGCCTTCCGTACGCCGCTCCTCGGGCCCGGCTACCCGGTCGAGGAAGTCGACGACTACCTCGCCGAGGCCGAGCGTTGGCTCCCGCACCGCGAGGTGGCCAAGCCGGTCCAGCCGCTGCGCGACCCGAAGTTCACCCCGGTCCGCATCCGCGAGGGCTATGCGCCGCACGAGGTCGATGAGTTCCTTGAGCGCCTCCTGGCTACCGCCAACGGCCGACCCGTCGAGCGTCCCGTCACGATCCGCGAGATCCGCCGGGTCCGGTTCACTCCCGTCCGACTGACCGAGGGCTACGACGTAGAAGAAGTAGACGCCTTCCTGGACGAGGCCGAACGCTGGCTGGGCGGCTGACCCGCCCGCTGCAACCACATAGTCGGTTGATGGAAGGATTGGGCGAGTGAAGATCCTCTCGATTCAGTCGGCGGTTGCCTACGGGCATGTGGGTAACTCGGCAGCTGTGTTCCCGTTGCAGCGGATCGGGGTGGAGGTGTTGCCGGTCTATACGGTCAACTTCTCCAACCACACCGGGTACGGCGCCTGGCGGGGGCCGATGATCAGCCCGGAGGATGTGCGCGAGGTGCTGCTGGGGATCGAGGACCGCGGAGTCCTGGAGCAGATCGACGTGGTGCTCTCCGGCTACCAAGGCGGTGAGGGGATCGCCGACGTGATTCTGGAGACGGTGGAGCGGGTGAAGGCGGCCAACCCCGCCGCGGTGTACTCGTGCGATCCGGTGATGGGGAACGCGAAATCCGGGTGCTTCGTCGCTCCTGCCATCCCGGTGCTGCTGCGGGATCGGGTGGTGCCGGCGGCTGACATCATCACGCCCAACCAGTTCGAGCTGGGCTTCCTGACCGGGACCGAGCCGGACACGCTCGAGTCCACGCTCGCGTCGGTGGAGCTGGTGCACGCGACCGGTCCGCGGACGGTGCTCGTCACCAGTGTCGAGCGCCCCGACCGCGAGGACGGCACGATCGAGATGCTGGCGGTCGACGACAGCGGTGCGTGGCTCGTGCAGACGCCGTACCTCCCTATGAAGGCGAACGGCTCGGGTGATGTGACGGCTGCGCTCTTCACGGCGCACTACCGCAGTACAGGCGATCTCGCGGAGGCACTCGCGCGGACCAGCTCCAGCGTGTTCGAGCTGCTGACGCGCACGCACGAGTCGGGCGAACGCGAGCTGCAGCTGGTCGAGTCACAGGACGCGTACGCCAACCCGCCAATGCAGTTCAAGCCACGTCAAGTCGCCTGAGGATCTCCGAGAGCGCTGCGGGCTGCGAGAGCATCGGCCAGTGACCGGTTGGCAGCTCAACCAGCTCCCAGTGCGGTGACTGCAGCTCGCGCTGCACGTCGGCGGAGGGCTCGTGGCCTGCCATGAGGCACTTGATGTACGTCGTCGGCAGCTCGCCGATCGGCCGCGTCAGCCGCGCCGGCTGCGTCAGCGTCAAGCCAGGGTGCGGCGTACTGCGAGACACGAGCAGGCTGACGGCGGAATCGGACAGGTCCTGGCCGGCGAAGTGCTCCGCCTCCGCCGGAAGCCACATGCCGTCGCCCTCGATCAGCTGGTCCTCCAGCCACGCACGGTCGTCGTCGGACCAGCTGTCGACGAAGGACAGCCCATCAGCCGGAATGCTCGAGTCCACGTACACGACCCGTCGCAGCCGGTCCCCGATCTGACCGGCCGCCTGTCCGACCGGGACGCCCGAGTAGCTGTGTCCGACCAGCACGACGTCGTACAGGTCGTTGCCCTCGATCACCGAGATGATGTCGTCGACATGCTGCTGCTGTCCGACCTGGTCCGCGCCCGGCCCAGATCGCTCCGCCAGCCCGCTCAACGTCACCGCATAGACCGCGTGCCCGGCACTCTGCAGGCTCTCCGCGACCGCCTCCCACGCCCAGGCTCCCAACCGAGCCCCGGGCACCAGCACGAACTCAACCATGGGTAGACCATCTCAGCTAACGAGGTCCGCGGCCTCTTCGATCGTGTCGACCAGGTGGATCGGCATCGGGTGGTCAGCTGCCAGCGACCGGAGTAGAGGCCACACAGGCAACCGGGTGGTCCAGTAGTCGGTGCCGACCAGCACCAGAGGGATCTGGGTGGCTGGGTCGCCGTAGTAGTTCGGGGTGACGGCCTGGAGGATCTCCTGGACGGTGCCGGCGGCGCCGGTGAGGTAGACGATGCCGCCGCGGGCGCGACCGAGGAGGACATCCTCGCGTTGTGCATTGGAGAAGTACTTCGCGATCGCCGACGCGAACACGTTCGGCGGCTCGTGGCCGTAGAACCAGGTCGGGATCGAGACGCCGCCGTCGCCGGGGAAGCGGGCCCGGACGGCCATGCCCGCGGTCGCCCATGCACCGATCGACGGGCGGAAGGACGGTACGGCGGCCAGCTCCGCCAGCGCAGTCTCGACAGCGGCATCGTCGTACGACGCCAGCGAGGCACCGAGGTTGGCCGCCTCCATGGCGCCCGGGCCGCCGCCGGTGACGACCATGCGCCCGCCGCGGGCCAGGACACGACCGAGCAGTACTGCGGAGCGGTAGTCGTTGCTGCCTCGCCTCAGCCCGTGGCCGCCCATCACCCCGACCCAAGGACCCGAGGAAGGCAGCTCGGCCAGCGCGTCCGCGATCGCGTGGTCGTGGAGCGCCGCGGCCAGGGTACGGCTGGTGTCGCCCTTCTCGTCCTGCTGCCTGGACCAGGCGTAGATGCGGGCGTCCGGCGTTGCGTCGTACCCGTGCTCGAGACCGGCGTACAGCTCGTCGGCGTCGTACAGCCGCCCGCGGTAGGCGTCGAACGGCAGCGCCGGGATCGCCGGGAACACCAGCCCGCCGCCGTCCCGGATCCACTCGTCCGCCTTCTCCTCCAGCGCACACCCGAGGAACAGCGCGCCGAGCGGCGACAGCCCGAGCAGTTCAGCCGTCCGCGCGCGCAGATCGACCGACTGCACCCGCCACCCGGCCATCCCCATAGCCCCCGCGGCTACGAGCCGGTCGAAGTGCTCCAGGGACTCGATATCGACGTGCGGGATGCTCGGCATTGTCACGGAGAGCACCATAACGTCATAGACCTGCGCTATCGCGGAAGCGGTGTAATGCTGTCCCCATGACACATGCGGAGCTCTGGGAGCGTCACAAGGCCGTCATGCCGGACTGGCTCGCGTTGTACTACGAGGAGCCGATCGAGATCGTCAAGGGCTCCGGCCGCCGGGTGACCGACGGTGAGGGGAACACGTACCTCGACTTCTTCGCCGGCATTCTCACGAACGCGATCGGCTACGACATCGCGGAGATCTCCGACGCGGTCCGCGAGCAGCTCGGGTCCGGGATCGCGCACACCTCGACGGTGTACCTGATCCGTAAGCAGATCGAGCTGGCCGAGCAGATCGCCGAGCTGTCCGGGATCCCGGACGCGAAGGTGTTCTTCGCCAACTCGGGAACCGAGGCGAACGAGACGGCCCTCCTGCTCGCCACCCAGAACCGCCGCTCCAATCAGGTGCTGGCGATGCGCAACTCCTACCACGGCCGCGCGTTCGGCACGGTCGCGATCACCGGCAACCGCGGCTGGTCCGCGAGCAGCCTGTCGCCGGTGAACGTGCAGTACGTGCAGGGCGCGTACCGGTACCGCAGCCCGTTCCGCGACCTGCCGGACGCCGACTACATCAAGGTCTGCGTCGAGGACCTGCGCAACGTCATCGAGACCACCACGGCCGGCGACGTCGCCTGCCTGATCGCCGAGCCGATCCAGGGCGTCGGCGGGTTCTCCTCCCCGCCGGACGGTCTGTACGCCGCCTTCAAGGAGGTGCTCGACGAGTTCGGCATCCTGTTCATCTCCGACGAGGTGCAGACCGGGTGGGGCCGGACCGGCGACCACTTCTGGGGTATCCAGGCGCACAACGTGGTCCCGGACGCGATGACGTTCGCGAAGGGTCTCGGCAACGGGTTCGCGATCGGTGGCGTGGTCGCCAAGGCCGGGCTGATGGACAGTATCAAGGCGAACTCGCTGTCCACCTTCGGCGGCAACCCGATCTCCACCAGTGCGGCCAAGGCGACCATCGACTACCTGCTCGACAAGGACCTGCAGGCGAACGCGGCCAAGCGCGGCGCCCAGCTCGCCGACGGCCTGCGCGGCATCTCCGACGAGTACCCCGAGCTCGGCGACGTCCGCGGCAAGGGCCTGATGCTGGCCGCCGAGATCATCCACCCGGACGACCGCAAGCCCGACCCGGCCACCACCGCCAAGCTCCAGCAGGAGACCAAGAACCGCGGCCTGCTGGTCGGCAAGGGCGGCCTCTACGGCAACGTCCTCCGGATGGCCCCACCGATGACACTGACCGAGGAAGAGACCACCGAGGCCTTGGAGATCATCCGCGACTCCTTCAACACCCTGCGCTGACCACGAAGCAGAAGACCCCCTCCACCTGGAGGGGGTCTTCTGCGTCAGAGCGGGGCGCCCTGGCCCGGGTCGGTGGTCAGAGGCAGGGGCGGTGGGGCACCGGTGATCTTACGCCGGCGGCGCGAGCGGCCCTCGAGGTACCGGGCCAGGATCGAGAGCAGCGAGCAGAGGCCGATGTAGATCACGGCGATGACGATGTACGTCGGGATGTACGGGAAGCCGTACTGCAGCCGGCCGCCCATCTGCTTGCCGACATACAGGAGCTCGCCGTACGTGATGATGAAGCCGAGCGCGGTGTCCTTCAGCAGGACGACGAGCTGGCTGACGATCGCCGGGAGCATCGCGCTGATCGCCTGTGGCAGCAGCACCAGCCGGACCACCTGGTTCTTCCGCAGACCGAGCGCGTACGACGCCTCCCGCTGACCCTTCGGTACGGCGGCGATGCCGGCGCGGAAGATCTCCGCGAGCACCGAGCCGTTGTAGAGCGTCAGGCCGAAGACGACCGCCCAGAACGGCGTCAGCCCGAGGTGGAACTGCAGGCTGCCGTAGTAGAAGAAGAACATCAGGATCAGCAGCGGGATCGCCCGGAACAGCTCGACGACCAGGACGGCAGGCGCCCGGACCCAGGCATGGTCACTGATCCGCGCCGCCGCGAACACCGCGCCGAACAGCACCGCGAGGACAGCGGCCAGCCCGGCCGCGCGCAGCGTGTTGAGCAGACCGTGCAGCAGCTGGCTCTGGATCGAGGAGTACTGGAACTGGACCCACCGGCGGCTCTCGAACTGGCCGGTCGCGTTCAGCCGATAGACCACCCACGCGATCGCGCCGAGCACCAGCAGGACCACGACCACGTTCAGGATCCGGTTGCGGACCTTCGCCCGCGGACCGGGTACGTCGTACAGCATCGTGCTCATCAGGCCACCGCCGTCCGTCGCTCGGCGTACCGCTGCAGGAAGACCAGCGGAATGATCAGGACCAGGAAGCCGATTGTGATCCAGACCAGCGTGAGCATCTGGTTCGCGCCGCGCTCGGCCATCGCGGCCGGGATCGCACCGGCCTCGGCGACCGAGAAGCCGGCCGCGATCGTGGTGTTCTTCAGCAACGCGATCAGCACGCTGGTCAGCGGCGGCACGATCGCGCGGAACGCCTGCGGCAGCACGATCACGCCGAGCACCTGGACGAACGACATCCCGATCGCGCGGCCCGCCTCGGTCTGTCCCGGCGGGATCGTGTTGATGCCGGACCGGACGACCTCACAGATGAACGCCGAGGTGTAGATCGTCAGCGCGACCACCGCGGACCAGAAGAACGACGGCAGCTCGATGTTCATCTTCGGCGCACCGAAGACCAGGAACGCGAACACCAGGGTCAGCGGGGTGTTCCGGAGTACGTTCACATAGCCGGTGCCGACGCCACGCAGCGCGGGGACCGGCGAGACCCGGAACGTGCCGAGCAGGGTGCCGAGCACCAGGCTGAGCACCCCGGAGATCAGGAACAACTTGATCGTGGTCCAGAACCCGTGTCCGAACAGATCCCAGTTGTCGGTGAGAACCGAGAACATCGCGACCTTCCTGTGTTGAGCACAGACCGGCCGCGGCACCCTCTCGGAGCGCCACGGCCGGCCGGTGGATCAGTACTTCTCGATCGGCGGCGGGGTCGAGTCCGAACCCGACTTGCCGAGCGTGTCGTCGTAGATCTTCTTCCAGGTGCCGTCCGACTCGGACTTCTCCAGGATCGTGTTCACCTGGTCGCGCAGCGCCTTGTCGGCCAGCGGTACGCCGATGCCGTACTTCTCCGTGCTGAACGGCTTGCCGACCACCTTGAGCTCGTCGGGCGCGGTGGCCGCGTAGCCCTTGAGGATCGCGTCGTCGGTGGTGACCGCGTCGGTCTTCTTGTCCAGCAGCTGTGACACGCACTCGGAGTACGTCTTGAACTCCGAGATGTTGCTCGGCTCGGTCAGCTGCTCGTCCTTGACCCGCTGGATCGGGGTCGAGCCGGTCGCGGAGCAGACCTTCTTGCCCTTGAGCGCGGTCTTGCCGGCGTCCATCGAGCTGTCGGACTTGCGGACCAGCAGGTCCTGGCCGGCGACGAAGTACGGACCGGCGAAGCCGACCTGCTTCTTCCGCTTGTCGGTGATCGAGTAGGTGCCGACGTAGTAGTCGATCTCACCGCCGGCGATCGCGGTCTCGCGGTTCGCGGACGGGATCTCCTTGTACTGGATCTTGTCCGGGTCGAAGCCGAGGTTGGCCGACACCATCCGGGCCACCTCGATGTCGAACCCGCAGCGCTTGCCGCTCGCGTCCTTGTAGCCGAGGTTCGGCTGGTCGGCCTTGACGCCGACGACCACGTTGCCGCGGGACTTCGCCTTGGTGAAGGTCGGGCTGCCGGCCACGTCCACACCGCTGGCGACGTCGAACTTGTGCAGGTCGCCGCAGGAGTCGGAGGCGTTGCCGCTTCCGGAGCCGCCGCCGGCGGCGGGCTCGTCCTTGCCGCAGGCCGCAACGGACAGCGCGAGCGCCGCGACGCCGACCGAGGCGACGAGGTTGCGCATTCTCATGATCAGGTTCCCCTTCGTTGGTTGCTACAGCTACTGCTACAGCCGCGGGCGGAGGTCAGTGCTTGAGGATCTTCCCGAGGAAGTCCTGCGCGCGCCGGGAGGCCGGGTTGGTGAAGAAGGTCTCCGGGTCGGACTCTTCGACGATCTCGCCGTCGGCCATGAACACCACCCGGTTCGCCGCGGTCCGGGCGAAGCCCATCTCGTGCGTGACCACGACCATCGTCATGCCCTGCTTGGCCAGGTCGATCATCACCTCGAGGACCTCCTGGATCATCTCCGGGTCGAGCGCCGAGGTGGGCTCGTCGAACAGGATGACCTTCGGGTCCATGGCCAGCGCCCGCGCGATCGCGACCCGCTGCTGCTGACCACCGGACAGCTGAGCCGGGTACTTCGAGGCCTGGCTGGCCACCCCCACCCGCTCCAGCAACTCCATCGCCCGCTTCTCGGCCTGCTTCGGGTCCGTCTTGCGGACCTTGCTCGGGCCGAGGGTGACGTTCTGCAGGATCGTCTTGTGCGCGAACAGGTTGAACGACTGGAACACCATGCCGACGTCGGCGCGCAGCCTGGCGAGCGCCTTGCCCTCGCTCGGCAGCGCCTGGCCGTCCAGCGTGATGCTGCCCGAGTCGATCGGTTCGAGCCGGTTGATCGTCCGGCAGAGCGTCGATTTTCCGGACCCGGACGGGCCGATCACCACGACGACCTCGCCCTGATCGATGGACAGGTTGATGTCCTTCAGGACGTGCAGCTCGCCGAAATGCTTGTTGACACCGGTCAGCGTGACCAAGCCAGTTTTCGTCAGGGTCCCGGAATCGCTCATGGCCAGAACCTACTGGAGGCCGGGGGGCGGGAGCAGCGCTGGGGGGTTCCACGGTGGTAACGATCTGCAATAAACCGGAGCGGGCTGTGAGGTGATCGTCACAGCCCGCTCCACATTGCGCTTCAGTGCGCGGTACTGCGAGTGCCGCAACAGCCACCTGCAGCGATGGTGGCCGCGGTCGGTGGTTCCTTGACCGCTGCCTCGACATCGGCGAGCAGCTGGCGACGTTGTGCGGGAGAAATGACGCGGCCGCGGGTAATGACGGAATTGAGCTGCCGGCTGTTGCGGATGTCGCTCAATGGATCGGCGTCCAATACAACGAGATCGGCAATCTTTCCCGGGTCGACCGAACCCAGTTCCGCATACATGCCCAGGAATCTGGCCGGCTCGGCGGTGGCGGCGTACAACGCCTGGCGGGTCGTCGCGCCGGCGCCGACCAGGTGCTCGAGCTCGTCGTGCAACGCAAAGCCCGGGACGGAGTACGGCGTACCCGTGTCGGTGCCGGCCAGCAGCGGTACGTCGTGCTCGATCAGCTCGCGGACGAACCGCTGCCGCCACGCCCACATCTCCCGCTGGTGCGAGATCTCCTCGGCGGTCCGGTTGGCGGCGTACAGGTTCTGGATCACGTAGTCGTACGTGCCGATCGACTCCTCGCTGAGGTACTTCGCCAGCGTCGGGTCGAGGCTGGTGTAGTCGATCTGGTCGAGGACGTTGTGCATGGTCAGGGTCGGGGTGACGCGGGTGTTGTTGCGGCGCAGCGTGCCGAAGACATCGGCGGCGCGGGCCCGGCTGTACGTGTTCCGGGCCAGCCACTCGATCGGGTGCAGCTCCCGGAACCAGGCGTTGTAGTCGCCCTTGGCCACCTTGATGTCCATGATCATCCGCCGGACCTCGGCCTCGCGGGTGGAGACCGACAGGCCGAGTGAGTGGATGTGCTCGATGCTGCGCTGGCCGGCGTTGCTGACGTCCTTGCTCGTGACCTCGTCCGGGCCGTGGCCGGCGACGGTCAGCCCGACCTTGCGGGCCTCGTCGATGATCGCGGCCCAGGTCGCTCTGGCGAGACGCGAGTAGACCTTGAGGAAGTCGGCTTTCCCGTCCGCCTTGATCGTGCGTACGGCGGCGCGCCCGGCGGCCGGGTCCGCGGCGACGATGACCTGGATCAGGTTCGGGTCCCAGAGCGTCGGGTCGCCGTCGATGATGTTGCTGGCAACGATCATCCGCGGACCGAGTAGGGTGCCGGCGGCGATGCGATCGCGCCAGTCGTAGAGGGTGGGGTTGGTGCCGGACATCTCGCGGACGGTGGTCAGCCCGTTGGCGAGGTAGAGCGGCGGCGAGACCCGCTCGTCGCCGAGGCTGTGAACGTGCATGTCCGCGAGGCCGGGGATGACGTACTTGCCGGTCAGGTCGATGCGCGTCGCGTTGGACGGTACGGCCGGGCGGCCGACGGCGACGATCCGTTCACCGCTGATCAAGACGTTCTGATTGCGGTTGCGACGTCCGGTGGCGACGTCGATGACGGTGGCGTTGGTCAGGGCAGTCAGCCGCGGTGCGGCCGGGCGCGGGGACGCGAAGGCGGACCTACTGGTGAGCGATCCACCGGCAAGGACGGCGGCACCAACAGCGGTCTGAGCGAGGAACTGGCGACGAGAACTGTTCATACCCCTCACTATTCTTGCTGCCGGGGGCAGCGTCAGTGGTTGCAGACCGCCAGCCCGGGTAGGGAAATGTCTACCTAGGCCCGTACTCTTGGTGGCTGTTATGCGTACATATGAGGTCCGCACTTACGGGTGCCAGATGAACGTCCATGACTCCGAGCGGCTGCGCGGGCTGCTGGAGGACGCGGGCTATGTCCGCGCGCCCGAGGGTGACCAGGCCGATGTGGTCGTCTTCAACACATGCGCGGTCCGGGAGAACGCCGACAACAAGCTGTACGGCAACCTCGGGCACCTGGCGCCGGTGAAGGCCAAGACCCCGGGGATGCAGATCGCGGTCGGCGGGTGCCTGGCGCAGAAGGACAAGGCGTCGATCACCCGCAAGGCTCCTTGGGTCGACGTCGTGTTCGGCACGCACAACATCGGGTCGCTGCCGGTGCTGCTGGAGCGGGCGCGGGTCGAGCAGGAGTCGCAGGTCGAGATCCTCGAGTCGCTGGACGTGTTCCCGTCGACGCTGCCGACCCGGCGCGAGTCGCCGTACTCCGCCTGGGTGTCGGTCAGCGTCGGCTGCAACAACACCTGCACGTTCTGCATCGTCCCGGCGCTGCGCGGTCGCGAGAAGGACCGCCGGCCGGGTGATGTGCTGGCCGAGGTCGAGGCGCTGGTCGCCGAGGGCGTGCTCGAGGTGACGCTGCTCGGGCAGAACGTGAACTCGTACGGCGTGGAGTTCGGCGACCGGTTCGCGTTCTCGAAGCTCCTGCGCGCGTGCGGTTCGGTGGACGGGCTGGAGCGGGTTCGGTTCACCTCGCCGCACCCGCGGGACTTCACCGCCGACGTGATCGAGGCGATGGCCGAGACGCCGAACGTGATGCCGTCGCTGCACATGCCGCTGCAGTCCGGCTCGGACGCGGTACTGAAGGCGATGCGGCGCTCGTACCGGCGGGACAGATACCTTCGCATTATTGAAGACGTGCGCGCGGCCATGCCGGACGCGGCCATCACGACGGACATCATCGTCGGCTTCCCGGGGGAGACCGAGGAGGACTTCCAGGGCACGCTCGACGTGGTTCGGCAGGCGCGGTTCGCGAGTGCGTTCACGTTCCAGTACTCGAAGCGTCCGGGGACGCCGGCCGAGTCGATGGCGGACCAAGTACCGCGTGACGTCGTCCAGGATCGGTACGAGCGACTTGTCGCGCTGCAGGACGAGGTGGCGTGGGACGAGAACAAGAAAATGGTCGGCCGTTCGGTCGAGGTGCTCGTTGCGGAGGGGGAGGGGCGCAAGGACGCGGCCACTCACCGGCTCAGCGGGCGCGCTCGCGACAACCGGCTCGTCCACTTCGCGCTTCCCGAGAGTGTCGAGAAGCCGCGGCCGGGTGACATCGTCACGGTCGAGGTCACGTACGCCGCTCCGCACCACCTGAACGCCGACGTTTTCGGAGCGCTTCGCCGTACCCGGGCCGGCGATGCGTGGGAGCGGGCGCAGGACGCGCCGGCTGCTGCCCCGGGCGTGATGTTGGGGATGCCCACGATCGGGGCCAAGCCGCTCGAGCCTGCAGCCGGCGGCTGCCAGGTCGGATGACCGACGGATTGGTCCCGGCGGGGGCGAAACCGTTCGCTTTCGGGCGGGACGCGGACGTGTACGCGATCGACGCGGACTGGGTGGTGCGGCGGTACCGCAACGGCCATCCGGTGCGAGACGAGGCCGACTACATGCGGCACGTGGCGAAGTACGACTACCCGGTGCCCTCGGTTCGCGAGATCGAGGGGCCGGACATGATTATCCAGCGGCTCGACGGCCCGACCCTCGGCGACGCCGCGATCGCGGGCGAGCTCAGCGCGCGGGAGGTCGGCGAGATCCACGCTGACCTGCATCGCCGGTTGCAGGCGATCCCGGCCCCGAGCGGTACGCCGGGTCACGTCGTGATCCACGGCGACCTGCATCCGCTGAACGTGATCGCCACCGCGGACGGTCCGGTCGTCATCGACTGGCGGAACGCGGAGGAGGGTCCGGCCGAGTTCGACGTGGCGATGACGGCGATCATCTTCGCGCAGGTCGCGCTCGATCCGGGGTTCGCCGAGTTGACTCCGTTGCTGCGCGAGGCGTTGGCGACGTACCTCGCCGGCTCGATCGATCCGACCGCCGGGCTGCCGGCGGCGCTGCGGGCCCGGGGCAACAACCCGACGCTGTCTGCCGCGGAGCTCGCGATGCTGCCCGCGCAGGAAGAGCTGATCCGCTCGCATCTGTGAAGGGACCTCACCCAGCCCCTGAACCGGGCGAGGTCCAACTCCTTCAGGCGTCTGAGGCGTCTCAGGCGTTGAGGAACTGTGCCGGCTCGAGGGCGCGGCCAACGATCCGGATCTCGCCGATGTTGCCCGCGAAGGCCTGGTCGATCTCGTTCGCATAGTGGCCGGCGGCAACCAGCCACGGCTTGCCCGCGGTTGCGAGGCCGTTCGACGGGGTGGCCGGGTTGCGGAGCAGCTCGGACGAGTCGACGTACACGACGCTGTGCCGGCCGTCGTTCACGATCGCGAGGTGGAACCATCGGCCGGCGCGCTGCTCGTGGCCCCAGTTGGTGAACGTATCGTTCTTGTCGAGCGGGTAGACCGCCCACTGCACCTGGAGTCCGCCGGAGAACCCGAGCTTCGCCGCCGGCTCGTCCGGGTCGCTGCCGGTCTTGCCGGCGTCGCGTCCGGTGCCGAGGCGGGTGAACAGGCCCTCCCACGAGTGGTCCTGGCCGTCGTCGGCCAGCTTGATGAACGCCTCGATCGTGTACCCGGACCTGAACGTCATCGCGTTCAGCGGCGCGTTGTCGGCGGTCTGCAGGTACCCGCCGCGGGCCGGGTTCTTCCCGCCGGGGAACACCCAGCTCGCGTGGCCCGGCTGGTCCGGGTGATACTCCGTGCTAGCCGTCGGCGCGTCGCCCGCGAGCTGCTTGCGGGTGAGGTCGTTGCCCTTGCCCGACAGATCCTTGACGGTGTCGGTGACCGGGCCGTCGAAGCGCCAGTACGCCGCCGTACCGGGGATGACCAGCTGCTGCGCCGGACGGGCCGGGCGGACCGGGGTCGGGTCGAAGCCGGCGAACCGCTGGGCGAAGTCGATCGGGATGCTGAACCGGTTGGTGTCGTCGGTCAGCTCCAGCTCGAGCTCCTCGAGCAGGTTCCGCTGGGCCGGGTCCTGGCCCATGATCCACGGCGAGATCGTCTCGACGTCGATCGTGTTGCGGGCCAGGTCGAAGTGGTAGAGCCGGACCATGCCGGAGCCGCCGTAGTACCGGTCCTGGTAGTTGGTGATGTGCAGGTGCACGTCGTGGCCCTTGGCGTTCTGCCGGGTGACCCGGCCGGGCGGCCAGTAGTGGCCGTTCATCGTGAGGAAGATCTGGTCGTTGTCGTCAACCAGCTGGTCCCAGACCCGGTTGCCGAAGCCGCTGAAGTAGGCGGTCGGGTCGCCGGCGTCGGCGTAGACCAGCTCGTGGATGGTCAGGATGACCGGCAGCTTCGGGTGCTTCGCGATCACGTCGCGGGCCCAGGCGAAGCTGGCGTCCGACGGGCGCCAGTCCATTGCCAGCAGCAACCACTGACGGCCGGCGGCGCGGAAGACGTGGTACTGGTTGTAGCCGTTCGGCGTGGAGCCGCCGTACGTCGGCATGCCTTTGAAACGCTTGGGCGGGAAGGTTCGCAGGTACGGCGAGTCGCCGCGGGTGTCGTCCTTCGAGCCGTCGATGTCGTGGTTGCCGGCCAGGACGGAGTACGGGAAGCGGGCCCGGTCGAGGATCTTGAAGACCGGGTCGGCCTGGGCGAACTCCATCGCCAGCGCGTTCTCGGTGACGTCGCCGAGGTGCGCCATGAAGACGATGTTCTCCTCGGCGCGATTCTCGATCAGCCAGTCGAAGGTCGCGGTCAGCGGCGCGGGGTCGCCACGGTCCTGGTCGAACTGGTACTGCGTGTCCGGCACGACCGCGAGCGTGAACCGCGGGTGCTGGGTGTCGATCCGGCCCATGTGGCCCTGGACCTGCTGCGCCTGCTCGCCGGCCGCTGTCGCCGTACCTGTGCTCAGAACACCTGAGGTGACCGCTGCACCCGCCGTGAGAACCCCGGCCTGCAGCAGCCGCCGCCGGCTGGTTCCGTCGTACTCGCCCATCGGTCCACCCTCTCGATCGCTGACACCGCAGCGAACACTATGGGGTGGCGCCCTTCGGGATGGTGAACTCAGGCAAAACCCTGGACGATCACCGCAGGAAGCCCGCCGGTTGTCATCCCGCTGATCACCCGAGCCTCGTGCGGTACGCGCGGCTCCGGCAACTTGTCCAACGCGAACCACTCCAGCGCGTCGGCCTTCTCCGGCTCCATCAGCCGCGGCTCACCCACCCACTTGTCGGCCGTGAAGAAGAAGTCCACCCGCTCGTCGATCGGATCCCCGTTCCCACCGGTCCGATGCATCGCCGTCACCGGCTGCAGATCCGCGGGGTCGATCTCCACCCCCACCTCTTCCCTGACCTCCCGCACCGCCGCCTCAACCACCGACTCCCCCCGCTCCACATGCCCGGCCGGCACCGCCCAGAACCCATCCATGTACCCGGTGTTCGCCCGCAACATCAACAACACCTCATCCCCCCGCCGCAAAACCACATAAGCCGCCGGCACCACCCGAAACCGATCCATCCCCCCAACCTAATAACCCCCACCGACACTCCTCGTGGTGGGGCAAGAACATCCCCCGGAAAAAACACGCCCGCGAAAGGACACGCCTTCGGCGCGGCTGTCTTATTGCCGCCTCCGGCGGGGCGCGGCAGGTGGTGACGCGCTGGGCGTGATCGGCGGGGTGGATGTGGTGACGCGGAAAGGTCACGCCTTCGGCGCGGCTGTCTATTGCCGCCTCCGGCGGGGCGCAGCAGGTGGTGACGGGCGGGCCGTGTTCGGCGTACTGGATGTGGTGACGGACGGAGAGGTCACGCCTTCGGCGCGGCTGTCTTATTGCCGCCTGCGGCGGGGCGCGGCAGGTGGTGACGCGCTGGGCGTGATCGGCGGGGTGGATGTGGTGACGCGGAAAGGTCACGCCTTCGGCGCGGCTGTCTATTG
>NZ_JBEZYC010000007.1:492210-513256 GCF_040638345.1 Kribbella sp. NPDC026611
GCCGCCTCCGGCGGGGCGCAGCAGGTGGTGACGGGCTCGGAGTGATCGGCGAGGTGGATGTGGTGACGCTCGAAGGACACGCCTTCGGCGGGCGCGGCTGGTGGTGACGGGCGTGCCGTGTTCGGCGCATGCGGATCATCTCAAGCCTTTGTTTGGCTCGGCTGTGTGGAGCGGCGAGGCGGCACCGATGCAGGGATCAGGTACCGCCTCGCCGGACTGTAGGAGGAAGCGGTCAGGGCATCGTGATGATGCGGGCGCCAGTCGCGGCCTCGAAGTAGCCCTTGACGTTCCGTGGAGATCCGAGCACGGCTAGGTGCAGGAAGCTCGGCAGAAGCACCACTCGGACCTCGTCGCGGAGGACGGCCTGAAGCAGTCGCTCGAAGGCATCGGGCCGCCGGGGATGCTCCTCGACGAAGATGGCCGCAAGCACGAGATTGGAGTCTTTGGCGAAGCGGGTCAGAGAGTCCTTGGTGCGGTTGACTTCGGACGTGCAGATGAGGAGATGCGCACGGAGATAGCCATACGCTCGTTGTCTCTCGACGGCCGCCGCTTCAGGACGACAGCGGCAGTGCAACGAGTAGCAGGTTTCCGACGCGTGGATGCGCTGCCCGTGCCGCGTGCGCACCACCATCGCTGTCATACGGGTGACGCTACGAAGGTGCTACCGGCGACTACCAGACTGTTGCGAACGGTTGCTAACCCAATTCGCTCTGGACGCGGATGATGAGACCGCGGGCGTCGCGGCCGTAGACAGCCCAGCTGCGGAGGTGGTCGAACATCGTGGCGTACAGGTCGACCTCGTGGGGTTGGGAGACCTCGATGCTGGCGGTGGGCGTCTCCAGCTTGACGAGCGTGTTGTCGAAGATCCAGAACCCGGCTGAGCCGATGACATCGCGAACCGTCATTGACGGGATGATGCCCAGCGAAACGTTGGGCAAGCTCATGATCGAGAGCAGGCGATCGAGCTGTCCGCGCAGGGTATCGGTGTCGCCCAATGGCGTTCGCAGGCAGGCCTCCTCCAAAACGACCGAGAAGGTTTTGGTGCCGTCGTACAGGACGGACTGTCGTTCGAGGCGGGCGGCGACAGATTCGTCGAGGTCGTTGCGCACGCCGAGGAAGGTGAACCAGAACGGCAGCATCGCTCGGATGTAGCCGGCGGTTTGGAAGAGGCCAGGAATGACGTTGTGTTCGTAGATGCGGAATTGTGCGGTGCGCTCATACAGCGGAACCGGCGAGCGCATGAGCTGCTTGAGGCCGGTGCGAGTGCGATGCCGGAACTCCATGTACATCGACTCGATGGAGCGGGCTTGCGCGATCAGGTCGGCAACCTCATCCTCGGCCGTGCACATCGAGCACCAAGAACGGATGTCAGCATCGGTCGCTCGTTGGACGCCGTTTTCGATCTTGCTGATACGCGTGAAGTGCCAACTGGTGGCGGTGGCCAGTTCGCGAGCCGTCAGGCCAGCATCGAGGCGTAACGAGCGAAGACGCAGGCCGAGAGCTTCCTGCGCCTTCTTGGCTGCACTATTGGGGCTGGTAGTCACGGTGTGGCACCGACAGGGCCCACACCCGTTCAAAGGCGGTGCGGCACAGCTCGACATCGGCTGGATCGGTGGACAAGGTGAGAGCGGTATTGAGACCGGAGCCGGCGTAGTGCAGGAAGACGACCTGCTCGTCATCCAGCACGTAGAAGTCGTTGCCTGGGATGCAGATGGACGACACCGAGCGACGCGGGACCCAGCGGATGTCCTCGCCTGCGTCGACCATCGGCCCGACCAAGGTGTGGGCCCAACGCTGGTAGTCGCTGAGCGGTTCCGAGACGATCTTGGCCCGTCGGACCGACCGACCTTGCTGCACGTGATCCCGGACCTTGTCGCACCAGCCTTGCAGCCAGTCCAGATCGTCGGGCTCGCCTACCGCCCACTTGGCCATGTGCGGTAGTTCGGTCTCAGTGCCGTAGGCATCCCGAGTCTCGAGGTGTGCGGCACTGCGCTTGATTGAAGCGGTCAGGTCCTGGAACTGGCTGTAGGTGAGTTCCTGCACGATCCTCCTACTTGAAGAACGGGAGCATCCGGTCGGGGATCTCGACCACGGTCTCGCCCTCGGGCACGTCGAGCTGACTCAGGGCATCAGGATCGGTGACGACCCACCCTTGCACGACCCAGCTGCCGCGGTCGGTCTTGTAGAGGGTTGGCGAGTTGTCGGGGATGGAGTCCGGGTCACCGGCGACCAGTGTGAGACGCATGTTGATACTCCCCTGCATGGGGTTGCGGTTGGTTGTCGGTGATTACCCTCCGCTTACGACCAGTTGCGGTCAAGGGGTGTTGCGAGAAGTTGCGATACGAGTTTGAGCGCAGGTCGGCCGGCCTTCGGGGCGGCCCGGGGTCCGGCCGCTATCCAATCAGTTCTTGTCCGACAAGCTGCTGATTGATGCGGTGGAGGACAAGGCGACCGTCGCTGAAACCCAGCTCCCAGAGCCCTGGGCCACGGTCCTCAACCCCAAATTCCACCGGCAGATGGCGGCCCACATAGTGAACCCCAGTCATCTCTTTGATGACCGAGCTTTCAATCAGCCTGCTAGGTGGACCCGAGTGGAGATTAACCTCGCCGGATGCCACGGATCGAGGTCAACGGTTGTTTACTGGCGGTCGACAGCTTCGGTGAAGGTGGGCCGCCGGTGGTGTTTGTTTCTGGTTGTGGGGACAGCTCTGATGTGTGGGACAAGGTCCGGGGATTACTCGAGTCGCTCGGCCTGCAGCTGGTGACGTATGACCGACCTGGGACCGGGCTCAGTGCGCCACTGCCCGATCCGTCAGCTGCGCAGACCTACCTGGATGCAGCGCGAGAGCTCCACGGGCTGTTGAGCGCGGCCGGCGTACCCACCCCGCGCGTGCTTGTTGGGCACTCCGTTGGAGCAGTGATCGCGCAGTCGTACGCGATGAACTGGCCGGACGACACAGCAGGATTGGTCCTGGTGGATTCCAGTGATCTGCGGCTGGACATGGAGATTGACCAACCGGAGCTGACATTCCGCGACGGCAGCGACAGTGGCGGGCGGCTGTTCGACGTACTGGCAGGGATCCGTGAAATCGAGGCCGGCCAACTGCCCACCGTTCCGGCCGCTGTGGTGACCAGCCGAGTTGGTCGCTGGGTGGAGGAAGGGCATCCGGAGGCCTGGCGTCCGTTCACACTCGAGCAGCTCGACGAGCGGTGGCAGCTCGGCCAACGCATGCTCGCCGAGAAGCTTCACGCAAGGCATATCGTCGCGAAGACGGCAGGTCACTACGTGCACAAAGAAGAACCCGTGCTGGTGGCCGAAGCCATCAAGGCAGTCGTGGACGAGGTGTCCTCGCTGCACGCGTAGCGCCGGTCCCTGTGGATGGTGGTGTGCAGGTTGGTCCCATGTGTGCGAAACTCGCACACATGGGAGAGGTTGACGAGCGGGCGTTGGGGGCGAGGGTTCGGGAGGCGCGTGAGCTGGCCGGGCTGACGCAGGGGGAGTTGGCGGCACAGTTGAGTCTCGACCGGACTGCGGTGAACAAGATCGAGAGTGGGATCCGCAAGCTCACCGCGCTGGAGTTGTCGGATATCGCAGCGGCGCTTGGTGTGCGGATGGCGTCGTTCTTTGCCGATCCGATTCCTGCCTTGGTGTCACACCGCTCTGCTCAGGGACTCGATACAGCCGATTCGAAGATCGACCGCATGCTCGCGGGTATCGCCGGAGACGTTGAGTTCGTGCACTCGTTGGCCGCCGCGGAGCTCGGGCTGCCGGCGGCTGCTCGACCAGCGCTTCAGCGGCCCGGCAGTGTGTCGGAGGCGGACAGCCTCGCGGCGCAGGCCAGGAAGTTGCTTGGCCTCAACGCAGCTGAGCCCGTCCCTGACCTCGTCGAGCGTGCTGCTTCCATCGGACTCCTCGCGTTTTCCTACGACCTCGGAGTCGACACTGCTGACGCGGGGACGATCCTGCTCCGTCAAGGTGCGGTCAGCCTGATCAACAGCCACAACAAGGTCGGTCGGCGTCGGTTGGCGCTGGCGCATGAACTGGGCCATTTCCTGGTCGCGGACGAGTACACCATCGACTGGCGGGTCACCGACCTGCAAGGTGGCGACATCGAGTCGCGTCTCGACCGGTTCGCGAGGAGCGTGTTGTTGCCGGAGGCCGGCGTTCGGGCCGCCTGGTCTCGGCATGCAGCGCGGCCGCCTCGAGAGGCGGCGGTCCTGATCGCGAGCGATTTCCGAGTTGATATGGCCACGCTGGCCCGCAGGCTCTGCGAGCTGGGCATGATCGACAAGGCCGCCGCGGCACTGGTCCGGGACGTCAGAACGACCCGCGCTGACATCGTCGAGTTCGATCTCGTCGTACCTTTCGATCTCGAAGGAACCAGCCTGCCGGTGCCGTACCAGCGAGCGGTACTGAGAGCCTGCCGAGATGAGCGGATCAGCCGCGAGCGGGCCCTCGAGCTCCTGTACGAAACCTTCGCCGACGAGGATCTGCCCGCCCTCAGAGAACGGCGCGAGGACGAGCTCTGGAACTTCGTGTCGTGATCGAGAGCGTTGACGCGCTGGTGTTCGACACCGGCCCGATGCGTCACTTCACGGTCGAAGGCTGGCTCGGTGTGCTGAAGTTCCTGGCCGGCGGACGACGGGTTCTCATTCCCGAGAGCGTCGAGCGAGAGATCAAGCATCAGGCGCACGATCTGCCGGTCTTGCAACAGGTGCTGGATATCGGCTGGATCGAAGTTGACCGCAGCAACGACCTACCGTTTGTGATGGCGTTCGCGGAGTACGAGCGCCGGCTTGCCGTTGGCCAGCGCAATCTGGGGGAGTGTGGCGTACTGGCGCTCGGAAGGACTCGCGGATTCGAGACGGTGCTGGATGACAGCGTTCCGCGCAAGATCGCGGAAGAGGAAGGCATTCGCGTCACCGCCACACTTCCTCTGCTGTGCAACGCGATTCGCGAGAGCCAGCTCACCGTGTCCATGGTCGAGTCGCTCGCGGACGACCTGATCACCGGAAGTTATTTCCTGCCCTTCGAGCGCGGCGGATTCAGAAAATGGGCTTGCGAAGAAGGGCTGATCGAGTACGAGTGAGGTGCGCGGCTGCCTCCCAAGTGCCAACAGACTGGCGTGGTCCCGCCTCAGGGGATGGTTTTGGTCATGGTGCAGTGGTTTTTGCCTTTGGGGCGTAGGTAGGTGAAGCCGGTTTGTTCGAAGAGGGAGCGGGTGCCGTTGTAGAGGAAGGAGGCGGTGATTCGTTTGCCTCCGGTGTCTTGGGGGTAGGCCTCGACGACTCCGCCGCCGGATTGGGCGATCAGGTCGAGGGCGCCGCGGAGGGCGGTGGCTGAGACGCCCTGGCGGCGGTAGTTGCGGTCGGTGAAGAAGCACGTCATTCGATAGTCGGGCAGCCGCTCCAGGTCCCGCTCGTACTCCTTGCGGTGGTTGATGTTCGGCAGCTCGGCCGGCGTCCCGTACTCCAACCACCCCACCGCCCGCTCGCCGTCGAACACCAGCGCCGCGTGCGCGCGTCCCTCGATCACCAACCGATGCTTCAGCTCACGGTTGCTCGCCGCATCGAAGGTCTTCTCGTTGTGCATCGTCTGGAAGTACGTGCACCAGCACCCGCCCCACACGCCGTTGTGCCGCTCCGCGAGATCCGCAAACGCATCCCAGGTCTCCGGCGACAACGCCCGTACCGTCAACTCGCCCATACCGTCACAGTACGACGCAATCCGGACGATCTACGTCCGAATCATGCGCCTGGTCGCCGGCTCATTTCGAGGTGATGGTTCAGCCAGGAGGCCAGGTGCGTGGAGCCGAGGTAGTGGAAGGTGATCGGGTTCTTGTTCAGCCCGGGGTGCGGGCGGATGGTGACGATCGGAGATCGCTGGCTGACGACCGTCGACACCTCGTGCCAGCCGAGGGTGTCCTCGCCCAGTCCGACCCCGGCCGGGGTGACGATCAGGTCGGAGCTGCCGGTCACCAGTCGCGCCACCTGCCGCACCGCGGGCACGAGCGTGACGGCGGTCAGGGTGCCGACCCCTGCCCAGACGCCCCAGATGTAGGCATGTGGCACTCGGTCGATCACCGTGGCGCCGAACGATACGTAGGCCAGCGGCGACAGTAGTCCCACCAGCGAAACCGGGAGAGGTCTGAACGTGACGAAGCCTCGCCGGGCCAGCTCCTCGTCCCAGCCGAAGGACCGCTCTACCTGTCGCACAGTCGGTTGGATGCGCCGGGGGCCAGGTCAGTTGCCGGCGGGGGCTTCGGTTGTGGCGGCGGTGATGACTGTGGTTAGGCGGGCGTGGAGGTCCGTGAGTTCGTCGACGTTCATGCCGAGGCGTTTGACGATTGCCGGCGGTACGTCGAGTGCTTGGTTGCGGAGCTCGCGGCCCTTGTCGGTGAGGGTGACGGCGAGGGAGCGTTCGTCGGTCGCGGAGCGTTCGCGGTGGACGAGGCCGGCGGCTTCGAGGCGCTTGAGGAGCGGCGACAGCGTGGCCGGCTCGAGTTGGAGCATGCCGGACAGGTCCTTGACCGACACCGGCTCGGACTCCCACAGTGCGAGCATCACGAGGTACTGCGGATGCGTCAGCCCCATCGGCTCGAGGACCGGCCGGTACAACGCGATCACGGTGCGCGCCGCGACCGCCAGCGCGAAGCAGACCTGGTGCTCGAGCGCCAGCGGGTTCTCGGGTGTCGCCTTCGTCACTGCCATGTGCTTAGTGTAGCAACTTTGTGTACCCTAATCATTAGGACACTAAGTATCGATGGAGGCGTCGATGAACACCAGGGAGTACGCCGACCCTCGGGAGACCGAGCAGCCGAAGGAGCAGCGCGAGGTGGTCGCCGAGCAGCCCGGATCCCCGAAGCGACGGGTACGCCGAAGGACCCCGCGCCCGATGAACATCGAAACCGTCCAGCGCTGGGTTGCGTCCGCCATCCTCTTCCACGTCGGCAGCGTCCCCGCCATCACCCTGGCCGTCTACAGCATCGGCATCGCCGACCACGACTTCGGCCGCGGCGTAGGCCTCTGGCTGATGTCCGCGGTGATCGGCCTGCTGACGGCCGCCGGCATCCGAGCCATCTTCCGCCGCAACCCCCTGTCCTGGTGGCTCCTTCTCGGCATCCTTCCGACCGCGGTCACCGGCTTCTACATCTTCTGACCCATCTCGGGTTCTGGACCGTAGAGGGTGCGGACCGAGGCGCGCCGATAGCTTGGCAGCAACGGCGTTGCGACCTTGAGGAGCAGTCCGCATGAGTGCATTGCGTGTTCTCTTTCTCGGCGGTACGGGCGTCATCAGCTCGGCGTGCTCCTGGCGAGCCGTCGAAGTGGGCCTCGAGCTGACGGTCGCCAACCGCGGCAAGACCTCGATCCGCCCGCTCCCGCCGGAGGTGCGGCAGCTCACCGCCGACGTCAGTGATCCGGCGGCTCTGGCCGACCTCGCCGGACAGGACTTCGACGTCGTGGTCGACTGGGTGGCATTCACGCCGGATCAGGTGCGCGCCCGCACCGATGCGCTGCGCGGACATGTCGGCCAGTACGTCTTCATCGGCTCGGCTTCGGCGTACCAGACGCCGCCCGCTCGGCTGCCGATCACCGAGTCGACGCCGTTGCGGAATCCGTTCTGGCAGTACTCCCGCGACAAGATCGCCTGCGAAGACCTGCTGACCGGGCTCTACCGTGACGAGGAGTTCCCGATCACGATCGTGCGGCCGTCGCACACGTACGACCGCACGCTCGTCCCGTTCGACGGTGGGTGGACGATCGTCGACCGGATGCGCCGCGGCCTGCCGGTCGTGGTCCACGGTGACGGGAGCTCGCTGTGGACGCTGACCCACCACCGTGACTTCGCCCGCGGCCTGGTCCCGCTGCTCGGTCACGCCCGCGCTCTCGGCGACGTCTTCCAGATCACGTCCGACGACGTCCTGACCTGGGACCAGATCGCCCACACGCTCGCCGCCGCGGCCGGTACGACGGCGCAGATCGTGCACGTCCCCTCCGACGCGATCGCCGCGGAACACCCCGCCTGGGGTGCCGGCCTCCTCGGCGACAAGACGCACTCAGCCGTCTTCGACAACACCAAACTCCGCCGGGTGGTCCCCGACTACGAAGCCACCATCCCGTTCGAAACCGGCGCCCGCGAAATCGTCGCCTGGCACGACGAAGACCCCACCCGCCAACGCCTCGACCACTCCATCGACCAAGCCATGACCACCCTCACCACCCGCTACAAGATCTGAGCCGACCTCGGGCCGGGCATGGCGAAGGGCCGCAAGCGGGTGCTTGCGGCCCTTCGCAGCGGTGTGTCAGGCGGGTCGGTTCGAGTCGGGGATGTCGTCGTTCTGGCCGTCGAGACCGTCCAGGCCGTCCTTGGCCTTGTCGACGCCCTGGTCGATCTTGTCGCCGTACTTGCCGCCCGTCTTCTCGTCGACGAAGTCACCGGCCTTGTCGAGACCTTCACCGACCTTGTCGCCGTGCTCGTTGACCAGGTCGGTGGCCTTGTCCTTCAGGTCCTCGGCCGTGTTCTTGAACTTGTCGAAGATGCCCATCGCGGGGCTCCTGTTCCTGCGTAGTTGAGTGCTTACAGACAGCTAGCGGCGATCTTCGCACCTGCGCAGGTGGAACTGTGGGATCTCCGCGACCGCCATGCCGACACAAAAGTGAAGGCGATGTCAGACGCCGTCGCCCTCCGGCTCCGACTCTACGTCGCCGCCGCTGTCCTCGCTCTCACCGCCGGTGGACTCGACATCGCCACCGCTGAACTCGACGTCACCGCCGCTCTTCTTCAGTTCGACGTCGCCACCGCTGCGCTTGAGCGCCTCGGCCTGCTCTTCCCCCTGCTCGAATGCGGCCTTGGCCGCGTCCGACTCTTCCTCGAACGGATTCGACACTGCGTTCCTCCCGTAGATCTGGCACGAACTCTCGTGCGTTCCTACCGAACCGAGAGGGTCATCCACAAGGCTGGTACACACCTCTTGGCCCAGTCTTGATCGGACTCCGGCAGACTGGAGCGATGCCCGATCCACTCGTCGTCGCGGTCGTCGGCCCCACCGCGGCCGGCAAATCCGACCTCGCCGTCGCGCTCGCCCAGCACCTGAGCGGCGAGGTGGTCAACGCCGACGCCATGCAGGTCTACCGCGGCATGGACATCGGTACGGCGAAGATCGGTACGGCGGAGCGCCACGGCGTACCGCACCACCTGCTCGACATCCTCGCTGTCACCGAGACCGCGACCGTCGCCGAGTTCCAGGAGCTGGCCCGCCAAGCCATCGACGGCTGCCTCACCCGGCAACGCACCCCGATCCTGGCCGGCGGGTCCGCGCTCTACATCCGCGCGATCCTCGACGACTTCGTCTTCCCCGGGACCGATCCCGTCGTCCGCGCCCGCCTCGAGGGCGAGCTGGAAGCCGAGGGTTCAGGCGCACTGCACCAACGACTCAAGGACAGAGACCCGAAGGCTGCCGAGCAGATCCTCCCGAGCAACGGTCGGCGGATCGTCCGCGCCCTCGAGGTCATCGAGATCACCGACGCCCCGTACGCCGCCACCCTCCCCGACCACCACTACGTCTACCCAGGCGCCGTCCAGCTCGGTCTCGACGTACCGAGGCCCGTCCTCGACGAGCGGATCGGCCGCCGGGTGGACCGGATGTTCGAGGCCGGTTTCGTCGACGAGGTGCGCGGGCTGCTGAACAAGGGTTTGATTGAGGGCAGGACGGCCAACCGCGCCCTCGGGTACTCGCAGGTGATCGCGTTGCTGAACGGTGAGCTCGACGAGACCGAGGCGCGGGAGCGGACCGCCCAGGCCACGCGACGGTTCGCACGCCGGCAGGACTCGTGGTTCCGTAAGGACCAACGCATCATGTGGCTGCAGTACGACGACCCCGACCTGGTGGAGAAGGCACTTCAGGTGATAGCCGAAGGCAACCGCAGGGGGACGCACGGCGTAGTAGGAGTTGAGCCAGGCCCCAGAACGGACACCGGGGCCGTCGATGCGAGGGGGTGACCGTGAGGCCGAGTTCCGTGAGTACCTGCTCGCGGACCGCACCCGGCTGATGCGTACGGCGCTGCTGCTCACCGCGGGGGATGTGCACACCGCCGAAGATCTGGTCCAGACCGCCTGTACCCGGGTGTACGTGCACTGGCATCGGATCAAGCACGAAGGCGCGGGCCCGTATGCGCACCGCATCCTGGTCAACGCCTTCCTGGACGAGCGCCGCCGCGCCGGCCGCCACCCCGAGGTGGTGACCGCGGAGACGCTCGAGCCGCGAGACGTCGACGAACCGGACCCGGCGGACACGCTCGCCGTCCGGAACGCGTTGCTGGACCTCGCACCGCGGCAGCGAGCTGTCCTGGTACTGCGGTACTTCCAGGATCTCGACGTGGCGACCTGCGCGCGGATCCTGGACTGCACCGAGGGGACCGTCAAAAGCCAGACGGCCAAGGCGCTGAAGCGTCTGAAGGACTTGATGACCGAGGAGAAGGACGCGACGGGGAGTGGCTGAGACATGACCGGGGCGGCGGGGCGGGGAAGGTAAAAGATCAGTGGACGAAGTCAAGAAGTTGTTGGAGGGGTTCGCGGAGCGGGCGGCGGCAGGCCTGCCCGACGCGGATGTCGAGGCGGACGTCGCGCGCGGACGGCTTGCCTTGCGCCGGCTTCGGCGACGCCGTCGGGTGACCGGTGTGCTCTGCGTGGCCGCTGCGTCGGCCCTGGTGCTTGCGATCGGCAACCTGAAGTGGTGGGGGAGCAACACCGACGTGGCCGGCGGCACAGGCGAGACCGAGACGGCCACGACGGCCGCCTCAGCCACCCCGGCCGATCCACCGACGCCGTCGCCCGGCTCTGAGTCGATGTCGATGTACGGTGCGGCAGCGGTCGAGCTGGTCGCGAACACGAAACCGTGGAGCACGATCAGCTGCGCTCTCACGCCGCGCGGTTGGTCCGCCGAGACCCCGATCGCGGCCAACCACGTCGTCCTGTCGCAACCCGAGATGCGTACCGCCGACTCGGCCGCCAAGGTGGTGCTGCAGGCGGCGCCGACGGCTCGCAGCCTGTCCGCCGTCCGTGTCACCGACGGGAACGGCAAGACGTTCCACATCGGCACGCTGGACGGTCGCTTGACCGGTCAGGTGAAGCTCGCCGACCAGTGGCTGCTGATCGAGCTCCCGAAGGGCTCGCTCGACTGGTCCGACGACGTACTCCGCCGTTTCCTGGACTCCTGCACGGTCAGCTGAGGCAACTGGGCGCGCCACAACTGGCGCACAACCCACGGGTGGGATAGGCAAGGCGGTGTCCCTGTACGCCGAAGCCCGTGGGGGAAACGTGAAGAAACTGATCGCAACCCTGTCCGCAGGTGCCCTTGTCCTCACCAGCCTGACGACGGGCAGCGCCGTCGCCAGCCCGCCGCAGGCGCCGGACAGACATCCCACCGCGATCGGGTACGGCGGTGGCGTCGCGTCCGTCGACCCGAACGCGACCAACATCGGCCTCGGCGTACTGCGCCGCGGTGGCAACGCCGTCGACGCAGCCGTGGCCACGGCCGCAGCGCTCGGCGTGACCGAGCCGTACTCCGCCGGCGTCGGCGGTGGCGGGTACTTCGTCTACTACAGCGCGAAGAACCACAAGGTCTACACGATCGACGGCCGCGAGACCGCGCCCGCGACGATGCCGGAGGACGCGTTCATCAACAAGGCGACCGGGACGCCGTACACGTTCTCGGACCTGGTCACCTCCGGGGTGTCGATCGGCGTACCGGGAACGCTCGCGACCTGGGACAGTGCGCTGCGGCAGTGGGGTTCGCTGTCGCTCGGCAAGGCGCTGGCACCGGCCGCGGACCTGGCCGACCACGGTTTCGTCGTCGACCCGACGTTCCGGCTCCAGACCCTCGAGAACAAGTCGAGGTTCGCGCAGGTTGTCCCGACGGCCAAGCTGTTCCTGCCGAACGGCGACGCGCCTCAGGTCGGCACGCTGTTCAAGAACCCCGAGCTCGCCGACACCTATCACCTGATCGGGAAGCAGGGCCCGTCGGTGTTCTACCGCGGACCGCTGGCGGCCGAGATGGCGGCCGTGGCGAAGAATCCGCCGAAGACGCCGGACGCCACGCTGCCGTTCTTCCCCGGGTACCTGACGACGGCCGACCTGGCGTCGTACCGGACGATCAACCGCACGCCGACCCAGGTCCGGTACGACGGCCTGGACGTGTACGGCATGCCGCCGTCGTCGTCCGGCGGCTCGACCGTTGGCGAGGCCCTCAACATCCTCCAGCCGCAGCACCTGAGGCAGCTGAACACCACCCAGGCGCTGCACACGTACCTCGAGGCGTCCGCGCTCGCGTTCGCCGACCGCGGCAAGTACGTCGGCGACCCGGCGTACGTCGACGTACCGCTGAAGGAGCTGCTGTCGCGAGGCTTCGGGGCCGAGCGGTCCTGCCTGATCGACCCGCAGCACGCCGCGACGAAGCCGGTCCCCGCCGGCTCGCCGGACGGTAGCTACCAACCCTGCGCCCAGGGCGTCACGACCGAGAAGCGACCGGACACCGAGGGCTTGTCGACCACTCACCTGGTCACGGCCGACAAATGGGGCAATGTCGTCTCCTACACGCTGACGATCGAGCAGACCGGCGGTAGCGGCATCACCTTGCCGGGTCGCGGCTTCCTGCTGAACAACGAGCTGACAGACTTCTCCGCGGCTCCGGTCGCGAGCGACCCGAACAAGATCGCGGGCGGCAAGCGGCCGCGGTCCTCGATGTCGCCGACAATCGTGCTGCGGGGCGGCAAGCCCTTCATCGCGCTGGGCTCGCCCGGTGGCTCGACGATCATCACGACCGTCCTGCAAACGCTGACGAACCGGCTCGACCGCGGCATGACGCTGCCGGAGGCGATCGCCGCACCGCGGGCGTCGCAGCGCAACACCACGAACGTCACGGCCGAGCAGTCGTTCATCGACGCCTACGGTTCTGCGCTCACGCCGTACGGTCACACGTTCGTGCCGGCTGGTGCTCCAGGGAGCTCGGCCGCCGAGATCGGTGCGGTCGCGGCGCTGGAGTTCCTGCCCGGTGGCGCGATCCTGGCCGCGGCCGAGCCGACGCGACGAGGTGGGGGAGCGGCCGGTACGACGTACCAGATCTGGCCACGCTCACACTGAGGTGATGATCGCGGCGACCAGGTCGGCCCGCTCGGCCAAGGTCGCCGCGACCGCCTGCTCGTGGACGGCGTGGGCGCCCTTGCCGACCGGCCCGAGGCCGTCCAGCGTTGGGATTCCCAACCATCCGGTCAGGTTGGTGTCGGCCGCACCCGTGGCGGCCGCACCACCGATCTCCTGGCCGACCGACCGGCCGGCCTCGATCACGCGAGCCAGCAGTTCATCAGTTCCCGCCGACGGTTCCCACGCCGGCCGGTTCGACATCACCTGCACGTCCAACTCAGCCTTTGCCGGTGTCAGCGTGGTGACTGCATCGAGCACTGCCCGCTCGGTCGCCGGATCGACGAACCGGAACCCGATGTCCGCCGACGCAGCGCCCGGTACGACATTCGTCCGGCCGCCGCCCGTGATCGTGCCGACGTTGCACAGCACGTCCGGGTGCTCGGCGACGATCCGGCGGACGGCGATCAGTTGGTCGACCAGTTCGTCGATCGCCGAGATCCCGCTCTTCGGATCCAGCGCCGCGTGCGCCTCGCGCCCGGTGACCGCGATCCGGACCCGGGTGCTGCCCCAGCGCGACGTCTTCAGATCGCCGTTCGGATGCGGCGGCTCGAGCCCGAAGGCAGCCACCACCCCCTCGGCGGCCCGGGTGACGAGCGGGCGCGCGGACGGCGACCCGATCTCTTCGTCCGCGACCACCACGACCCGCACCGGCCGATGATCGCGTTCGGCGACCTGCGCGAGCGCTGTCTCCAGCACAACCAGGCCGCCCTTCATGTCGAAGACGCCCGGCCCGTGAATCACCCCGTCCTCGTGCCGCCACGGCATTGCCGAAGCCAGTTGCCCGATCGGCCAGACCGTGTCGTGATGGCCGAGAAACAGCAGCGGTGCGTCGCCGGCCAACGGTCCGCGGCCCGGAAAGTCCGCCAGCAGATGATCGCCGGTCTCGATGATCTCGCGGTGGACGGTCGCGCCGAGCTCGGCGTACCGGCGCTCGAGCCGGTCGGCGAACGCGTTCAGCGCGGCCGCGTCGCCGGTCGGGGTCTCGTGGCCGACGTACTCGCGGAGGCGCTCGATCATCATGGATAAGGAACGTATCACCATCTGGCCGGCGATTGACCACCGTGGAGACAGCGGATCTAATGTGGGATATGAACCGTATGGCTGAGAGCGGCTTCCGTGCCGTCTCGCTCACCACGGCGGCCCGCTTCGCCGAGGCCTCCGAGCTCTACCGCGGGGTCTTCGGCTACGTCGACTCGGCGTACGGCCTGAATCCGCGGTTGCTCGGCGCGCTGTCCAGCAACGGCGGCGCGGTCGTCGGCATCCTCGACGAGCGCGACCGGCTCGTTGCCTTCGCCTACGGTTTCTGCGGGACCGACCGGCGCGGTTTCTACCACTACTCGCAGTCGGCCGTGGTGGCCGTCGACCAGCAGGGGCACGGGCTCGGCCGGATGCTCAAGCACGCCCAGCGAGAAGTTGCCCTGAGCCACGGCCTGTCCCGGATGCGCTGGACCTACGACCCGGCCCAGGAGCGCAACGCGCACTTCAACCTTGACGTGCTCGGTGCCCGCGGCCGCTGGTTCGCCCCGGACATGTACGGCCCGGGCACCGACCGGGTGATCGTGGAGTGGGACCTGACCCGACCGCACCCGGGCGAGCTGGACGTCTCCGCGCTCACGCAGGTCCCGGTCCAGCCGAATCTCCGCAAGCCGTTCGAGGAGCTGTTCGCCAAGGGTCTGGCCGCGGTCTCCTGCCGCCGGCTGCCCGACGGCGAGGCTGTCTACTACTTCGGGCCGGTGGACGATGCCTGACGATCCGAGCAACCGCGAGCTCACCAGCCCCCAGGAGCGGTACGACGCCCGCCTGCAACGCCGGTCGTCGGCGCTGCTACAGCGTCGCGTCGTCGAGCAGGAGCGCGCCTCGATCGACGGAGCGCTCGACCAGATCCTCACGGACGAGTCGATCGCGCAGGCCGCGGCCCGGATCGTCGCGGCCCGCCGGCGCTTCATCGTCGGCTCGGCCAAGTCGTTCTCGTACGCGTCCCTGCTCGCCTTCGACCTCGGCGTCGGCCTCTCCCAGGTCACGCTCATCGACGGCACGGTCGTCCGCGGCGTCGACGTGCTCGCCGATGTGCGGTCCAACGATCTGATGGTCGCGTTCTCGTTCCGCCGGTACCGGCGCGACACCGTCGAGATCGCCCGCCGCTTCGTCGAGGCGGGCGGGGAGCTGGTCGCGGTGACGGACTTCGAGGACGCGCCGCTGGCGAAGATCGCCGACCAGTCGATCTACGTCGCCACCGGGAGTGCGTCGTACGTCGATTCGCCGACCGTCGTCGCGTCCGTGCTGCACGTGCTCGCGACGCTGACCACGGCGAGCGCGAAGGGCGCGCGCCGGCGGCTGGTCGAGCGAGACCGGTTGAACACGGAGCTGGGGTTGTATGTCAACTGACCTCAAGATCGTCGCCGCCCGCTTGCATCGCGTCCGTCTGCCGCTGGTGCACGCCTTTCAGACCAGTTCGCACCGCAAGGCCTTCCTCGACCACATCCTGGTCGAGCTCGAGGATGCCTCCGGTGCGATCGGCTGGGGCGAGATCGCCTCCTCGTCGGACCCGTACTACGCCCCCGAGACCGTCGAGTCCTGCTGGCACATCGCCGAGCACTACCTCCTCCCGGCTGTCCTCGGCCGCGTCTGGAGCCACCCCAGCGACCTGGTCAACATGAAGGTCCGAGGCAACAACTTCGCCAAGGCCGGCGTAGACACAGCCGCTTGGACGCTCTGGGCCGAGACACAATCGCTGCCGTTGGCAACAGTCCTGGGTGGCACACGGACCGAGGTGGTCGCGGGTGTTTCGCTGGGCATCGAACCGACGATCGACGAACTACTTCAGCAGGTCGAACAACAGGTCGAAGCCGGCTACCCGAGGGTCAAGCTCAAGATCACCCAGGACTGGGATGTAGAACCGGTCCGGGCGGTGCGAGCGGCGTACCCCGAGCTCGATCTGCACGTGGATGCGAACGGGATCTACACGGCAGACGACGTCGAGCGCCTGGCGAAGCTGGACGACTTCGAGCTGACGATGATCGAGCAGCCGTTCGCGCCCAAGGACCTCCTGACGCATGCGAAGTTGCAAAGCATGATCGACACCCCGGTCTGTCTCGACGAGAGCATCGAGACCGTGGACGACCTGGAGACGGCGCTAGAGCTCCGCGCCCTGCAGGTGCTCAACATCAAGGTGTCGCGGATGGGCGGCCTGACCCCCGCGCGCCGGGCGCACGACCGGGCGCAGCAGGCCGGCATCCCGGTCTGGTGCGGCGGCATGCACGAGTTCGGCATCGGCCGGGCGGCGAACGTCGCACTCTCCAGCCTGCCCGGGTTCACCCTCCCATCGGATGTGTCCGCCTCGGAGAAGTACTACGCCCGGGATCTGATCGAACCAGCTGTCGTCGCCGCCGACGGCGTCGTCCAGGTGCCCACCGGCCCGGGGCTCGGGCATCGGGTCGACCGGGACCTGATCGCGGCGAACACCGTCGGCACCGTCCAGCTCGCCCCCTGACCAGAACAGGAGCGGTTCGATGCGGATCGCACTCACCGGCGGCCTGGTGGCCGACGGCAACGGTACGGCGCCGGTGCCCGGGACCGTGCTGGTCGAGGACGACCGGATCGCCGGCGTGCTGCCACCCGCCGCGAGCCTGCCGCCCGGTGCCGAGGTCATCGATGCCACGGGCAACATTGTGGCACCCGGTTTCATCGATCTGCACTCACATGCGGATTTCAGTCTCGGCTCGGCGCCGGCCGCCGAGTCCCAGCTCGCGCAGGGCGTCACGACGCTGGTCGCGGGCAACTGCGGCTGGTCACCGTTCCCGATCACCAACCTCGAGATCCTCCGAGCCGGTACGGCGTTCCTCGGCGCGCGGCACGAATGGTCGTGGCACGACCTCGCGGGCTTCGCTGCAACGTTGGAGCCGGCGGTGAACCTGGCTCTCCAGGTCGGTCACTGCACGCTCCGGATCGCGGTGATGGGGAGTGCCCAGCGGGCACCTTCTGCGGACGAGCTCCGGCAGATGCAGGACCTGCTCCGCGCGGCCGCCGACCAGGGTGCGGTCGGGTTCTCCACCGGCCTGATCTACGCCCCAGGCACGTACGCCGAACCGTCCGAGGTGGCCGCGCTGGTGGCGACCGCAGGCGAGTGCGGCTTGCTGTATTCGACACACCTCCGCAACGAAGGCGCCGGGCTCCTGGCCGCGCTGGACGAGGCGATCGCGGCGGCGCGGGCCGGGGGAGCGCGGCTGGAGGTCTCGCACCTGAAAGCCGTTGGGACGACCAACCACGGCCTCGTCTCAGCCGCTCTCGAACACCTGGACCGTGCAGACGTCGACCTCGGCTGGGACGCGTACCCCTACACCGCCACCAGCACGACCCTCACCACGCGGCTCCCCGCCTGGGCCCTCGCCGGCGGCACTCTCCTGGACCGTCTGGCCGATCCGGCCGAACGCGAACGGATCGCCGACGCGCTGCGCTCCGACCAGCTCCTCTCGCCCGACACTGTGGTGATCGCGTCCCTCCCGCCGGGCCGCTACGAGGACAGCCGCGGTCTCACCCTGACGAGATCGCCCGTGCCGACGGCGTGGACGCCGCTGAGATCGTGCTGCGCATCCTCGAACACCACCAGGCGGCCGTCAGCGTCGTCAACCACGCGATGAGCGAGGCCGACGTGATCGCGGTCCTCGAACATCCACGGACCGCGGTGGCCAGCGACGGCTGGATCATGGAAGCGACCGGCTCCGGCCACCCGCACCCGCGCAACTTCGGGACATTTCCCCGCGTCCTCGGCCACTACGCCCGCGATCTCGGCGTGCTCAGCCTCGCCGAGGCGATCCGGCGGATGACGTCGCTCCCCGCGTCCCGCCTCGGGTGGACGGATCGCGGTGTGATCAGGCCCGGCGCCGTCGCGGACCTGGTCGTCCTCGACCCGGCCCGGATCGCGGACAAGTCGACGTACGACGACCCCTGGCAGCTCTCGGTCGGCGTAGAACACGTTCTGATCGCCGGGCAACCCGCACTGGCCGACGGCAAACCCACCGGCCGCCGCCCCGGCCGGGTCCTCAGCTGACCGCCGGGCCTCGCTTGAAGCGTTGTGGTTCCTGGGGGAGCGGCGCGGGCACGACCCGTGGCTCGTTCGTCAGCGTCTCAACCCATCCGTCATGCTCCGCCACGACCCGCTCGAGGTCATCGGAAGGACGCAGTACGACCACCCAGGGATGGTCATCGTCGTCGTCCTCACCCTGGAAGCGCCCCCGCCGTACCTCGCCGTGCAGCAGCCGGGCGACGGTCTCTGCGTCCTCCTGCTCCCAGAAGTAGGCGACCAGCACCGTACGATCTCCTTCATGAGCACGTTTTCCTGGCTGAAGGGCCATGGTACGGAGAACGACTTCGTGATCCTGCCCGACCCCGACGGTTCGGTGCACGGCGACCTGGACGCGGCGCTGGTGCGGTTCCTCTGCGACCGGCACGCGGGCCTCGGCGCTGACGGCGTACTGCGGGTGATCGCCGGGGACAAGCAGGCGTACGTCGAAGACGGCGGCGACTGGTTCATGGACTACCGCAACGCGGACGGCTCGATCGCGGAGATGTGCGGCAACGGGGTTCGGGTCTTCGTGAAGTATCTGGCCGAGGCCGGGTTGATCGACGGCAAGCCGGTGCGGATCGGCACCCGTGCGGGCGTCCGGGAGGTCGTCCAGAACGACGACGGCACGCTGACGGTCGACATGGGCGAACCGAAGGTCTTTGCCGCTGCCGGAGTCGTCGTCGAGGCGGCCGGGCACCAGTGGCCGGCGCTGTCCGTCGACATGGGCAACCCGCACGCGGTCGCGTTCGTCGACGACCTGCGCGAGCCGGGCAACCTGTGCGACCAGCCCACCTGGTCCCCGGCCGAGGCCTTCCCGGACGGCGTGAACGTGGAGTTCGTCGTACGGCGTGGTCCGCACGACGTCGACATGCGCGTCCACGAGCGCGGGTCGGGGGAGACGCGGTCCTGCGGGACCGGGACGTGTGCCGTGACGGTAGCCGCCGCGCGGGCGGCCCGGGACGCGCTGCCGGTGACGTACCGCGTCGGCGTACCAGGCGGTGAGGTGTCCGTGACTTGGCGTGCCGACAACCACCTGGAGCTGACGGGTCCGGCCGTTCTGCACGCTCGGGGTCAGTTCGACACATCGTGGCTACCGGTCTAGTGCGGGAATCCTGCTGCCGCGTGGGGCGTTGACGTTGGTAAACGGGTCGCTTGTACTGGAGGCCCGTGCCACCATGGAAGGTATATGACGACCCATTCACATTCTTACGACGAGACCACCGACGTCGAACTTGACCTCATCGAGGGCGAGGACTCAGGCGATTCGTTGACGGGTCACGATGCGTACGAGCTGAGCACCGAGGGCCTCGAGCTGGAGGAGCGCCAAGCGCTTCGCCGCGTCGTGGGCATGTCGACCGAGCTGACCGACATCAGCGAGGTCGAGTACCGCAGGCTGCTGCTCGAGCGGGTGCTGCTGGTCGGCGTCTGGACCGAGGGCAGCGCCGAGGACGCGGAGAACTCGCTGGCCGAGCTGAAGCTGCTCGCCGAGACCGCCGGTTCCGAGGTCCTGGACGGCGTGATCCAGCGGCGGAAGAAGCCGGACCCGGCGACCTTCATCGGTTCCGGCAAGGTGACCGACCTGCGCAACCTGGTCGCGTCGCTCGGCGCCGACACCGTGATCGCCGACGGCGAGCTGGCCCCCGCGCAGCTGCGCAACCTGGAGGACAAGCTCAAGGTCAAGGTCGTGGACCGGACCGCGCTGATCCTGGACATCTTCGCGCAGCACGCGAAGAGCAAGGAAGGCAAGGCCCAGGTCGAGCTGGCGCAGCTGCAGTACATGAAGCAGCGCCTGCGTGGTTGGGGTGGCAACCTGTCCCGCCAGGCCGGTGGACGCGTCGGTGCGGCCGGTGGCGGTATCGGTGGTCGTGGTCCCGGTGAGACCAAGATCGAGACCGACCGGCGCCGGATCAACACCAAGATCTCCAAGCTGCGCCGCCTGCTCAAGGACATGAAGAGCACCCGCTCGACCATGCGCCAGGAGCGCCGCCGCAACCTGGTGCCCTCTGTGGCGATCGCGGGCTACACGAACGCCGGCAAGTCGTCGCTGCTGAACCGGATCACCGGCGCGGGTGTGCTGGTCGAGGACGCGCTGTTCGCGACCCTGGACCCGACCACCCGACGGACCACGACCTCGGACGGCCGCGTGTACACGCTGACCGACACCGTCGGGTTCGTCCGGCACCTGCCGCACGACATCGTCGAGGCGTTCCGCTCGACGCTGGAGGAGGTCACGGACGCCGACCTGCTGCTGCACGTGGTCGACGGTTCGCACCCCGACCCGATCGCGCAGATCCAGGCGGTCCGCGAGGTGCTGGCCGAGATCAACGCGACGGACGTGCCGGAGATCATCGTGATCAACAAGGCCGACGCCGCCGACCCGATGGCGCTGGCGCCGATCCTGCACCGCGAGCCGCACGCGATCGTGGTCTCGGCCCGGACCGGCGAGGGCATCGACAAGCTGCGCGAGCTGCTCGAGGGTTCGCTCCCGCAGCCGCACATCTCGCTCGACGTCCTACTGCCGTACGACCGCGGTGACCTGGTCTCCCGGATTCACTCCGAGGGCTCGGTCGAACAGCTCGAGCACACCGCCGACGGCACCCGGGTCTCGGCCCGCGTGCACCCGGCGCTGGCCGGCGACCTCACGCCGTACCAGGTCGCCTGAGGCTCCGACGAAAGCAGCCCCCGCCGGACTGAACTGGTCCCCGGAAGTTGGATTGGTTAAGTAAGAGGTTATAGAGGGTTTCTAGGCTGCGAGGGTCTGGGTCCGGTAGTGCACCGGGCTCAGG